>NZ_JALMEZ010000019.1:0-130462 GCF_023242495.1 Pseudomonas sp. MWU13-2862 | reverse complement strand
CGGCTCCTACAAGGTTTCGCGGGGGTGGTTACATCCCGTGCAGCTTGAGCAGCCGATCATAGCTGCCGTCGGCCTTCATCGCCGCGATCTCGCGGTCGAAGCCGGCGACAATCTGCTCATGCTGCGGGTTCTTCAGGCTGACCAGGATATGCAGGCTGTTCTCGCTCAGCGGCTTGGGCAGGAACTCCACGGCATTGCGCACCCGTGGCGCCTCGCTCTTGAGGTAATAACGCGCCACATACTCGTCTTCCAGGGTCAGCTTCACGCGGTCGGCCGCGAGCATGCGCACGGCCATGGCAAAGTTGTGCACCGGGATCTTCTGCAACTGGGTGTCACCGTCAAAATCGGCGCTATAGGCGTAGTCACGCACCACCGCAATCGGCAGGTCGTGCAACTGACCCAGGTTATCGAACTCGATGGCCGACTCCTTGCGCTTGAGAAACAGCACGCGGTTGACCAGGTACTCGGCCGAGAACTGCCCCAGCAAGGTGCGTTCGTCGCTGTACCAGGCATTGACCAGCACGTCATAGCGCCCTTCGCCGACGCCCTTGAGCGCGCGTGCCCAGGGCACCTGCTCGAAGTCGCTGGCATAGCCGGCCCGCGCCAGCGCCGTGATGACGATATCGGTGGCCAGGCCACCGTTGACCAGCGTCGCGTCGGTAAACGGCGGCCAGCCATCGGCCACCAACCGTAACTTGTCCGCGGCGGCGCCCTGTGAAAGCAGCAGCAATCCAAGCAAAACAAAAGCTCGATGCAATCGCGGCATGCTAAAGATCCTTAGCGGGCACATAGCCCAGCAGAGTTAGCCGAAGCCGGAGGAGCACATCCAAAAGCAACCGGCTACCTCCCTGGTCCTAACATTAGCTCATCCGAGCCAGAGCAAAAGCACGGCTTGGCAGATTACACAAAGATGACGATGGCGAGCAAAGCCAATGATATCAAGTAGCCGCCAGTGAACCGAAATACCGGTTCAGGATTCCCTGCAAGGAGCTTTCCAGCCCCGGCCCTGTCGGGCAAAAGAAATCCGCGGTTGGCGACCTCGGATAACGCGCCTAGTATCGCTATCAAGTTATTGAATCCAGAGGCGAGCATGACCACTGACTGGCTCTGCAAACACCATGGCGACCTGAGCAAGGAACAGTTGTACAGCATCCTGCAACTGCGGACCGAAGTCTTCGTGGTCGAGCAAAAATGTCCCTACCAGGAAGTCGATGGGCGTGATCTGGAGGGCGACACCTGCCATCTGATGGGCTGGCGCGATGATCGACTGGTGGCTTACCTGCGTCTGCTCGACCCGGAATCCCAGGGGGGTGACGTGGTGATCGGGCGAGTGGTGATCGCCCCCGAGGCCCGCGGCCAGGGGTTGGGGCATGAGCTGATGGCCCAGGCGTTGAAGCAGGCCGGGAAGCTTTGGCCGCAAGTGCCGATCTATCTGTCGGCCCAGGCGCACTTGCAGAATTATTACGGGAGCTATGGGTTCGAGGTGGTGGGCGAGGTGTATCTGGAGGACGATATTCCGCATATCGGTATGCGCAAAAGCTGAGGTTTTTGGTGTTCTCCAGGGCCTCTTCGCGGGCAAGCCCTGCTCCTACAGTTATGTGTCGAACACACCTTTTGTGTACGGCCCAACTTTGTAGGAGCAGGGCTTGCCCGCGAAGAGGCCAGCACAGACACCACAAAACTTCAGGGATAACCCAGCACCTGCTTGATCGAAACCAGGTTGCGACCAATCCAGCTCTTGTCGATCGCCCCCCAACTACGAATCCGGTATTGCCCGGCGTGATTGCGCGCGCCGTCTTCCTGTTCGAACTCGCAGACGATGTCCAGGTCCGCCAGGGCCAGGATCGTATCCTGCGCCGTGCGCCGTGGCATGCCCGTGGCTTCGGTCAGGGCCGGAACGCTGCTGGCAATCTCGCTGTCGATCAACCATGCCACGTACAGACGGCGGTAGAAACTGCTCTTGGTCTTGCTGACGTCCATCCGGTAATCCTTAGGGTTGACCTTCCAATGCTTCGACTCAAGCGCACACTCGGCGCCTACGGAGTTGCAGATTTGCCCTGCAGATCGCGCCAGGTCAGGTACACCCGCAGGTCGAACTCCAACTGGTGATAACCGGGCTGCATGTATTCGCACAGCTGGTAGAAGGCCTTGTTGTGATCGGATTCCTTCAGGTGCGCCAACTCGTGCACCACGATCATCTTCAGAAACTGCGGCGCCGCCTCCTTGAACAGCGAGGCGATGCGGATTTCCTTCTTGGCCTTGAGCTTGCCGCCCTGGACCCGCGAGATCGCCGTGTGCAGGCCGAGGGCGCGATGGGTCAGGTCGAGGCGGTTATCGAAGAGCACCTTGTCGATGGCCGGCGCATTGCGCAGATGTTCCTGCTTCAACGCCAGGGCATAGCTGTACAACGCCTTGTCGCTCTGCACCGCATGCCGCTCCGGATAACGCTGGCTCAGGTAGTCGCCCAGGGCATCCCGGGCGATCATCTGGCGGACCTGTTCCTGCAAGGACGTGGGATAAGCCTGAAGGTATTTCAGCACAGTCATGACAGGCCTTACGTACACCGAAAAAGAAGCCAGTGTAGCGAATTCAGGCGGACAACGCGCTCCAGTCAAACGCCGAGCCGAAGCCGGTGGCGTCCTTGGCCGTCAGCGGCCGGGCCACCAGGAAGCCCTGGACCATCGGGCAACCATTGGCCTTGAGCCACTGCCATTGCTCCACGGTTTCCACGCCCTCGGCGATCACCAGCAAACCAAACTCCTTGCACAGGTCGATCACCGTGCGGGCCAGGGCCGCATCCCGCGGTGAATCGAGGATCTTGGCAATCAATTGTCGGTCGAGCTTGAGCGTGTCCAACTCGAGGTCACGCAGGTGGTTCAGCGAACAGTGTCCCGAACCGAAATCGTCCAGGGCCACGCGCACGCCCTGGGCGCGGATCCGCCTCAGTTGCTTGCGCGAAGCCTCGTAGTCCTGCATCAGCGCCGCCTCCGTCACCTCGACTTCCAGCTGATGCGCCCGCAGGTCATGGCGCTCCAGCACCTCCTGCAACTCGTCCGCCAGGTTCGGCATACAGAACTGTGTGGCGCTCAGGCTGACGCTCAGCACCAGGTCATCGGCAAACACGCCACTCCAGGCATGCCGCTGAGTGGCCGCCTGGCGATAGATCCAACTGCCCAGCCGGCTGATCAGCCGTACTTCTTCCAATAAAGGCAGGAACAACCCTGGCGGCACATCACCGACACTCGGATGGTGCCAGCGCAGCAACGCCTCGAACCCCCGCAGGCGGCCATCCTCCAGGGACACCTGGGGCTGGTAGACCATCTTGAATTCCTTGCCCTCGATCGCCGAACGGACACTTTCCTCGAGCATCAGGCGCGAGCGGGCCCGACCATTCATCTCATGGTCGTAGTAGCGATACTGCTGACGACCGGCGCGCTTGGCCTCATACATGGCGATGTCCGCCGCCCGCAACAGGCCATCGAGATTGGCCCCGCAATCGGGGTAAGTGGCAATGCCGATGCTGACGCCGAGCGTCATTTCCATGCCGTCGATTTGCTGGCGAATGGAAACTCGCTCGATCAACCGCTCGGCGATTCTCGCCGCCTGCTCCGGGTGCTCCAGATTGAGCAGGGTGGTGAACTCATCACCGCCCATGCGCGCAAGAATATCGAAGGGATTGAGGCAGGACTTCAACTGTTCCGAGACCCAGCGCAGCACTCGGTCGCCGGCTTCGTGCCCCAGGGAATCGTTGACCCGTTTGAAGCCGTCGAGATCCAGGTACATCAGCACCAGGGACTTTTCCGCGCTGTCGCTGCGGCGCAGGGTATTTTCCGCCGTCTGGTAGAACCCCCGGCGGTTGAGCAAGCCGGTCAACGGGTCGGTGACCGCCTGGAACTCCAGTTGCTGGTGCAAGTGCCGCACCACCGACATGTCCAGCACCGTCACCACCATGGCCTTCTGGTCGGCGGGCAGCGGCGCGCAGGACAAG
Organism: Pseudomonas sp. MWU13-2862; assembly: GCF_023242495.1. Classification (NCBI taxonomy): domain Bacteria; kingdom Pseudomonadati; phylum Pseudomonadota; class Gammaproteobacteria; order Pseudomonadales; family Pseudomonadaceae; genus Pseudomonas; species Pseudomonas sp. MWU13-2862. The sequence continues at coordinate 126,474 of NZ_JALMEZ010000019.1, read as the reverse complement.
GCCACCGGCAGCATCTGGTCCTGGCTGGTGCGCAAATACGCATCATGCAGGCGATAGGTTTCGCCCTTGCGGTACTCCTCGTACAGCAATGAGCTGTGCCAGTTGGGAAAGTGCGGGTTCTGCAGGAAATCCAGGAACGGCTGGCCGGCCAGGGCGTCCAGCGACAGATTGAGCAAGCGCGAAATGGCCGGGTTGGCGAAGCGGATCGTGCCGTCTTCGTTGACCACCAGAATGCCTTCGGCGGCATTCTCCAGCACCGAGGCATTGAACGCCCGGGCCGCTTCCAGGTCGCGGCTCAGGCATTGCAGGGCCCGGCGGTTGCGCTGCTGCTCCAGCAACGCCTGGACCTTGGGCCTGAGGATATCGGGGTTGAAGGGCTTGAACAGGTAATCCACCGCGCCACTGGCATAGCCCTTGATCACAGCGTCCGGGGACTGCTCGTTGGCGGTGAGGAAAATAATCGGGGTCAGACGTGTGCGCTGGCTGCCGCGCATCAGGCGGGCCACTTCAAAACCGTCCATCCCGGGCATCTGTACATCCAGCAGCACCAGGTCAATCTCATGCTCAAGCAGCAACGTCAGTGCCTCAATGCCTGAGGCGGCAGTGACCACCTGCCAATCCTGACGTTCCAGCAAGGCACGCATGCTGATCAGATTTTCAGGGTAATCATCGACGACCAGAAGGACGGAACTACCATCACCGGGTATCTGTTGCACGCAATCCATGCTGCTTCTCTTGTTCGGGGAACTCCACCGGAAATCTAGGAAACCGGGCTAAACCTAAGGACTACTCTAGACCGGGATTGTGCAAAGCGTAGTGAGCAATAGGCCATCATCCAGACATGGCCACAATCTCCCGACTAACGGTCGTTTATCACCTTCAGGACGCGGCCCGGAAAACGCCTCGGGCCTGCAAGACCGCGTCATACCACGGTGACGACCGTTAATACGGCCGGTCAATGTTATGAGGTCCTATATTCCGCAATTGGTTCAATTTCGTAGATTTCGTCGAAACGCACCGTATTGTATAAGCCGAATTCGCCGTGATAGGTCAGTGTTCGGTGCGTCCAGTCGATGCTGCACAGCTCGCCGCGCTCGGACTCCACCGTCCCGCCGTGCAGCCTGCCGCGCAGGTTGATCTTTTGTTTGCGCTTGAAGTACTTCAGATATTCAGGCTCGTTCTGTGCTTCCTCTTCGTCCATAGTGAGACCCTTTTTTTGTTGGCGATGGAACGTTCATCGTGGGAAGTCGCCCTGTGAAAAACAACTGTCATAAATAACAGGTGTTTATATCGCTTCTTAATAAAAGCCCAACACGATCCTTCTATAGCGGGCCGCGCTGGCGGGTTTCGTCGACGGATTGGCGTCAACCGTTCGCCGGTTCGGCGTTAACAAACTATTCTTCAGCCGTTATAAAGGACGCCGAAAGCGCGGCCCCAAGCGGTTTGTCTGAATTTTCCCAGGCTGAATCGCGGTCCGCGCGTAAACGGCTTACAAGGAAGGAACAGACATGATCGACCTGACCACCTGGAACCTCAGCGTTCCCGTCGGTACCCCGCCGGCGACGATCGATACGCCCAAGCTGGTGCAGGGCTTCAAGGATCAGTACTTTCACTCCGACAGCGGCACCTTGTTCTTCTGGTCGCCGGTCACCGGTTCCAAGACCGAAAACGCCATCTACCCGCGCAGCGAATTACGCGAGACCTGGCCCGATGGCCGGCTGCGCAACTGGTTGTACAGCGAGTCCAACAACTACCTGCGCGCAACCCTGGCGGTGAACCAGGTGCCCTCGTCGGGCAAGATCGTCATCGGCCAGATCCATGCGTACAACAGCACCCAGCCGATGCTCAAGGTCGAGTACCAGTACAAGGACAGCCGCAAGACCGGGATCATCGTGGTCAAGATCCGCAACCACCCCGACGACAAGAAAAGCCGGGTGATCGAGATTGCCGACAATGTGCCGTTGGATAAAGCCTTCACTTATGTGATTCACCTGAGTCGCGGCGGTTATCTGAGCGTGCAGGCCGCCGATGCGTCCTGGTACACCCAGATCAGTAGCACCTGGCGCGAAAAACCGCTGTACTTCAAGGCAGGGGTCTATGTGCAGGACAATACCGGCTATACCAACGAGGGCGGCATGGTGACTTTCTACAAGTTGGATATTGATCATGTGAAGGGTTGATATTACCGCCGCTTCTTAAAGAGAGCTTTTATGCATTGAGGCGCTCTTCCCTATTCGGAAACCGTCTATAAACCTGTCAATTCTGACAGTAGACCGATTTGCAAAGCGTGCTCAATCTATTCAGTAACTGACGATCATTGGCATGCAGAGGCGGATATGAAAGGGGCCTGGGTCATGGAATCCAGCACCAGGGTTGTTACGTGCCACTTCGAAAGTTGTGTTCATCACGTGAACACGCCATGGGTACTACGCAATCTATAAGGAGAGTTGTCATGAAAAATGAAGCGACCCCTCGTGATGCTACAGGCCCTGAAAAAACGGCCAAGGGCGCCCCAGGCGGGGCCATGGAGGTCGAAGAGGGTATCTATAAAATCTACACGAATTTAAACAACACCAGTGTTGTTGATATGGCTGTGAGTGGGAGCGACCAGCGCGTCCACCGTGTTAAGCTGTACCATGACAATAGTTCACTCGAATCCACGTGGGGAGTTCTCCGTAAGCCCGGTGGGTACTACCTGCTTATAAACCAAAGGGAAAAGGATCTGGCTGCCGGAGAGATGAAAGATAATAGTGTAGGGGCGTCACCTATCACCGGGAATCCAGCCCAACTGTGGATGTTCAAAAGTGCGGGCCCCGACCTCTACTATCTTGAAAATAAATATGACGGTAAAGTGATGGATGTGGAAGGCTCCCATATGGAGGATAACTCCAGCATCATCGATTATCGTCATGTGGGCTCGAGAAATCAGAAATTTAAATTATTAAAAATCGATGGACCAAAGTGAGGCGGTATTCATGGCGCAAGGATATCTGATTAGCGGACAACCGGCACATCGTTGAGAAACGATACGTCGGTTGTGGGTTATTGACGTCCCACCTCCAAAATATTTAATAACGACCCCTCAGGAGTGTGCTTTCCCTGGCATTTGAGTCTACGTGGCGCCCCTTCGGAAAGAGCGCTTATCCAAAGAGCACCACGCCCATGCTACGCGACATACCAAGGAGAGCTATCATGCAAGATAAAACCACCTCCGTTGACGGCGAAGCCTCTGAGCAGACACCCAAGGATGCACCCGGTGCGGCTATAAAAATTCCAGACGGCGTCTATAAAATTTACACCTCTTTAACCAATACCCATGTTATTGACATGTCTCTGAGTGGCGGCATTATAGACGACCACAGCGTCAAGCTATTCCATGACAATAACGAACCCGAATCCACATGGAAAATCTCTTACATTAGCGCCCACGACGCGCACATCATTAACAATGGGAAATTGACTCAGCTAATGCTCAAAGTGGTCGGCGATTCTGGTGTATATGCTTCATATGATACAACCCCGCAACTAAGGGCCTATCATTGGATTTTCAAGAACGCGGGCACCAACGTGGTCTATATCGAGAACAAAGCTAGCGGCCACGTGTTGGATGTGGAGGGCTCTAACACGGTGGATAACACCAGGATTCTCGCTTGGCCTTATAAAGGATCGACCAATCAGAAATTTAAACTGGTCAAAATAGGTAACCTTTAAAATTATAGTGATGCTGTATGCACATTCGAAATGTGAGGCCGCTGAACGCGGTCTTGTGGCGAGCGGGCTCGCCCTAATGCCGTTCAGTCAAGAAAATGAGATATTGAAAACACCACCTAACCGGTAGGAGCAGGGCTTGCCCGCGAAGCTTTTGACGGTCTTACGGGCCCCTTCGCTGCGATGCGGCGTCCCGACAAGCCATGCTCCTACAGGAACTGCGCTCGACCTTAACTGACCGGCATTAGAGCAAGCCCGCTCGCCACATTCAAGTATCCAAGCCGCCATAACTCACAGATCAATTAAAACATTGCTTTATATTTTAAGGCACTATTCACCATTCGAAAACCTTCTATAAACCTGTCATTTCTAACAGTAGACCGGCGTGCAAAGCCTGCTCAAAATATCCAGCAACGACCCCTCAGGAGTATGTTTTCCCTGGCATTTGAGTCCACGTGGCGCCCCTTCGGACAGCGTGTTCATCCAGAAAGCTCCACGCCCATGCTAAGCGATATACCAAGGAGATTTATCATGCAAGACAAAACCACCCCTGCTGGCGGCGAAGCCCCTGAACCGAAATACAGTGATGTCCCTGGGCCAAGTGTAAGAGTTCCAGACGGCGCCTATAAAATTTACACACACCTAACTAACATCAACCTTATTAGCATGGTTATGAGTGGCAACCCGCACGCCGTCAATCTATGGCATGAAAATAGCGAACCACAATCCGAATGGTACATCGAATATAATTCCGTGAACGATGCGTACCGAATTATAAACCAACGTTACACATTCTTGATACTAACAGTAGTCAACAACTCTGAAGTATATGCTGACGACCCCCAAATCCCATTACATCTGAAACATTTTTGGATCTTTAAGAGCGCGGGCATCAAGGACGTGTACTTTATCGAAAGTAAGCTTAACCTCAATGTGTTGGATGTAGAGGGTTCTGGTATGGCGGACGGAACCAGAATTATCGCTTGGCCCTATAAAGGTTCGGCAAATCAGAAATTTAAACTGGTAAAATTAAATTAATAGCGAAGCTGTATTCAGGGTGAAATATGCCGATTAACGGGTAACCAGCGCATCCTTGGGAAAGATGCGCCGGTTGCAGGTGCACCCGTCACCCCTGCTCAACGATTCGATCACGGCTGGTATAAACGCGGTTGAGGACCGCCACGACGGTTACTGCCCCTGCTGTTGAGATCCGAACCAACGCGGTGCATAACCGGGGATGAAGCGTCAGAATTTTACGCTGTCATTTGCAGGCCATTTCCTAGAAAATTGTAATCGCCCCTGAGCGGCTTGCGCCTTTGAATTCTTCGCGTCTAGTCTTCGTTCACCACTGCTTATCAGTGGTCGGATGTGGAAGTCCGAAGCCCAGAAAAGTGCACAGGCGCTCAAATACGAATTCGACTGTTCATTCGTGTCATGGCGGCTGTGCGCGGGGTACCTTCGGGTGCGCCGGGGTTTTCTGTGGCCCGGTCTTCCACACCTGCGTACAGCTGCCACCTTCTTGCGTGGAAGTGAGAGCCGGCAGCTTCTTGTTATCCACAGGAAGTCACGAATCATGAAAAAGCTCGTCCCCGATCCACCCATCAACTACACCCGCCAGCGCATCACCGCGATCCTCAGAGAAACCAACGAAGCCTTGCTGCAAGTGATGCGCGACAGCAAGCGTCCCCTGCTGGACAGCCTGCCCTCCACCGGCCTGAAAACTTTCGGCTGTCTCGACGGAGAAAATCACCCACTGTTTGCCGTCCGCCCCGGTATCACTCCCGAAGAAGCGTTGCGGCATGTTTCACTGTTGCTGATTGGAGCGGAAGAAATCTCCGATGAAATCACTGACGCCAGTGGTATTGAGCGCGGCCTGATCGGCTCCATGGTCCGCTCCGTGGAAATGGCCCGGGCGGTGGTGGATGCGCTGCTGGAAGGCGCGGCCATACGGCCGGCGTAAACGCGGATAGCCATGGGGAAGGCGGCGGATAATCAATCATTCCGCCGCCCTTTTATATCAGGCTTGAGCTTATCGCTCGCAGCCTTGCCCAGTATGGCGACTAAGGCTTGGCCTGACCTTTTGGTGCCACCTCCGGCTTGAGCGTGGCCTCAGCCGCGCCCTTGAAACCGGGTTTCACCTCCGGCGCGAGCGTAGCCTTAGCCGGACCTTTAAAACCCACCTCTGCTTTTTTTACCTTCTTGCCCTTTGAGCTCATGACCGTACACTCCCTTACAGTAAATGAACCCTGAAAGTGCCGGACTCGAACACTTCTGACTACTGTCAGAACTGACAGTTTTTTATATTATTTCCGACTTCCTCATATTCTGTAAGCTTCCATAAAGTCGTTCCCTTTACAGATTCAATGACTCAGTCATTGCCAAACAACAGACTGGTATCCCCGCCTCTCAAAACGCCGCTTTATGCTTTAAGGTGCTATTCGATATTCGGAAACTGTATATAAAACTGTCAGCATTGACAGTAGACCAACTTTCAAATCGTAAGTAACACTTTCCACACCTACTATTAGCAACATGTAGAGGTGGATATGAAATGGGCCTTGGTCATGGAATCCAGTGTTCACGGTTTTTACGTGAGTGAAATAATGGAGTCAAAAGACAAGCCAAACTATCACCCCACTCACCTTCGGGGTTGGCGCTGGATCGCCGTCAATCCGGGTGAAGAGGTGAAGGTCGGCGATATCTGGCAAGGTCACTCCTTTCATCCCCCTGAAGTCGGATACAAGGGCGATCACTTGTGAGGCACAACCACCTCCAGTTGATTGACTCTACTCATCGCGCTCGACCAGTTCCGCAAGAGACTTGAGGTCAATGCGCTCATCGACCAGGTCAAGGGCCATACCGAGGGATGCGATCACTCGAAACAAGGTATGGAGCCCCACATTCTCACCAGCCTCAAGATCGATAATGGTTTTACGGTTGCAGTGGGCCCTCTCCGCAAGCCGAGCTTGGCTGTAACCTTTCACACGCCGCAAGAGACGCACTCTTTCGCCGAGAGCAACCGGATTGAGGATCAGCATTTTGTAACCTATAGCGGACATTGCTCACTAAAAAATCGATTATGTCCACCTTAGCGGACATTCCCAAGCGCCTTATGTCCGAAACACCGATCAACGTGGTTAAAAAACGAACAATAAAAAACCGTCTTTCGACGGTTTTTTTATAACACCCAGTGGCCTTAGTTGACCTTGGCGTTCAACTCACCTTTCAGGTAACGCTGGAACATCGCTTCCAGGGAGATCGGCTTGATCTTCGAAGCGTTGCCGGCAGTCCCAAAGGCTTCGTAACGGGCGATACACACGTCACGCATGGCGGTCACGGTGGCACCGAAGAATTTGCGCGGGTCGAACTCGCTCGGGTTGGTGGCCATCAGGCGACGCATCGCACCGGTGGACGCCAGGCGCAAGTCGGTGTCGATATTGACCTTGCGCACGCCGTGCTTGATACCCTCGACGATTTCTTCAACCGGTACGCCGTAGGTTTCCTTGATGTCGCCACCGTACTGGTTGATGATCGCCAGCCACTCTTGCGGCACCGAAGAGGAACCGTGCATCACCAGGTGGGTGTTGGGGATGCGCTTGTGGATTTCCTTGATGCGGTCGATCGCCAGCACGTCGCCGGTAGGCGGCTTGGTGAACTTGTAGGCGCCGTGGCTGGTGCCGATGGCGATCGCCAGGGCGTCGACCTGGGTCTTCTTGACGAAGTCCGCGGCTTCTTCCGGGTCGGTCAGCATCTGGCTGTGATCAAGCACGCCTTCGGCGCCGATGCCGTCTTCTTCACCGGCCATGCCGGTTTCCAGCGAACCCAGGCAACCCAGCTCGCCCTCAACCGAAACACCACAGGCGTGGGCCATGGCCACGGTCTGCTGGGTTACGCGGACGTTGTAGTCGTAGTCGGTCGGGGTCTTGCCGTCTTCACCCAGGGAACCGTCCATCATCACCGAGCTGAAGCCCAGCTGGATGGAACGCTGGCAGACGTCCGGGCTGGTGCCGTGGTCCTGGTGCATGCACACCGGGATATGCGGGAATTCTTCGATGGCGGCCAGGATCAGGTGACGCAGGAACGGGGCACCGGCGTATTTGCGGGCACCGGCCGAAGCCTGGACGATCACCGGGGAGTCAGTCTTGTCAGCGGCTTCCATGATGGCGCGCATCTGCTCAAGGTTGTTGACGTTGAAGGCTGGAACGCCGTAGCCGTATTCGGCTGCGTGGTCCAACATCTGGCGCATGCTGATAAGTGCCATTGTGTGTGTCTCTCCCGGTCGAGGGTCGTTAATCGTGCAAGCCTGCCGGAGCGGCGGCTGCTATTCAAGTCATTGCAGATCAGGGGTCAGCCCGGCCTGCGGATTCAGTGTCAAACGCCGGCCCCTTGTAGGAGCGAGCTTGCTCGCGATGGTGGTTCAGGCACCGCGGGGTATCAGGTACCCCGAGTTATCGTTAACGTCCATCGCGAGCAAGCTCGCTCCTACAGGGGACCGCGCTCGGCCGTTATTGCGCCTTGCAGGCCCGGCCGATCAAATCGTTGGTGGCAACCCAGTAAACCAGGCCTTCCTCACCTTTTTTGTGAAACGCCAAAACGTTATCGCTGTAAAGCACACCGCTGTCGACGGCACCGATCTCGGGTTTGAGACGGTACACCTGGTCACCGCTGGCCAAGCGCACATCCACCGCCTGCTGCGTCGTGTCGACATAACGCCAGAGCACTTCGGCGTGGCTGTCACAGGTCCAGTGCGTCCAGTTGTCCGCCGGAGCCGACGCCTGGTTGAAGGTGGCATTGAAAGCCGCGCAACCACTCAGTGCTGCCAGTGAAACAAGGGCGATAAAGCCTTTCATGCCGGTTCCTCGACTGGCGACCCCTGGCCGCCAGCACTGCACGTAGTGAATCTGACCCGTCAGGGACAACCCCGTTCCCGGGTCCCGGACGATGCGTCGTATTCGGGACTCAGGCCTTGGCGCGCGCTTCCAGCACTTCCACGGCCGGCAGTACCTTGCCCTCGACGAACTCGAGGAACGCACCACCACCAGTGGAGATGTAGGAGATATCCTTGGCAACACCGTATTTGTCGATGGCCGCCAGGGTGTCGCCACCACCGGCAATGGAAAACGCCGAGCTGTCGGCGATGGCCTGGGCCAGGACCTTGGTGCCGTTGCCGAACTGGTCGAATTCGAACACACCGACCGGACCGTTCCAGAGGATGGTCTTCGACGACTTCAGCAGTTCGGCGAAGTGCGCGGCGGTTTGCGGGCCGATATCCAGGATCATGTCGTCAGCAGCCACGTCGGCGATCAGTTTCACGGTCGCCACGGCGCTCTCGGCGAACTCCTTGGCCACGACCACGTCCACCGGCAGCGGCACGCTGACCTTGGCGGCGATGGCGCGGGCGGTGTCGAGCAGGTCCGGCTCGTAGAGGGACTTGCCCACTGGATGACCGGCTGCGGCCAGGAAAGTGTTGGCGATGCCGCCACCGACAATCAGCTGGTTACAGATCTGGCTCAGGCTGTTGAGCACGTCGAGTTTGGTCGAGACCTTGGAACCGGCGACGATGGCAGCCATCGGCTGGGCCGGGGCGCCCAGGGCCTTGCCCAGTGCATCCAGTTCGGCGGCCAGCAGCGGACCAGCAGCGGCCACCTTGGCGAACTTGGCCACGCCGTGGGTCGAACCCTCGGCGCGGTGCGCGGTGCCAAAGGCGTCCATCACAAACACGTCGCACAGGGCGGCGTATTGCTTGGCCAACTCGTCGCTGTTCTTTTTCTCGCCCTTGTTGAAGCGCACGTTTTCGAACAGCACGATATCGCCGGCCTTGATCTCGACACCGTTCAGGTAATCGGCCAGCAGCGGCACATCACGGCCCAGGGCCTTGCTCAGGTAGTCGGCGACCGGCTTGAGGCTGTTCTCGGCCGAGAACTCGCCTTCGGTCGGACGGCCCAGGTGCGAGCAGATCATGACCGCCGCGCCTTTTTCCAGGGCCAGCTTGATGGTCGGCAGCGAAGCCAGGATACGCGCATCGCTGGTGACAACACCGTCCTTGACGGGGACGTTGAGGTCTTCGCGGATCAGTACGCGCTTACCTTGCAGATCGAGGTCGGTCATCTTCAACACGGTCATGGTCGCAATCTCTGGTTTACGGTTGTTTGTGGACAACGTGCAGGTAATGTTCTGCAACGTCGATCATTCGGTTGGCAAAACCCCATTCGTTGTCGAACCAGGCCAGCACGTTGACCAGCCTCGGGCCGGAAACGCGGGTCTGACTCGCATCGACAATCGCCGAATGAGGGTCATGGTTGAAATCACAGCTGGCGTGGGGCAGCTCGGTATAGGCCAGAAGCCCCTTGAGCGGGCCGCTGGTGGCGGCCTCGCGCAGGATCCGGTTGACCTCCACGGCATCGGTGTCGCTGACGGTCTGCATCGTGATGTCGAGGCAGGACACGTTCACCGTCGGCACCCGTACGGCTTTGGCCTGGATTCGCCCGGCAAGTTCCGGCAGCAGGCGTTCGATGCCTCGCGCCAGACCGGTGGACACCGGGATCACCGACTGGAACGCCGAGCGCGTCCGGCGCAGGTCTTCGGCGTGGTAGGCGTCGATCACCGGCTGGTCGTTCATCGCCGAGTGAATGGTGGTGATGGACACGTATTCCAGGCCGATGGCCTGGTCCAGCAGGCGCAGCAGCGGCACGCCGCAGTTGGTGGTGCAGGAGGCGTTGGAGACCAGACGCTCGCCGCCGGTCAGGCAGTCCTGGTTGACGCCGTAGACGATGGTGGCGTCGACATCGGTCTCGCTGGCCATCGGCTGGGAGAACAACACCCGGGGGGCGCCGGCGGCGAGGAAGCGCTCGCCGTCCTCGCGGGTGTGGTAGGCGCCGGAGCATTCCAGCACCAGGTCGACGTCGAGCGCGGCCCAGTCGATGTGTTCGGGGGTGGCACAGCGGAAAACTTTCACGCAGTGACCATTGATATGCAGACAATCGTCCTCGACCCGCACTTCGCCAGGAAAGCGGCCGTGGGTGGAGTCGAAACGTGTCAGGTATTCGAGACTGGCCATGTCGGCCAGATCGTTGAGGGCAACGATTTCAAAACCGGCCCGATCCCCTCGCTCGAACAGCGCACGCAGGACACAACGACCGATACGGCCATAGCCGTTGAGTGCAACTCTGTAAGGACGCGGTTGGGGCATGGGGATCTCGCCGAGGCTTGAATATCAAGCAGCCCGTGCCGAAGCAGGGGTTTTGTGGGAACGGGCTTGCCTGTGAGTCAGAGGGTGAGGCGGTGTCTGTGAGGACGCTTTCGCGGGCAAGCCCTGCTCCTACAGTGTTGTGTCGTACACAGATGTTGTGTTCGACGGCGAACTGTAGGAGCAGGGCTTGCCCGCGAAGAGGCCGGAGCAGACAACCCCACTCTCGAACTTAGTCTTCCAGCAGTTCTTCAGCCTGACCCAGGATATTTTCCAGGGTGAAGCCGAACTCTTCGAACAAGGCTGGCGCAGGTGCCGACTCACCGTAGGTGGTCATGCCGATCACACGACCTTCCAGGCCCACGTACTTGTACCAGTAGTCGGCATGGGCGGCTTCGATGGCGATACGCGCACCGATCTGCAGCGGCAGCACCTCCTGCTTGTAGCTGGCATCCTGGGCATCGAAAATGCTGGTGCACGGCATCGACACCACACGAACCTTGCGGCCCTGCTCGGTCAGCTTGTCGAACGCCTGCACCGCCAGGCCCACTTCCGAACCGGTCGCGATCAGGATCAGCTCAGGCTCGCCCGCACAATCCTTCAACACATAACCACCACGGCTGATGTTGTCGATCTGCACGGCATCGCGAGTCTGGTGCTGCAGGTTCTGCCGGGAGAAGATCAGCGCCGAAGGGCCGTCCTTGCGCTCCAGGGCGTTTTTCCAGGCCACGGCGGATTCCACCGCGTCGGCCGGACGCCAGGTGTCGAGGTTCGGCGTGCAACGCAGGCTCGCCAGTTGCTCGATCGGCTGGTGGGTCGGACCGTCTTCGCCCAGACCGATGGAGTCGTGGGTGTAGACATGGATCACGCGCTTCTTCATCAGCGCCGACATGCGCACGGCGTTGCGGGCGTATTCCATGAACATCAGGAAGGTCGCGCCGTAAGGCAGCAGGCCGCCGTGCAGGGTCACGCCGTTCATGATCGCGGTCATGCCGAATTCACGCACGCCGTAGTACATGTAGTTGCCGCTGGCATCTTCAGCGCTGACGCCCTTGCAACCTTTCCACAGGGTCAGGTTGGAACCGGCCAGGTCGGCCGAACCGCCCAGCAACTCAGGCAGCAACGGGCCGAAAGCGTTCAGGGTGTTCTGGCTGGCTTTACGGCTGGCGATGGTTTCGCCCTTGGCCGCGACTTCGGCGATATAGGCCGAGGCTTTTTCGGAGAAGTCAGCCGGCAACTCGCCGCTCAGGCGACGGACCAGTTCATTGGCTTCGACCGGGAAAGCCGCGGAGTAGGCCGCGAAACGCTGATCCCACTCGGCTTCGACAGCGCGGCCGGCTTCCTTGGCGTCCCACTCGGCATAGATGTCGGCCGGGATTTCGAACGGGCCGTGGTTCCACTTCAGCGCCGCGCGGGTCAGGGCGATTTCCGCGTCACCCAGTGGGGCGCCGTGGCAGTCTTCCTTGCCTTGCTTGTTCGGCGAACCGAAGCCGATGGTGGTCTTGCAGCAGATCAGGGTCGGACGGTCGCTTTTGCGCGCGGTCTCGATGGCGGTCTTGATCTCTTCCGGATCGTGGCCGTCGACGTTGCGGATCACCTGCCAGTTGTAGGCTTCGAAACGCTTCGGGGTGTCGTCGGTGAACCAGCCTTCGACTTCGCCGTCGATGGAGATGCCGTTGTCGTCATAGAAGGCGATCAGCTTGCCCAGGTCCAGGGTACCGGCCAGGGAAGCGACTTCGTGGGAAATGCCTTCCATCATGCAGCCATCACCGAGGAACACATAGGTGTGGTGGTCGACGATGTTGTGGCCGGGACGGTTGAACTGCGCCGCCAGGACTTTTTCCGCCAGGGCGAAGCCCACGGCGTTGGCCAGGCCTTGGCCGAGCGGACCGGTGGTGGTTTCCACTCCCGGGGTGTAGCCGTATTCCGGGTGACCCGGGGTGCGGCTGTGCAGTTGGCGGAAGTTCTTCAGGTCGTCGATCGACAGGTCGTAGCCGGTCAGGTGCAGCAACGAGTAGATCAGCATCGAGCCATGGCCGTTGGACAGCACGAAGCGGTCACGGTCGGCGAACGACGGGTTGCTCGGGTTGTGCTTCAGGTAATCACGCCACAGTACTTCGGCAATATCCGCCATACCCATGGGGGCACCGGGATGGCCGCTGTTGGCTTTTTGCACGGCATCCATGCTGAGGGCACGAATGGCGTTGGCACGCTCACGACGGCTGGGCATCGCTGATCTCCTGGGAATGCTGAAATTGAAAGTGAATAAAACGAAACGGAAAAAAGGCGAGCATTTTCCCTCAGGGACCGCCAAGGGGCAATGACAGATAGTCACTGCGGGGCGTTTTTCCTGCGGATAGTTGCGCATTCCTTCGGTGAAACCTTTCCGCTGTCGGTCTGTAGAGGGCCACGAAGGCCTGAAAGTGCCATCCATCACCCAATATCAAAACTTTTTGATATTGATCTTGCTAGGCGACCGAGGGGTCACTAGACTGCTGGCCTTATGAATTTACCTGTGTCCGCGATTCGTCATGACGCCAGCGACGACCTGTCCGCCCTGTGCAAGGCCGGCGGCGATCCGTTGCGCCTGAACGTCCTGCGGGCCTTGGCCAACGATTCGTTCGGCGTGCTGGAGCTGGCGCAGATCTTCGGCATCGGCCAATCCGGCATGAGTCATCACCTGAAGGTACTGGCCCAGGCCGACCTGGTGGCGACCCGTCGTGAAGGCAATGCGATTTTCTACCGCCGCGCCCTGCCCCACACCGAACGTCTGGGTGGCAAGCTGCATGCGGCGCTGCTGGAGGAAGTCGACGCGCTCGACTTGCCCGACGACGTACAAGCCCGCATCGGCCTGGTCCACGGCCAGCGCGCCGCCGCCAGCCAGGACTTTTTCGCCCGGGTGGCGGAGAAATTCCGCGCCCAGCAAGACTTGATCGCCGGCCTGCCGCAGTACCGCGAAAGCGTGCTGGCGCTGCTCGACAAGCTGAGCTTCGGCCCCCAGGCCACGGCCCTGGAAGTCGGCCCCGGCGACGGCGCTTTCCTGCCGGAACTGGCGCGGCGCTTCCAGCAGGTCACGGCGCTGGACAACAGCCCGGCGATGCTCGAACTGGCCCGCCAACTGTGTGAACGTGAAGCCCTGGCTAATGTCAGCCTGCATCTGGCCGATGCCCTGCAAGACATCCGGTTGCAGGCCGATTGCGTGGTGCTGAACATGGTGTTGCACCACTTCGCCGCGCCGGCCGAGGCCCTCAAGCAGATGGCCGGCCTGCTGCAACCTGGCGGTAGTTTGTTAGTGACAGAATTGTGTAGCCACAACCAGAGCTGGGCCAGGGAGGCCTGCGGTGATCTCTGGTTGGGGTTCGAACAGGACGATCTGGCCCGTTGGGCCATCGCTGCGGGGCTCGTGCCCGAGGACAGCCTCTATGTAGGCTTACGTAATGGTTTCCAGATTCAGGTTCGCCATTTTCAGCGACCGGCTGGCACCCTCACCATCGGTAACTCAGGAAAACCATCGATATGAGCGAATATTCCGTTTTCACCTCCGAGTCCGTGTCCGAAGGGCATCCGGACAAAATCGCCGACCAGATCTCCGATGCGGTGCTGGACGCCATCATTGCTGAAGACAAATTCGCCCGTGTCGCATGCGAAACCCTGGTGAAAACCGGTGTGGCGATCATCGCCGGCGAAGTGACCACTTCGGCCTGGGTCGACCTCGAAGACATCGTCCGTAACGTGATCCTCGACATCGGCTACAACAGCTCCGACGTCGGCTTCGACGGCGCCACCTGCGGCGTGATGAACATCATCGGCAAGCAGTCCGTGGACATCGCCCAGGGCGTTGACCGCAGCAAGCCGGAAGACCAGGGTGCCGGCGACCAGGGCCTGATGTTCGGCTACGCCAGCAACGAAACTTCGGAGCTGATGCCCGCGCCGATCGCCTTCTCCCACCAATTGGTCAAGCGCCAGGCCGAAGCCCGTAAATCAGGCCTGCTGCCTTGGCTGCGCCCGGACGCCAAGTCGCAAGTGACGTGCCGTTACGAAGGTGGCAAGGTGGTCGGTATCGACGCCATCGTGCTGTCGACCCAGCACAACCCGGACGTCTCCTACAAAGACCTGCGCGAAGGCGTGATGGAGCTGATCGTCAAGCACGTGCTGCCTGCCGAACTGCTGACCAAGGACACCCAGTTCCACATCAACCCGACCGGTAACTTCATCATCGGTGGCCCGGTGGGCGACTGCGGCCTGACCGGTCGCAAGATCATCGTCGACAGCTACGGCGGCATGGCCCGTCACGGCGGTGGTGCGTTCTCCGGCAAGGATCCATCCAAGGTTGACCGTTCCGCCGCCTACGCCGGTCGTTACGTGGCCAAGAACATCGTCGCCGCCGGCCTGGCCGATCGCTGCGAAATCCAGGTGTCCTACGCCATCGGCGTCGCGCAACCGACCTCGATCTCGTTGAACACCTTCGGCACCGGCAAAATCGGCGATGACAAGATCATCAAGCTGGTTCGCGAAATCTTCGACCTGCGCCCATACGCCATCACCACCATGCTCGACCTGCTGC
The DNA here is from genome assembly GCF_023242495.1 of Pseudomonas sp. MWU13-2862. NCBI lineage: Bacteria > Pseudomonadati > Pseudomonadota > Gammaproteobacteria > Pseudomonadales > Pseudomonadaceae > Pseudomonas > Pseudomonas sp. MWU13-2862. The sequence goes on along the minus strand of NZ_JALMEZ010000019.1, from coordinate 111,016 downwards.
ACCCGATGTACCAGGAAACCGCGGCCTACGGCCACTTCGGTCGCACCCCGGAGCAGAAGACCGTCGGCGACGACACCTTCACCACCTTCACCTGGGAAAAGACCGACCGCGTAGACGCGCTGCGAGCGGCTGCCGGCCTGTAATGTAGCCTGCGTCACAAAAGCCCTCCATGGCCGGCCATGGGGGGCTTTTTCATGCCCGTCGAAACTTGCGCGTCGACGCATGCCTCCCTAAAATCCCGCCCCCTCTCGAACCCTCTTCCCACTTGGATATTGCACGGCGCCCGTTCGAGACTCCCTTTAGCGCCGTCAATCGAACATTGAGGTTTGCCATGCGTCTCTCCGCACTCGCCCCCGCCGCCATCCTGCTCGGCCTGTTTTCCCTGTCCGCCCAGGCCGCCGATCTGAGCACCCTGGCCGGTGGCCTGACATCGCAGCTGGGCGGTACCGCCGCAACGCCGCCGGCCACTACCGCCGCCGGCGCAGGCCCTTGCAACAAGCAGATCCAGGACCTGCAGGCGAAGATCGATAGCGCCAAGGCCAAGGGCGACGACCTGAAGGTCAGCGGCCTGCAAATGGCCATGGACCAGGCGTCCAAGGGCTGCACCAAGCTCAACGGCCAGGCGGCCACGGCGCCACAACCAGCAGCGGCTCCCGTTGCCGCCCAGGACCCCAAGGCCCAGGCCATGGATACTGGCATGAAGGCACTGGGCGGTCTGCTCAAGTAAGCCGACACACGCAGTAAAAAAGCCCCGCCTCGCGCGGGGCTTTTTTATGCGCGGGGTGATCTAGGCTTGGGTTTTAGTCCGAGCAAGGATGCTCACGATGCGCTTCTTCAGTGGTTTTCTGTTGTTGGTCTTTTACCTCGCGGCCCAGGCCGACGTTTGCCCGGACTGGCAAGGGGAACGCGCCCGGCGAGAAGTCGACGCCCTGCAAACCCAGTTGGCTGAATGGGACCACAGCTACCATCAACAAGGTCGCTCGCCGGTGGCCGACGAACTCTACGACCAATCCCGGCAGCGACTTGAACAGTGGCGCGGCTGTTTCCGGCTGCCCTCCGCCAAGCCGGACACCCCGGCGGGCGCGGGCGGCCCCGCCCTTCATCCAACCGCCCATACCGGCCTCGACAAACTGCCGGACGCCGAAGCCGTCCGGGCCTGGATAAAAGGCCGCGAAGGCCTGTGGATTCAGCCCAAGGCCGATGGCGTGGCGGTGACTCTGGTGTATCGCCAGGGCCGGCTGCACCAGGTCATCAGTCGCGGCAACGGGTTGAGCGGGCAGGACTGGACCGCCTCGGCCCGCAAGATTCCGGCAATCCCCGGCACTTTGCCGGAGGCTCGCGACCTGGTGCTGCAGGGCGAGTTGTACTGGCGTTTACCGAATCATGTGCAGGCCCACCAAGGTAGCTTGAATGCCCGTGGCACCGTGGCCGGTTTGATGGCCCGGCACCAGCTCGGCAGCACGGAGGCGGCGGGCATCGGCCTGTTTGTCTGGGACTGGCCGGAAGGGCCGGCGACACAAGAGGAACGGTTGGACGGATTGCAGGCACTGGGCTTCCCGGACAGCAAGACCTACAGCCAGCCCATCGCAGACTTCACGGAAGCCGAACACTGGCGCAATCACTGGTACCACCAGCCATTACCGTTCGCCAGCGACGGAGTGGTTCTGCGCCAGAGTCGACGCCTCGCCGCAAAAAACTGGCAAGCCCAACCCCCCTACTGGAGCGTGGCCTGGAAATACCCCCACGCCCAGGCCTTGGCCCATGTGCGCAAAGTCAGTTTCAACATCGGCCGGACCGGGCGGATTACCCCCATGCTGGAGCTGACGCCGGTGCTACTCGATGACCGGCAGATCAAGCGGGTCAGCCTCGGTTCGCTGCCACGCTGGCAGGCCCTGGATATCCACCCCGGCGACCAGGTGGCGATCAGCCTCGCCGGCCTGACCATCCCGCGCCTGGACAGCGTGGTCTGGCGCAGCCGCGAACGTGAACCGCTGTCCGTCCCCGACCCTCGGCACTTCCATGCCCTGAGCTGCTGGCAATATGGCCCGGGATGCGAAAGCCAGTTTCTTGCCCGCCTGCGCTGGCTGAGCGGCAAACAGGGGCTGGACCTGCCGCACCTGGGCGGCGGCACCTGGGAAAAGCTGCTGGCGAGCGGGCACATCCATCGACTGCTCGATTGGTTGACCCTGGAGGAGGAAGAGCTTGCTACCATTGCCGGCTTCGGCCCGCGCAGCCGTGCGCGATGGCTGGAAACCGTGCAACTGGCCCGACAACGACCGTTCGAGCGCTGGCTCAAGGCGCTGGGGCTGCCTCCCAGTGCAACGGCACCGCTGGACGAGTCCTGGCCGGTATTGGCAGGTCGTACGACCGAGGCGTGGCAGGCCATACCCGGCGTCGGCGCGGGGCGGGCCCTGCAACTGAGCGCTTTTTTCCGCGACCGGGAAGTGCAGGCCCTGGCCGAATCTTTGCGTAATGCCGGTATCGCGGGATTTTAAGGAGACAACCCCTGTCTATTTCAGATTATTCATACAGACAACACGGCCATCTATTTTCAGAGTGACTGTTTTTCAATCAGTGTTTCAGTCCGGAGTGTTTATGCAATTTTTTCCACCGCTGGCGATTTTTACCTTGTGCAGCGTCCTCGCCGCCCCCTTGCTGGCTGCTGAAGAACCCACCGAACTGACCGGTTGCGCGGCCAAGCGCCAGGCCATCAGCAACCAACTCGACATCGCCAAGGCCCAGGGCAACAGCGAGCAACAGACCGGCCTGGAAAAGGCACTGGACGAAGTGACCACCCATTGCACCGATGCCTCGCTGAAAAGAGAGCGGGAAAACAAGGTGCTCGATGCCAAGCACGAAGTCAGCCGCCGTCAGGCCGACCTCGACAAGGCGATGAAAAAGGGTGATCCGGACAAGATCAACAAGCGAAAGGAAAAGCTCGCCGAGTCGCGCAAGGACTTGCAGAACGCGCTGGATGAGCTGGACAAGTAGGCCACCGGCCCCCTGAAAACACCGCACACCCGTGTAGGCGCTGTTGCCCTTTATCGTCCGTCCACCTCAATGATCGCGAAACTCCTTATGACAGGCATCGCAGGCATCCTCGACCTTCTCGACCGCCGGCTTCAGGGTACTGGCCTTGTAAGGCTGGACCTGACTGGCAACCCGCAGCTCCCCGGTCGCCGCTTCCAGCGAGCGCGCCAACTCCTGGAAATGCGCCTGCTTCTGCCAGACCGCGTCCCGGGCGCTGGTATGCTCCGCTTCCTTGACTTGCGGGAAGTGTTTCCACGGCTCGCGGGACAGGCTATCGAGCTGGTTCGCGCCTTCGACGAAACGCGGCCCGTCAAAAGGAATGCGACCGCGCAGCATGCCGCCCAGGTCTTCGCTGGTCTTGAGCATCTGCTTGAAAATGGCCTTGCGCTGGCCCAAAGGAGAATTCGGGTCGACACCGCCGCACGCACCGAGGGTCAGGCAGGCCAGCAATACAACAGAAAGTCTTTTAAGAGTCATGATGGCTTCAGGTCACGGGAAACGGCGGCCAGTATCCTCGCCTGATCGCCAAAGACCAAGAGCCCGAACCTTTCTTAACCACACTAAATCAGTGGATTTACTGAACAAAGTCTGAACAGGCCATTACCCAAGGAATTCACCGCTGTATGAACACCTCTTTCAAACGACTGGCCGCAAGCCTTTGCGTACTCGCCCTGCTCGCTGGCTGCAAACCCAAGCAACCTCCAACACCTCCAGCCCCGGTGGACACCTACCTCAAGGCCGACTGGCAAGCGCTGCCGACCGTGTCCGACGCCGACCTGCAAGCGGGTTTCACCTCGTGGCGTAGTGCCTGTGCCCGGCTCAAGGCCGACGCCAACTGGGGGCCGACCTGTCTCGCGGCCGCCTCCGTGGCCAACACCCCGGCAGCCATTCGCGATTTTCTCCAGCAGAACCTCGAGGTCTACAGCCTGCGCTCCGCGCAGAACAGTGCCGACGGCCTGATCACCGGCTACTACGAGCCCGTCTACCCCGGCAGCCTGACCCAGACCGCCAAGGCCACGGTGCCGGTGTATGGCGTACCGGACGACCTGATCATCGTGCAGCTCGACAGTCTCTACCCCGAGCTCAAGGGCAAACGCCTGCGCGGACGGCTGGAAGGTCGGGTGGTGAAACCCTATGACGATGCGGCGCTGATCGCCACCCAGGGCGTCAAGGCCCCGGTACTGGCCTGGCTGACCGACCCGATGGACCTGCAATTCCTGCAGATCCAGGGCTCGGGCCGGATTCGCCTGGACAACGGTCAGCAGTTGCGGATCGGTTACGCCGACCAGAACGGCTACCCCTATCGCGCCATCGGCCGCTGGCTGGTGGAACAGGGCGAGTTGAAGAAGGAAGACGTCACCATGGGCGCCATCAGCGCCTGGGCCAAGGCCCATCCGACGCGTATCCCGCAATTGCTCGGCAGCAATCCCAGCTATGTGTTCTTCGCCCGCAACCCGGACAGCAACGAAGGGCCGCGCGGTTCGCTGAACGTGCCGCTGACCGCCGGCTATAGCGTGGCGGTGGATCGCAAGGTGATTCCGTTGGGCAGCTTGTTGTGGTTGTCGACCACCAAGCCGGACGGCAGCGCCCTGGTGCGTCCGGTGGCGGCCCAGGATACCGGCGGCGCGATTGCCGGCGAGGTCCGCGCCGATCTGTTCTGGGGCACCGGTGATGCGGCGGGGCAACTGGCCGGGGATATGAAGCAGAAAGGCAATATCTGGATGTTGTGGCCCAAGGGCGTGGCGTTGCCCAAGGCAGCGGATGTCGGTAGCTGATTAGTGCGTAGCCTGTACGGGCCTCTTCGCGGGCAAGCCCTGCTCCTACAGGGTTGTGTCGTACACAAAGTTAGCGAACGACATCAATCTGTAGGAGCAGGGCTTGCCCGCGAAGAGGCCCGTACAGACGCTGCACAATCCAATGACTGAAACGCCCCCTCAGATTGACACGAAAAAGAACGCCGCAATCAAGGCCATCCCGACAAACCACACCAGCGAGCGCAGCATCGCCCAGTCCGCCAGGTAGCAGATGATGTAGAGCAGGCGGCTGGTGATAAACAGCACCGCCAGCACATTGATGGTCACCAGTGACGCCGTGCCGACGAAATGAGCAATGATCACCGCCGCCGCAAAGGCCGGGTTCACCTCGAAGCTGTTCAAATGCGCCGAATGGGCCCGTTTGGCGAAGCCTTCAAGACCGGCGAGAAAGGCCCGCGGATCATGGTTCTGGCGCGGACCGAACTTGCCGCCACTGAACTTGGCGATACCGATACACAGGTAAGGCAGGCAAAACGCGATCAATACACACCAGAAAGCAGCGGTCATAACAGGGTCCTTGAAGAGTGCCCAGAGGCGTCGCCGACAACACTAGCGCATAACCGGACAATCCGCAGAAACCGATTCGCCAACGCTGTGCGGCTGTTTATACTGACCGCACCACGCCGCACTTCATGCGCATAGACCTATTCCAATAAATTCCGCTTCTGCCCGATCGCACGCGATCGGGCCAGTGGCATGCGTACGCCCGGCCCCGCTGCCCAGGAGATCACCCGCATGCCACTTGCCTTGCTTGCCCTCGCCGTTGCCGCCTTCGGCATCGGCACTACCGAATTCGTCATCATGGGCCTGCTGCCCGATGTCGCCCGCGACCTTGGCGTCAGCATTCCCAGCGCCGGCCTGCTGATCACCGGCTATGCCCTGGGCGTGGTCTTCGGCGCGCCGGTCCTGGCCATCGGCACCGCGAACATGCCGCGCAAGGCCACGCTGCTGGGCATGACCCTGATGTTCATTCTCGGCAATATGCTCTGCGCCCTGGCGCCGAACTACACCACCCTGATGGCCGCACGCGTGGTCACGGCCTTGTGCCATGGCGCCTTCTTCGGCATCGGCTCGGTGGTGGCCGCTGGTTTGGTCGCGCCCAATAAACGGGCCCAGGCCATTGCGATGATGTTCACCGGCCTGACCCTGGCCAATGTGCTCGGCGTACCGCTGGGCACTGCCCTCGGGCAATACGCCGGCTGGCGCTCGACCTTCTGGGCGGTGTCGGTGATTGGCGTGATCGCGGCCATTGCGCAGTGGGTCTGGCTGCCGAAGCATATCGCCATGGACAAGGCCAACCTGGCCAGCGAGTTCCGCGTACTGGGCAAGACCAATGTGCTGATGGCCCTGGGCATGAGTGTGCTGGCCTCGACCAGCCTGTTCAGTGTCTTCACCTATATCGCACCGATCCTGCAGGACGTCACCGGTGTCAGCCCCCACGGGGTCACGATCATGCTGCTGTTGTTCGGCGTCGGCCTGACGGCGGGCAGCATGCTCGGAGGGCGCCTGGCCGACAGCCGCCTGCTGCCCTCGCTGGTGGGCATGGCCCTGGCGGTGGTGCTGGTGCTGGCGGCGTTCAGCCAGACCAGCCGCTCGGTCATCCCGGCGGCGATCACCCTGGTGCTGTGGGGGATCTTTGCCTTTGCCCTGTGTCCGATCCTGCAACTGCTGATCATCGACCAGGCCCATGAAGCGCCGAACCTGGGTTCGACCCTGAACCAGAGCGCCTTCAACCTGGGCAACGCCACCGGCGCCTGGATCGGCGGACTGGTGGTGGGCAGCGGCATCGACCTGGCTGACCTGCCCTGGACCGGGGCATTGAGCGGCTGCGTCACGCTGCTGGCGGCGCTGTTCTTTATCTTCCTGCAACGCCGTACTCAGTCCTTGGTCAATACCTCGGCTTAAGCGTCAGCGCCTGTTACGACGGGTCGATATTTCAGCAGATCGCCGGGCTGGCAATCGAGCGCCTGGCAAATGGCTTCAAGGGTCGCCAGGCGAAAACCCTTGACCTTGCCCTGCTTCAACAACGAAAGGTTCTGTTCGGTAATGCCGATCTGCGCCGCCAGGTCCTTGGACTTGACCTTGCGCATGGCCAGCATCACATCCAGCGTTATTTCAATCGACATCAATACGTCCCACTAAATGAATTGTTGGTTTTCACGGGCCATCCGGCAGGCATTGCCCATGATCCGGGCCACCAGCATGACTGCGGCGGCCAGAAACAAGGCCACCAGTTGAGCGGGGCTGAAACCGAGACTCAGCAGGCGCTCTCCCGGTGGCCGCAACAGGGTTATCCACACGCTCATCAGCGGATACAGCAGCACACTGCAAAGCACCCAGAGACCGACACTCTTGCCTACCGCGCCCAGCAGGCTGGCCGTTTCCCGGGAAAAATACTCACCCTGCGCATAGGTCTGGAATAAAGCACGCAACGCTTCCAACCCACGCGTCAGGACCAGCAACGGAATGCTGCTCAGCAACATGCCGCCAGCCACCTACCACCAGGGCATTGCGGCGATGTCGACTTCAAGATCCCTGACCAGGGAGGTCAGGTTGAAGTCCAGCCCATGCTCGACAAGCACCGGGAAAAGCCAGCAAGCCACGTTCAACAGCAACATGCTCACCAGCAAAACCAAGGTGGCATTCGCCAACCAGCGACTGTGCCTGATCAAACGATCATCGTTCATTGAATACTCCTGTCAGTTCTTTGGCCGGATGACCCGGCAAAGAAACTAACATGAGGTAAAATTATCGCAAAACGATAATTTATTACAAAATAACAGCAACAAATAGCCTTATGCCACAACCCAACCGATCACGCCTGGGCCGACTCGTCTTCCTTGAACTGATCCTTCACGTAGCGGATCTCGGTGCGCCCGTGGGGTGACGGCAGGCCATCCTCGCCGAGGTTGACGAAGACCATCTTTTCCACCGTCAGGATGCTTTTGCGGGTGATCTTGTTGCGCACTTCGCAGGTCAGGGTAATGGATGTGCGACCGAACTCGGTGGCGGTGATGCCCAGCTCGATGATGTCGCCCTGGCGCGAGGCGCTGACAAAGTTGATTTCCGAGATGTACTTGGTTACCACGCGCTGATTGCCCAGCTGGACGATGGCGTAGATCGCCGCTTCCTCGTCGATCCAGCGCAGCAGGCTGCCGCCGAACAGCGTGCCATTGGGATTGAGGTCTTCGGGTTTGACCCATTTGCGGGTGTGGAAATTCATGCATTCTCCTGACCGTCTTGCCGCCGGATGAAAATATCCGACAGGCCTGAGCCCTCATGTTAGAACGCTTGCCCACCGACTCCAACCACCCGTGACCACCAGTCGAAAAATGACCCAATAGCCACAAGGCTGTTTGACAGCTCTTTTCCCTTGGCTATTCTCCGTCCGTGACCTGCTGGAACGGACCCAGCATTCAGCCAACCGGAACTTGGCAACATAGCGCCATCAGACGAACGCGCAGGACGCGCAAGCTCCGCGAGGCCATGGGAGACCAGCATCTCACCATTGACCTACCACCAAGTAAGGACGCTTAAACATGTCTAGAGTTACTGATGTACTTGTCAGCTTTGACACTGAAACCATCCTGAAAAAATACCCCAACCCCAGCCGCAACCCCGACCAGCCGACGTTGATCGACTGGCAACACGTCTACATGATCACCAACCAGGACAACGTGGTCAGCGGCCAGGCCGGTGGCGAACTGGATCTCAAGGCGCAGGTCGGCGACCTGATCCGCTGGCGGGAAACCAGCCTGTCCCTGGGCTTCGAGAAATCGGTGATTTTCTACCGGTTCATCGGTAACGTCGGCGCCAACCTGATCTCGACCCCGACGCCACGCAAGGCAACCGCCTCGTTCGCCCAGCCCAACACCAGCAACCCGGTTATTCCGACCTGTCAGAAAGTCGACAATTACTACTGGTCGTCCGAGACACTGGAGACCGGTCGTGTGACCTACCACTTCAACTTCATGATCGTGGACCGCGACTGCAAACCTTGCGGCTACTTCTCCTGGGATCCATTCATCACCATCCATAACTGAGGCGGCTGTTGCGCTGACGCTTCGTGGCCAACGCGAAGCGTCATCCCTGGCGGCCTGCCACGGCTGACCGCGGCAAGCTGGCCAGGGCGCAGCATCGGCAGACTCAGGGAAGGAGACCTCCATGCCCCAAGACGCATTCGACAGACACCTGCTGTTTGTCCTCGACACCGAAACCCTGCTCGAGAATCATCCCGGCCCCAGTGCCTCGGCTGATTCGCCGACCACGGTCCAGTCCCGCCACCTGTTTATCCAGGGTGCTCGTCCGGAACACTGGCAAGGCCCGGAAGAACAGCCCTTCAGCCTCTCGGCACACCCCGGGGACAGCCTGCATATTCGCTTTGCGCCGATTGCCCTGCGCGGCGAAAACCTGCTTTTTGTGCACGACCTCCAGGTCCTGAACAACAGCATCCTCAGCCCCGCGACGGCGTCCACGCGGTCCGGCGTCAGCCTGGCACGGCCGCGCTTCGACAACCTGCTGGAGATTGAAACCGAAACAGCGGATGACTATTTCTGGGAAAGCCGCCTGAATGCCCATGGTCGTACCGGCCTCGATATCCGCTTTGCCCTGCTTGGGAACGACTGCTCGATCCTCGGCTATTTCTCCATGCCCCTGGAGCTCGACTTTCAGCCCTGACCCCCAGTTGGAAACCTTCAGCGTCGACCCCGGGCGGGTCGGCGCGACAAACTGCACGCTAATCACTTGGGCAAGCCGCAAAAGCCGCGTTATAATGCCGGTCGTTTCAAAACGGTCATCTTCCCTTGATACCGTTTTCCCGCCACCTGTCCGAGGGGCGCTGCAGCAGGCTCGACCTGTCAGGCTCGGATGGGGCGTTGTTCGTTCAGGGCTCCCTGCACGGACACTAAACGCACAACGGCGCCCATTCGCATACTACGAATGGAGGCTCTTCATGAGCGCTGTCAACACGCCTGCAGATTTCAACGACTACAAAGTTGCCGACATGTCCCTGGCTGCCTGGGGCCGTCGCGAAACCATCATCGCCGAATCGGAAATGCCGGCCCTGATGGGTCTGCGCCGCAAGTACGCCGGTGAGCTGCCGCTCAAAGGCGCCAAGATCATCGGCTGCATCCACATGACCATCCAGACCGCCGTACTGATCGAAACCCTGGTTGTCCTGGGTGCCGAAGTACGCTGGTCGTCCTGCAACATCTTCTCGACCCAGGACCAGGCCGCTGCCGCCATCGCCGCTGCCGGTATCCCGGTGTTCGCCTGGAAAGGTGAAACCGAGCAAGAGTACGAGTGGTGCATCGAGCAGACCATCCTGAAGGACGGTCAGCCTTGGGACGCCAACATGATCCTCGACGACGGCGGCGACCTGACCGAGATCATCCACAAGAAATACCCGGCCATGCTGGACAAAATCCACGGCGTGACCGAAGAAACCACCACTGGCGTGCACCGCCTGCTGGACATGCTGGCCAAGGGCGAGCTGAAAATCCCGGCCATCAACGTCAACGACTCGGTGACCAAGAGCAAGAACGACAACAAGTACGGCTGCCGTCACAGCCTGAACGATGCCATCAAGCGTGGCACCGACCACCTGCTGTCCGGCAAGCAAGCGCTGGTGATCGGCTACGGTGACGTGGGCAAGGGCTCGGCCCAGTCCCTGCGTCAGGAAGGCATGATCGTCAAGGTCTCCGAAGTCGACCCGATCTGCGCCATGCAAGCCTGCATGGACGGTTTCGAAGTGGTTTCGCCATTCATCAACGGCCTGAACGACGGCACCGCCGCCAGCATCGACACTGCCCTGCTGGGCAAGATCGACCTGATAGTGACCACCACCGGTAACGTCAATGTCTGCGATGCCAACATGCTCAAGGCCCTGAAAAAGCGCGCCGTGGTCTGCAACATCGGTCACTTCGACAACGAAATCGACACCGCTTTCATGCGCAAGAACTGGGCATGGGAAGAAGTGAAGCCACAGGTGCACAAGGTCCATCGCACTGGCCATGGCGATTTCGATCCACAGAACGACGACTACCTGATCCTGCTGGCCGAAGGCCGTCTGGTGAACCTGGGTAACGCCACCGGTCACCCAAGCCGCATCATGGACGGTTCGTTCGCCAACCAGGTCCTGGCGCAGATCTTCCTGTTCGGCCAGAAGTACGCCGACCTGCCCGCCGCTCAGAAAGCCGAGCGCCTGACCGTGGAAGTGCTGCCGAAGAAACTCGACGAAGAAGTGGCCCTGGAAATGGTCCGCGGCTTCGGCGGCGTGGTCACCCAACTGACCAAGACCCAGGCCGACTACATCGGCGTGGCCGTCGAAGGTCCGTTCAAGCCGCACGCCTATCGCTACTGATACGCCTGGTTCCTTGTAGGAGCGAGCTTGCTCGCGATAGCGGTGTCACTGACACTCCGCGTCGCGTTCATCGCGAGCAAGCTTGCTCCTACAAGAGCCAGCATCCGGCTTTCGCGTTTCCAAGGATCCGACCATGTCTCAAGATCGTCGCTACAGCTTCGAGTTCTTCCCGACCAAGACCGATGCTGGGCAAGAAAAACTGCTCGCCACTGCCCGTCAGTTGGCCAGCTACAACCCCGACTTCTTCTCCTGCACCTACGGTGCCGGTGGCTCGACCCGCGACCGCACGATCAACACCGTGCTGCAGCTCGAGAGCGAAGTAAAGATTCCCGCCGCACCGCACCTGTCCTGCGTCGGCGACAGCAAAGCCGACCTGCGCGGCCTGCTGCAGCAATACAAGGGCGCCGGTATCCAGCGCATCGTCGCCCTGCGCGGTGACCTGCCTTCCGGCATGGGCATGGCCAGCGGCGAGTTGCTGCACGCCAATGACCTGGTGGCCTTCATTCGTGAAGAAACCGGCAGCCACTTCCATATCGAAGTCGCCGCCTACCCGGAAATGCACCCGCAAGCGCGCAACTTCGAAGCCGATCTGCAGAACTTCGTGCGCAAGGCCAACGCCGGCGCCGACAGCGCGATCACCCAGTACTTTTTCAACGCCGACAGCTACTTCTATTTCGTCGAGCGCGTACGGGCGATGGGCGTGAATATCCCGATCGTGCCGGGCATCATGCCGATCACCAACTACAGCAAGCTGGCGCGCTTCTCCGACGCCTGCGGCGCGGAAATCCCACGCTGGATCCGCAAGCAACTGGAAGCCTACGGTGACGACACCCAAAGCATCCAGGCCTTCGGCGAGCAAGTGATCAGCCAGATGTGCGACCGCCTGCTGGAAGGTGGCGCGCCAGGGCTGCACTTTTACACCCTGAACCAGGCGGAACCGAGCCTGGCGATCTGGAACAACCTGAAGCTGCCGCGCTGAAAACTGCAAGCCCCTGGAAATCCGGGGGCTGCAACCGTGTTACCCGAGCAAGCCCCCCAGAGAAAACACGCCAGCGCTTCTATTCGCCGCTCCAGCGTCGTAATCTCCAGCCATGCCCGTCATTGCCCAACTTCTGACAGCCGTGCTTTTTGCTTGCCTGAGTTTTGCCGCTCAAGGTGAAAAGCTGCGTATTGTCACCGATCCCTGGGCCCCCTACGCCTACGAAGAAAACGGCCAGGCCAAAGGGCTCGACTACGAAACCACGGCCATTGTCTTCCAGCGCCTGGGCGTAGAGGTCGAGTGGCAGTTCCTGCCCTGGAAACGCTGCCTGATGCTGCTCGACCAGGGCCAGGCCGATGGCGCCCTGGATATCTTCCACAACCACGAGCGCGACAACAGCCTGCTCTACCCCAGCGAACCCTTGTCGGAAGTGGAGTTTGTGATGTTCTACGCCAAGGCCCGCCCTCATCCCTTTACCACCCTGGGAGAACTCAAGGGCCTGACCATCGGCACTTCGCCTGGTTATCTGTACGGTTCGGTGTTCAAGGACACCACAGGCCTCAAGCGCGAAGACGGGCCCAGTCACGAAGCCAACTTCGGCAAACTGGTCCGCGGTCGCATCGATCTGCTGATCACCGATCGCCGGGTCGGCCAGCGCCTCCTGAAACAACTGCAGTTGCAGGACCAGGTCGACCAGTACCTGACGGTGATTGCCCGGGAAAGCCAGTACCTGGCGATCCGCCGCAGCGCCGGGATGGACCTGCTGGTCCAGCGTTTCAGCGCCGAGCTGCGGCGTTTCAAGCGTGAACCGGCCTACGCCGCGCTGGTTACCCGCTATACCGACAAGGCCAAAAACGTCCCTTGATCTACGCAGGACCTTGTAGGAGCAGAGCTTGCTCGCGAAGGGGCCCTCAAGAACGCCGGAGCTTCGTCGGAACGCCACCCGGACCCGGGACTGCGCCGCCCCTGATAACAAAAGCACAAACCGTTGAGCAGCAGGAAAGCGGCGCGCGGCGTTTGCTCTGTTATACTCCGGCCTTCCCGCCAGGCTCACGCCCGGACGCTCGACCTTGCATCAGGTATTCCGACACTGCGACCAGCGCCGCCCAAGGGCCCGCGCGAGCAGTGCGTAGAGCCTCAAGGCCCAGCAGGACCGGACGGGATGCGCCCCAGGGGTCTGCAAGAAAACTCGCCGGGCCGCAAGACATGCGGCCAGCTTTCCTCTTGCTGAACCTGAAACGCCATTCGCGCCAGGCAAGATTCCCATCGGGCCAAGCCCTAACTGAACAGGATTACTCATGTCCTTTGCTTCCCTCGGTCTCTCCGAGGCTTTGGTCGCTGCCATCGAGGCAGCCGGCTACACCGAGCCTACTCCGGTGCAACAGCGGGCCATTCCCGCCGTGTTGCAAGGTCGCGACCTGATGGTCGCGGCACAGACAGGTACGGGTAAAACCGGAGGCTTCGCCCTTCCGATTCTGGAACGGTTGTTTCCCAACGGTCACCCGGACAAATCCCAGCGTCACGGCCCGCGCCAACCCCGCGTCCTGGTCCTGACCCCGACCCGTGAACTGGCTGCCCAGGTCCACGAGAGCTTCAAGGTCTACGCCCGTGACCTGAAATTCGTCAGCGCCTGCATCTTCGGCGGCGTCGGCATGAACCCACAGGTTCAGGCCATGTCCCGTGGCGTCGACGTGCTGGTTGCCTGCCCGGGTCGTTTGCTCGACCTGTGCGGCCAAGGCAGCGTCGACCTGTCCCACGTGGAAATCCTCGTGCTGGACGAAGCCGACCGCATGCTCGACATGGGCTTTGTCCATGACGTGAAGAAGGTCCTCGCGCGCCTGCCGTCCAAGCGTCAGAACCTGCTGTTCTCGGCGACCTTCTCCAAGGACATCACCGACCTCGCCGGCAAGCTGCTGCACAACCCGGAACGCATCGAAGTCACGCCGCCGAACACCACGGTCGAGCGTATCGAACAGCGCGTGTTCCGCCTGGCCGCCAGCCACAAGCGTTCGCTGCTGGCGCACCTGATCACCGCCGGCGCCTGGGAACAGGTCCTGGTGTTCACCCGTACCAAGCACGGCGCCAACCGCCTGGCCGAGTACCTGGACAAGCACGGCCTGAGCGCTGTCGCCATCCACGGCAACAAGAGCCAGAACGCCCGCACCAAAGCCCTGGCCGATTTCAAGGCCGGTGAAGTGCGCATCCTGGTGGCCACCGATATCGCCGCGCGCGGTTTGGATATCGACCAGTTGCCGCATGTGGTCAACTTCGAACTGCCGAACGTCGACGAAGACTACGTGCACCGTATCGGCCGTACGGGCCGGGCCGGTCGTTCGGGCGAGGCCATTTCCCTGGTCGCACCGGACGAAGAGAAGCTGCTGAAAAGCATCGAGCGCATGACCAAGCAGAAAATCGCCGACGGCGACCTGATGGGCTTTGATTCCAGCGCCGTGGAAGCCGAGAAGCCGGAAGTGCGCGAGCGTCCGGATGTGCGTAATCCACGCACGCCTCCACGCGGTCCGAAGGGCGATGGCCCGAACGGCGGCGGTGGTGGTGGCGGTCGTCGGGATAAAGGCAAGGACAAGGGCGGCAAGGAAAAGGCCCCCGCCAACGGTCGCGGTGAGCGTCCGGCCCGCGAGCAGAAGCCCCGTGAAGGGACTCCGGCCCGCGAACAGCGTCAGCCAAGCCAGCCGCCACGCGCGGCGGCGGATCGTGCTCCGGATGAGTTCCTGGATGACGATGTGGATAACTTTGGGAATCGCGTTGATTACGTGCCTCAGGCCAAGCCGGCTCAAGGTCGTGGTCGTCGTCCGGGGGCTCCGGCTCAGGGTGGCGCCGCGGGTGCGGGTGCTCCGCGTACCGGGCAGCCGCAGGGTCGTCAGAATGGTCCGCGTAGCAGCAACGGTGCGACTACCGGGACTCCTCCGGCCAAGCGCAGCGGTCCACGTAATGGCGCTCCGCGTGATGGGCAAGCCCGTCGCGAAGAGTCGCGTAACCGTCGTCCGGCGCGGGATGATCAGCCTCGGGAAGAGCCAGCGGTGCAGAACCCGCGCGGGCCAGGGCCGAAGATCATTCATAAAGAGTCGAAGAGCGATCGCTTCCCGACTCCTGAGCAGTTGGATCAACTGCCAGGGCGTCCACGCGGTGAGAAGCCGGCGTTGTTGACTCGCAATCGCTGAGTTGATGACGCAATGAAAAACGCCCCCGGTTCGTGAGAGCCGGGGGCGTTTTTTTGTCTGGTGCAAAGTGCTGAAATCAACACCGTACTGTAGGAGCATGGCTTGCCAGCGAAGGCGTCCTCAAAACCGCCAAAAGCTTCGCGGGCAAGCCCTGCTCCTACAGTCTCAGCATTACTTCGCTTTCACACCTTCAAACGTGATGTACAGCTCTACCGCATCAGACGCTGGACCCAAATCCATCATCTTGCCGAAGTCCGAACGCTTGATGTGCGCTACACCTTCGAAACCAGCGCGGTAGCCGCCCCATGGATCCTTGCCTTCACCCAGGAAGGTAGCCTTGACCACGATCGACTTGGTCACGCCGTGCAAGGTCAGGTCGCCCGTCACGTCAGCCGTGTCTTTGCCATCGGCATTCTTGCCAGTGGATTTGACCGCAGTGGAGACGAACTTGGCATCGGCAATATTGGCAACGTCCAGGAAGTCCTTGCTGGAGATGTGCTTGTCACGCTCGGCATTGTTGGTGAACACGCTGGCGGTACGCACGTTGACTTCGATCTTGCTGTCTTCAGGCTTGGCCGCATCAAAGCTGAATTTGCCGTCCAGGTCCTTGAAGGTACCGGTGATGTAGCTGTAGCCCAGGTGGCTGATCTTGAAATTGACGAAGGCGTGCTGGCCTTGCTTGTCGATCACGTAATCCGCAGCCATCGCCTGACCGGCAACAAACAGTGCAGAACCGATTGCCAGAGCGGCGAGAGTCTTTTTCAACATACTTCTATTCCTTTTGAGTCGAGGTTGAACATCAGGCTTTGCGACCCAGCATGCGGGTCAGCGTCGCATCACGGTCGATAAAGTGGTGTTTCAGAGCAGCCAGACCATGGAGAACCGCAAAGATCACCACGGTCCAGGCCAGGAACAAATGCACACTGCCGGCCACATCCGCCTGATTGGGGATGCTGGAAATCAAGGCAGGCACATCGAACAGGTTGAACACCGGAATCCCGACACCTTCGGCGGTGGAAATCAGGTACCCGGAAAACATCAAGGCAAACAGGCCGAGATAGAGGAACGCATGACCGAACTTGGCACCCAGGCGGGTCAGTCGACCATGGCTGGCCGGTGACGGCGGCGGCGGGCTGATAAAACGCCAGATCAGCCGCAGCACCATGACCGCGAACAGGGTCAGGCCGATGCTTTTATGCAGGTCCGGCGCCGCCTTGCGCCATTCGCTGTAGTAGTCGAGCCCGACCATCCACAAGCCCAGCGCAAAAAGACCAAACACCACCAGGGCAACGCCCCAATGCAGGAAGATACTGACAGCACCGTAGCGAGAGGATGAATTGCGTAGCTGCATTGCCGGAATCCTGTAAGTGATGCGCCCAAGACTAATGGTTTACCTATCGAATTAAAGCGGAAAATTTCGCTTTGAAATATCGAAAAATACGATTATCAGTCTGAGACGAGCGCGTTAAGAAAATATTAAGGTCGATCCGTGAAGTGAACACCTGGGCCCACGGGTTTATTCGGGCTCTCCATGTTTCGGCAACGACGCCATGGGTTGTCCTGCGGCCGCGCATTGCATAGGCTTGCGCGATTGTGTGTCCGCCTGCGTCGCGGACAAGCGCCCGGAGAGTGGAAATGAGCCTGAATAACCAGTGGATGCAACGCGACCTCGCGGTGGTATGGCATCCCTGCACCCAGATGAAAGATCACGAGCAACTGCCGATGATCCCCATCAAGCGCGGCGAAGGCGTCTGGCTGGAGGATTTCGACGGCAAGCGCTACCTCGACGCGGTCAGTTCCTGGTGGGTCAACGTGTTCGGTCACTGCAACCCGCGCATCGGCCAGCGGATCAAGGATCAGGTCGACCAGCTCGAGCACGTGATCCTCGCCGGTTTCAGCCATCAGCCGGTTATCGAACTGTCCGAACGCCTGGTGAAGATGACGCCCGAGGGCCTGACTCGCTGCTTTTATGCCGACAACGGCTCGTCCTGTATCGAAGTCGCGCTGAAGATGAGCTTTCATTACTGGCTCAACCGCGGCCTGCCGGACAAGAAGCGTTACGTCACCCTGACCAACAGCTATCACGGCGAGACCGTGGCGGCGATGTCGGTGGGCGATGTGCCGCTGTTCACCGAAACCTACAAGGCCCTGCTGCTGGACACCATCAAGGTGCCGAGCCCGGATTGCTACCTGCGTCCGGAAGGCATGAGCTGGGAAGAGCATTCGCGCAATATGTTCCTGGTCATGGAACAGACCCTGGCGGAAAACCACGCCAGCGTCGCCGCGGTGATCGTCGAGCCGCTGATCCAGGGTGCCGGCGGCATGCGCATGTACCATCCGGTCTACCTCAAGCTGCTGCGCGAGGCCTGCGACCGGTATGGCGTGCACCTGATCCACGATGAAATCGCCGTGGGCTTCGGCCGGACCGGGAGCATGTTCGCCTGCGAGCAAGCCGGTATCCGCCCGGACTTCCTCTGCCTGTCCAAGGCCCTGACCGGCGGTTACCTGCCGCTGGCGGCATGCCTGACCACCGAAGACGTCTACAGCGCCTTCTACGACGACTATCCGACCCTGCGGGCGTTCCTGCATTCCCACAGCTACACCGGCAACCCACTGGCCTGTGCGGCGGCGTTGGCAACCCTGGATATCTTCGAACAGGACAACGTTATCGAGAACAACAAGGCTTTGGCCCAGCGGATGGCCAGTTCCACCGCGCATCTGGTGGGCCATCCGCATGTCGCCGAGGTTCGCCAGACGGGTATGACCCTGGCGATCGAGATGGTCCAGGACAA
Organism: Pseudomonas sp. MWU13-2862; assembly: GCF_023242495.1. NCBI lineage: Bacteria > Pseudomonadati > Pseudomonadota > Gammaproteobacteria > Pseudomonadales > Pseudomonadaceae > Pseudomonas > Pseudomonas sp. MWU13-2862. Next base: position 92,861 of record NZ_JALMEZ010000019.1, on the reverse strand, counting down.
GGCGAGCAAAACCGCCTATCCGTGGCAGGAGCGCCGTGGTTTGAAGGTCTTCCAGCACGCCCTGGAGCGCGGCGCCTTGCTACGGCCGCTGGGCAGCGTGGTGTATTTCCTGCCGCCGTATGTCATTACCCCGGAGCAGATCGACTTCCTGGCTGAAGTGGCCAGCGAGGGGATCGATATCGCTACCCGCACGGGTGTCAGCGTGGCGGTGCCGGGCAATTTCCATCCGGATTTTCGTGATCCGGGCTAGGATATTGCGGCGCCTGTAAGGCCGCCTTCGCGGGCAAGCCCTGCTCCTACAGTTCACCGTCGAACACAAAATCTGTGTACGACACAAACCTGTAGGAGCAGGGCTTGTCGGATCGCCGCACCGCCGCGAAGAGGCCCTCCCCAGCAACACATCATCCCGATATCCAGAGATTCACCATGCGACTGTCCCGCTTCTTTATCGACGCCCCCCTGAGCCTGGGCGAACACGAACTGCCCGAGGCCCAGGCCCACTACATCGGCCGCGTGCTGCGCATGGCCGAAGGTGACGCCCTGCAAGTGTTCGACGGTTCGGGCACGGAATTCCTCGGCACCTTGCTGGAGGTCGGCAAGAAGCGCGTGCGCATCCAACTGGCCGAAAGCTTCGCCGGGCAGACCGAATCCCCCCTGCGCATCCACCTCGGCCAGGGCCTGTCCCGGGGCGAGCGGATGGACTGGGCGATCCAGAAAGCCACCGAACTGGGCGTCAGCGAAATCACCCCGATCGTCAGTGAACGTTGCGAAGTCCGCCTCAAGGACGAACGCGCCGACAAACGCCTGGCCCACTGGCGGCAGATCGCGATCAGCGCCTGTGAACAGTGCGGCCGCTCCAGCCTGCCAGTGATTCATCCGCCGCTGTTGCTGGCCGAGTGGGTGAAACAGACCGAAGCCGAACTCAAGCTGGTGCTGCACCCGGTGGCCGAGCCGCTGACCAGTCACCCCAAGCCGGGGACGCTGGCATTCCTGATCGGCCCGGAAGGCGGGTTGTCGGACGGCGAAGTGGCCCAGGCCGCGCAAGCCGGTTATCTGCCGGCGCGTCTTGGCCCACGGGTACTGCGTACCGAAACCGCGCCGGTGGTGGCTTTGGCGGTGGCCCAACAGCTGTGGGGCGATTTCTGACTTTCTGACACACCGCAAACCCTGTAGGAGCCGCCTTGCCGGCGATGGCGGCCGATCAGGCGATGCAAGGCTCACTGGCCTCATCGCCGGCAAGGCGGCTCCTACAGAGGTCTGCGCTCGACCTCAAGTCAGATCACGTACCAGGAAATCGCCACAAAATGCAGCACGCTGCCGGCAATCACGAACAGGTGCCAGATCCCATGGGCATGCCGCAACCGATAATCCAGAGCAAAGAAGATAATCCCCAGGGTATATAGCGCCCCGCCGGCTGCCAGCCAGACAAACCCCGCCGTCCCCAGTGCGGCGAGCAGCGGCTTGACCGCCACCAGCACGATCCAGCCCATCACCGCGTAGATCACGATGGACAGGATCCGCGCCTCGGAACGCGGCTTGATCTCCTGCAACATGCCGATCACCGCCAGGCCCCAGACGATTCCGAACAGCGTCCAACCCCAGGGCCCGCGTAATGTCACCAGGCAGAACGGCGTGTAGCTGCCGGCAATCAACAGGTAGATCGACAGGTGATCGACCTTCTGCATGATCACCTTGGCCCGCCCGCGCACGCTGTGATAAACCGTCGACGCGCTGTACAGCAACAACAGGGTCACGCCATAGATCGCCACGCTGACAATCTTCCAGGGGCTGCCGTCCAGGCTCGCCACCACCAGCAACCAGACCGCCCCGATACACGCCAATACGGCCCCTACCAGATGGGTCCAGGCATTGAGTCGTTCCCCGTGATACATCTGCCACTTACCTCGCTTGGTCGAAACAACTGCGCCCAAGGCTCAGGCCTGACGGACAAAAGCACAAGGGTCTTGGCATCACACCGCCAGGAAGAACCTCTCTCCAGGCGCCTTCCCACAAAAAACAAAGCCTCTACCTTCTATATATCGCGCCATAGATTAAGAAAAAAAGACCACGCCTTATAGAAAATAGAAAGCCGGGACGTCCCCCCCTGGCGTGCCACGCCCGAACCGGTTTTACTGATGGCCCGTTGCTCGCTCAACGGCGTCATGACCTGAACCCAGGCGTTCAACGGAGCCCATGCTGATGTCCGCGCCCGCACTCACCTCCCCTGCTCCTTCACCCAGCCTCTGGCAACTCTTCTACAATTTCGCCATGGTCGGCCTGTTCGGTTTTGGCGGGGTCATGCCCTGGGCCCGGCAGATGATGGTCGACCGCCGACGCTGGGTCGACGAGCCGGCCTTCAACGAACTGCTGACCACCGGCCAGTTCTTCCCCGGCCCGAATATCGGCAATGTCAGCATCATCTACGGCCGCCGCCAACATGGCCTGGCCGGGGCTTGCGCGGCGTTGTTCGGGTTGTACCTGTTTCCGTCGATCATCACCGTGCTGGCGGGTTTCGCCTATGCCCGCTGGTGGAGCAATGACGCGGTGCAGCAAGTGTTCGGCGCCATCATGCCGATTGCCACCGGGCTGATGCTCGGCACCACCTTGCGCCTGCTCAAGGCCATGCCGCGCAATCTCGCCAACTACTGCGCCTTCGGCGTGACCTTTATTCTGATGGGGGTGCTGGTGCTGCCGTTATGGAGTGTCTTGCTGATCTGCATTCCGCTGTCGATTACCCTGCGTTTTCTCGACAAACGAGCCTGAGCCATGCAGACCGTGCTGTTCCACCTGATGATCCAATGCGCGCTCTGGTCCTTGATGGCCATTGGCGGCAACACCGTGGCCCTGGGCGATATCCACCGCTACACGGTGACCCGGATGAACTGGATCAGCGACGCCCAGTTCGTCGCCTTCTTCGCTTTGTCCCAGGCGCTGCCGGGGCCTAACGGCATGTTCCTGGTGTTTATCGGCCAGCAGACGGCGGGCCTGCCCGGGGCGCTGGTGGCGCTGACGGCCAAGCTGCTGCCCTGCTCGATGCTGACCTGGTTCGGCGCCGGCTGGCTGGAAAAACACACCGAGACCCCATGGGTGCAACGGATCAAGCGCGCCTTGCTGCCGATCTCGGTGGGCCTGATCCTCGCGGCCAGCTACATCCTGATTCGCAGCATGGAAACCAGCACCTTGAGTCTGCTGCTGACGCTGGTCAGCACCGCCGTGGTCTATTTCAGCCGGGTCAATGCCATCTGGTTGATCATCGTCGGCGTCGCCCTCGGTTTGCTGAGCAGTGCCCTGGGAACACATTGGTTCTGAAAAAGCCCCAGCCAAAACCCCAGGACTTGGGCACAATCGGGGCATTCGAAAAAGAGCCCGCGCCATGCTGATCGACGAAGAGCTGACCTTGAAAAAGCTGGAGGTGTTCCTGGCCTTTATGCGTACCGGCAACCTGGCGCGGGCGGCGGCCGAGTTGCAGACCAGCAATGTCAGCGTGCACCGGGCCATCCACTCCCTGGAAAACGCCCTGCGCTGTCCGTTGTTCAAGCACGAAGGCCGCAACCTCACACCGCTGGAAAGTGCCTATGTGCTGGAAGAGCGCGCGCAGAAGCTGATCCAGGACGTGGTCGAAAGCGTGCGCATGACCCGCGAAGCCGCCGGGTTCTCCGCCGAACGTTTCAAGCTCGGGTCGCTCTATTCGCTGACGGTGAAAACCGTGCCGCAACTGATCATGGGCCTGAAGATCCGCCGCAGCGAACTCAATATCGACCTGATCCTGGGCTCGAACTTCGACCTGCTGTACAAGCTCAAGAACATGGAAGTGGACGCGATCCTGGTGTCGCTGGATGAGACCACCAACGACTCCGACTGCGAGCACCTGCCGCTGTTTTCCGATGATATTTTCCTGGCGACGCCCGCCGACTCGCCGTTGTCCCAACAGGACGAAGTTGACCTGGCGGACCTGAAAGACATGACCTTCATTACCCTGACCCAAGGCTTCGCCACCCACCGGGACGGCAACCGGGTGTTCGAGCAGGCCGGGTTCGAGCCAAAGGTGGCGATGCAGGTCAATGACATCTTCACGCTGTTGAGCATGGTCAGCTCCGGCGTCGGTTATGCCTTGCTGCCGGGGCGGATTGCGGCGGTGTATGAGAACCGCGTGAAGCTGATTCCATTGCAGGCGCGCTACCGCCTGCAACAGCATATTGGCGTGGTGTTTCTGAAGGCCAAGGAGCGTGATCCCAACCTGCTGGCGCTTCTGGCGGAGTGCCGGATGTACGCCAACCGATTGACTTGAGCAGCCAAGGACCAGGTTCGATCATGCATTTCCGGTGGCCTCAAGGGCCTCTTCGCGGGCAAGCCCTGCTCCTACAGTTTTCCGTCGTTCACAGAACTTGTGTACGCCACCGTACTGTAGGAGCAGGGCTTGTCGGGTCGCCGCACCGCCGCGAAAACGGTAGAACAGGCACAAAATAATCAGGATCAGCCCACCAGACCGCGCACAATGAAGAACAGCACCGAAGGCCCAAGCAGACAACCCAACCCGGTATGGAAAGTCGCCGTCAGCGCGCCATAAGGCACCAACCGCCGATCCGTCGCCGCCAGCCCCGCGGTCACCCCACTGACCGTGCCCGCCAACCCCCCGAACACCATCGCCGAACGCGGGTTGTCCAACCCCATCCAACGCGCCGCCACCGGTGTACCGACCATCACCAGGATCGCCTTGATCAAGCCCGTCGCAATCGACAGCGCCACCACCTCGGAACTAGCGCCAATCGCCGCCCCGGTCACCGGCCCGACGATATAGGTCACCGCCCCGGCCCCAATGGTGGTGATGCTCACCGCATCGCGATAACCGAAGGCCCAGGCCATGCACGAGCCGACAATAAACGGCAACAACGTACCCAGCAGCAACGCCAGCGCTCCAACCAACCCCGCCTTCTTCGCCTCGGTCGCCTGGACCTCGAAGGCCGTGGCGACGATGGCGAAGTCCCGCAGCATCGCCCCGCCCATCAAACCGACACCGGAAAACAGCGCCACATCCGCCAGCCCCTTCTGCCCGCCGGTCAACGTACCGCCGATCCACGCCAGCACCAGGCCGATCGCGATGGCAATCGCCGAACCGTGGATCCGGCCATAGGTCAGGCGCTTGGACAGCACCACCGACACCCACATCACCAGGCCAACACCGGCGAATGCCGTGATCAGGGAGTTCTGTCCCAGGTCCTTGCCAATGAGATCCCACATATCAGCGACCTCCCGCGACGGTGGCGGTCGGCGCAACCGCCAGCGGCTCATCCGGCAGCGGATCGCCTTTATGGATCCGGCTGATCAGGGCAATGGTGCAACCGCAGACCACCACCGAGCCAATCGCCGCCAGCAGCGCCAGCGGCCCGCCGTGCAGCGCCGCGACCACGTTCTGGTTGGCGGCCATGGCGACCACCACCGGGATGTACATGGCGCCCCAGAAACCGACGCCCATCTCGCAATCCTTGGTCAGGCCGCCCCGTTTGTGCATCCACAAACGGGCGCAGATCAGCAGGATCATCGCGATCCCGACCCCACCGACATTGGATTTCACGCCCAGCAACACGCCGAGCATGTCCCCCAGAATCACCCCTGCCAGCGTACAGATCGCCAGCAGCGCCACACCGTAGATAATCATTCTTGTTGTCCTCACATTGCATTGTCGAAGTTGTTGTTTTTGTCCTTCGAAGCAGCAGCCGGTGTTTATCGGTGACGGCGTCCCTCCTCATCCAACAGCGCCTTGAGGGTGTCCAGGCGGGCGCCGTCGAACGCAATGACGGAGCCTTGCTCGAACACCCGGCGCGCCAGGCCGGTCAGGACCGAGCCCGGGGGCAGTTCAATCTGCAGGCGGGCACCGCGCTCATAGGCGCTTTGCACGGTGCCGCGCCAATCGACGACCCGGCGCATATTGAAGGCCAGGTCATCGCGGATCTGTTCAGCACTACGCAGCAGCCGCGCGCTGCTGCCACTGAGGTAGCCCAGGCGCGGTGCCTGCATCGACACCCTGGCAAAGGCGGCGGCCAATACCTGGGCTGGCTCATCCAATAGCGGGCAATGGGACGGCACGCTGACCGCAAGGCGTTTGGCTACACCCTCCTTGTTCATCAGGGCAACCAGCGCGCTCATGCCCTCGTCGCTCCCGGCGATCACGCATTGGTTATCGGCGTTGATATTCGCCAGATAGACCGGTGTCCGTTCGCTATGCACCTGGGCCAATAACTTATCCACAGCCGCCAGATCCAACCCGATCAGGGCGGTCATGCCGTAGCCCTGTGGATAAGCCTGTTGCATCAACTCACCACGCAGGCTGACCAGGCGCAGGGCATCGCTGAACGTCAGGCTCTCGGCCAATACCGCCGCCGGATAGGCGCCGATGGACAAGCCGGCGACATAAGCCGGCGGCGCCGTGTCTTCCAGCAACAGCCGGGCGCAGGCCACGCCGGCGATCAGCAGGCAAAGCTGAACCGCCCGGGTCGAGGCCAGGGCTTGCGGTGTATCCAGCAAGCCCACGTCCTCGCCCAGCACATCGCTCGCTTCGCGCAGGCAACCACGAACGATCGCGGCATCGGGCAGGCGCTGCAGCATGCCGGGCTGTTGCGCGCCCTGGCCGGGAAACACCAGCAGACTGCTCATGCCACGCGCTCCCGGGTATCCCAGGGATCGAGCACCAACTGCACGCCATCGGCCCGCTTGAGCAGGACCCGGCGCGCCGTGCCCGCCCACTCCACCAAGGCCACCGCGCCCAGCGGGGTTTGCAGTTGCAGGTCGACACGACAGAACGGGTTGTCGAGTCGCTGCAACAAGCCATTGGCCTGACGACGGGAAAGCGTTTGCGGCACGCGCAGAATCAGATCCAGATCACTCTGTTGATGCAGGGTCGGTAAACCGGTGGCCAACTCGAAACCGGCACTGCCGCTGACGCCCCACACCAGACCCGACGCATCCAACAACGGCCGCAGGTAATGCAGCGCCTGCAAGGCCGGCCAATCCTGTGCACAGACTTCAATATCGATAAGGGCTTCGGGCCGCACGCAGCGCTCGACCAGTGCCCGTGGCATCAGCGTGGCGAAACGCTGCTCACGCAAAACCCCGCGCACGCCCACCGCCACCTGATCAGGCGCCGTCAGCGCCCGGCGCACCACCACCGGTTGGCCCAGGCTCAGCGCCTCAGCCACCCAATCCGGCGCCTCCTCCGGCAACTGCGCCGGGGTCAATCCCCAGAGCAGGTCGTGGGGCAGGAAGTCCTGGTCAGCGCGCATCGCGGCTCACCACTGCTCGCGCAACAGTTGCCGAACCCGACTCGACGCCGCCCGATTGCTCGCGCCCAGGCGCCCACTCAAGTCCGCGCCCTTCTGCGCCACATCGTGGATGGCCTCGACCAGACAGTCCTCCACCTGCGCCAGGTCAGCCGCCGTAGGTTGTTCGATCTGCTCCACGCCCAGGGTTTTCCACAGCAAACCGAGACTCGCATAGCTGTCAATGTCATAGGCCATTGGCGGCACGCTGGCGGCCAGGGCCTCCAGTTCTTCGACGCTGCGCAAGGTCACCCGCGCCGCCGAGGCCTTGCCCATGGCATGGACCATCACCCCCGGATCGCGCAGGGCGATCAACCGGTTGGCCTGATAACCGTGGGCGAGAAACGCCCCGGACATCGCCTTGCCCACCAGCAGCGCGATCACCGCATGCCCCGCCAGACGAGCGCGGGCATAACTGTCCGCCGCACCGGCCAGGGCCTGGTGAATCCCCAGTGCCTCTTCACGACGGCCGTAAGCCTGGCTCGGCACATCGACAATGGCGATCAAGGCGCGCTTCCCGGCACGACCGCTGTCGGCCTCGATCACCTCGTCCACGGCCTTGGCCAGGCCCCAACCTTCCAGCAATCCGACTTCGCCATTGCGGGCACGAACAAACCGGTTGGCCTGATCGGCCACCACCGCCAGAAAGCGCACTGGCTGATCACCGAGTTGGCCATCGGCGACTTTCAATGAAGGCGGCAGCCCGGACACTTCGACAGCCTCCGCCGCCAGCGCCTGGAACCAGTGCAAACCCCGCAGGGAATAAGCGCTCATGGACGATCTCCTTGGAAAAGACGGCGTACCGTGGCCGGATCGATTTGCGGTTCGGCATCCAGTTCGGCCAAGCGTTGCAGGTACCACTCCGCCTGCCGACTGCGTTGTACACCGGGCAAACCGGCTTCCAGCAATTCGGCAATCTGTTGCCGGATCAACGCCACATCGTCGGCCACATAACGATCCACCAGGCCGCTGGCGAAACGCTGCTCGCCACCGGTCAGGCTCCAGATAAACGGCCGGTCGCGGGAGTCGTACTCGTCCAGCCCCGCCTCCTGCTCGATCACCTGCGGGCCGTTGAGGCCCAGACGAGCCTCCTGGGTCACCACCAGATAACTGCACAACGCCGCCGCGATGGACATGCCGCCAAAACACCCGACACTGCCCGCCACCACGCCGATCACCGGCTGATAGCGGCGCAGGTCGACGATCGCCGCGTGAATATCGGCGATGGCCGCCAGCCCCAGGTTGGCTTCCTGCAACCGCACGCCACCGGTTTCCAGCAGCAACACGGCGCGGGTCGGAATACCATTGCGGTTGTCTTCCGCGGCCAGCTCCAGGGCGCCGGCGATTTTCGCACCGCCCACTTCACCGAGGCTGCCGCCCTGGAACGCGCCTTCGATGGCGGCGATCACCAGCGGCAAGCCGTCGATGCTGCCCTTGGCGATCACCACGCCGTCGTCGGCCTGGGGCACTACGCCCTGGCGTTCGAGCCAGGGCGACATGACCCGGGCAAAGGGGTCGAGCAGTTCGCGAAAACTGCCACTGTCGAGCAAGGCCCGGGCGCGCTGGCGGGCGCCGAGTTCGACGAAGCTGTGCTTGTGCAACAAACGCTCGCTGTCAGTCATGGCCGATCTCCTCGAAACCTTGCTCCAGGCGCAAGCGGACCACGCCAGGGGTGGCACCGAAATCATGGATGTCGATGGACAATGCCGGCGGCAACTGGCCGTCGAACAGGCGCTCGAACAGGTGCTGCCAGCGCGAAGCACTGCCGTTCACCGAGGTGGTCACCTGGATCGACAAGGTGCCGGGATGGCCGGGTTCCAGCAGTACCTCCAGGTCACCCGAGCCGACACAACCCACCAGCGCCCGGCCTTTGAGCGGTTGCCCGGCGGGGAATTCAAAGGACAACTTTTCCATCACAAGGCTTCCTGTTCGAGGCGGTCGATCAGCAGGCAGGCCGCGAGCAGATCCGCCGCGCCTCCCGGTGAAGCGTTCATCGCCAACAGCTGTTGATCCAATTCATGCAGGCAGCGCCGACCGGCCAGGCTGGCGCTACCGCCGGCTTCCAGCACTGCGCGGGCGCCCTGTTGCATGGCCTGCAAACCCGGCACGCCAGCGCGGTAGAGCACGCAGGTATCGGCCAGGGTGGTCATGATGGCGAGCAGAGCATCCAGCCGGGCGTTCTGTTCGCCATGGCCGGCGAGCCGGCTGCGCTTGAGTTGCGGCAGGCCGAGGCGGGTTACCGCCGGGAAGCCCAGTTGCGCTTCTTCGCGGGCACCGCGCGCGCCGTAGCGTTGGGCGACCTGGCTGCCATGGCTGCTGCTGTTGGGGGCGTAACGGTCTTCCAGCAAGGCCAGGCGGGCGGCGCGCAGGGTCAGGGTGTTGGCGCTGACGGCGCTTGGGTCCAGCGCCGCCGCAGCGACCAACAGTCCCAAAGCCCAGATCGCACCGCGATGGGTATTTACCCCGCCGGTGGTCTTGAGCATCGCCTGCTCGCCTTCGCGACCGATGCGGCCCAGGGCTTCACGCAACGACAGGTCAATGCTGTGGGTGGTGCTTGCCGCTTCGGCCATCTCCTTGAACATCGGCCACAGTGACAATGCCGAAGCATGCATCAGGCCCAGATGCAGATCGGTATGCGCACCGTTGCCACGGCGATCCACCAAGGCCGGCTTGGGCGACAGGTCGGCTTCGTCGATCAGCGCTTCCACCGCGAAATCCGCCAGGCGCTCGGCCAGTGACAGGGGTTGGACTTGCAGATTGAAGGCGTGCATTTACCAGCTCCTGAATTTGGCGGGCGGGTTGTAGAGGCCTCCCGACCATTCCACCAGGTCGGCCACGCTCTTGGCCGCCAGCAGTTCGCGGCTGGCGTCGGTGCGCCTAATGCCCAGGTCTTCGGGCAAGGCGATCAAACCTTCGCGACGCATCCGCGCCGTGCCCTTGGGGTTATGCCGCAAGCCAATGGCCGTGACACCGGCCACGGCGGCAATCATCGCCTGGCGTTCTTCCAGGGAACGGGCCTTGTAGAGGTAGGCGATGCCCTCTTCGGTGAGCAAATGGGTCACGTCGTCGCCGTAGATCATGATCGGTGCCAGCGGCATCCCACTCTTCCTCGCCACCTCCACGGCATCGAGGGTTTCGACGAAGGTCGGCTTGCCGCCTTCCTGGAAGGTCTCGACCATCTGCACTACCAGCTTCTTGCCACGTTCGAGCAAGGCTTCGGGCGCGTCACCGGTGTCGAGGCGCATATCGAGCCAGGCCGGGGTGCCATGGCGACGACCGCGCGGGTCATGTCCCATATTCGGCGCCCCGCCGAAACCGGCCAGCCGACCACGGGTCACGGTGGACGAATGACCGTCGCCGTCGACCTGCAAGGTCGCGCCGATAAACAGGTCCACCGCATACTGCCCGGCCAACTGGCAGAACATCCGGTTCGAACGCATGGAACCGTCGCGCCCGGTGAAAAACACATCCGGGCGGGCCGCGATATAGTTTTCCATCCCCAGTTCGGTGCCGAAGCAATGCACGCTTTCGACCCAGCCGCTTTCAATGGCGGGAATCAACGTTGGGTGCGGATTGAGCGTCCAGTTGCGGCAGATCTTGCCCTTCAGGCCCAGGGATTCACCGTAGGTCGGCAGGATCAGTTCGATGGCGGCGGTGTTGAAACCGATCCCGTGATTGAGGGACTGCACATTGTGTTTTTCGTAGATCCCGCGAATCGCCATCATCGCCATCAGCACATGCACCGGCTTGATATGGCGTGGGTCGCGGGTGAACAGCGGCTCGATATAGAAGGGCTTGTCGGCCACCACCACGAAGTCGACCCAGGACGCGGGGATATCCACACGTGGCAGCTCGCTGACGTCATCCACCAGTTGATTGACCTGGACGATCACGATCCCGTCGCTGAACGCCGCCGGTTCGATCAACGCCGGGGTGTCTTCGGTGCTGGCCCCGGTGTAGATATTGCCGGCGCGGTCGGCCATGAAACCGGCGCTGAGCACCACATTGGGGATCAGGTCCACCACCAGGCGCGCATAGAGTTCGATGTAGGTATGAATCGCGCCGATTTCCAGCAGGCCGTCTTCCAGCAACTGGCTGATGCGCAGGCTCTGGGTGCCGGCGAAGGAGAAGTCGAGCTTGCGGGCGATACCGCGCTCGAACAGGTCCAGGTGCTCGGCGCGGCCGACGCTGGGCATGATCATGTGCAAATCGTGGAGCTTGGCCGGGTCGGCCTTGACCAGGGAACGGGAGAGGAAATCCGCCTGCTTCTGGTTATTGCCCTCCAGCACCACCCGGTCGCCGGGCATGATCAGGGCTTCGAGGGCAGCGACGATCTTGTCGGTCGGCAACACCACGCCATCGGCGAGGGCTCGCACATGTTCAAGACGGCGCTGCTTCTCGGTGCGCCGCCGCGTCCAGCGCGAGTCGGGGGAATTGGGGGTTGTCATGCTCACTCCACGGGTTCGCTTTCGTGGAGTAGACAGTAGGAGTGAATCAGCCTGGCATCAATCAAGCCCAGCGGTGGATCGTTACGTTCAGGGTAATGGTTCTACTTAATCTGGCTCGGCTTTCAAGCCGCCGCTATGTTGCAGGTTTTGGTTTTTGTCCATCCTGCAAGCTGTGCAGCGTTGGATTGATGGTGCGGCCCAGTTGTTCTTCCATGGGCAACAGCCGCTCCATCACTTCGCTGTACTGCAGACCATCGCCGACCAGCATCAGGTCGGCACTCAATTGCCCGCGAAGAGCCAACAGCGGTTATGCCTTATTCCACGATTTCAAGACGTACGGTGGGTGATTGAGCGGGGTTACCGGCTCTATCTGTGACCGTGTAAAACGCATCTATAATTCCACCGTGATCAATCTTGTGAATAAAACTGTTGGGCACCAGAAAGGTAACCGGATGCCCGACGCCCGCGGCATTCACTATATGGCGTGCAGTAAAATACTCAGGAGGGCCGCCACTGACCCTGGTTCCTTCGAACGACGCATCGATGACATCACCTGCCTTCATCTCTTGATACACAGGAACACGAGCCTCGACATCTCTCCCGCCGAGTTGCTTAAAACTTAACTTGTGATTCACCGCTTGAGGAAAATGAAAAGGTTCCAATCCAGCATTACCGGTTTTTTTTGCAGTAGACATTTCGAAGTCCTCTCATAATCGATTGTCGATATTGGGGCGATCCGAAAGCCCGATTGGCAGATCGAAAATGTATTGAACCCTACTGCCAGTGCCAATGACTACCTGTCAGAAGTGACAGTCCTGACAAACGGTAAATCGTCCGTCAGGCCAACCCGGACTCCAACACCAACTGCTCCAGCCCCAGCAGGTCAGGCACCTTCGCCACCCATTCGCCGACCTGCACCGCCGCCTTCTCCAACCGACACAGCGGCACATCGACAAAACTCAGCTGGCTGTCGAGTTTGTACGAACGCGGAATCCCCTGGATCACCAGCGCGATAAACTTCAATTCCGGCCGCCCGCCCAGGGCATTGAGCACCACGATCCGTGCCCGATCCCCCACCGCCAGCGGACAGCCGCAGGCCGCCTCGAAGCTGATCAACGGCAATTGCTGGTTGCGCCAGGTCACCTGCCGCAGGTACCACGGCGGCGCATCACTGGCCGGTTCGCCGCGCTGGTAGTCGATCAACTCCGCCACCGCGACATTGGGCAGCAACAGGTAACGGTCCGCCAACGGCAGCATCAACCCTGTCAGGCTGCTGGTGCTGTGTTCATGCATGGAGCTGACTCCAATAGGCGATGCTTTCCAGCAACGCCGACTCCTGGTAAGGCTTGCCCAGATATTCGTTGACCCCAATGGCCATGGCCCGGTCCCGGTGTTTCTGTCCGGTACGCGAGGTGATCATGATGATCGGCAGGTCCTTGAGGCGTTCATCGTTGCGGATCCGTGTCGCCACCTCAAAACCGTCCATACGCGGCATTTCAATGTCCAGCAGCATCAGGTCCGGGGTGTGCTCCTCCAGCAACATCATGGCGTCCACCCCATCCTTGGCCGTCAACACGTTCATGCCGTTGCGCTCCAACAGGCGACTGGTGACCTTGCGCACGGTGACCGAGTCATCCACCACCATGACCAGGGTCGGGCGCACCGGCGTGACATCCACGCTCGCACCACTGGAGATGGACTGCACCGGCGCCCGCGACAAGGCGTTGCGCACATGGGCGAGCAAATCGAGAATCAGCACCACGCGACCGTCGCCCAGGATGGTCGCCCCCGACAGCCCCGGTACCGCGGCGAACTGCGGCCCGAGGTTCTTCACCACGATTTCCCGCGAACCCGCCAGGGCATCCACTTGCAGCGCCATGCGCTGATCGTTGCAGTGCACCAGCAACACCGGCAACGCCAGGCTCTGGCCGAACAACTTGGGCTTGCCCACGGTTTGCAGCAGTTCGCCGAGGTAACGCAGTTCGTAGGTCTGCCCGGCGTATTCGTAGCGTGGCGGATCGAGCTGGTAATAATCTTCCAGCTCACTCGGCAAGACCCGCACCAGCCCTTCGACGGTGTTCAGCGGCACCGCGTATTGCTCGTCGGCGCATTGCACCATCAATGCACGGTTCACCGAGACGCTGAACGGCAGGCGGATCTGGAAGTGCACGCCCTGCCCCGGGATGGAGTCGATACGCATGGTGCCGCCCAGTTGCCGCACCTCTTCGTGAACCACATCCATACCCACGCCGCGCCCGGAAATCTGGGTGATCTTTTCCGCCGTGGAAAAGCCCGGCTGGAGGATGAACTGCAACACGTCGCGATCGCTGATCGGCATGTCCGGTTCCAGCAGCCCGCGCTTGATCGCCTTGCGCCGTACCGCTTCGAGGGGTACCCCGGCGCCGTCGTCACGTATATCGAAGACGATATCGCCACCTTCGTGGGACAGGTCCAGGCTGATCAGCCCCTGCTCCGGTTTCCCGGCCGCACGCCGGCCTTCGGCACTTTCCAGGCCGTGGTCGACGGCATTGCGCAACATATGCTCCAGGGGCGCGACCATGCGTTCCAGCACATTGCGGTCCATCTCGCCCTCGGCATTGCCGACCACGAAATCGACTTCCTTGCCCAACTCCCCCGCCACCTGCCGGACGATACGCTTGAGGCGCGGCACCAGACGCTCGAACGGCACCATGCGCGTGCGCATCAGGCCTTCCTGCAACTGGGTGTTGACCCGCGCCTGTTGCGCCAGGAGGTTTTCCGCATCCTGGTTGCGCCCGGACAGGGTCTCCTTGAGGTCCAGCAGGTCGGAGGCGGATTCGAACAAGGCCCGGGACAATTGCTGCAACTGCGAATGCCGGTCCATTTCCAGCGGGTCGAATTCTTCATAACCCAGGCGCTCGGCTTCCACCTGCTGGCGGCTGAGAATCCGCCCCTGGGTCTCGGTGTCGAGGCGGCGCAACTGATCGCGCATACGCTCGATGGTGGTCTCCATTTCGTTGAGCGCGATCCTGGCGTCGTTGACCTGCTGCTCGATACGGCCACGGAAGATCGAGGTTTCACCCGCCAGGTTGACCAGGTCTTCGAGCACATCCGCCGAAACCTTGACCATATCCTGGGCCGCCCGCTCGGCCTCGGCGACTGTCGGGGCCTCGGGCTTGGGCGCTGCCGGCGCGACAACCGGGGTCGCAACCGGCAGATTGACCGGCGACTGCCGGCCAAACGCCTGGATATCCTGGATCAGTGCATCGGCGGGCAGCACCGGCTGTTCGGCGCGCACCGCGTCGAGCATATGCGCCAGCCGATCATGACCGGCCTGCAACAAGCCGAACAGCTCCGGCCCCGGTTGCAGCAGCCCGGCCGACAGCCCTTCGTAAAGAAACTCCAGCTCATGGGCCAGGTCGCCAATCGGCACGATTTCCACCATGCGCGCGCTGCCCTTGAGGGTGTGCAGGTCACGCAGCAGGGTTTCCACGTCCTGGCGATTTGCCGGCTCAGCCTGCCAGCGCAGCAAGGCCGCGCCGGAGCTTTCGAGGATATCGAACCCCTCTTCGAGGAAGATCTCCAGCAACTCCGGATCGTTGCCGGTCACGGACGCGGGCGCTTCGGCGGCCTCGCTCACCTCCAGCGGTGCGCTGCTGCCCTGGCGGAACTGGCGCAAGCACTCGATCAGCGCACTCGGATCGCCCAGGGGCTGATGCCCTTGAAGCTGGTCCAGCAGGACCGCCAGGCGGTCATGGCTTTTCTGCAACAGCAGCGCCAGTTCGGGAGAATGATTGAAGCGCCGGTCCACCAGGCCTTCGTAGAGATTTTCCAGTTCGTGGGCCAGATCGCCCACCGGGCCGATCTCGGCCATGCGCGCGCCGCCCTTGAGGGTGTGCAGGTCCCGTTGCAGGGACAGCAGCGGCGCGGCGTTGTCCGGATCGTCGAGCCAGCGCTGCAAGGCCAGCCCGGCACTGTCGAGGATATCCGCGGCTTCTTCGAGGAAGATCACCACGATCTCGTCGTCGAGGTCCACTTCATCGAGGACCTGGCTCGCTTCGGCGGTGGCGGCGCCCAGTTCGGCGATGCTCAGGGCGCGGCTGCCGTCAGTCTTGATCAGGCCGGTGGCGGATGGATCGAGGGCCTCGTCGAGCAGCTCGCGCAGGGCCCGCAGCCGCTCCGGTTGCGCCTTGATTTCCTGGCCGGCGGCCAGTTCGTCGAACATGTTGATCAGCGCTTCATGGGCGCTCTGCGCCTCATGGAAAAACCGTTCGCTGACTGCCAGGCTGCTTTCTTCGACCGCACCGTAGAGGTCGAGCAAGGCTTCGCAGAGTTCGTCCACCGGGTGCAGGTCGGCACTGTGGGCGCCCTGGCCGAGGGTGGTCAGCTCGTCCAGCAGGCTGTTGAGTTCCCCACGCTCGCCGGGGTGCTGCTGCCAGCGCAGCAGCAGGTTTTCCGCGTCCAGCAGGATATCCATGCCCTGGGCCAGGAAGTTGTTGATCAATTGCGGGTCACGCTTGGTGCCGCTGGTAACGCTGAGCAGCGACTCCAGCCGGGCCGTGAGCTGGGCCTCGGCACGTCGGATCAGTTCCGCGGCGCCGTCGATGGCCGCCAGCGGGTCGTCCGCCAGTTGCTTCAAGCCCTGGTGCAACAGGACCTCGGCCTCCAGCAGCAACTCGACCTCATCCAGGTCCAGTGGCAACAGGTGGGCCTTGAACTCACGCACCAGGTGGTAAAACGGTGCCGCCAGTTCGGCGATCGGCCGTACGCCGGCCACGTAGGCGCTGCCCTTGAGGGTGTGCAACGCCCTTTGCAATTCGTCGCTGGCGGCCAGCGGCAGGTGTTCGGTGGCCTCTTCGAGAAAGTGGTTGAGGCTGTCCAGATGCGTCTCGGCCTCGTTGCGGAAAATATCCAGCAACTGCCGGTCGATGGCCTCATCGTCGGTCTCTCCCACGTCCCCGGGCGTGGCTTCGTCCGCAGCCGAACCCGCCAACTCATGGGCTCGGGCGGCCAGCAGGTCGACATCGTCGCGCTGGCGCTGGGCCTGTTCGGCAAACTCGCTGACCAGCTCCGGCAACACCTGCAGCACATCGTCGAGCAACTGGTGGACCGGCGCGTCGGCCTCGACGCTGTGTTCGAGCACACGGTTGAGCAGGTTTTCCACCGCCCAGGCCAGCTCGCCCAGCACCAGCGCCCGGACCATCCGGCCGCTGCCCTTGAGCGTGTGGAAGGCGCGACGCAGCTCGGTCAGGGCCGATTTGCTCTCGGTATTCAGCGCCCAGCGCGGCAGGTATTCGCGCAGCACATCGAGCACTTCCGCGCATTCCTCCAGGAAGACTTCACGTAACTCGTCGTCCACCGGAGCTTCGTCGCCCGGTGGCGGCAGCAGGCTGCCCGGGACCTGGCGGGCCGGCGGATTGAGGGCGGACACGGGGCTGGCCAGGACATCGGCCAGGGACTGCACCACCTGCGGATTATCCAGCACCTGCAAGTCCTGCATCACCTGGGCTTCGTTAGGGCTCAGGACATCTTCGAGCACCGGTACGTCCTGCTCGGCAGGCGTATAACCCAGGGCATCGAGGCTTTCCTCGGCCATGTCCAGCACTCGCTCACCCGGCGCCTCGTGGTCTTCGCCCAAACGTTCGAGGTAGTACTCGATACTGCTCAGGGCATCGGCCAGGCGGTCGAGTTGCTGCCAGGACGGTGGTTGCGGGCCATTCAACAGATGGTCGTGGATATAACGATTACAGGTTTCCAGCAGGCTCGCGGCCCGACCGAGGGGAATCATCGACAAGGCGCCACGGACCGAGGTCAGCAACTCGGGCAAGGGCAACAGGCGCTCGCGGTCCCAGTCGGCATCGATGTACTCGATGATCAGGTCCTTGGCCTGTTGCAGGCAGATCCGCGATTCCTTGACCACCAACTGGTGGATCTGGGTCAGGTCGGTGGTCGGCAGGCGGCTTTCTTCACGGCTTTCCGGCTCCACGGTGCCGATCATCCCGGCCAGGGTCGCCTCGACGTAGAGCAAGGCGCCGGCAACGTCCATCAGCACCGAGTCATTCGGCTCGCGCTGGCCCTGAACCAGGCCCAGGACCACCGCCGTCTGGTCAATGATGACCTTGCGCGGCTGGCCGAAGCCGAGCACCGCCAGGGTATCGGCGATCTGCCGCAGGGGCGCCAGCAGGCTCGACAGTTCATCGGTGTGCTGGCGGTCGCCGCGCACGAACAGGTCCAGCCGTTCCTTGCACCGCACCAGTTCCTCGCACAACGCCGCGACCACCGAACGCATGGCATCGCGGTCGGGGCCTGCCAGACGCGCCCGCTCCTCGTCGACCACCGCCGTATCGGGCAGGGCTTCATCCAGGCCATAACGTTCTTTCAGGGCGAGCATCTGCGCCGTCGGCTGGCGCGCCTTGGCGATATAGAACAGCAGGCTCTTGAGCAACTCTTCCGGGGCCGGCTGGTTGATTCCGGCGATGCCCTGCTCCAGCAGGCGCTTGAGTTCCTTGTCGGAGTCCTTGAGCAGACTGCGCAGGGCCGGGCTGTTGGCGATGACACCCGCGAGCATGCCCTCGACCAGCGCCGACGCGACTTGCCAGAGCGCCCCCAACGGCGCATTCAGACAGAGGGTTTCAAGCCGGGCAAAGACCTTGGCCATATAGCCGAGGTTGGTCTCGTCGTCCTGTTCGCGCAACAAGCCGACCAGCGCGGTCTGCAGCATCTGCCGCAACTTGCGCAACAAGGCCGGCAGTTCCGCCGGGGTCAGTTCGGCGAGGGTCGCCTCGGCCAATGGCGGCAACTCCGGCAAGGTCGGGCTGAACAGGCTGGTTTCCGACAGCAGGCTTTCTCCCCGGGCACTGCGCAGGTCATTGAGCAGCGGCAGCACCACCAATGGCAGATCGCGGCGGGCACTGTGGACCCGGTCCAGATACAGCGGCATCTGCCCCAGGGCCTGGCGCAACAACTTCAGCGCTTCCGGCAGATCGACCACCCGCCCTTGCTGCACGGCCAGGGCCAGGGCTTCGGTTTCCTCGGCGAGCAGGGCCGCGCCGTAGAACTCGACCATCTGCAAGCTGCCATGGACCTGGTGAATACATTCCAGGCATTCGGCGATGTCCTGGACCGAATGCGTCGGCTCATCGAACGCATCCAGGGCCTGGCGCGCCTGCTTCAGGGTATCGGCGATTTCGCCCTTGACCCATTCGAGGGCCACATAGTCGTGCTGATCGCTCATGACGACTCCACTAACGGGTTTCACGCGCATCTTGCGCAGCAGGCAGGGTAAAGCCGGAGACCGAGCGCCGCAGCTGGCTGGCCATTTTCGCCAGGTTGCCGATGCTGTCGGCGGTGGCGGTCGAGCCCGACGAGGTCTGGGTGGTGATCTGCTGGATCACGTTCATGGTCAGCGAGATCTGTCCCGCCGACGTGGTCTGTTGCTGGGCCGCGTTGGAAATGCTCTGGATCAAGGCCGCCAGGGTCTTGGAGACTCCTTCGATTTCTTCCAGGGCAACCCCGGCATCCTGGGCCAGCCGCGCGCCGCGCACCACTTCGGTGGTGGTCTGCTCCATGGAGATCACCGCCTCGTTGGTGTCGGTCTGGATCGCCCGCACCAGGGTTTCGATCTGCCGGGTCGCCGCCGACGAACGTTCCGCCAGGCGCTGGACCTCATCGGCCACCACCGCGAAACCGCGCCCGGCATCGCCGGCCATGGAGGCCTGGATCGCCGCATTGAGGGCGAGGATATTGGTCTGGTCGGCAATGTCGTCGATCAGGCTGACGATATCGCCGATTTCCTGGGAAGACTCGCCCAGGCGCTTGATCCGCTTGGCGGTGTCCTGGATCTGTTCGCGAATATTGTCCATGCCGTGGATGGTGTTGTGCACCACCTCGTTGCCCTTGTTGGCGATCTCCACGGAGCGCTCGGCCACCGCCGACGATTCGGCGGCGTTGGCCGAGACCTGGTCGATGGACTCGGCCATATCGCTGATGGCGGTGGACGCTTCGGAAATCTGCTGGGCCTGGTGCTCGGAAGCTTCGGCCAGTTGCATGGCGGTGGCCTGGGTTTCCTGCACGGCGGCGGCGACCTGGCCCGCGGTGAGGTTGATGGTGGCCACCAGATCCCGCAGCTGGTCGACGGAATAGTTGATGGAGTCGGCAATGGTTCCGGTGAAATCTTCGGTGACGGAGGCGGTCACGGTCAGGTCGCCGTCGGCCAGGTCTTCGATTTCATCCAGCAGGCGCATGATCGCGTGCTGGTTGCGCTCGTTCTTTTCGGCGGTTTCGTGCAGTTGCCGATTGGTCTCGCGGACCATCACCAGGCCGATCAGGATGATCGAGGCCAGGGCCAGCAGGCCGAGGACATAACCGCCGATGGTATCGAGGGAGCGTTCGCCGGCAAGGTTTTCAAAACCGTTGGCGAGGTGCGAGGCTTCGTCCAGCAGGGTTTGCGACAGGCTGAAGATATTCCCGGCCGACTCGCGAACCTGGAACAGCTGCGGTGAGGTTTCGAGGATTTCATCCACGGAGCCTGAGACGAATTCGAACAGTTCGGCGATATCCCCCAGACGGGCGCGGGCGTCCTTGTCTTCGACCTGAGTGATTTTCAGCGCCGCATTGCCCTGGAGCATGCCGTTGAGCACCTGGCCGAAACGGGCGGCGTCACGACCGAAGGCATCGGCGGCCTGGGACGAGGTTTCGTCGCCGGCCAGCACCGTGTTCACCGCGCCGAGGATCCGCTCGGCCAGCAACGACTGGCGCTGGGCCATGGCCACCTGGGCCGCCGGGGCGCCGCGTTGCAGGAGAATCTCCACGACCTTTTCATATTCGACCTGCAACTGCGGCACGGTTTCGGCCAGGGTCGCGGCCACCTGATGCAACGACAGCACGGTCTGTTCGCTGGCGAGGATGGCATCGGTGTTGCGCAGCAGGTTTTCCCAATCCTGCTGCACGGCGTGCATTTCCGTACGCACGGCGGGCGGCGCGGCGGGCAGGCCAGTGGCCGGGTCGCCTTTTTTCAGGTAACCCCAGCGTTGGGCGAAGTCGTTGCGCGCGTCGCTCAGCAACTTGAACGCCGCGGCCTTGCCGGAAGCCGCTTCCGTGGCGTTCTTGGCGATACGCTGGGACAGCACCCGCAGCTCGCCGGCATGGCTGATGTATTGCTTGTCGTAGGTGGACTGGGTGTTCAGGTAGGCGAAGTTGGCGAACAACAGCATGATGAACACGATCAGGGCGATAAACAGCACGATGATCTGCGAACGACTGCGCGAAGCCTCCAACGGCTTGCCGGTTTTAGCGTTTGTCATCGATCAGGCCCCTGCCTGTAAGGCTACATCCAGAAACCCCGGCGCCTGCGCCAGGGCAAACGGGCTGAACACCCACCAACTGCGTTCACGCTCGAAACGGCCCTGGACAAAGGGCGCCACCGCCGCATCCGGCGGCTGGACCGAAAGCCCCTGCTGCCCGCCCTGGGGAAAGTGCTGCAAGCCGGCCACTTCGTCCACCATCAGGCCGGCGAACACGTCTTTGTATTCCACCACCAGCACCCGCCGCTGTTTGCGCAACGCGGACAGCTCATGGCCGAAAAACCCACACAGGTCCATGATCGGCAGCAGGCGCCCACGCAGGTTGGCCACGCCCTTGACCCAGGGTTTCACCCCCGGCAACAGGGTGTGACGCGGCTCATGCAGGACTTCGCCGACTTCGCCCATCGGCGCCACATACCAGTGCTCGCCGAGGCGAAAGCCGATACCGCTCCAGGTGTCCTGGCGGGCCTGTTGCGACGGCAGGTCGGCCGCCAACAGGCGACAGCGCTGGTCGATTTCCAGCAGCAGCTGGAAGGCAGTCTGCGACGGGCTCATGGGCGCGGGCCGTCAGCCGGCGAGGACGCTGTTCAGGGTCTTGATCAGGGTGTCTTCTTCCACCGGTTTGGTCAGGTAGTCGCGAGCGCCCTGGCGCGTGCCCCAGACCTTGTCGGTTTCCTGATCCTTGGTGGTGATGATGATCACCGGGATATGGCTGGTTTCACTGTCTTTGGTCAGCTGCCGGGTGGCCTGGAAGCCATTGAGGCCCGGCATGACGATGTCCATCAGGACCGCGTCGGGCTTTTCCTGGCGGGCCAGGGCCACGCCGTCGGCACCGTTTTCGGCCTTGAGCACTTCATGACCGTGCTTCTCCAGCATGGTGGTCAGTTTGTACATTTCAGTCGGCGAATCATCGACGATCAGGATACGTGCCATGGTGTTCCCCACTGCTTATAAGGCGGGCGGCCAGGCGGCCGGCCGTCAATGTGCTTGTTCTACCGCCGCGAACCCCGGCACATGGGCCTTGATCGCGGCCAGCAGTTCTTCCTTGCTGAACGGCTTGGTCAAAAACTGATCGGAACCGACGATACGCCCCTTGGCCTTGTCGAACAGGCCGTCCTTGGAGGACAGCATGATCACCGGCGTGGACTTGAACGCACTGTTGTTCTTGATCAGGGCGCAGGTCTGGTAGCCATCCAGGCGCGGCATCATGATATCGACGAAGATGATACCCGGATGGTGATCGGCGATCTTGGCCAGGGCATCGAAGCCGTCGATGGCCGTGATCACTTCGCAACCCACGTGTTTCAACAGCGTCTCGGCGGTGCGACGAATCGTCTTGGAGTCGTCGATGACCATCACTTTCAAGGCTGTGGAATGCTGTTCCATATCTGCTCTACCATCGCCACAGCGACTCGATTGACTGCATTTAAGCGCTTTCCAGGCGCGAAGCCCTTGATGTGTAAGCGCTTCGAGCGGCATGCGAGCCTTTTTAGCACAGTCTCAAGATGCAATCTATCAACCGCCCCCGGCCCCACCCGGACAGGCGGTTTTTCCTTGACCGGGAATCGGTGTAGCGCCACTCTGACGCCACTTTTTCAAGTCATTTCGGCCATCACGGCCCATAGAGGATATAGCCCATGAGCGTTCGTCTCGGGATTGTCATGGACCCCATCGCCAATATTTCCTATAAAAAGGACAGTTCCCTGGCGATGTTGCTGGCCGCCCAGGCGCGCGGCTGGACCCTGTTCTACATGGAACAGCAGGACCTGTACCAGGACGCCGGCGTGGCGCGCGGGCGCATGCGTCCACTGAAAGTGTTCGCCAACCCCGAGCACTGGTTCGAGCTGGAAGCCGAGACCGACACGGCCCTGAGCGACCTGGACGTGATCCTGATGCGCAAGGACCCGCCCTTCGACATGGAGTTCGTCTACTCCACCTACCTGCTGGAACAGGCCGAGCGCGCCGGGGTGCTGGTGGTCAACAAGCCGCAGAGCCTGCGCGACTGTAACGAAAAGCTCTTCGCCACCCAGTTCCCGCAGTGCACCCCGGCCACCGTGGTCAGCCGTCGCGCCGATGTGTTGCGCGAGTTTGCCGCCAAGCACGGTGACGTGATCCTCAAGCCGCTGGACGGCATGGGCGGTACTTCGATCTTCCGCCACCGGGTCGGCGACCCGAACCTGTCGGTGATCCTCGAGACCCTGACCGCCCTGGGCAGCCAGCAGATCATGGCCCAGGCCTACCTGCCGGGAATCAAGGACGGCGACAAGCGCATCCTGATGGTCGACGGCGAGCCGGTGCCCTATTGCCTGGCACGGATCCCTGCCGCCGGTGAAACCCGCGGCAACCTGGCCGCCGGCGGTCGCGGCGAAGCCCGTCCGCTGACCGACCGCGACCGCTGGATCGCCGCCCAGGTCGGCCCGACCTTGCGGGAAAAAGGCCTGTTGTTTGTCGGCCTGGACGTGATCGGCGAGCATCTGACGGAAATCAACGTCACCAGCCCGACCTGCATCCGCGAGATCGACAACGCCTTCGGCACCGACATCGGCGGCCTGCTGATGGATGCCATTGAGCGCAAGCTGCAAGCCCGTTGATGTAGAACAGCCGAGAAAAAACCAACATTGCGTTATCATTCCGCGCTTTCGATACATGCGATGTTGGTTTCCTGGTCATGACGCTTCCCGCCGATCTGCCTCCCGAACTTTCCCGCCCCGGCGTACGCCCGGCGGATCGGCTTGGCTTCACGCTTTTCCTGGCGGCGCTGATCCACCTGGCGCTGCTCCTCGGTGTGGGCTTCAGCGTCGTCGAGCCCAAGCAGATCAGCAAGACCCTGGAAATCACCCTGTCCACCTTCAAGAGCGTGAAACCGCCGGAAAAGGCTGATTTCCTCGCCCAGGACAACCAGGAAGGCAGCGGCACCCTGGATAAAAAGGCGATACCCAAGACCACCGAGGTCGCGCCGTTCCAGGACAACAGCATCAATGAGGTCACCCCGCCGCCACCGGCCAAGCAGGAAGTGACCGAAGCGGCGCCGAAGGCGGTGGTCACCACGGTGGCGCCGAAGCCGAAGAAAGCGGTGATCAAGCATGAGCAGGTCAAGACCGAGGCCGCCCCCCAGCAACCGGCGCCGACGTTCGACAGCTCGCAGTTGAGCAGCGACATCGCCAGCCTTGAAGCGGAACTGGCCAAGGAACAACAGTTGTATGCCAAGCGCCCGCGGATTCATCGCTTGAGCGCGGCCTCGACCATGCGCGACAAGGGCGCCTGGTACAAGGATGACTGGCGCAAGAAGGTCGAGCGCATCGGCAACCTCAATTACCCCGAAGAAGCCCGTCGCCAGCAGATCTACGGCAATTTGCGGCTGATGGTCTCGATCAACCGCGACGGCTCGCTGTATGAAGTGCTGGTGCTGGAATCCTCCGGGCAGCCGCTGCTGGACCAGGCGGCGCAGCGGATCGTGCGCCTGGCGGCACCGTTCGCGCCCTTTACCGGCGATCTGTCGGACATCGACCGCCTGGAGATCATCCGCACCTGGCGTTTTTCCCGGGGCGACAAGCTTTCCAGCAACTGAATCGCGCCTACACCGCTTGTCAGGTCGCCCGCCCACGGCCACACTAGGGCTCATGAAAAACCTCACCCCGACGTACCTCAAGCATCATTTCCTGATCGCCATGCCGCATATGGCCGACCCGAATTTCGCGCAGACGGTGACCTATATCGTCGAGCACAGCGCGAACGGTGCCATGGGGCTGGTGATCAACCGCCCGCAAGCGCTGAGCCTGGCCGATATCCTCGAGCAACTGCGCCCGGACATCGAGCCGCCAGCCCTCTGCCAGCATGTGCCGATCTATACCGGCGGTCCGGTGCAGACCGACCGCGGGTTTGTCCTGCACCCCATCGGCCAGACCTACCAGGCCACCGTCGAACTGGAAGGCCTGGCGCTGTCCACATCCCAGGACGTGCTGTTCGCCATTGCCGACGGTGAAGGCCCATCCCGCAGCCTGATCGCCCTCGGCTACGCCGGTTGGGAAGCCGGGCAACTGGAAGCGGAACTGGCCGACAACGCCTGGCTGACCTGCCCGTTCTCCCCGGACATTCTCTTCGAAACCGACAGCGACGCCCGCCTCGCCGCCGCCGCCGCTCACCTGGGGATCAACCTCAGCCTGCTCACCAGCCAGGCGGGCCACGCCTGATGGCCGCCATCCGCCTGCTGCTGGGTTTCGACTACGGCACCAAACAGATCGGCGTCGCCGTCGGCCAGATGATCACCGGCCAGGCCCGTGAGCTCTGCACCCTGAAGGCGCAGAACGGGATTCCCGACTGGAACCAGGTCGAAGCCCTGATCAAGGAATGGAAACCCGACGCCGTGGTGGTCGGCCTGCCGCTGAACATGGACGGCACCCCCAGCGACATGTGCGCCCGTGCGGAGAAATTCGCCCGCCGGCTAAACGGGCGCTACAACCTGCCGTTCTTCACCCAGGACGAACGCCTGACCACTTTCGAAGCCAAGGGCGAACGCATGGCCCGTGGCGGCCAGAAAGGCACCTATCGCGACAACCCGGTGGACGCCATCGCCGCCAAGCTGCTGCTGCAAAGCTGGATCGAAGAACACCCGACACCTGCCGAGTCCTGAACAGCGGCGCTGCCCGAACCTCTTACCCTCGCCTTGATCCCCCGCAAGGGCCCTTGAAGGAGCAACCATGAGCCTGCCCAATCCCGCCGACCTGATCAGCCAGATGGCCGTCGATCTCAACGCCCACCTGAGCAAGCGCGCCATTGTCGAACCGCGCTTTATCGGTATTCGTACCGGCGGCGTGTGGGTGGCCCAGGCGCTGCTCAAGGCCCTGGATAGCACATCGCCCCTGGGCACCCTGGATGTGTCCTTCTACCGCGACGACTTCAGCCAGAACGGCCTGCACCCGCAGGTGCGCCCGTCCGAGCTGCCGTTCGAGATCGAAGGCCAGCACCTGGTGCTGATCGACGACGTGCTGATGAGCGGCCGGACCATCCGCGCGGCCCTCAACGAGCTCTTCGACTACGGCCGCCCGGCCAGCGTGACGCTGGTCAGCCTGCTGGACCTCGATGCCGCCGAACTGCCGATCCGTCCCGATGTGGTCGGTGCAACACTGTCGCTGGCTCCCACGGAACGGGTAAAATTGTCCGGCCCCGCGCCGCTCCAACTTGAACTTCAAGACCTCGCCCTTTAAAGAGTCCCTTGCGATGACGCCTCTAGACGCCAAGCGCCCGCTGCAGCTCAATGATCAGGGCCAGCTACGCCACTTCCTCTCGCTCGACGGCCTGCGCCGCGAGCTGTTGACCGAAATCCTCGACACCGCCGACTCCTTCCTCGAAGTCGGCGCCCGGGCGGTAAAAAAAGTCCCGCTGCTGCGCGGCAAGACCGTGTGCAACGTGTTCTTCGAGAACTCCACCCGTACCCGCACCACCTTTGAAATGGCGGCCCAACGGCTGTCGGCGGACGTGATCACCCTGAACGTGTCCACGTCCTCGGCGAGCAAGGGTGAAACCCTGCTCGACACCCTGCGCAACCTCGAGGCCATGGCCGCCGATATGTTCGTCGTGCGTCACGGCGAGTCCGGCGCCGCGCATTTCATCGCCGAACACGTCTGCCCCCAGGTGGCGGTCATCAACGGCGGCGACGGCCGCCACGCGCACCCGACCCAGGGCATGCTCGACATGCTGACCATCCGTCGGCACAAGGGCGGCTTCGAAAACCTCTCGGTGGCCATCGTCGGCGACATCCTGCACTCGCGGGTGGCCCGTTCGAACATGCTGGCGCTCAAGACCCTCGGTTGCCCGGATATCCGCGTGATCGCGCCGAAAACCTTGCTGCCGATCGGCATCGAGCAATACGGGGTGAAGGTCTACACCGACCTGGCCGAAGGCCTGAAGGACGTCGACGTGGTGATCATGCTGCGCCTGCAGCGTGAACGCATGACCGGCGGCCTGCTGCCCAGCGAAGGCGAGTTCTACCGCCTGTTCGGCCTGACCACCGCGCGCCTGGCCGGCGCCAAGCCGGATTGCATCGTCATGCACCCGGGCCCGATCAACCGTGGCGTGGAAATCGAATCGGCGGTGGCCGACGGCCCCCATTCGGTGATCCTCAACCAAGTCACCTACGGCATCGCCATACGCATGGCCGTGCTGTCCATGGCCATGAGCGGGCAGACTGCCCAGCGCCAATTCGACCAGGAGAAGGCCAAGTGAAACTGAGCATACTCGGCGCCCGCGTCATCGACCCGATCAGCGGCCTGGATCAAGTGACCGACCTGCACCTGGAAGCCGGCAAGCTGATTGCCATCGGCGCCGCCCCGGCGGGTTTCGCCGCCGTCGACGTGATCGATGCCAAAGGCCTGGTGGCCGCTCCCGGGCTGGTGGACCTGAACGTCTCCCTGCGCGAGCCGGGCTACAGCCGCAAGGGCAATATCGCCAGCGAAACCCGCGCGGCCGCGGCCGGCGGCGTCACCAGCCTGTGCTGCCCGCCCAAGACCAAACCGGTGCTGGACACCTCGGCGGTGGCCGAACTGATCCTCGACCGTGCCCGCGAAGCCGGCAACACCAAGGTGTTTCCTATTGGTGCCCTGAGCAAAGGCCTGGAAGGCGAACAGTTGGCCGAGCTGGTGGCCTTGCGCGATGCCGGCTGCGTGGCGTTCGGCAACGGCCTGGAGAGCTTCCGCAACACCCGCACCCTGTGCCGGGCGCTGGAATATGCGGCGACGTTCGACCTGACGGTGATTTTCCACTCCCAGGACCATGACCTGGCCCATGGCGGCCTGGCCCATGAAGGCCCGACCGCCAGCTTCCTCGGCTTGTCGGGGATTCCGGAAACCGCCGAGACCGTGGCCCTGGCCCGGGACCTGCTGCTGGTGGAGCAGAGCGGCGTGCGCGCGCACTTCAGCCAGCTGACCAGTGCGCGCGGCGTGGCCCTGATCGCCCAGGCCCAGGCCCGTGGTTTGCCGGTGACCGCCGATGTGGCCTTGTACCAGTTGATCCTGACCGACGAAGCGCTGATCGACTTCTCCAGCCTTTACCACGTGCAACCGCCGCTGCGCACCCGCGCCGACCGCGACGGTTTGCGCGCGGCGGTGAAATCCGGGGTGGTGAGCGCCATCTCCAGCCATCACCAGCCCCATGAGCGCGATGCCAAGCTGGCGCCGTTCGGCGAGACCGAGCCGGGCATCAGCAGCGTCGAGCTGTTGCTGCCGCTGGCGTTGACCCTGGTGGAAGATGGCCTGCTGGACCTGCCGACCTTGCTGAAGCGCCTGAGCGCCGGTCCTGCCGAAGCTTTGCGCCTGCCGGCGGGCAAGCTGGCGGTGGGGGCGGCGGCGGATCTGGTGCTGTTCGATCCGAGCACCTCGACCGTGGCCGGTGAGCACTGGTTGTCCAAGGGCGAGAACTGCCCGTTCCTCGGCCATGCGTTGCCGGGAGCGGTGCGTTATACGCTGATGGATGGGCGGATCACACACCAGGCGTGATCCAGTATTTGTGGGAGCGGTGCTTGTCGGATCGCCGCACCGCCGCGAAGCTTTTAGCGTCCTTAAAACCGCCTTCGCGGGCAAGCCCTGCTCCTACAGATTTATGTCGTACACCAGATTGATATTCGACGAAGACTGTAGGAGCAGGGCTTGCCCGCGAAGAGGCCCTTGAGGTTACCAACCCCCCCCCAGAGAAAAGGGATTCGACCTCAACCCCGCCCGCTGTTCCTCAGCGACACCTGGTCATTCAGTGTCCAGAAGTCATACAGCACGCCAAGCCCCAGCAACCCGCCCGTCAGCAGATAAAGCAGCCCGGTCAGCCATTTGCCCTGGTACATCCGGTGAATACCGAACAAACCCAGGAACGTCAGCAGCAACCAGGCAACGTTGTAATCCAGCGGCCCGGCGGTAAAACGCAGATCCGCCTCGCGGTCCATGCCCGGAATCAGGAACAGGTCGATCAACCAACCGATCCCCAGCAACCCGAAGGTAAAAAACCAGATCGTCCCGGTAACCGGCTTGCCGTAATAGAAGCGGTGAGAACCGGTAAAACCAAAAATCCACAGCAAATACCCGAGTAAAACGTTGTGGGTATTCGCCGGTGTGCCGTCCTGCCGATAGGTGTTCATCAACGCCTTCTCCGAGCTCGATAGATAAATATTTCGTAAAACCGTGTGACTTTTTTACTGTCTCAAAACATGTAACAAACCCTTACCAAAAATCGCTGAAAGCCTTGTGGGGCCTGACTTTCACGTGACTCGTGGGTCGGATTTCACAGCCGCAGGCCACTTTAAACCCCTGTATTGATTCGACAAACGGGCCCAGAAGTGACCAAAAAGCTGTTATAAAGTTGCGCGATTACCTATTTAGAGCCTTGCCTAATGCGACCATTTTTCAAGACATGGCTAACCATCTGCCTATTAATGCCACTGGCCGCCCACGCCACCAACCGTGAGCAACGTCTTCCTTCCGTCAACGGTCACACTGCCAAATCACCGGCTACCGTTGCCCATGCTACCGATCTGACCGCCCCTGTGGTCAAGCGCCCTGGCAAGCACGGCAGCCATGGCAAAGCCCGCCATGATAGCGTGGTGGCCATCAATCCGGCCGCACCGAACGCCAAGCAGAGCAGCGCCGTGCTCAGCCGTGCGGTGAACGTGTTGGGTACGCCCTATCGCTGGGGCGGCAGCAGCCCGAGCAAGGGCTTCGACTGCAGCGGCCTGGTCAAGTATGCCTTCAACGGCGTAGCGGCCAGTGATCTGCCGCGCACGTCCAATGCCATGGCCGCCGGCCACGGGCAGAAAGTCGCGCGCAAGGACCTCAAGCCGGGCGACCTGCTGTTCTTCACCCTCAAGAGCCGCAAGGTCAACCACGTGGCCATCTACCTGGGCAACGACCGGTTTATCCACGCACCGCGTCGCGGCAAGTCGGTGACCATCGACACGCTGAAGAAGCCGTACTGGGACAGCCATTACGTGATTGCCAAGCGCGTGATCCCGAAAGAGCAGAACCATATGCGGGTTGTGCAGCGCTGATTGGATTCGTGGTGCGCCTGTGATGCTTTGGGCGCTCTCGAGGGCCTCTTCGCGGGCAAGCCCTGCTCCTACAGTGTTGCGTCGTTTACAAAATCGGTGAACGACGACGTACTGTAGGAGCAGGGCTTGTCGGGTCGCCGCACCGCCGCGAAGGCGTCAGAACAGCCACCACAAGGCTCCTAGGCCGGCCCCAGGCTCAAGCTATCCGCCCCCGCACCACCCGCCCCCTTCTCCAACTTGATCATCAGCCGCAAGTCATTGGCTGAATCCGCATACGCCAATGCATCGCGGTAGCTGATCGCCCCCTCCTGATGCAATGCATACAACGCCTGGTCCAAGGTCTGCATCCCCTGTTCGGTCGAGCGTTTCATCAACGCCTTGAGCTCCTTGATCTCGCCCTTGCGAATCAGGTCGGCCATCAGCGGCGTATTCAGCAGCACTTCCACCACCGCCCGCCGTCCCTGGCCATCCCGGGTCGGAATCAACTGCTGGGCGACAATCGCCCGCAGGTTGAGGGACAGCTCCATCCAGATCTGCGGGTGCCGGTCCACGGGAAAGAAGTTGATGATCCGCTCCAGCGCCTGGTCGGCATTCGGCGCATGCAGGGTCGCCAGGCACAGGTGCCCGGTTTCCGCGAACGCCAGGGCATGGCCCATGGTCTCCCGGGTGCGCACTTCGCCGATCATGATCAGGTCCGGGGCCTGGCGCAGGGTGTTTTTCAGCGCCACCTCGTAGGAATCGGTGTCGATCCCCACTTCGCGCTGGGTAATGATGCAGTTCTGGTGCTCATGGACGAACTCGATGGGGTCCTCGACCGTGACAATATGGCCGCTGCCCTGCTGGTTGCGGTGGCCGATCATCGCTGCCAGGGTGGTCGACTTGCCGGTGCCGGTGGCCCCGACCAGCATCACCAGCCCGCGCTTGAGCAGTGCCAGTTGCTCGATGATCGGCGGCAGCTTCAGCGTGGCCAGCTCGGGAATCCGCGTCTCGATGCGCCGCAACACCATGCCCGGTTGGCTGCGCTGGTAAAAGGCGCTGACGCGGAACCGGCCAATGCCCTTGGGATGGATGGCGAAATTGCATTCGTGCAGGTGGATGAAGTCGAGCTTCTGACGTTCGCTCATCAGGCCGAACACCGCGTCCTGGGCCTGTTCCTGGGTCAGCGGGACGCGGGTCACCGGCAGGATCTGGCCGTTGACCTTGAGCGACGGCGGCAGGCCCGGGGTGATAAACAGGTCGGAAGCGCCCTTCTCGACCATCAGGCGCAGCAGTTTCTCGAACTCCATGGCTTCTCCGCGTCGAATCAGGCACACACCTGTGTGACAGCGTAGAAGCTCACGGGGGTTCGCGTCAGAAGTTGTCCGGGATCTTCGCCTTCTCCCGGGCATTGTCTCGGGTGATCAGGCCCTTGGTCAGCAGCTCCTTGAGGCACATGTCCAGGGTCTGCATGCCCAGCGAGCCGCCGGTCTGGATCGAGGAGTACATCTGCGCCACCTTGTCCTCGCGGATCAGGTTCCGGATCGCCGGGGTGCCGAGCATGATCTCGTGGGCGGCGATACGCCCCCCGCCGACCTTCTTCAGCAGGCTCTGGGAAATCACCGCCTGCAGGGATTCGGAGAGCATCGAGCGAACCATCGACTTCTCCTGCGCCGGAAACACGTCGACCACCCGGTCGATGGTCTTGGCCGCCGAGGTGGTGTGCAGCGTGCCGAACACCAGATGACCGGTTTCCGCGGCGGTCAGCGCCAGGCGGATGGTTTCCAGGTCGCGCATCTCGCCCACCAGGATCACGTCCGGGTCCTCCCGCAGGGCCGAACGCAGGGCCGCGGAGAAACTCTGGGTGTCGCGATGCACTTCACGCTGGTTGACCAGGCACTTCTTCGACTCGTGGACGAATTCGATCGGGTCCTCGATGGTCAGGATATGGTGATGCTTGTTGTTGTTCAGGTGGTCGATCATCGCCGCCAGGGTGGTCGACTTGCCCGAGCCGGTCGGCCCGGTCACCAGCACCAGCCCGCGCGGCACCTCGGTGATCTTGCGAAACACCTCGCCCATGCCCAGGTCGCTCATGGTCAGGACTTTCGAGGGAATGGTGCGGAACACCGCGCCCGACCCGCGGTTGTGGTTGAAGGCGTTGACCCGGAAGCGCGCCACGCCCGGCACTTCGAAGGAGAAGTCGGTCTCCAGGAACTCCTCGTAGTCCTTGCGCTGGCGGTCGTTCATGATGTCGTAGATCAGGTCGTGGACCTGCTTGTGGTCCAGCGCCGGCAGGTTGATCCGCCGTACATCGCCGTCGACCCGGATCATCGGCGGCAGGCCCGCCGAGAGGTGCAAGTCCGACGCGCCCTGTTTGGCGCTAAAGGCCAGCAGCTCGGTGATATCCATGAGGCTCCCCAATACAGGTAGAATGCCGCAGACTTTTGACCTGCTGGCGAATTTGAATGACCACGATAGCAGACAACATCACCACCGTTGCAGCCCGCATCGCTGCCGCTGCACAGGCCGCCGGCCGCGACAGCGCCAGCATCGGCCTGCTCGCCGTGAGCAAGACCAAGCCCGCCGCCGCCGTGCGCGAAGCCCATGCCGCGGGCCTGCGGGACTTCGGCGAGAATTACCTGCAGGAAGCCCTGGGCAAACAGGCCGAATTGACCGACCTGCCCTTGTGCTGGCACTTTATCGGCCCCATTCAATCGAACAAGACTCGCGCCATCGCCGAGCATTTCGATTGGGTGCACTCCGTGGATCGCCTGAAAATCGCACAACGCCTGTCCGAACAGCGCCCGGCTGACCTGGCGCCACTGAATATCTGCATCCAGGTCAATGTCAGCGGCGAGGCCAGCAAGTCCGGCTGCGCCCCGGCCGACCTGCCGGCCCTGGCCGCGGCCATCAGCGCCTTGCCGAACCTGAAGCTGCGCGGGCTGATGGCGATCCCCGAACCGACCGAAGAGCGTGCCGAACAAGACGCCGCGTTCGCCACCGTGCGGACTTTGCAAGACAGCCTCAACCTGCCGCTCGACACACTTTCCATGGGCATGAGCCACGATCTCGAGTCGGCCATTGCCCAAGGCGCCACCTGGGTGCGGATCGGTACCGCGCTGTTTGGCGCCCGCGATTATGGCCAGGCCTGACATGGCCTCACACACTCGTCTTAAGGATCCGTCATGAGCAAGAATCGAATCACTTTCATCGGCGCCGGCAACATGGCGGCCAGCCTGATCGGCGGCCTGCGTGCCGAGGGCCTGGACGCCGCGCTGATTCGCGCCAGCGATCCCGGCGCCGAGACCCGCGCCCGGGTCCAGGCCGAACACGGTATTGAAGTGTTCGCCGACAACGCCGAGGCCATCCTCGGCGCGGATGTGGTGGTGCTGGCGGTCAAGCCGCAAGCCATGAAGGCCGTGTGCGAAGCCTTGCGTCCCAGCCTGAAGCCCCATCAACTGGTGGTGTCGATTGCCGCCGGTATCACCTGCGCGAGCATGAACCGCTGGCTGGGCGAGCAACCGATCGTGCGCTGCATGCCGAACACCCCGGCGCTGCTGCGCCAGGGCGTCAGCGGCCTGTTCGCCACTGCACAGGTGTCCGCCGAACAGCGCCAACAGGCGCAAACCCTGCTGTCGGCCGTCGGCAGTGCCTTCTGGCTGGACGAAGAACAGCAACTGGACGCGGTGACCGCCGTGTCCGGCAGCGGCCCGGCGTACTTCTTCCTGCTGATCGAAGCCATGACCGCCGCCGGCGAGAAACTCGGCCTGCCCCGTGACATCGCCAGCCAACTGACCCTGAAGACCGCCCTGGGCGCCGCCCATATGGCCGTCTCCAGTGACGTCGAGGCCGCCGAGCTGCGCCGTCGCGTGACCTCGCCGGCCGGCACCACGGAAGCCGCGATCAAGACGTTCCAGGCCGGCGGCTTCGAAGCCCTGGTAGAAAAGGCGCTTGGCGCCGCCGCCCACCGTTCGGCCGAAATGGCCGAGCAACTCGGTCAGTAATCCTCGAGGGAACCCTTAATGTTTGCATTCAATAGCGCTGCCATTTTTGTCATTCAAACCCTGGGCAGCCTGTATCTGTTGGTGATCCTGCTGCGTTTCATCCTGCAACTGGTCCGGGCCAACTTCTACAACCCGCTCTGCCAGTTCACCGTGAAAGCCACGCAACCCCTGCTCAAGCCCCTGCGCCGGATCATTCCAAGCCTGTTCGGCCTGGACATGTCCTCGCTGGTGCTGGCGATTGTCGTGCAGATGCTGCTGATGGCGGTGATCCTGCTGCTCAGCTACGGCGTCACCGGCAATATCGCCTACCTGCTGATCTGGGCGGTCATCGGCATCACCTCGCTGTTCCTCAAGGTGTTCTTCTTCGCCATGATCATCAGCGTGATCCTCTCCTGGGTCGCGCCCGGCAGCCATAGCCCGGCGGCCGAGCTGGTATTCCAGATCAGCGAACCGGCCCTGGCGCCGTTCCGCAAGATCGTGCCGAACCTGGGTGGCCTGGATATCTCGCCGATCCTGGCGTTCCTGGTGATCCAGTTGATCCAGAGCTATGTGATTCCGCCGCTGGCGGTCATGAGCGGCATGCCGGAAGTGCTGTTCCGCTTGATCTGATCAACTGTGGGAGCGGCGCTTGCCGCTGCTCCCCCCGCTCATTAGACTTACGCCTCATTCAAGCGTGAGCAGGGTCGATGTCCACTGTCTTTCCCCACGATTCCGTCGGGCTGGTCGTGCCGCAAACAGCACATTTCAGCGAGCCCCTGGCCCTGGCCTGCGGCCGTTCCCTGCCGGCCTACGACCTGATCTACGAAACCTACGGCACCCTCAATCCCGCGGCGAGCAATGCCGTGCTGATCTGCCATGCCCTTTCCGGCCATCACCACGCCGCCGGTTTCCACAGCCCCGACGAGCGCAAGCCCGGCTGGTGGGACAGCTGTATCGGCCCCGGCAAGCCCATCGACACCAACAAGTTCTTTGTCGTCAGCCTTAACAACCTTGGCGGCTGCAACGGCTCCACCGGCCCGAGCAGCATCAACCCCGAGACCGGCCGTCCCTTCGGCGCCGATTTCCCGGTGCTGACCGTGGAAGACTGGGTCCACAGCCAGGCCCACCTCGCCGACCGCCTGGGCATCGGCCAGTGGGCCGCGGTGATCGGCGGCAGCCTGGGCGGCATGCAGGCCATGCAATGGAGCATCACCTTCCCCGATCGCGTACGCCATTGCGTCGCCATCGCCTCGGCCCCCAAGTTGTCGGCGCAGAACATCGCCTTCAACGAAGTGGCGCGCCAGGCAATCCTCACCGATCCGGAATTCCACGGCGGCTCGTTCCAGGAAAAAGGCGTGATCCCCAAGCGTGGCCTGATGCTGGCGCGCATGGTCGGGCACATCACCTACCTGTCCGATGACTCCATGGGCGAGAAATTCGGCCGCGGACTCAAGAGCGAAAAGCTCAACTACGACTTCCACAGCGTGGAGTTCCAGGTCGAGAGCTACCTGCGTTACCAGGGCGAGGAGTTTTCCGGGCGTTTTGACGCCAACACCTACCTGTTGATGACCAAGGCCCTGGACTACTTCGACCCGGCGGCCAACTTCAACGATGACCTGGCGCGAACCTTCGCCGGTGCCACGGCCCGCTTCTGCGTGATGTCCTTCACCACCGACTGGCGTTTCTCGCCGGCCCGCTCGCGGGAAATCGTCGATGCGTTGATGGCCGCGCGCAAGGACGTCTGCTACCTGGAAATCGACGCACCACAAGGCCATGACGCCTTCCTGATCCCGATCCCGCGTTACCTGCAGGCGTTCGGCAACTACATGAACCGAATTACGCTGTGAGGACGCCATGAGAGCCGACCTGGAAATCATCCAAGACTGGATCCCCGCTGGCAGCCGCGTGCTCGACCTCGGCTGCGGCGACGGCGAACTGCTGGCCTGGCTGCGGGACAACAAGCAGGTCACCGGCTACGGCCTGGAAAACGACCCGGAGAACATCGCCACCTGCGTGGCCAAGGGCATCAACGTCATCGAGCAGGACCTGGACAAGGGCCTCGGCAACTTTGCCAGCAACAGCTTCGATATCGTGGTCATGACCCAGGCCCTGCAAGCCGTGCACTACCCGGACAAGATCCTCGACGAAATGCTCCGGGTCGGGCGCCAGTGCATCATCACCTTCCCCAACTTCGGTCACTGGCGCTGCCGCTGGTACCTGGCGAGCAAGGGTCGGATGCCGGTTTCGGAATTCCTCCCGTACACCTGGTACAACACGCCGAACATCCACTTCTGCACCTTCGAGGACTTCGAGGCACTGTGCCGCGAGCGAACCGCCAAGGTGATCAACCGGCTTGCCGTGGATCAACAGCACCGCCATGGGTGGGCCAGTAAGCTATGGCCTAATCTATTAGGTGAGATCGGCATTTATCGCGTCAGCAGCCCAGGTCTCAGCGATCACCAGATCGCGGTATAAACCGCACTGTCTCGAGGAGAATGATCATGCTGCGTTCAATTGTGTTTCTAGTGGCGGCCTGCTTCGGCGTCACGGCCATGGCCGCCGATGCCATCAAGGGCGAGCGCCAGGAAGTCTTCGGTGACCTCACCGTGCACTACAACACCTTCAACTCTACCTATATTCAGCCGGACACTGCCCAGCGTGCGGAGTTGGTACGCAGCAAGGACCAGGGTGTGATCAACATCTCGGTGGCCAAGGCCGGCAAACCGCTGGTCGCCCAGGTCAGCGGCAATGTGAAGGACCTGACCGGCAAGAGCGTCACACTGAACTTCAAGCAGATTACCGAGCAGGGCGCCGTCTACTACCTGGCGCAATACCCGGTACCGCAGCAGGAAAACCGCATCTTCGAAATCACCGTCACCGCCGGCGGTGATGCCCACACTTTCAGCTTCAATCAGGAACTTTTCCCAGGCGAATGATGAACTTCAGCCAACTGGTACTGGCCAGCCACAACGCCGGCAAACTCAAAGAACTCCAGGCCATGCTCGGTGGGTCGGTGCAACTGCGCTCGATCGGTGAGTTCAGCAGCGTCGAGCCGGAAGAAACCGGTCTGTCGTTCGTCGAAAACGCCATCCTGAAAGCCCGTAATGCGTCACGCATTTCCGGCCTGCCGGCGCTGGCCGACGATTCCGGGCTGGCGGTGGACTTCCTCGGCGGTGCGCCGGGTATCTATTCGGCCCGCTACGCCGATGGCCAGGGCGATGCGGCGAACAACGCCAAGCTGCTCGAGGCCCTGAAGGACGTCCCCACCGCCGAGCGCGGCGCGCAGTTCGTCTGCGTGCTGGCCCTGGTGCGGCATGCCGATGACCCGCTGCCGATTCTCTGCGAAGGCCTGTGGCACGGGCGCATCCTCACCGCCGCCAGCGGCGAGCACGGTTTTGGCTACGACCCGTTGTTCTGGGTGCCGGAGCGTGACTGCTCCAGCGCCGAACTGGGTCCGGTCGAGAAAAACCAGCTCAGCCACCGCGCCCGCGCCATGGCCCTGTTGCGCCAGCGCCTGGGCCTGAAATGACCCAGCCCCACGTAGCGCCGCCGCTGATCCACGGCAGCGCGCCAATCCCTCGGGCGGCCATGGCGCAGTTGCCGCCCCTGGCGCTGTATATCCATATCCCCTGGTGCGTGCGCAAATGCCCGTATTGCGACTTCAACTCCCACACCGCCAGCCCGGTGCTGCCGGAAGAGGAGTATGTCGACGCACTGCTGGCCGACCTCGACCAGGACCTGCACGCGGTGTATGGCCGTGAATTGAGTTCGATCTTCTTCGGCGGCGGCACGCCCAGCCTGTTCAGCGCCCCGGCGCTGGGGCGTTTGCTCAAGGGCGTCGAGGCGCGTATTCCGTTTGCCGGCGATATCGAAATCACCCTGGAAGCCAACCCCGGGACCTTCGAGCAGGAAAAATTCATCGCCTATCGCCAGTTGGGCATCAATCGGCTGTCCATCGGTATCCAGAGTTTCCAGGAAGACAAGCTCAAGGCCCTCGGCCGCATCCATACCGGCGGCGAAGCCGTGCGGGCGGCGGATATGGCGCGCCAGGCCGGGTTCGACAACTTCAACCTGGACCTGATGCACGGTTTGCCGGAGCAGTCCCTGGAAGATGCCCTGGCTGATCTGCGCCAGGCCATTGCCTTGAAGCCCACGCACCTGTCCTGGTACCAGCTCACCCTGGAGCCGAACACGGTGTTCTGGAACCAGCCGCCGACCCTGCCGGAAGACGACACCCTGTGGGATATCCAGGAAGCCGGCCAGGCGCTGTTGGCCGAGCACGGCTACGCCCAGTACGAAGTCTCGGCCTATGCCCAGCCCGGGCGGGCGGCGCGACATAACCTCAACTACTGGAGCTTCGGCGATTTCATCGGTATCGGTGCCGGCGCCCATGGCAAACTCAGCCACCCGGACGGGCGCATCGTCCGGACCTGGAAAACCCGCCTGCCGAAGGACTACCTGAACCCGGCCAAGGCCTTCCAGGCCGGGGAGAAAGCCCTGGCCAACGAAGAGCTGCCGTTCGAGTTCCTGATGAATGCCCTGCGCCTGACCGAGGGCGTTGACGCCGTCTTGTTTGCGCAACGTACCGGGCTTAGTCTCGACAGCTTGAACGAAGCACGCGCCGAGGCCGAACAAAGTGGCCTGTTGCAGGTCGAACCGTCACGCCTGGCGGCCACCGACCGCGGGCAGCTGTTTCTCAACGACCTGCTGCAATACTTTTTGACCTAAGGAAACCCCATGGACCTGGTACTCGACCTGCTCGCCACGGTGTCACGCTGGAGTCGCAGCAACCTGTCGGAAATCGCCCTGGCGCTGGTGGGCTGCCTGCTGGTGCTGTTTGGCGCGGATATCAAGGGTTGGATCGATCAACGCCTGGGCAGCATCGCCGGTGCCTTGCGCGTACCGCTGCTGGCCCTGCTGTGCATGATCGGCAGCGGCGCGGCCTTGATCTACGCCACGCCCTGGGTGGTGCGCGGCTTGAGCCAGTTCAACAACTACAGCCTGGCGCCGGTGTTGTTGGTGGTGCTGGTGTTGATCGGGGTGGTGGCGGATCGGCGCTGATTGGAAAGCACCACAGCCTGTAGGAGCGGCCGGTCGACGCTCGATTGGTCCGGAGCCTTTAGCGGCCTCACGGGCCTCTTCGCGGGCAAGCCCTGCTCCTACAGTACGGTGTCGTACACAAATCCTGCGCACACCAAAAATCTGTAGGAGCAGGGCTTGCCCGCGAAGCTTTTGGCGATGCCGAGGGCCTCATCGCTGGCAAGCCAGGCTCCTACAAGGGTTGCGATATGAGTGAGCACAGGCTCCGGCTCACCTCACCGCCATAGGCCTCAGGCCAATTTCTCGAACTTCAGGTCCCACACCCCATGCCCCAATCGTTCGCCACGGCGTTCGAACTTGGTGATCGGGCGCTCCGCCGGACGCGGCACGCATTTGCCGTCTTCGGCCAGGTTGCGATAACCCGGGGCGACGCTCATCACTTCCAGCATGTATTCGGCATACGGCTCCCAATCGGTGGCCATATGCAAAATCCCGCCGACCTTCAGCTTGCTGCGCACCAGCTCGGCAAAGGACGCCTGGACGATACGCCGCTTGTGGTGACGGCTCTTGTGCCACGGATCCGGGAAAAACAGCATCAGCCGATCCAGGCTGTTGTCCGCCACGCAGCGGTTGAGCACTTCAATGGCGTCGCAGTCGTAGACCCGCAGGTTTTTCAAACCCTGGGTCAGCACGCCATTGAGCAGCGCGCCAACACCCGGACGGTGCACTTCCACACCGATAAAGTCCTGCTCGGGTGCCGCCGCCGCCATCTCCAGCAGGGAATGGCCCATGCCGAAGCCGATTTCCAGCGAGCGTGGCGCGGAACGACCAAACACCTGGTCGAAATCCACCGGCGCATCGGCCAGCGGCAGGACGAACAGCGGCGTGCCCTGCTCCAGGCCCTTCTGCTGGCCTTCGGTCATGCGCCCGGCGCGCATCACGAAACTCTTGATACGGCGGTGTTGGCGCTCTTCGCCTTCTTCCGGCTGGATTGGCGTGTCGTTCGATTCAGTCATCAAAGGCTCTTACTTGATCAGACCATCCAGCGGCGAGGAAGCGCTGGCATAGAGTTTTTTCGGCATGCGACCGGCGAGGTAGGCCAGGCGACCGGCAACGATGGCGTGTTTCATGGCTTCGGCCATCAGGATCGGCTGCTGGGCGTGGGCGATGGCCGAGTTCATCAGCACCGCCTCGCAACCCAGTTCCATGGCAATGGTGGCGTCGGAGGCGGTACCGACACCGGCATCCACCAGCACCGGGATCTTGGCTTCTTCGAGGATGATCTGCAGGTTGTACGGGTTGCAGATCCCCAGGCCCGTGCCGATCAGGCCGGCCAGCGGCATGACCGCGATGCAGCCGATTTCCGCCAGTTGCCGGGCGATGATCGGGTCATCGCTGGTGTAGACCATCACGTCGAAACCTTCCTTGACCAGCACTTCGGCGGCCTTGAGGGTTTCGATCACGTTGGGGAACAGGGTTTTCTGGTCGGCCAGGACTTCCAGCTTCACCAGGTTGTGGCCGTCCAGCAGCTCACGGGCCAGGCGGCAGGTGCGCACGGCTTCGATGGCGTCGTAGCAACCGGCGGTATTCGGCAGGATGGTGTAGCGATCCGGCGGCAGGATATCCAGCAGGTTCGGTTCGCCCGGGTTCTGCCCCAGATTGGTCCGGCGCACGGCCACGGTGACGATCTCGGCCCCCGAGGCCTCGATGGCCAGGCGGGTTTCTTCCATGTCGCGGTATTTGCCGGTACCCACCAGCAGACGGGACTGATAGGTACGGCCGGCCAGCACGAAGGGCTTGTCGCTGCGAACAGTGCTCATTCGGAAATCCTCTTGAAAGGTTGAGGGCTTGCAGGGTGGATCAGGGCGTGGGACTGCAGGGGCGATTAACCGCCACCAATAGCGTGTACCACTTCGACCTGATCGCCTTCACGCAGGGCGGTGTCGGCATGCTGGCTGCGCGGGACGATATCCAGGTTCAGCTCCACCGCCACCCGCCGCCCGACCAGGTCGAGCCGGGCCAGCAACGCCGCGACGGTCTCGCCATCGGGCAGTTCAAAGGGTTCACCGTTCAATTGAATGCGCATGCGCCGGCTGCCATCATTTTTAGGGGTCAGCATTCTAGCCCGATCAGTCCGGGCGACCCAAGCCATTCGTCGACCTGGCGGTCAGCTCAAGCCGCCTGCAGGCGCCAGGCGGCCAGACCGAGGCAGAACCAGCCGATCAGGAAGCCCAGGCCGCCGAACGGGGTGATGATGCCCAACTTGCTCACACCGGTCAGGGTCAACAGATACAGGCTGCCGGAGAACAGGATAATCCCGAAGGCGAACGACAGGCCGGCCCAGGTGACCAGACGCCCCGGAATATGGGTCGCCAACAGCGCCACGCCGAACAGCGCGAGGGCGTGCACCAGCTGATAGGTCACCCCGGTGTGGAAGATCGCCAAGTACTCCGCGCTCAGGCGGTCTTTCAGGCCGTGGGCGGCAAAGGCACCGAGGGCGACGCCGGTAAAACCGAAAAAGGCGGCCAGCAGCAAAAA
The DNA here is from genome assembly GCF_023242495.1 of Pseudomonas sp. MWU13-2862. Lineage (NCBI taxonomy): Bacteria > Pseudomonadati > Pseudomonadota > Gammaproteobacteria > Pseudomonadales > Pseudomonadaceae > Pseudomonas > Pseudomonas sp. MWU13-2862. Next base: position 51,257 of record NZ_JALMEZ010000019.1, on the reverse strand, counting down.
ACCACGCAACATGACGAACTCCATTCAGGGGGCACAGGGTCTGTATAATGGCCCGCTCCCACGCCCCGGCCAAGCCATCTCTATGTTGTCATTCCTTTTCCGCCGCCTCGTCACCGTCCTGAAATGGTTCGCCATCGGCAGTGTGTTGCTGGTGCTGCTGTTTCGTTGGGTGCCGCCGCCCGGGACCGCGCTGATGGTCGAACGCAAGATCGAGTCCTGGACCGATGGCGAGCCCATTGACCTGCAACGCAGCTGGCGCCCGTGGGAACAGATCTCCGACGAGTTGAAAGTGGCGGTAATGGCCGGCGAGGACCAGAAATTCCCTGAGCACTGGGGGTTCGACTTCGATGCGATCCAGGCCGCGTTTGAACACAACGAGCGCGGCGGTTCGATTCGCGGCGCCAGCACCTTGAGCCAGCAGGTGTCGAAGAACCTGTTCCTGTGGTCGGGGCGCAGTTATTTGCGTAAAGGGCTGGAAGCCTGGTTTACCGCGCTGATCGAACTGACGTGGCCCAAGCAGCGGATTCTCGAGGTGTACCTGAACAGCGTGGAGTGGGACGACGGCGTGTTCGGCGCGGAAGCGGCGGCGCGGCATCACTTCGGCGTGAGCGCGGCGGGCCTGTCGCGCCAGCAGGCCAGCTTGCTGGCGGCGGTGCTGCCCAATCCGCGGGAATGGAGCGCCAGTCACCCGAGCACCTACGTGGCGCGCCGGGCGGGCTGGATTCGCCAGCAGATGAGCCAGTTGGGTGGGGATGAGTACCTGAGCGGGCTGAACAACTCGCGCAAGGCACCCTGGGCGTTGTGATCTCCACGGCCTCATCGCGAGCAAGCTTGCTCCTACAGTGTTGGCGGCGAGCCACAATGTTGTGAACGACGCTGGCCCTGTAGGAGCAAGCTTGCTCGCGATGAGGCCTGTCCAGACGCCGAAAATTTCGAACGTCGAAACAAAAACGCCCCGATCAGATCGGGGCGTTTTTTATTGCTTCAGTGCTCAAGCGGCAATCGACAACTTCAGCTTGTTCATCGCGCTCTTTTCCAGCTGGCGAATCCGCTCGGCCGAAACGTTGTACTTCTGCGCCAGGTCGTGCAGCGTGGCTTTCTCTTCCGCCAACCAGCGCTGGTAGAGAATGTCGCGGCTGCGCTCGTCGAGCACTTCCAGGGCTTCATGCAGGTTGCTGTTGGAGTTTTCGCTCCAATCGGCATCCTCCAGCTGACGCGCCGGGTCATACCGGTGGTCTTCCAGGTAATTGGCCGGAGACTGGAAAGCACTGTCGTCGTCGGCTTCCGCCGCCGGGTCGAAGGCCATGTCCTGGCCGGTCAGCCGGCTTTCCATCTCGCGCACTTCACGGGGTTCCACGCCGAGGCTTTCAGCCACGCGGTGGACTTCCTCGTTGTTCAGCCAGGCCAGACGCTTTTTCTGGCTACGCAGGTTGAAGAACAGCTTGCGCTGGGCCTTGGTGGTGGCCACTTTCACAATGCGCCAGTTGCGCAGGATGAACTCGTGGATTTCCGCCTTGATCCAGTGCACGGCAAACGACACCAGGCGCACACCCATTTCCGGGTTGAAGCGCTTCACGGCCTTCATCAGGCCGACGTTGCCTTCCTGGATCAGGTCAGCCTGGGCCAGCCCGTAGCCGGAATAGCTACGGGCGATATGGACGACAAAACGCAGGTGGGCGAGCACCATCTGCCGAGCCGCCCCAAGATCCTGCTCATAATAGAGACTCTCGGCCAGTTCACGCTCCTGCTCCGGCGTCAGCAAGGGAATGCTGTTCACCGTGTTCACGTAGGCTTCCAGGTTCGCACCCGGGACCAACGCGTAGACAGGTTGCAAAGAAGTGGTCATACGAAAAAACCTCCGACTCACATAACTCGTGCAGTGATGCACTGCGAAAATTGACCGGGAACCGTAGGACAAGTTCCCTAAACCACCAATACGGTCAATACAAACGAAACCACATTAATCTGACATTAACTACTTCGGTGCCAGCTCACGTAAATGCCGTGCGACCGCAATCCAAGCACCGATATACCCCAAGAGCACCGCCCCAAGCAACAATGACAGACCATCGGCCACCGGCACACCGGCCAGGGAAAAGTCGCTGCCGTAGAGACCGGCCAGCCCGACCACCGCGTCATTCAGCCAGTTCAGGCCGTAAGCCAGCACTCCCCAGGACAAAAACCCGGCACCAAAGCCATAAAGCGCGCCCATATAGAGAAAAGGCCTACGCACATAGCTATCAGTGCCGCCGACCAGTTTAATCACTTCGATCTCGGTGCGGCGGTTTTCAATATGAAGACGAATGGTATTGCCTATCACCAAAAGTAATGCAGACACCAGCAGCACCGTCAGGCCGAAGACAAAGCGGTCGCCCAGCTTGAGAATAGCCGCCAGACGCTCGACCCAGACCAGGTCCAGTTGCGCCTGTTGCACCTTGGGCAACTCGGCCAGGCGCTGGCGCAGGGCTTCCAATGTCGCCTTGTCGACTTCGTTCGGCGTCACCAGCACCACCCCCGGCAGGGGGTTCTGCGGCAATTCCTTGAGGGCTTCGCCCAGGCCCGACTGCTGCTGGAACTCGTCCAGGGCCTTTTCCTTGCTGATGTACTCGGCATCCGCGACGCCGGGCATGGCCTTGATCTGTTCGCTGAGGTGCGCGCCTTCGGTCGGGCTGGCATCCAGTTGCAGGTACAGGGAGATCTGCGCCGCGCGCTGCCAGGAGCCACCCAGTCGCTCGACATTGTTCAGCAGCAGCGACAAGCCCATGGGCAGGCTCAGGGCCACGGCCATCACCAGGCAGGTAAAGAAGCTGCCGATCGGCTGCTTGCCCAGGCGGCGCAGGCTGTCCACCAGGCTGGCGCGATGGCTTTCGATCCAGGCGCTGAGCAGGGTGCCGAAGTCCGGACCGTCGTCTTCGTTGCGTTTTTTCTTCGGCGGCTGCGGGTCGCTGGCTTTCGGGGCCACGCGTTCGGCTACCTTGGGGCTGCGAGTCGCACTCATTCGCCGGCCTCCCCGTCGCCGATCAATCGGCCGCGTTGCAGGGTCAGCATGCGGTGGCGCATGCGGGCGATCAGGGCCAGGTCGTGGCTGGCGATCAGCACGCTGGTGCCCAGGCGGTTGATGTCTTCGAACACGCCCATGATTTCCGCCGCCAGGCGCGGGTCGAGGTTACCGGTGGGTTCGTCCGCCAGCAGCAAGGCCGGGCGATGGACGATGGCACGGGCAATACCGACACGCTGTTGCTGGCCGGTGGAAAGATCGCCGGGGTAGAGGTCGGTCTTGTCCGACAGGGCCACGCGCTCCAGGGCCGAATCCACCCGCTTGACGATCTCGGCCTTGGACAGGCCGAGGATCTGCAACGGCAAGGCGACGTTGTTGAACACGGTGCGATCGAACAGCAACTGGTGGTTCTGGAACACCACGCCGATCTGCCGGCGCAGGAACGGAATCTGCGCGTTGCTGATCTGACCCAGGTCCTGCCCGGCCAGCAGCAGTTTGCCAGTGGTCGGACGCTCCATCGCCAGCAGCAGGCGCAACAAAGTACTTTTGCCCGCGCCGGAATGCCCGGTCACGAACAGGAATTCACCACGACGCACCCGAAAGCTCAGTTCATGCAAGCCGACATGACCGTTCGGATAGCGTTTACCGACCTGTTCGAAACGAATCATGAATGCTCCCGCTCAGCGAAAAGGGCCTGGACAAAGGGTTCGGCTTCGAAGGTACGCAGATCGTCGATCCCTTCGCCGACGCCGATGTAACGAATCGGCAGGCCAAACTGCTTGGCCAGGGCAAAGATCACCCCGCCCTTGGCGGTCCCATCGAGCTTAGTCAATGCCAGGCCGGTCAGCTGGACCGTCTGGTTGAATTGCTTGGCCTGGTTAATGGCGTTCTGCCCAGTCCCGGCGTCGAGCACCAGCAGCACCTCGTGGGGCGCGTCTACGTCGAGCTTGGCAATCACCCGACGGACCTTCTTCAGTTCTTCCATCAGGTTGTCTTTGGTGTGCAGGCGACCGGCGGTGTCGGCGATCAGCACGTCGATACCGCGGGCCTTGGCCGCCTGTACCGCATCGAAGATTACCGAAGCCGAATCGGCACCGGTGTGCTGGGCGATGACCGGAATCTGGTTGCGCTCACCCCACACCTGCAGTTGCTCCACCGCCGCCGCGCGGAAGGTGTCGCCCGCCGCCAGCATGACTTTCTTGCCGTCGAGCTGCAGCTTCTTCGCCAGTTTTCCGATGGTGGTGGTCTTGCCGGCGCCGTTGACGCCCACTACCAGGATCACGAAGGGTTTGTGCTGCGAATCGATCTTCAGCGGCTGTTCGACCGGCTTGAGCATCGCGGTCAGCTCGGCCTGCAACGAGGCGTAGAGCGCGTCGCTGTCGGTCAACTGCTTGCGGGCGACTTTCTGGGTCAGGCTCTGGATGATCACCGAGGTGGCTTCAACACCCACGTCGGCGGTCAGCAGGCGGGTTTCCAGCTCTTCGAGCAGGTCGTCGTCAATGGCCTTCTTGCCCAGGAACAGGCTGGCCATACCTTCGCCAATGCTGGCGCTGGTCTTGGACAGGCCCTGTTTGAGGCGGGTAAAGAAGCCGACCTTGGTCTCTTCGGAAACGGGCTTGGCCGGTTCGGCAGTCACCGGTTCAGCCACCGCAACCGGCGCCGGAACAACCACAGGCGCCACGACCGGCGCGGGTGCCGGGACTGGTGCAGGTGCAGGTGCAGGTGCAGAGACTGGAGCTGGAGCTGGAGCTGGAGCTTCGACAATCGGCGCAATGACCGGCGCTGGCACCGGTCCGGCGATGAACGGTTCAGGTGCGGCCACTTCAGCGACCGGCGCAACAGCCGTCAGCGGGATCGGCGGGGTGATATGCGGTGCCTGAACATCCTCGACCAGGGCCACCGGCTCCTCGGCCACGGGCAGGCTCGGCCAGGGCTCATGCACCGGGGCAACCGGCGCGACGGCCGGCGTTTCAACCACCGGCACGCTGAACGGCAACGGCTCGGCAGCCACCGGCAATGCCTCGCTCACTGGCGCGGGCGTGGCCTCGGGGGTAGGTTGTGGCTGTTCGACGACGGCTTCCTGCGGTTTTTTACGCAGCCAGCCGAACAGGCTTTTTTTCTCGCCAGCCGGGGCTGGGGTCTTCTTGTCGTCGTTGGAACCAAACATGGAGGACGGCTATCTCACGGTAGCGACGCGCCAAGGTGGCGCTTCGGCAAATAATATTCTGATGCGCAACAGACTGCCTTTTGACCAGATTGTTCGCGCGCAACGCAGTATCCTAGCACCTCCTCGCCCGCCGACGCTAAGATCACGCGGGCCGTACTACAGGTTTGAAAACGAATGAATGCTCTAGCCCGCCGTGCCGCTGGCCTGTTGCTCAGCACGCTTTGCCTACCCCTGGCCGCCTTGGCCGCCGACCCGCAACCGACCCACGAATTCACCCTCGACAACGGTTTGAAGGTCGTCGTGCGCGAGGATCACCGCGCGCCCGTGGTGGTCTCGCAGATCTGGTACAAGGTCGGCTCGAGCTACGAAACCCCGGGCCAGACCGGCCTGTCCCACGCCCTGGAACACATGATGTTCAAGGGCAGCTCCAAGGTCGGCCCGGGCGAAGCCTCGCTGATCCTGCGGGACCTCGGCGCGGAAGAAAACGCGTTCACCAGCGACGACTACACCGCCTATTACCAGGTCCTGGCCCGCGACCGCCTGGGCGTGGCCCTGGAGCTGGAAGCCGACCGCATGGCCAGCCTGCGCCTGCCGGCCGACGAGTTCAGCCGGGAAATCGAAGTCATCAAGGAAGAGCGCCGCCTGCGCACCGACGACAAGCCCATGGGCAAGGCCTTCGAGCGCTTCAAGGCGATGGCCTACCCGGCCAGCGGCTACCACACGCCGACCATCGGCTGGATGGCCGACCTCGATCGTATGAAGGTCGAAGAACTGCGCCACTGGTACCAGTCCTGGTATGTGCCGAACAACGCCACCCTGGTGGTGGTCGGCGACGTCACCCCGGATGAAGTCAAAACCCTGGCCCAACGCTATTTCGGCGCCATCCCCCGGCGTGACACACCGCCGGCGAAGATCCCGCGGGAACTCGACGAGCCCGGCGAACGCCTGATCACCCTGCATGTGAAGACCCAGTTGCCGAGCCTGATGCTCGCCTTCAACGTGCCGAGCTTCGCCACCGCCGAAGACAAGCGTTCGGTCACCGCCCTGCGCCTGATCGCCGCCCTGCTCGACGGCGGCTACAGTGCGCGCCTGCCGTCGCAACTGGAGCGTGGCGAAGAGCTGATCTCCGGCGGCTCGTCGAGCTACGACGCCTACACCCGTGGCGACACCCTGTTCCTGCTTTCGGCCACCCCCAACAGCCAGAAGAAAAAAACCCTGGCCGACACCGAGGCCGGCCTCTGGCGCCTGCTCGACCAACTGAAAACCCAGGCACCGAGCGCCGAAGAGCTGGAACGCGTACGTGCCCAGGTGATCGCCGGCCTGGTCTACGAACGTGACTCCATCACCAGCCAGGCCAGCGCCATCGGCATCCTGGAAACCGTCGGCCTGTCCTGGAAAATGATGGACACCGAACTGGCCGACCTGCAAAGCGTCACGCCGCAGGATCTGCAGAAAGCCGCCCGTACCTATTTCACCCGCGAGCGCCTCAGCGTCGCCCATGTATTGCCCGAGGAGAGCGCCCAATGAGTCAGTCCAAGGGGCCACGTTTCGCCCTGCTCGCCCTGACCCTCGCCGTCGCGGCGGGCGGTATCGGCTTTTATCTGTTCGATGCGCGTAATACCCAGGCCAGCCAGGCCCTGGACGCTGCCAAGTCCGGCCACAAGCTGCAATCGCTGGCGGAGCTGGACGGCAAGGCGCCGGCGCACCGCAGCCTGAACGTACAGACTTGGAAAACCGCCGAAGGCGCCAAGGTGCTGTTCGTCGAAGCCCATGAACTGCCGATGTTCAACCTGAACCTGACCTTCGCCGCCGGCAGCAGCCAGGACGGCAACGCCTCGGGCCTCGCCGCGCTGACCAACGCCATGCTCAACGAAGGCGTGGCCGGCAAGAACGTCGGTGCCATCGCCCAGGGTTTCGAAGGCCTCGGGGCTGACTTCGGCAACGGTTCCTACAAGGACATGGCGATTGCTTCGCTACGCAGCCTCAGCGCCCCGGACAAACGCGAGCCGGCACTGAAGCTGTTCGCCGAGGTGGTGGGCAAGCCGACCTTCCCCGCCGACTCCCTGGCGCGGATCAAGAACCAGCTGCTGGCCGGCTTCGAATACCAGAAGCAGAATCCCGGCAAGCTGGCGAGCCTGGACTTGTCCAAGCGCCTGTATGGCGATCATCCCTACGCGCATCCCAGCGAAGGCACGGCACAGAGCATCCCGCCGATCACCCTGGAACAGTTGCGCGCCTTCCACGCCAAGGCCTACGCGGCCGGCAACGTGGTGATCGCGCTGGTCGGTGATCTGTCTCGCAGCGAAGCCGAAGGCATCGCCAGCCAGGTCTCCGCCGCCCTGCCCAAGGGCCCGGCCTTGCCGAAGATCGCCCAGCCGGCCGAACCGAAAGCCGGCGTCGGGCATATCGAGTTCCCGTCCAAGCAGACCACCATCCTGATGGCCCAACAGGGCATCGACCGCACCGACCCGGACTACGCGGCCCTGTCCCTGGGCAACCAGATCCTCGGCGGCGGCGGTTTCGGCACCCGTCTGATGAGCGAAGTGCGGGAAAAACGCGGCCTGACCTATGGTGTCTATTCGGGCTTCTCGCCGATGCAGGCCCGCGGCCCGTTCCAGATCAACCTGCAGACCCGCGCCGAAATGAGCGAAGGCACGCTCAAGCTGGTGGACGACGTGATCGCCGACTACCTGAAAAACGGCCCGACCCAGAAGGAAGTCGACGACGCCAAGCGCGAAATGGCCGGCAGCTTCCCGCTTTCCAATGCGAGCAACAGCAGCATCGTCGGCCAACTGGGCCTGATGGGTTTCTATGACCTGCCGCTCGACTACCTGGAAAACTTCGTGCAACAGACCCAGGCGCTGACCGTCGAGCAGATCAAGTCCGCCATGAACAAACACCTGAGTGTCGACAAGATGATCGTCGTCACCGCAGGGCCCACGGTGCCGCAAAAGCCCCTGCCGCCACCGACTGACAAACCCGCCGAGCAGCCGCTCGGGGTTCCGGAGCATTAATGGCCAGCCCATCGCGTCCCAGCAAGAAACCCGCTCACCCCCATAACGGTGTGAATCAACTGCGTATCATCGGTGGCGAATGGCGCAGCCGACGCCTGAGCTTCCCGGATGTCCCGGGGCTGCGGCCGACCCCGGACCGGGTGCGCGAAACCCTGTTCAACTGGCTGGCGCCCTATGTCGCCGGGGCCAAGGTGCTCGACCCGTTCGCCGGTAGCGGCGCCCTGTTCCTCGAGGCCCTGTCCCGTGGCGCGGCCATGGGCCAGGCACTGGACGCCAGCAACCTGGCGGTGGCCAACCTGCGCGAACACCTGGGCACCCTGCGTTGCAGCGTCGGCCAGGTGCAGACCGCCGACGCCATGCGCTACCTGGAAACCCAGGCGGCCACGGCCTTCGACCTGGTGTTCCTCGACCCGCCGTTCAACCAGAACCTGCTGCCCGGCATCTGCGCCCTGCTGGAAGAGCGCCAGTGGCTGGCCGACGACGCCTGGGTCTACACCGAGAGCGAAAACGCCCCCTCGGGCCTCGGCCTGCCGGGCAACTGGCGCCTGCACCGCGAGCAGAAGTCCGGGCGTGTCCACTACGCGCTATGGCACCGCAGCGTAGCCAGCCAATAACCTGAGCGGCGGTTCGAGCCAAGCCTCGGGCCGCCCTCACTATCCCGCTACCGCCAGACCCTCCGTCATCCGGATCAAGGTGTTCCTTTGCAATTCAAAAGGCCCCTGAAGGATGAAACGCCCCTCCTCCCGGCGTGCACTCGGCTTGCTTTTCCTGCCAGTCATCGCCCTCGCCACCCCCTCGTCCAGCACCCACGAACGGATGCTCGCCAACGGTTTGAAAATCATCGTGCGCGAAGATCATCGTGCCCCCGTCGTGGCGGCCCAGCTTTGGTACAAAGTCGGCTCCAGTCACGAACCGCCTGGCGAATCCGGGCTTTCCCATGCCCTGGAACACCTGTTGTTCCAGGGCAGCAGCAAAGTCTGCCCCGGCCAGGCGTTCGAGGTCATGGAACGCCTGGGCGCACGGATCAACGCCTTCACCAACCATGACAGCACCACCTACGAATACCTGATGCCACGCCATGCCCTGGGCGTCGCGCTGGAAATCATGGCCGACCAGATGAGCACCGCCCGACTTTCGCCCGCCGCCTTCCGGCGTGAAATCGAGGTGATCAAAAACGAGCGGCTGCAGAACGTCGACGACACCCCCGGGACACTGCTCGACGAGAAGATGCGCAGCATCGCCTTTACCACCAGCGGCTATCGCACCTCGACCATCGGCTGGCAACACGACCTGCAACGCATGAACGTCCAACAACTGCAACGCTGGTACGCCACCTGGTACGCGCCGAACAACGCCACCCTGGTGGTGGTCGGCGATATCACCCCCGGGGAGGTCGAAACCCTGGCCCGGCGCTACTTCGCCGACCTGCCCGGCCGAACGCTGCCAGAGACCAAGCCCCCGCTGGAGCTGAACGAGCCGGGCGAGCGACGGATCATGGTCCAGACCCGTAATGAGTTTCCCAGCCTGATCATGGCGTTCAACGTGCCCAGCCTGGTCACCGCCGCCGATCCGCATACCGCGCACACCTTGCGCCTGCTCAACGAACTGCTTGGCGTCGGCTCCGGCTCGCGGCTTTTCAGGGAGTTGAAGTTCCATGAAGAGCTGGTCACCCGGGCTCACTCGCGCTATGAGGCATTCAACCGGGGAGACGCCTTGTTGAAGATTGTCGTTGATCTGGACACCCAGAAAAATCCCAGCCTGGACGACCTTCAGGCACGCCTGTGGCAACTGCTCGACGAGCTCAAACAGTCGCCTGTCAGCGCGCAGGAGCTTGAGCGCGCGCGCACCCGGATGATGGCGCGACGCGTCTTTGCCCTCGACTCCCTGGAAAACCAGGCGCAGACACTCGGCGGCCTGGAAAGCGCCGGCCTGTCGTGGGCCCTGGAAGAACAGGAAGAAGCACATCTGAAGGCTGTCACGCCCCTGGACATTCAACACGCCGCGCAAACCTACTTCACCCGCGAGCGGCTCAGCGTAGCCCTGGCCAGCCCCGGGCAAACCCACCATGAATAGGGCCAACCCGGTGTTATCGAGCCTCCTGCCGGCACTGCTCGCCAGCCTTGCCATTCCTGCTGCCGGCGGCGACCTGTCGAGCGTCAATCCCCTGCAATCGTCGAACGAGGTCCAGCACCTGGCACCCACACCCACGACCCGGGTTGTCCGCGGCTGGAAAACGCTCAACGGGACCAAGGTGCTCTTTGTTGAAACCCATGGCCTGCCGTTGCTCGATGTGGCCGTGAGCTTTGCCGCGGGCAGCCGTTACGACGGCGAGCAACCCGGCCTGGCGGCCATGGCCCTGAGCCTGCTCAACGAAGGGTCGGAGGGCAAGGATGTCGACACGATCCTGACCGCATTCGACAGCCTGGGGGTGAAGATCGGCAATGGCATCGACCGTGACCATGTTTTTTTCACCCTGCGCAGCCTCAGCGACGAAGGCGTCCGGACACCGGCCCTGCAGTTGTTGAGCGAGGTGTTGAGCAAGCCCAGCTTCACCAGCGATGCCATCCGCCGGGTCAAGAGCGAGATCATCGACCGGCAAATGCGCGAGGATGCAGCCATCGACACCTGGGTCAGTCATCGCCTTGCACCGCCGCTCTACCCACGGCACCCGTATGCCCAGCCCCTCTATGGCACCCGGGAAAGTATCGGGGAAATCACTGCCGAGCAGCTGCGCGGCTTTCACCGCAAGGCTTACAGCGCGGGCAACGCCATTATCCTGCTGGTCGGTGATCTCTCGCTGGAGCAGGCGCAGAGCATCAGCGTGAAGATCTCCGACGCCTTGCCCAAAGGTCCGGCATTGCCACCCACCGCCAGCGCCCGACGTGAAGACAGCGTCGTCGGCACCTTCCATATCGAACGGCCGACCACCCTGATTCATCTGGATTTCGCCCAGATCGCCCCGCCTCGGAATCATCCCGATTACGTCGCTCTCTACGTGGCCAGCCTGATTTTTGGCGGAGGCTTCGACAGCCGCCTGATGAAAGTCCTGCGCGAGCAGCATGGCGTCACCTATTCGGCGCAGGCTCAACTCAAGAACTGGCAAGCCCGCGGCCCGTTCCACATCAACCTCTCGACGCCTCCCGAATACCGCGAAGCCGTGATCCGGCGGGTCAAGGGGATGTTCGAACAGCTCCTGAAAGACGGCCCGACCGAGCAGGAACTGCAGAACATCAAACTGAGCCTGCGCGGTGATATGGCGCTCAATGGCGCCAGCAATGCGGATATCCTCCAGGCGCTGTTGGTGATCGCCCGTCACGACCTGCCACTGAGCCTGACGGACTATGCCGAACAGGCGCAGCAACTGACCCGCGAAATGATCAAGGCTGCCTTGAGCGCACATTTCAACGCCGACAGTTGGGTGGTGACCAGTACCGGCCCGAGCGCCCCCCAGCAAGCCTTGCCCGATCTCCAGGTTCGGGGGCCCAGTTGCCAGCCTCGCGCCCTGCCGCCGGGATAAAAAGCTGCGGCAATGGACAGGACTGTGGCAACTTAGGTATATCGCACACATACGCGTGGCTGCCATGATCGCTTGTTCATGGCAGCACCAGCGCCGCCCATTTCCACTTCGAGACTCGCTGCGTTGCCGTCATTTTCCCAGCCCACTGACTTGCCGGGCTTCACCCCCGCTCCGGGCCTGGGCAACCCACACCTGCAAACCTTGTGGGGACCGCTCTGGCGCAAGACCGTCCACCTCGACCGTCGGCGTGAACGCCTGTGGCTTGACGACGGCGACTTCCTCGACCTTGACTGGCACGGCCCGCATGCCGCCGAGACGCCGCTGGTGCTGATCCTCCACGGGCTGACCGGTTCGTCGAACTCGCCTTATGTCGCCGGCCTGCAACAGGCGCTGGGCAACCAGGGCTGGGCCAGCGTGGCGCTGAACTGGCGGGGCTGTTCGGGAGAACCCAATCTACTGGCGCGCAGCTATCACTCCGGGGCCAGCGAAGACCTGGCAGCCACGATCGCCCACCTCAAGGCCCAACGCCCGCTGGCGCCGCTCTATGCCGTCGGCTACTCCCTGGGTGGCAACGTGCTGCTCAAGCATCTGGGGGAAAGTGGCCAGGACAGTGGCCTGCAAGGCGCCGTGGCGGTGTCGGTGCCGTTTCGCCTGGACCAGTGCGCCGATCGCATCGGCCTGGGCCTTTCGCGGATCTACCAGGCGCATTTCATGCGCGAGATGGTGGCCTATATCAAGAACAAGCAGCGCCAGTTCCAGCATGACGGGCGGATCGAGGGCCTGACGACCCTGAGCGACCTGGGACCGCTGACGGGGATGCGTACCTTCTGGGATTTCGACGGACGGGTCACCGCGCCATTGCACGGTTTTGCCGATGCCCAGGATTATTATCGCCGCGCCTCCAGCCGCTATTTCCTTGGAGCGATTCGCACCCCGACGCTGATTATCCAGGCCAAGGACGATCCCTTCGTGTTTCCCCACAGCCTGCCGGAGCCTGATGAGTTGGCGCCGGGCACCCAATTCGAATTGCAGGCCAGGGGTGGGCATGTGGGGTTTGTCGACGGCTCGCTGGGCAAGCCGACTTACTATCTGGAGAGGCGCATTCCGCAATGGCTGGCCGATAGGCAATATTGAACGGAATGCGCGATGCCTTTCTATCGATCAGGCATATTCGTGGTAGCTGACAGCGCCAAGCGGCGTGGCGATATCATTCACTAGTGGCACCAGCACTTGCCCATCCGAATAGCCATCTGGCTGATCCTCGACCCAGGCAAAAACTTCGGCTTCGAGTTCCGCATCCACCAGCCAGTCTTCCAGCATTTCAATCTCACGGTCTTGCAAGGACGCTTTTTTGTCCAGCAGCACACTACGGCCCAGCGCGAGCATCTTGTGATGGGTATTGTTCGCCAGGGTTTCAAAGTGTTTGGCGAGAGGTTCCATCTGCCCGCTGTATCGTGGCTCGGCAGGGGTTCGCGCCCCTGCCGATTCGCCCAGTTCCTCTACCGACCTCGGATCGAGTTGATTATTCAACACGGCCTGTCCCATAAAAATCTCCTGTATCCGTTCTATCAAAGAGGTTTCTACAGCGTGCATCGCTCCACGCTCATGGGGATTAAGCCGGTTACGGAGTCCGGCCTGTAGGTAGATAAATCTCGGCCGCCGGGATAATCAGTCGCCCATCGCCACCGCTCGCTGCGGATCGGTAATCCACTCGCTCCACGAACCGGCATACAAGGTTCCCAACGGATAACCCGCCAGGCACAGGGCAAACAGGTTATGACACGCCGTCACCCCGGAGCCGCAATACGCCACCAGTTCCCGTGGCGAGCGATCCCCCAGCTTGGCGGCGAAACGCTGCTTGAGCTGTTCCGCAGGCAGAAAACGCCCATCCGCGTCCAGGTTCTCGTTGAACGCCGCACACTGTGCGCCGGGAATATGGCCGGCCACCGGATCGATCGGCTCCACTTCACCACGGAAACGCGGCAGGGCACGGGCGTCCAGCAGGGTCATCGACGGCTGCCCGAGGCGCTGCTGCAAGTCTTCGACGCTGATCTGCAGCGCCGCGTCCGGCGTCCCCTCGAAGGTTCCACGACCGGCGGTGGGTGGATTCAGGCTCAGTGGTTGACCGGCCGCATGCCAGGCTTTCAACCCGCCATCGAGCAGGAACACGCCGTCGCGCTTGCCCAGCCAGGCCAGCAGCCACCAGGCTCGGGCGGCGTACATGCCCGGACCGTCGTCATAGAGCACGACCTCGCTGTCGGCGCTGATACCCCAGGCTCGCAGGCGCTCGACCAGAGTCGCCGGGTCAGGGAGCGGATGACGCCCGGTCAGCCCCTTGATCACCGGGCCACTCAGGTCCCGCTCCAGATCGGCGTGGTGTGCGCCTTCGATATGCCCCTGGGCATAACTGCGCTGCCCGTAATCCGGGTCTTCAAGGGCAAAACGGCAATCCAGGATCACCAACCCGGGCCGGGCCTGGCGTTCGGCCAGTTGCCGGGGGCTGATCAGTTGCGCAAGGGACATGGCGAACGCCTCCTAAGTGAAGTGAATACAAAACAATTGTAGGAGCGAGCTTGCTCGCGATGGTGGTCCAGGCGCCGCGGGGTGCCAGGACACCCGCGCCATCGTTGACGTCCATCGCGAGCAAGCTTGCTCCTACAACACCATAACCTAGCTTCCCTCATCCAGGGCCTGGGCCAACGGCACATAAAACTCACTGAGCAACTTGTCCACCGCCGCCCGCGACTGCACGGTGACAAACCCCGACTCCAGCACCAGCACCTGATAGACCCCACGCTTGATCGATTCTTCGCTCAGGTGATGGGCATTCTCGCGGGTAGTGCTCAGGAAACGCACCCAGGAGGTCAGGATAATCCAGGCATTGAGGGTCAGGGCCTCGATCTGCACGGCATCCATCCCCAGGATCCCGGCCGCGACAAAACCCGCGTAGATCGCCTGGCCCTGGATCAGGCAGCGCTGGGAAAAGCGTCGGTAACGGGCGGCCAGTTCGGCATCGCTTTCCAGCAGATGTTCGAGGTCGCGGTGCAGGAAGCGATAACGCCACATCGCCGCGAGCAAGGCCTTGAGGTAGAAACGCTTGTCGTCGATGGTCGCAGCGCGACCCTGGGGCGGGCGCAGAAAGCTGTCGACCAGGGCTTCGTACTCGGCAAACAGCACGGCGATGATCGCCTGCTTGTTGGGGAAGTGGTAGTAGAGGTTGCCTGGCGAAATGTCCATGTGCGCCGCGATATGGTTGGTGCTGACACTGCGCTCGCCCTGCAGATTGAACAGATCCAGGCTGTTCTGGACGATACGCTCGCTGGTTTTTATTCGAGGGGCCATGACTTCAGCTTTACTTCCAGAAGACGGTATCGGCCATCTTACGGCCTATCCGGCCGCGGATAAATCGCCATGATTCTCAGCCGCTATCAGAACGCACAGGCACTCCCTGTTGACTTTCTGGAGCATTAGCTCTAAACATTTGTTTAAAAATAAAATCACACACCGGAGCGCGCCATGTCTGCCGAAATCGCCTACCTACAGGAGTCGCAGCAGCAACTGGACCAACTCCAGCGCCAGTTTCAAGCGCAGCGCCAGGCTTACGCCGCGCACCCCATGCCTCCCGCCGAGCAACGCCGGCAATGGCTCGACAGCCTGCGCCAACTGCTCAGCGACGAACGCCAGGCGCTGATCGACGCCATCAGCCAGGACTTCGGCAACCGCAGCGCCGATGAAACCCTGCTCGGCGAACTCATGCCCAGCCTGCACGGCATCCAACATGCCCGCCGCCACCTCAAGGGCTGGATGAAACCGTCGCGCCGTCGGGTCGGGCTGGCCTTCCAGCCGGCCTCGGCCAAAGTCGTCTATCAGCCATTGGGAGTGGTCGGCGTGATCGTGCCCTGGAACTACCCGCTGTTCCTCAGCGTCGGCCCACTGGTGGGCGCGTTGGCGGCGGGTAACCGGGTGATGCTCAAGCTCAGCGAGTCGACCCCGGCCACCGGCCTGTTGCTCAAGGAACTGCTGGGCCGGGTATTCCCGGAAGACCAGGTGTGCGTGGTACTCGGCGAAGCCGAGATCGGCATGGCCTTTTCCAAGCTGCCGTTCGATCACCTGCTGTTCACCGGTGCCACCAGCATCGGCCGACACGTGATGCGCGCGGCGGCGGAAAACCTGACCCCGGTGACCCTGGAACTGGGCGGCAAGTCGCCGGCCATCGTCTCCCAGGACGTGCCCCTCAAGGACGCCGCCGAACGCATCGCCTTCGGCAAGACCCTCAACGCCGGCCAGACCTGCGTGGCGCCGGACTACGTGCTGGTGCCGGAAGATCGGGTCGGGGCCTTCGTCGAAGCCTACCGACAGGCAGTGCGCGGCTTTTATCCGACCCTGGTCGACAACCCGGACTACACCAGCATCATCAACGACCGCCAACTGACACGGCTCAACGGTTATCTGAGCGATGCCACCAGCAAGGGCGCACTGCTGATTCCGCTGTTCGACCAGGGCCAGGGTCGGCGCATGGGCCACAGCCTGCTGCTGAACGTCAGCGATGAGATGACCCTGATGCAGGACGAGATCTTCGGCCCGTTGCTGCCCATCGTGCCGTACAAGGGCCTGGATGAGGCCTTTGCCTACATCAACAACCGGCCCCGCCCCCTGGCGCTCTACTACTTCGGCTACAACAAGGCCGAACAGCAACGGGTGCTCGATGAAACCCATTCCGGCGGCGTCTGCCTGAACGACACCCTGCTCCATGTGCCCCAGGAAGACCTGCCCTTCGGCGGTATCGGCCCCTCGGGCATGGGCCATTACCATGGCCACGAAGGCTTCCTGACCTTCAGCAAGGCCAAGGGCGTGCTGACCAAGCAGCGCTTCAACGCGGCGCGGCTGATCTATCCGCCCTACGGCAAATCGATCCAGAAACTGATCCAGAAACTCTTCGTTCGTTGATGTTCCACTGCCCAGGTGAATAACAAGAATGCCAAGCCTGTCTGAATCTCCCGTACTGAGCCGTCGCAGCGTGCTGAAAGTCGGCCTCTGCGCCGGCGCCTTCCTCAGCAGCGCCGGGCTGGTCGCCAGCCTCAGCGGCTGCTCGGCCGGCCATCCGGCCAGCGGTTTTACCGTGTTGCAGGCCAATGACCTGCCGTTTTTGCAGGCGCTGATCCCGGTGATGCTCGAAGGCGCTGTCGCCGCCGAGAAAATGCCCGCCGCCATCGACCAGACCCTGGCGAGCCTGGACTACAGCCTCGACCACCTGTCGCCGGAAATGCTCAAGCTGACCCGGCAACTGTTCGACGTTCTCGGCATGGGCATCACCCGTGGACCGCTGACCGGCATCTGGGGCAGTTGGGAAAATGCCAGCAATGCGCAGATCCACGGCTTTCTCGAGCGCTGGGAAAACAGCTACCTGAGCCTGCTGCGCATGGGCCACGCGTCACTGCTGCAACTGGTGATGATGGCCTGGTACAACCGCGCCGAAGCCTGGGCGCACTGCGGTTATCCAGGCCCACCGAAAGTCTGATCCTTGTAGATGCCCGGTTTCTGACAAAACAACAATAAAAGAGGCTGCACATGCCCGTACCCGATCTGTTTCGCGAAGGCCTGGCCCGAGGCTGGAAAACCTACAACGGCGCTCGCCTGGAGCAGGACCTGACGCTGGAGGCCGATGTCGCCATTATCGGCAGCGGCGCGGGCGGCGGCACTACCGCCGAAATCCTCAGCGCCGCCGGCTACAAGGTCCTGCTGATCGAAGAAGGCCCGCTGAAAACCAGCAGCGACTTCAAGATGCTCGAAGACCAGGCCTACACCAGCCTCTATCAGGAAGGCATCGGCCGCATGAGCAAGGACGGCGCCATTACCATCCTCCAGGGCCGCGCCGTCGGCGGTACCACACTGATCAACTGGACCTCGAGCTTCCGCACTCCGGAGCAGACCCTCGAACACTGGGCCAAAGAGCACAACGTCAAGGGCCATGGCAGCGCCGAGATGGCGCCCTGGTTCGAGAAAATGGAACAGCGCCTGGGTGTCGCCCCCTGGGTCATGCCGCCCAACGCCAACAACGACGTGATCCGCAACGGCTGCGAAGCCCTCGGCTACAGTTGGAAAGTCATCCCGCGCAACGTGCGCGGCTGCTGGAACCTGGGTTACTGCGGCATGGGCTGCCCGACCAACGCCAAGCAGTCGATGCTGGTCACCACCATCCCGGCAACCCTGGAGAAAGGCGGCGAGCTGCTCTATCTGGCCCGGGCCGAACGCTTGCAGATCGAAGGCGACCAGGTCACCGGCCTGTTCTGCGTGGCGATGGACGAACGTTGCGTGGCCCCCAATGGCCGGACAATCCAGGTCAAGGCCCGGCATTACGTGCTGGCGGGCGGCGGCATCAACAGTCCGGGACTGCTGTTGCGCTCCAAGGCACCGGATCCCAGCGGCCAACTGGGCAAACGGACCTTCCTGCACCTGGTGAATTTCTCCGCTGGGCAGTTTTCCGAAGTCATCAATCCATTTTACGGCGCGCCCCAGTCGATCTATTCCGACCATTTCCAGTGGAATGCCGGCGTCACCGGGCCGATGTCCTACAAACTCGAAGTCCCGCCCCTGCAACCGGCCCTGGCCAGCACCCTGCTGGGCGGCTTCGGCACGCAAAACGCCCTGCGCATGCAACAACTGCCGCATACCCACATGATGCTGGCGCTGATGCGCGACGGTTTCCACCCGGACAGTCCCGGCGGCAGCGTGGAACTGCGCGGCGACGGCACGCCGGTGCTCGACTATCAGGTATCGGCCTATGCCTGGGACGGCCTGCGCCGGGCGTACCACAGCATGGCCGAGATCCAGTTCGCGGCGGGCGCCAAGTCGGTATTGCCGCTGCACGCCGATGCCGACTACGTGAACACCCTGGCCAAGGCCCGGGAACTGATCGACGAACTGAGCCTGGAGCTGTACCGCACGCGCCTGGGCAGCGCCCACGTCATGGGCGGTTGCGCCATGGGCGAAGAGGCGAAAAGCGCGGTCACCGACAGCCTCGGCCGCCACCATCAGTTGCGCAATCTGTCGGTCCACGACGGCTCGCTGTTCCCCACCAGCATAGGCGCCAACCCACAGCTTTCGGTTTATGGCCTTACAGCCAAGCTGGCGACCGCCCTCGCGGAGCGCTTGAAAAACCCGTGAAAAAGAGGACTATTCGTCGCGTCTATAGTGCTTTCTTCCCGGTATCCTGACTTGGCCGACCGGAAAGGCTGCGATACCATCCGACTCCCCTAAACGGATACCCGCCAGGACGACGCGATGAACCGAGTGTTGTACCCAGGTACCTTCGACCCGATTACCAAGGGTCATGGCGACTTGGTCGAGCGCGCCGCGCGCCTGTTCGACCACGTGATCATCGCCGTGGCAGCCAGCCCGAAGAAGAACCCGCTGTTCCCCCTGGAGCAACGTGTGGAGTTGGCCCGCGAGGTCACCCAGCACCTGCCCAACGTGGAAGTGGTGGGGTTTTCCACCCTGCTGGCGCATTTTGCCAAGGAACAGAACGCCAATGTCTTCCTGCGTGGCCTGCGCGCCGTGTCGGACTTCGAATACGAGTTCCAGCTGGCAAACATGAACCGTCAGTTGGCTCCGGACGTCGAGAGTCTGTTCCTCACGCCGTCGGAGCGTTATTCATTCATTTCGTCGACCCTTGTCCGGGAAATCGCGGCCCTGGGCGGCGATATCACCAAGTTTGTCCACCCGGCGGTGGCCGACGCACTGACCCTGCGCTTCAAGAAATAACGCCCGGCGCAGGCTCTGTCGAGGCTGGCTATTGCGGCCGCCTCGACGGGCGCGCGTGCACTGCGCGCGCCAATGCGGCACAATTGGCGCATTAGTTTTCATGTTGCCCGGGCCTGCCGCCCGGGCCGGAGTGCCCATGTCCCTGATCATCACCGACGATTGCATCAACTGCGACGTCTGCGAACCCGAGTGCCCGAACGCCGCTATTTCCCAGGGCGAAGAGATCTACGTGATCGACCCGAACCTGTGTACCCAGTGTGTCGGCCATTACGACGAGCCGCAATGCCAGCAGGTCTGCCCGGTGGACTGTATCCCACTGGATGAAGCCCATCCGGAAACCGAAGATGAGTTGATGATCAAATACCGGAAGATCACCGGTAAGGCTTGAGCCGGATTTTATCGGGTCAAGGCAGGTACGGCGGCAGCTTACTGATCGCCGTCAAACCCTTCCGCCGTGCAACCCAGGCAACGGGCAAAGGCCGCTTTCCCGGGGGCGAGCACCAGTGACTTGCCGGCCTTGCCCATGCCGTCGACACCACCGAATGCGGTAAACGGCAACGACACCACGAACACCGCCGTACCCACCAGGGTCGCGCCCACCAGCAAGGGACGGGCGATGATCAGGTCGGCGATCATCGCGTAGGCCGGTGGGTTCTGGATCGAGTAGGTCGGGTCGCCGCTGCTGCCATCGTCCGCCAGCACCGGCAACGCCTGCAGACCAAAACTCAGGGCCACAACCAGGGCCAGGGTGCGAAACGGGTTCATGGCACTATCCTTCAACAAAGCAATGGATGGCAAAGTCTTAACTATAACAGCGTCCGCCCGCTTGTCAGGTCAGCTCTGGCAACGTGGACAATACACGCTGGCCCGCTGCCCCAGACGAATCTCACGCAAGACAGTGCCACAGACCTTGCAGTGCTCGCCACCACGCCCGTAGACGAAGAGTTCCTGCTGGAAATAGCCGGGTTGGCCGTCGCCGCCGATAAAGTCGCGCAAAGTGGTGCCGCCCCGTTCGATGGCCGCCGCCAGGATACGTTTGATCTCGATCGCCAGCGCCAGATAGCGCCCCCGGGAAATGCTCCCGGCCTCACGGCGCGGGTCGATGCCGGCGGCGAACAGCGCCTCGGTCGCATAGATATTGCCGACCCCCACCACCACCGCGTTATCCATGATGAACGGCTTCACCGCCATGGAACGCTTGCGCGACAGCTGGAACAGCCGCTCACCGTCGAACAGCTCGGTCAGCGGCTCCGGCCCCAGGCGCGCGAGTAATTCGTGATTGAGCGGGTCCAGGCTCCAGAGCATCGCACCGAAACGCCGTGGATCGGTGTAGCGCAAGGCCAACCCGGATTCCAGCTCGATATCCACATGCTCGTGCTTGGCCGCCGGCAAGCCGGCTTCCACCAGGCGCAGGTTGCCCGACATGCCCAGGTGACTGATCAGGGTCCCGACCTCAGCATTGATCAACAGGTATTTGGCCCGCCGCTCCACCAGCACGATGCGCTGCCCGGACAGGCGCACATCGAGGTCTTCCGGGATCGGCCAGCGCAACCGACGGTCGCGTACGATCACACGGCTGAC
This sequence comes from Pseudomonas sp. MWU13-2862, assembly GCF_023242495.1. NCBI lineage: Bacteria > Pseudomonadati > Pseudomonadota > Gammaproteobacteria > Pseudomonadales > Pseudomonadaceae > Pseudomonas > Pseudomonas sp. MWU13-2862. Next base: position 30,219 of record NZ_JALMEZ010000019.1, on the reverse strand, counting down.
CCGCTGGCCTTCCAGATGGGGCGCAATACCGCGCCGGGTGGTTTCGACTTCAGGTAATTCAGGCATGGCGGCCCCAGGTCAGGCAATAACGGGCTCGGCGACGACGCTCGGACGCTTAGTGAGTACCGAGTTCGCGGATGTTCTCTCTGAGGTTCTCGAAGTCATAGTCGGACAGGCCGACATAATCGAGCACCAGATGGCCGATGGCCTTCCATTCGTGGTCTTCGGCTTCGTTGCCCAGCACCCGATGGGACGCACAGATATGTTCAGCCATTTTCAGGATGGCCAGCAGGTTCTTCAACTGGCTGTTGCGGGTCGATTCGTCGCTGAAGATCGCCAGGGCATTGTGGTGATTGGCGATGGCGTTGGTCACATGCTCCGGCAGGCGCCAGGATTTGGCCGTGTAGTAGCCGACCACCGCATGGTTGGTGTTCAACTCGGCGTTTTCCGTGTCCACCACCCGCTGCTCCGGGCCAGCATTGGCGTAGGCCCGCTCCAGCACCGCCATATAGTTGGGGAAACGCTTGATCATCAGCGGAATGCCGCAATCGTGGAACAGCCCCAGGGCATAGGACTCATCGACCGCCTGGGCGCCGGTACGCTTGGCCAGGGTCAGGCTGGTCATGGCCACGTCCTGGGCGGTGTCCCAGAAACGATTGAGGGTGACGATGGTTTCATCAGCCATCTCACCCTTGATCGATTGCGCGTTGATCAGGTTGATGATCGAGCGGCTGCCCAGCAGATTCACCGCGCGCTGGATCGAGGCGATCTTGTTCGACAGGCCGTAATACGGCGAATTGACGATTTTCAGCAGCGCGCCGGAGAGGCCCGGGTCCTGGCTGATCAGCCGCGCGATCACCTCCAGATCCGGGTCAGGCATGTACTGCTCCATCTGCAAATCCACCATGATTTGCGGCTGGGGAGGCACGCTAATGCCTTGCAGGGCCTGCTGGATCTGTTCAGGTGAAAGTTCTTGGGACATGGGTACACACTCCGGGCGAGTGAGGGATTCTAGCGGAAAACCTGTACGCCATGGGCCAAGTGTACAATCGCTTACATGAAACATCGCACGCCGGGGACGCCCAACTCCCGCTATAATCCCGCTCTTTTTTCCCCGGAGCGACGTCATGTCCCTGCCTAGCCTACGCCTTAAAGCCAACGCCGACCGACGCCTGCGCAACGGTCACCTGTGGGTCTACAGCAACGAAATCGACGTGGCGGCCACTCCACTTCACGGCTTCAAGGCCGGCGACCAGGCCCTGCTCGAAGCTGCCGGCGGCAAGCCGCTGGGCATCGTCGCCATGAGTCCGAACAACCTGATCTGCGCGCGCCTGCTGTCGCGCGACATCAAGTTGCCGCTGGACAAGTCGCTGCTGGTGCACCGCCTCAACGTGGCCCTGTCCCTGCGCGAGCGGCTGTTCGACAAGCCGTTCTATCGCCTGGTCTACGGCGATTCCGACCTGCTGCCGGGGCTGGTGGTGGATCGTTTCGGCGATATCCTGGTGGTCCAGCTCGCCTCGGCGGCCATGGAACAGCACAAGGATGAGGTGATCGCGGCGCTGGTCCAGGTCCTGAAACCGAGCGGCATCCTGTTCAAGAACGACTCCGCGGCCCGTGACGCCGAAGGCCTGGAGCGTTATGTCGAGACCGTGTTCGGTCTGGTGCCGGAGTGGGTCGCCCTGGAAGAGAACGGTGTTAAGTTCGAAGCGCCGGTGATGGAAGGCCAGAAGACCGGCTGGTTCTACGACCACCGCATGAACCGTGCGCGCCTGGCGCCGTATGCCAAGGGCAAGCGGGTGCTGGACCTGTTCAGCTATATCGGCGGCTGGGGCGTGCAGGCAGCGGCGTTCGGTGCCAGCGAAGTGTTCTGCGTCGATGCCTCGTCCTTTGCCCTGGACGGCGTGGAACGTAACGCGGCGTTGAACGGTTTTGCCGAGAAGATGACCTGTATCGAAGGTGACGTGTTCGAAGCCCTCAAGGAACTGAAGGCCTCCGAAGAGCGTTTCGACGTGATCGTGGCCGACCCGCCCGCCTTCATCAAACGCAAGAAAGACCTGAAGAACGGCGAAGGCGCCTATCGCCGCCTGAACGAGCAGGCCATGCGCCTGCTGAGCAAGGACGGGATCCTGGTCAGCGCCTCGTGCTCGATGCATCTGCCGGAAGATGACCTGCAGAACATCCTGCTGACCAGCGCCCGTCACCTGGACCGCAATATCCAGCTGCTGGAACGCGGCGGCCAGGGCCCGGACCATCCGGTACACCCGGCGATTCCGGAAACCCGTTATATCAAGAGCATCACCTGCCGCTTGCTGCCTAACAGCTAAGTGATAACCCGCACCGCCTTGGCTCAAGGCGGTGCGGGCACCCTGACTGACACTTTGAAGTTCCAAAGATACTGTGTAGTCCCTATCGGATAACAGCTCCGACTATTCCCATGCGCGTCCAATAAATGGAAGTGGCCGACAATCACATCGGACACGACCTACGCAAATGCTATTGCCAACCAGCTCCATCAGCCTATTATCAATCTGCCACCTCTAATAACGAGGTGATAAACATCAACAACAGACAGGTAATATGAGCATGGAAAAAATCAATCTTGAGCACAAAACTTCCGTTGGGTTCCACGTGATGCTCGGAACCTCAAAATAAACCCTGAGAAAGGTTGGGTCGACGCCCGTTTTCGGCCCAACCTCAAATAAAGGGGGTCTATTTCATGTATATCAATCCGAGCCTGCTCGTTCTAATAAAGCCTCCTGCCCTGGTGATCTGGAACTATCAATCACACGAGCAGTACTCAATAGACAAACAGCATTCAAGCCGGCTGATCGAGCTTATCGAGGCTCCCGTCCGCTTCGATCCGACACACCCGATTGATTCGACGCTCCTGGCCACTGGCATTCTCAGTGAAACGCCTTTTGCCGCCAACGACTGGGGCTGGGATGACCTGTCGCGGATTTTCCATATCGGTACCAAGGATCTGCTACCAGGCGCCCGCCTGCAAAACGCCGAGGAATGGGCTAGGCACTACCTGTCCGAGTGCCAGGAGGTCATGGGCCGTCCAGCGCCAGAACCGCATCGATATGCCCGTGCATTACCCCAGGACATGATTTATCTGCCGACGCCTTGCGTCGATAAAACCACCGACTTCAAAAACGTATTGCTGGAACGAAAAACCTGTCGTGACTTTTTCAAAAAGAGTGTTTCGCTTCATACGCTCAGCCACCTTCTCTATCTGTCCCTGGGTTATTTGAAAGAACGCGAAGGCGACTGTCACGCCTCGATACCCCAGGCGTTCAAAGCCCGCCGCAGCAGTCCATCGGGTGGCGGACTGAACAGTACCGAAGGTTACTTGTATGCCTACAATATAAAGGGGCTTGGCCCCGGCTTTTATTATTATCACCCCGACAAACATGCCCTGACGTTGATAAAGCGTATCAGCGCGCCGTTGGCGACGTTCGTGCAAGGTCAACACTTCATCAACAACTTGCCTCTTGGTCTGTTTATCACTTCTCGATTCGACAAGATGTGGTGGAAGTACCCACACTCCCAGGGTTACCGGGTTTCACTGCTCGAAGCCGGGCATATTTCACAAACCCTGCAACTGACCGCCACGGCCCTGGGCATGAAGACCTGGGTGACGGCCGCCTTGAGCGAAGAAAAAATCGAACAGGCCCTCGGGTTGAATAACCTTTGTGAACAACCACTGCTTTTTGTCGGAGCCGGTTACAGCAACGGAGAGGCTCTGTGCGATGAACTCAAACAGCTACTCGCCGCGGAAAGCCACTGATGCAAGAGCCCTCCCCAGCCCTGGGCGCCGCCGGCTATAAATACTCCTGCCTGCTGCTGCTCAGCTGTATATCGCTGATCAGCTTTTTCCCGCTCAATGTCCTGCTGCCGGCCTTTCCTGCCCTGGCCGAGCAATTCAATACCTCGACGACCGGCATCGCCTTGGCGATCAGCCTGTTTACGCTGGTGTTCGCCTTCTCACAGTTTGTCGCCGGGCCGCTCTCCGATAAATTCGGCCGCAAGGAAATCCTGCTGGGCTGCCTGGCGATTTCCTGCCTGGGCTCCCTGGGCTGCACTCTGGTCCAGGACTACACGGCCTTTCTGTTTTTTCGCGGTGTCCAGGCACTGGGCTGTGGTTTTTTTGTGCTGGGCCTGGCCCTGGTCGAAGACCTGTTCAACCCGGCGGACCGCGCGCCCATCCGCATTTACTACATGAGTTTCAGCGGCCTGTTCGTGGCCCTGTCGCCCCTGCTGGGCTCCTGGCTACAGACGTCCTTCGGCTGGAAAAGCAGCTTCTACGCCTTTTCCTTTATCGCAGCGGGTATTTTCCTGCATGCGCTCTGGGTTCTCCCCGCAAGATCCGCACAGCCGTCCCGAGGAAACCCATCGATACGCCAGTCCATAAAAACCGTCCTGAGCCACGCCGACTTCCGCCGTTACTGGCAGATAGCAGCACTGGTGTTTTCCGCCTACTTCGCGCTGATCAGTGTGTCGCCGCTGATTTTCATGGATGACCTGAAGCTCTCCGAAGTCCAATACACCCTCGTCCTGTTTATCTATGGCCTGGCCTATCTGTGCGGCGGCCTGCTCGCCTCCACACTGCAAAAACGCCTGGGTGTTCGAGCGCAGATCAATACGGGCCTGATCCTGTTGGGCGGCTCCGGCCTGCTTCTGCTACTGATCATGCAACTGCAGATTGTCTCGACCGCGACCCTGCTTCTGCCCATGTGCCTCAGTGCCATTGCCGTTACCGTCACCCGCCCTGTGGCCATCTCGGCGGCGATGCTGCTGTTCTCCGCCAACGCCGGCACGGCGGCCTCGACGGGCAACAGCCTGATGTTCATCGCCGCCGCCGCGACCACTGCGGTCGTGGCCAAGGCAGGCGTCGACTTGCTGTCGGCCATCGCGGCGGTTTTCATTATTTTCAGTGTCTTCGGCCTGCTGAGCAGCGCCCGGCTCAATCGCTGAATCGCCAAACGCAGCCCGGAAACACAAGTGCCCCCTCGAATCCAGAGCGCCCGGCTGAACCCAAGCTTCACACCCTTGAGCGCCCGCCCCATTCCTTCCCGCCGCCAGCGGTGTAGAATCGCGCTATTCATCGCCAGTCATCCCCCGGCGGGTTTATGAGCTCAGGCCCAGGCGCGCGGCGATCCCGCGAGGCCAACGGCAGCTTTCGGGCACCCGGCTATTTTTCGGTGTGCACCAGAGGCCCATAGAAGCTCACTTCCCTTTGTGTACCTGATTAGCCGCCCGGAGTGCTCCATGCCTGATTACCGCTCGAAAACATCCACCCACGGCCGCAACATGGCCGGTGCCCGCGCCCTGTGGCGCGCCACGGGGATGAAAGACGCCGACTTCAAGAAACCGATCATCGCCGTCGCCAACTCCTTCACCCAGTTCGTTCCCGGCCATGTCCACCTCAAGGACATGGGCCAACTGGTCGCCCGCGAGATCGAACGCGCCGGCGGCGTGGCCAAGGAATTCAACACCATTGCCGTGGATGACGGCATCGCCATGGGCCACGACGGCATGCTCTATTCGCTGCCGAGCCGCGAGATCATCGCCGACTCCGTCGAATACATGGTCAATGCCCACTGCGCCGACGCCATCGTCTGCATCTCCAACTGCGACAAGATCACCCCCGGCATGCTGATGGCTGCCCTGCGCCTGAACATCCCGGTGATCTTCGTTTCCGGCGGCCCGATGGAAGCCGGCAAGACCAAACTGGCCTCCCACGGCCTCGACCTGGTGGACGCCATGGTCATCGCCGCCGACTCCAGCGCTTCTGACGAGAAGGTTGCCGAGTACGAGCGCAGCGCCTGCCCGACCTGCGGTTCGTGCTCCGGCATGTTCACCGCCAACTCGATGAACTGCCTCACCGAAGCCCTGGGCCTGGCCCTGCCGGGCAACGGTTCGGCCCTGGCGACCCACTCTGATCGCGAGCAACTGTTCCTCCAGGCCGGCCGCACCATCGTCGAGCTGTGCCAGCGTTACTACGGCGACAACGATGACTCGGTGCTGCCGCGCAATATCGCCAATATCAAGGCGTTCGAAAACGCCATGACCCTGGACATCGCCATGGGCGGTTCCACCAACACCATCCTGCATCTGCTGGCCGCCGCCCAGGAAGCCGAGATCGATTTCGACCTGCGCGATATCGACCGCCTGTCCCGGCACGTGCCGCAACTGTGCAAGGTCGCGCCGAACATCCAGAAGTACCATATGGAAGACGTGCACCGCGCCGGCGGCATCTTCAGCATCCTTGGCGAACTGGCCCGTGGCGGCCTGCTGCACACCGACCTGCCGACCGTGCACAGCAAGACCCTGGCCGAGGGTATCGCCAAGTGGGACATCACCCAGACCAGCGATGAAGCGGTGCACACCTTCTTCAAGGCCGGCCCCGCCGGTATCCCGACCCAGACGGCGTTCAGCCAGTCGACCCGTTGGGAAACCCTCGACGACGACCGTGAAAACGGCTGCATCCGCAGTGTCGAGCACGCTTATTCGAAAGAAGGCGGCCTGGCCGTGCTCTACGGCAATATCGCCCTGGACGGCTGCGTGGTGAAAACCGCCGGTGTCGACGAGTCGATCCACGTGTTCGAAGGCAACGCGAAGATCTTCGAAAGCCAGGACAGCGCCGTGCGCGGCATCCTCGCCGACGAAGTGCAGGCCGGCGACATCGTGATCATCCGTTACGAAGGTCCGAAAGGCGGCCCGGGCATGCAGGAAATGCTCTACCCGACGTCCTATCTGAAGTCCAAGGGCCTGGGCAAAGCCTGCGCCCTGCTGACCGACGGGCGTTTCTCCGGCGGCACTTCGGGCCTGTCCATCGGCCATGCTTCTCCGGAAGCGGCCGCGGGTGGCGCGATTGGCCTGGTCCAGGACGGCGACAAAGTGCTGATCGACATTCCGAATCGCTCGATCAACCTGTTGGTCAGTGATGAGGTGCTGGCGGCACGTCGCGCCGAACAGGACAAGAAGGGCTGGAAGCCGGTGGAAGTGCGTCCACGTAAGGTGACCACGGCCTTGAAAGCCTACGCGTTGCTCGCCACCAGTGCCGACAAGGGCGCGGTGCGCAACAAGGCGATGCTCGACGGTCTCTAAGGCATATATATGTCAAAAAGAACCGGCGCCCAGGCGCCGGTTCTTTTTGAAAGCATGTTTCTGGAGCGTCGATGAGTTCATTACATGGCATCAAAACGCATGATATGCACGTTGTTTGTGCTCCCCGTATAGAGATCCATCACCTGCTTATTATTAAAGTACCCCGCTAACATTCTAATCATCCCATCGACACCACTAAACTCGGCGGCGCCCGCATTACAATCAAAGAAAACCGTCGAACCTGAGCGACTACAAACAGCTGTTACATAATGACCGGGAATACCTATCAAGTAATATCCTGGCTCAGACATGACAATTCTCGATATCCGTTCCTGGCAGGGCCATGTCAAGACAGGATACATTTTCACAAATTTCAAGCCAACGACAGGTCCCAAGCGAGTACAGTTAATTGCCAATGCCTGAGCACTTGCCTGGCTAGCCGTCTGACCAACACCATCGACATGAACCTCCGCCAATCCGTTTTGAATCTTGAGCCCAAACTCTAATAAAGCGGACCAACTATATGATTTTGCATCCGTCAAGCTACGCAGCCCATGCTTGGCATAGAGCCCCAAAAAAATCATGCTTATCCCGCCACAAATACCTTGGCGGATAATTGAGCTTTGCTCGGCCCTGATTAGCTTTCCTTGACTGAATTTTTCTTTTTTAATGGCACCTGCAGACTTGGCCGCACACAAGAACACATTCGAAATACCCACAGCTTATCGCCTCCCAGCTCAACTCAGCTTATTTAAAACTGAACAGCATCCCTATAAAATCAAAAGCGTTATAGACGCAGCGACCCTGGGCCGGCTCCGTACACAACACGGTCTAAAGCTCGAAATAAATATTATTTAGTCCTCATCCGAACTTCAAGCCTTCCGTCAGCCACCCAAAAAGAAAAGCAATACTTAATATTTATAAGATAAGTCCGATTGCGAACTTCCCAAGTTTCAATTTATTAGTATCAAACAGCAACAACCCCTGGCAAATGTCTATGACAGTCTTCATCCATGCTTCCCCGTGTTCCGGTCACGTCACCACCTCCAAGCGCCAGCGGCTTATTCCAAAAACGATGGAAGCCATTCCACATCGATATTAAATCCATATTTATCAAGCTGTTAGGCTTACCGGTTCACAATTGCCTACCAGGGTAATTGGCACCTATCGTTTTCCGGAGCTTCAATGAATCTGCCGCTGATTCTCAACCTGCTGGTGTTCCTCGCCCTGCTGCTGGGCCTGGCCCAAACCCGTCGTACCACCTTCAGCCTGGCGAAAAAAGTGCTGCTCGCCCTGGTGTTGGGCGTGCTCTTCGGTGTCGCCCTGCACAGCATCTACGGTGCCGGCAACCCGGTGCTCAAGGCCTCCATCGGCTGGTTCGACCTGGTCGGCAACGGCTATGTGCAATTACTGCAGATGATCGTGATCCCGCTGGTGTTCGCCTCGATCCTCAGCGCCGTGGCCCGCCTGCACAACGCCACATCCCTGGGCAAGATCAGTTTCCTGACCATCGGCACGCTGCTGTTCACCACGGCCATCGCCGCGCTGATCGGTATCGGCCTGACCAACCTGTTCGGCCTGACTGCCGAAGGCCTGGTGGCCGGTACCCAGGAATTGGCCCGCCTGCAAGTGATCCAGAGCGATTACGCGGGCAAGGTCGCCGACCTGAATGTGCCGCAGTTGCTGCTTTCGTTCATCCCGCAGAACCCCTTCGCGGACCTCGCCCGAGCCAAGCCGACCTCGATCATCAGCGTGGTGATCTTTGCCGCCTTCATGGGCGTGGCCGCGCTGCAACTGCTCAAGGATGATGCCGAGAAGGGCCGGAAGGTGGTGAATGCCATCGACACCCTGCAAGCCTGGGTCACCCGTCTGGTGCGCCTGGTGATGAAACTCACGCCCTACGGCGTGCTGGCGCTGATGACCAAGGTAGTCGCCGGCTCCAACCTGCAGGACATCATCAAGCTGGGCAGTTTCGTGGTGGTGTCGTATATCGGCCTGGGCTTGATGTTCGTGGTCCACGGCCTGCTGGTGTCCCTGGCCGGGATCAACCCGCTGCGCTTCTTTCGCAAGATCTGGCCGGTGCTGACCTTTGCCTTCACCAGCCGCTCCAGCGCGGCGAGCATTCCGCTGAGCATTGAAGCCCAGACCCGCCGGTTGGGGATTCCACAATCGATTGCCAGCTTTGCCGCCTCGTTCGGCGCGACCATCGGCCAGAACGGGTGTGCCGGGCTGTATCCGGCAATGTTGGCGGTGATGGTGGCACCGACGGTGGGGATCAACCCGCTGGATCCGCTGTGGATCGCGACCTTGGTGGCCATTGTGACCTTGAGTTCGGCCGGGGTGGCCGGGGTCGGTGGCGGCGCGACGTTCGCCGCGCTGATCGTGCTGCCGGCGATGGGCTTGCCGGTGTCACTGGTGGCGTTGCTGATTTCCGTCGAGCCACTGATCGACATGGGCCGCACGGCGTTGAATGTCAGCGGCTCGATCACTGCCGGGGCGATTGCCAGCCAGGTGATGCAGCAGACCGACAAGGCGCTGCTGGAGGCTGAAGAGCATGGGGAATTGGCGCAGGCTTGAGTCCTGCCGCGCCTGATAGATCGCCTTCGCGGGCAAGCCCTGCTCCTACAGGTTGTTGTCGTACGCAAGATTTGTGTCCGACACGGTCATGTAGGAGCAGGGCTTGCCCGCGAAGCTCTTAGCGTTTTTCCCAGACTTCGAAACTGAACGCCGGCTTACCCTCAGCCGCCGGGTGCGGTTCATCCGACACCAACCTCCACAGGCTTTCATCGATCTGCGGAAACCAGGCATCCCCCTCCGGGCTCAGCGCCACACGGGTCAGGTACAGCCGATCCGCCTGCTCCAACCCCTGGGTATACAACTGCGCCCCGCCGATCAGCATCAGCTCGCTCGCGCCCTGCTCCAACGCCCACTGTTCAGCGCGCACCAGCGCCGCCGCAAGCGACGGAAAAACCTCCGCGCCTTCCAACTGCAAACCGGCCTGGCGACTGACCACCAGGTTCAACCGGCCCGGCAATGGCCGTCCCAGCGAATCCCAGGTCTTGCGCCCCATGATGATCGGCTTGCCGAGGGTCGTGGCCTTGAAGTATTTGAAATCCGCCGGCAAATGCCAGGGCATGCTGTTGTCGACGCCGATCACGCGGTTTTCACCGAGGGCCGCGATCAGGCTTAAAGGAAGAGTTCTGTTCATGCCGCCGAGGATACCAGAGCCCATGGGCCGACTCGGACATACGCCGACAAAATTAACTCAGCCATTCCACAAGGGACAGCGGGATGCAGCTACCCGCCACAGCGGTTATGCTTCCAGCTCACTTGAGCCCAGGACGCCGCGTGACTGAACCGACTCCCCTGCACCGCCTCTGGCTGACCGAGACGGTGCGCCTGCGCGAAGAACAGGCAGGCCCGCTGGAAGACCTCGAAGCCAATCGCCGCGCCCGCGCCGCGGGGGGCGACCTGCCGACCCGCATCCAGAACCGCGCCCTCTGGCTGGCCGAGCGCGATGGCCTGCTCAACGCGTTGCACCATTGGTTGCAAGGCGCGCGATTGGCGCTGCTGGTCCTCGCGGTGCTGGTGATCGTCAGTGGCGCCGGCATGGCTTTCGCCGCCCTGGGCAACGGCCAGACGCCGGTCAATGTGTTCTGGGCCCTCGGCAGCCTGCTCGGCCTGAACCTGCTATTGCTGCTGAGCTGGGCCCTGGGCCTGGTCTTCGCCGGTGAACACGCGGCCAGCTTCGGCCGCCTCTGGCTGTGGCTCAGTGAAAAACTCGCCCGCGATGCCCAGGCCGCGCAATTGGCGCCGGCCCTGTTGTTGATGCTCCAGCGCCGACGCCTCAATCGCTGGGCCATCGGCTGCGTGGTCCACGGCCTGTGGTTGCTGGCCATGCTCAGCGCCCTGGTCTTGCTGCTGATGTTGATGTCGACCCGGCGCTACGGTTTTGTCTGGGAAACCACCCTGCTGCGCGGCGACACCTTTGTCGTGGTGACCCAGGCCCTCGGCGCCCTGCCCGCCTTGCTCGGCTTCAACCTGCCCGACCCGGAGATGATCCGCGCCAGCGGCAATACCGCGCTGAACCTGGAGAACGCCCGGCACGCCTGGGCCACTTGGCTGGTGGGAGTGCTGGTGGTCTATGGCGTGTTACCGCGCCTGCTGCTGGGCGGGTTTTGCCTGTGGCGCTGGCGCCGTGGCAGCCGCGCCCTGAGCCTGGACCTCAACCTGCCCGGCTACGCGCAACTGCGTGAACGGCTGATGCCCAGCAGTGAACGCCTGGGGGTCAGCGATGCGGCACCCGACGCGCTGCACAACGCCGAGACCGGCACCACCGCGCTGGAGAGCGAAGGCGCCTTGCTGGTGGCCATCGAACTGGACAACCAGCGCCCCTGGCCGCCGACCTTGCCGAAAACCATCAAGGACGCCAGTATCCTCGACAGCCGCGAATCGCGGAACAAGCTCCTCGAACAATTGACCCGCTTCCCGCCCGCACGCCTGGCAATCGCCTGTGACCCACGGCGCTCGCCGGACCGTGGCAGCCTCGGACTGATCGCCGAACTGGCCCGCAGTGCCGGCGCGACCCGGGTCTGGCTGCTGCAGGCGCCACCCGGCCAGGCCCTGGATGCCGATCGACTCGGCGACTGGCACAGTGCCCTGCAACAACTGGAACTGCCTTTCGCCGACAGTGCTCCGCTGAACTGGCTGGAGACCGGTCATGACTAAAGCCCTGAAACTGGCCGTGGTCGGCCACACCAATGTCGGCAAGACCTCACTGTTGCGCACCCTGACCCGCGACGTCGGCTTTGGCGAAGTCTCCCACCGCCCCAGCACCACCCGCCATGTGGAAGGCGCGCGGCTGTCGGTGGACGGCGAAGCCCTGCTCGAACTCTACGACACCCCGGGCCTGGAAGATGCCATCGCCCTGCTCGACTACCTCGAACGTCTGGATCGACCTGGCGAACGTCTCGACGGCCCGGCCCGCGTCGCCCGTTTTCTCGATGGCAGCGAAGCCCGCCAGCGCTTCGAACAGGAAGCCAAGGTGCTGCGCCAGTTGCTGGCTTCGGATGCCGGGCTTTATGTGATCGACGCCCGCGAGCCGGTGCTGGCCAAATACCGCGACGAACTGAGCGTCCTCGCCAGCTGTGGCGAGCCGCTGTTGCCGGTGCTCAACTTTGTCAGCAGCGCCGAACAGCGCGAGCCGGAGTGGCGTGAAGCCCTGGCCCGCCTGGGCCTGCACGCCTTGGTGCGCTTCGACAGCGTGGCCCCGCCGGAAGACGGTGAGCGGCGGCTGTATGAAAGCCTGGCGCTGTTGCTCGAAGGCGCGCGCCCTCAGCTGGAACGACTGGTCCTCGACCTGGAGGCCCAACGGCGGGCGCGGCGGCAGAGCGCCAACCGCCTGATCGCCGAACTGCTGATCGACTGTGCGGCCTGTCGGCGCAGCGTGGTCAGCGCCGCCGACGCGCAAAGCCAAGCCATCGGCGAACTGCGCCAGGCCGTGCGCCAACGGGAGCAACGTTGTGTCGAGGCTTTGCTCAAGCTCTACGGATTCCGCCGTGGCGACGCGGCGGCCGGCGACCTACCGTTACTGGACGGGCGCTGGGGTGACGATCTGTTCAACCCTGAAACCCTCAAGCAACTCGGTGTAAAGGTCGGTGGTGGGATTGCCGCAGGCGCAGCGGCGGGTGCTGGTATCGACCTGCTGGTGGGAGGTCTGACCCTAGGCGCGGCCGCCCTGGCCGGAGCCCTCGCCGGCGGCGCCCTGCAAACCGTCCGCGGCTATGGCAGCCGCCTGCTGGGCAAACTCAAGGGCCAACGGGAACTGACCGTCGACGACAACGTGCTGCGCCTGCTGGCCCTGCGCCAACGGCAACTGCTGCAAGCCCTGGAGGCACGTGGGCATGCGGCGATGGAGAGCATCAAGATGAGCCTGCCGGTGGATACCCGTTGGCGTGAGGGCAAGTTGCCCGAGGCCTTGCACAAGGCCCGGGCACATCCGCAGTGGTCGTCGCTCAACCCCCAGGCCCGGTTGAACCAGCCAGAACGCCAGGAGCAAATCGATTTGCTGTTACAGCGTCTGGCTGAGACCTGAAGCAGGACGTTCAGCTATACCACTTGAACTTCAGAAAGGTCCGGCCCATGGACTTGATCCACTCCTCTTCGGCCCGGCTGACAATACCCTCACCGTCGGCATCGAAATAAACCACCGAATCCAGCGTCCCATTATTGTCGGTGTCATGGGCCGAGGCCTTGAAGACCAGGGTCTGGTTTCTCGGCGTCCCCGTCCCTTCATGAAGATGCAACCTCACCACATTCGGTGACTTGTCGTTGTGGTAGTTCTCGGCAAACACCTTGATATAGCGCTGCCAGCTTTTCCCTCGATTGAACCAGCCAAGCTTCAGGAACTGGTTGGCAAAGGCCCTGAGCAGCTTTTCGTCCTTGGCGTTGTCCCTGCCATCACCATTGACGTCACCACCGAACTGCAAGTCCGTCACCCCATCGGCGGTCATATCGACCGACGCCGCCTTGAGCACCAGCTTGTCAGGCTTGCCGGGCACTTCCTCATAAAAGCGCAGCAACACCGTATCGGCCCGACCATTGCCGCTGCGATCCTGGGCGGTCATTCTCAAATAACGCATAAACAACTCCTTTCCATGTGAGCCACTACCCTAGTGCAGCGCATCTTTCAGCCACCAGACCAGGATTCCTGAGCCTGTGTACGAAACCGCGCCGTGTGCTGAGAGGCACGGCAACGCTCAGGACCACCCACCGCCCAGGCTCTTGTACAGGGCGATACGGTTGCTCACCTGCAACAAGCGGGTCCTGATCAGGGCTTGTTGCGCCGTGCTCAGGCCGCGTTGGGCATCGAGCACTTCGAGGTAGCTGTTCAAGCCATCCTGATGGAGCAGTTGCGCCAACTCGACGCGGCGCGACTCGTTCAGCACCAGCCGTTGCTGTGCATTGAGCTGCCGATTGAGCGGCTCGTTCGAAGCCAGCGCATCGGCCACTTCACGAAAGGCCTGCTGGATCGAACGCTGATACTCGACCACGGCGATATCACGCTGCACCTTCGACAGCTCGAGCTGCGTGAAGCGCCGACCGATATCGAACAGCGGCAAGCTCACGGCGGGGGTGAAGGACCAGCCCTTGGCCTCGCCGGAAAACAGCTCACTCAACTGCGGGCTGCTGACGCCGAAGAAACCGGTCAGGGAAATGCTCGGCAGAAAGGCCGCCCGGGCGGCACCGATATTGGCGTTGAAGGCCTTGAGCCGGGCTTCGGCGGCGCGAATATCCGGGCGTCGCACCAGCAACTCGGAAGGCAGGCCCGGGGCAATCTCCGGCAACGTTGGCCCTTCGCTCCACTCCCCGAAGGACAGACGCGCGGGATCAAGCGTCGTGCCCACCAGCAACTCCAGGCGGTTCAGCGCCAGCCCCTGTTGACGCGCCGCGTCGGCCATCTCGGCCTCCAGGGTCAACGCCAGCGTATCGGCCTGACGCAACTCCAGTTCGCTCGCCAGTCCCAATTCCTGGCGGCGGCCGATCAGCCGTTTCGACTCGCCCGCCCGCTCCAGCAACTGTCGGTTCTGCCGGTGCAATTCAAGATAGGCACGGTACTCGTAGTAAGCCGTCGCGACCTCGCCGACCAGGCTGATCCCCACACTCAGGGCATCTTCTTCACGGGCCACCAGGCGTTGCCCGGCTTCGGTTTTCAACGCCCGGACGCGGCCCCAGAGATCCAGTTCAAAGGCGGTGATCCCCAACCTGAACTGCCCTTGTTCGCGGATCACCGCCTTGCCAGTGGGCGAGTCCGCGGCGGAAATCTTCTGCCGTTGCACCGAACCGTCGATCCCGCCACTGGGCCATTGATCGGCGGTGGAAATCCCATACAGCGCCCGGGCCTCGTCGATGCGCAGGACAGCCACCTGCAGATCATGGTTATGGACCCGCGCCAGCTCGATCAGCCTTTGCAGCTCGGGGTCGGGAAAAACCTTGTGCCAGTCCGGTAACGGCACGGCATCGCCCTGTGGACTCGCGTCTCGCCAGTGCTCGGCCACGGTTGGCGACGGCTGCTGGTAATCGGGAATAAACGAACACCCGGCCAATAGCAGGACAACCAGCATCAGCCCCGGGCTGCGCCTCATCATCCGAGCCCCCGCCGTTGCAGCAGACCCGGCAGTCCCGAGGACTTCTCCTCCGAAGTCTTTTGCCGCTGATAGAAAGCCTCCAACCGCGACAAGTAGAACCAGTGCTCGGGAGCCTCGGCAATAAACGACTCCATCGCCCGCGCCCATTGCGCCTGCATATCCGGTGCGGCGGCCCGGGTGATCCACCGAATCACATGCAGCTCACCGCAGCCGCCAAGCTCGGCACGATGCCCTGCCAGCAGCACGTCGCATTTCATTTTCGCCGCCAGGAACATCGGCCCCTTGACGAATTGCGCGGCGCGGCCGAACAGGTGGCCGTCCACCGGCTCGCCGGAACGTACTCCACTGAAACTCACCGGCAGGTCGGCAAAGATGATCACCTGATCGCCGCGCTTGAGCGCCCGGGCAATCGCCAACGCGGTCTTTGGCGCGTTGCTGTCGAGAATATCCACGCGATGCCCGAAGGCTTCCAGGCTCTTGAGGGAGCGCCGGGTCAGGGGATCGTTGAAGTTCCAGATCGGAATGATGAAACGCTTCGGCGCCGGGCAACGCTCGATCATGCAGGCCACCGCCATCCAGTATTCCCCGGTGTGCGCCAGCACGATGATGGTCGAGCGCACCCGCGTACGCGGCCAGTGTTGCTGCGGATCGTTCCAGGCAATTGCCCGAATCCAGGCCCGCAACCGCTTGGGATAATCGCGAGGGTAAAGCACCTGGTAGATCGCGCACTGCAACTGGATGGCGCTGTAGCGACAAGCCACTAGCCGACAGGCGCGGGGCTCCAGTCCGAACAATTCGAGGTTCTGCCGACAGGCGTTGTAGTCCGGGCCGCGCCACGCGGAGGGCAGCCGCAGCAGCATGGCCGGCAACAGCGGCAAGCAACGGTGCGCAACCTTCAGTCGAAAGATCAGCGCCAGTCCTTTCACCAGGCGCGCCCGCAACCCGGCCTTGCAGCGCATCCACCACAGCCAGCGGCGGATCGGCCAGCCCGGACGAAACGGAGTCATCGCACCGCGCCGCTCAACGGCCGCAAACGCCCCTGGTGCATCAGCAGTACCCTGTCGCAGGCCAGGGCCACGGCCTTGTCGTGGGTCACGATCACACACAGCATGGGCAAGCGGCGCACGGTCTCGATAATCACATCGCGGGCACTGGGGTCCAGATGGGAAGTCGGCTCATCGAGCAACAACAGTTCCGGGCGCCGATACAGTGCCCGGGCGATCAACAGGCGTTGCTTCTGGCCCGAGGACAATTGCACGCCCATGGGTCCGAGCAAGGTATTGAAGCCATTGCTCAGTTTCAGGATGCTTTCCAGCAACCCGGCCTGCTCGACACAGCTCTGCAAACGCGTGCCGTCCAGCGGGTCGCTGTCCATCAGGATGTTCTCGATCACCGTCCCGGCGATGATCTCGTCGTGGGCCGTGACATAGGCGACGCTCTGGCGGTAGCGGCGCAAACCGAAATGCCGCATCGCCTGGCCGTTGATCCTGAAGCGTCCGGTGTCCAGGGCATAGAACCCGGCGAGCACTTTCAGGAAGGTGCTCTTGCCGCAGCCCGAAGGGCCGAATATCGCGATGCGTCGGTTCGGGCTTTCCAGGCTGAAACTCAGGTCCTCGAAGGTCGGCCGGTCGAACGAGCTGTAGCGAAAGCGCGCGCCTTCGATCTGGATCGAGCGCAAGGGTTGCTGCTGGCCAAGGGGATCGGCGCTGTACACACTCGACTCCACCTGCTCGACCGGCTCATCGACGATTTCCTCGACCCGCTTGAGCTCGACCTTCACCAGCCGCAGGTTCATATAGCTGTCGACCACCTTCAGCGCGCAGCCCATGAACATGTCCTTGTAGAGGACAAAGGCGAACAGGTCGCCGACGCTGTTCTCGCCGTGGAGCACGGCCAGCGCACCGAGGGCGCTGACCAGCAGCGAATGGCCATGGGACAACCCTTCGTGCACCACCTGGTTCATCGCCTGCAAACGCTGGACGCCGGCGCGGGCCATTTCGGTGTCGGTGTGCTGGTTGCTCCAGTTCGCCAGCTTGGCCGCTTCGTAGTTGTAGAGCTTCATCGACTCGACATTGCCCAGGGTGCCGAGCAGGGTCACGTTGCGCGCCGTCTCGGCTTCGATCGAGGTCTTGTGGTGTTTCTCCATGACCGGCAGGGTCACGCCGCGAAACAGAAAGAACAGCAGGCACAACAGCAACGACAGGGCCGCCAGCTTGGCGTTGATCAAAGCCATCAGTGCGAGAAACGCCACGCCGAAGGCCAGGTCGATGGATATGTCCATCCAACCGGCGGTGAACTGCACGAAGGCTTTGTCGGTGGCCTGGGTCCGCCGCAGGATATCGCCGGGGGCGCGGCGCTCGAAATAACTCACCGGCAAGCGCAGCAGCCAGGCGATCACCCCGGTGGACAGGTCCTGGCTCAGGGCAACGCGCAGGCGCATATCGAGGACCGCCCGCAGCCAGGCGGCGAGGCTCTTGAACAGAAAGATCCCGCCAAAGACATAGAGGATCAGAAACAGGAAATCCTCGTCGTTCTTCGCCACCACTTCATCGATGGTCAGGGAAAACAGCTTGGGCGCGGCAATGGCTCCGAAGTAGCCGACCACCGACAGCAGGCCCATGGGCACCAGGTAACGCAACAGCCAGGTGTTCTTGCGCAGCACGCCGAGCGGGCCGAAGGTACCGGGAACACGCCGATGGACCTGGGTGGTGAAGCCCAGCCCCGGCAGCATTTCCAACGCCGCGCCGCTGAACATCGACAGCGCTTCTTCCCAGGTATAGAAACGCCGCCCCACCGCCGGATCGACGATATGCAGTCCTTGGCGATTGGTGGATTGCAGCACGACGAAGTGCATATTGTTCCAGAACAGGATCGACGGCGTGCGCAGTTGCCCCACATCGTGCAGTTGCAAGCGCAGCGGGCGGCAGCTGAAACCCAGCTCCTCGCTGACCTTGATCACCTGGAACAGCGACATGCCGTCCCGCGCCACCCGGTAGCGCTGGCGCATCTCGCGCAAGCTCAGGGCCTTGCCGTGATAACCGGCGACCATGGCAATCGAGGCCATGCCGCATTCGGACATTTCGTCCTGGAGAATCACCGGGACCGTGCGCTGGAACAACTGCCGCGAGCGGGCCAGGGCCTCGCGCAGGGATTGCTTGAGGCGGCTCATGCGGATTTATCCACAGGCCGCGCCGGGGTGCCCAGCGTCGGCAGATAATCCGGATTGCCCGCCAGCCCACGGAGCACCGGCAGGAACAGCCATTCCATCAGGTTCAGCCGCTCCAGACGCAACGAACCGCTGAGGGTCATGCCGTCCTTGAGCCAGTCCTGGCGGATCTTGGTTCGTGGGTCGGAAAAGTCGAGCTTCACCTCGGCGCGATAAGTCGGCCCCGGTTCCTCGCCATCGGTCCTGGCACCGAGCGCGGCTTCCAGGTAGGTACTGGCGGTGCTACGGACAATCTGCCCCCTGATCACGCCATAACGCTCATAGGGAAACGCATCGACCCGCACGATGACTTCGGTGCCAGCGCCGGCAAAACCGATGGCCGCCGGACTGACATCGAGGACCACCACCGGCGCCTCGTGCAGCGCCCGGCTGATGCGCAGCAACATCATCGGCTGGCCGCCCTGGGCACGGGCGCCGGGGAACACCGAGACAGCATCGACCACGCCCTCGACGGGGGACAACAGGACATATTCCTGGCTCTTGTTGAGGTTCTCCAAACGCTCGCGCAAGTCATGGCGTTGCCGGGCGAGATCGCTGAGGCGGCTGCTGAGAGTGTGATCGGCTTCGCTGCCGCGCTGCTCCAGTTCGAGGATCCGTTGCTGCGCGCTGGCCTGGGCCAGGTCGTTATTGGCCAGGTCCTGGAGCACCGCCTCGTGCTTGACGATCGCCTCGTTCAGCGCCGCCACGGACACCGCGCCTTCGGCCGCCAGGCGTTCATGACGCTGGCGATTTTCCTGGGCAATCGCGGCCCGACGCTGGATCGAGCGCTTGATGGTGGCGGTGAGTTGCAGATCCTTGTGCAGTTGTTCGATCTGCAATTGCAGGAGTTTTTTCTGGGTTTCATGGGCCGAACGGGCCTGGCGGTCATCGCCCGTGGCATCGTCCAGCAAACTGCCCAGGCGCTCGGCGCTTTGGGCGGAAAGGGGTTTGTCGCTGCCTTCGTTGAAGCTTTCCGGCTCCAGGGTGCGGATACGCACCAGGGGCTGGTCCTTGCTCACCGAGTCGCCAGCCTCCACCAGCACTTCGCGGATATGGGCGGGGCGTTCACTGGTGATGCGCACCACATCGCGGGTCAGGATCCGGCCCGGGACATCTTCTTTCTTCGCGTAGTTGCCGATAAACAGCAGGACCAGGCCACCGGCGAAAAACAGGCAGACGAACCAGGCGAAGACCACGGGTGCCAGCGCCGTTCGCGGCGCGACCTTGCCCAACTCAAGCATAGGTGAACTCGTGCATGGCAACCGACGCGACAGGGCTCGCGCCAGTGAGGGAATACAGCTCTGAGGACACAACGCACCCTGTAGGAACCGGCTGGCTGGCGACGCGACCGCAAGGTCTCGCGTTGCCCATCCGGACGCCATCGCCGGCAAGCCGGCTCCTACAATGGGCGATAGCTATCGCCCTGGCAGCGGGATCAGCTGGCTTTCTTCAGGCCTTCGGAGATCCAGTCGACCGCTTGGTCGAGGAGCGGACCGAAATCGGTGAAGAACCCGGAACCACGAACGTCCTGGGTCTCTTCGAGGGTCATTTCCTGAAGGGTGTTTTCTTGTTGGGTTGCTTCCAGCATAGATGTAGACCTCGGCATTATTATTGGATGAAGACAACATCGAGTCGTGCGGCGAGAGCACCGTCGAATCGAACTTTCAGACAGCTCCGCAACGGCGCGCCGTGCTTGAACTGCGAGAGTCATCTTCAGCCAAGGTCGTATTTATTTATATCCGAATAGTCTCTGGCATCCCACGTCAAATCCGCATGGACCTGTGGTCACTTTTCCAGAATCAACGTAGGAACTTCTCCGCCTTGTCGCGCAACAGCCGCAGATCAATCACCGGCACGGCCTTGAGCTTGGCCTGCTCGTCCCAATGGCGCATCCGCAGGCTCACGGCACACAGCGGATCCTGCTCGAACTGCCGAGCCTCTTCTTCCGTCATGACACCGCCCTGGTACTCCAGGGTACGCCGGCTCGCTTCGCTCAAGCAGTCGTAGTATCCGGGCTCACGCAATGTCAGAAAACGCTTGGCCTGGACGTGATATTCCACCAGTCGCGCCAGCCGTTCGCTGAAGCCCGCCCGACGCAGATAGTCCGCGCCGAGGCGCTCGTGACTGACCACGCCATAGCCGCCCATATCCCCCGTCGGTTGCTCGCCGGACGGGCAGATATGCCCGATATCGTGGAAGAACGTCGCCAGCACCACTTCATCGTCGAAGCCCTCGGCCAGCGCCAGCTGCGCGGCCTGGGACATATGCTCCAACTGGGACACCGGCTCACCGATGTAGTCGGCGCTGCCGAACTGCTGGTACAGGCCGAAGACCTCATCCAGCACCTGCTCGACGGGCTTCATGCCGACTCCCCCAGCAAATGGGCGATATTGCCTTCGGCCAGGGCCGGACCGACGCTCATGCCAACCCCGGTGTGCATCAGCGCGGCACTCACGCCCGGCACGGCCTGGAGGAACGAAAACGGTCCCGGCCCCTTGGAGCCGTAGACTCCCTGCCAACGCTCCAGCACCTGCACCTTGCAGCCCAGGGTCTGCTCGGCCAGTTCCAGCAGCCAGGTATCGACCTGTTCGGCATTGAACGGCGAGGCATCGCTGCCGTAGTGGTGGGAGTCGCCGATGATCAGGTCGCCATAAGGCGTCGGGCTGATCAGCAGGTGGATACCGTGTTCATGCAGGTGCGGGCTATCGCGCAGGATCTCGGCCTGGACGGCCGCCGCTTCCGGCAGATCGGCAAAGGCGCCGTAGTGCACGCAGCTGAGGCCCGTGAGCAGCGCGTGTTGCAGGTTCAGCTCGACCTGGGGTCGGGCGCGGAGCATTTGCAGGCGGCAGATGCCCGGTTGCAACTGGCTGATGGGCTCGGCCAGCAGGGTCTGATAATCGTGGCCGGAACAGACGATGATCTGTTCCCCACGGAAGGTGCCGGCGGTGCTGTGCAACTGGCCGGACTCGACTTCGCGGACCAGGGTCGAGAAGTGGAAGGTCACGCCCAGGTCCCGTTGCAGGTACTCGATCAGCGTCGGGATCGCTTCGCGGGAATAGAGCTGTTGGTCGTCCAGACCGTGCAGCGCGGCGCGGTGATGGCTGAATTGGCCGCCGTAGAGATCGTTCAGCGCCGCGCCGCGCAGCAGTTCGACGCGGTAGCCCTGTTCCCGGGCGCGACCGGCGCAGAAGGCGTCCAGCAGATGTTCTTCGGCTTCGGTACGGGCGAACAGGTACGAGCCGTTGCGCTTGAGGGCGAAACCGGCCTGTTGTGCCCAGTGAGCCCAGATATCGCGGCTGGCGCGGGACAGCTCGGACATGATGCCCGGCGGCTGGCCGGTGACCAGGGCCTGGCCGAAGTTGCGCACCGAAGCGCCCAGGGGCGTGGCGCTGCGCTCGAAGACCGTGACCTTGAGGCCGCGTCGGGCGGCGGCGTAGGCGTGGGACAGGCCGAGGATTCCAGCGCCGACGATAAGGATGTCGTTGTGGTTTGTCATGAGGTGGGTCCTGAGGGGAATGGCCGCTGCGCGGTTCGCGGGCAAGCCCTGCTCCTACAGGTTCGCGTCGTACGTACATGATGTGTCCGACACAGACTTGTAGGAGCAGGGCTTGCCCGCGAAGAAGCCCGCGAGTCAAGCAAGGATGTTACTGAGGCAACTTCTCCGACTTGCCGTCATAACGCTTGCGCCATTCGGTGAGGATTTCGTCGCGGTTCTTCGACGCCCAGGCAAAGTCGTTCTTGATCAGGCGCTGCTCGTAGTCCGCCGGCAACTCGGTCTGCGGCTTGGCAATACCTGGCTGTGCCAGCACGGCGAAGTTTTCCTTGTACAGCTCCATGGCCGCAGGGCTGGCCGAGAAATCCGCCAGCTTCTTCGCCGCCTCTTCATGGGGGGTGCCCTTCATCACCGCAGTCGCCTCGATCTCCCAACCCAGGCCTTCCTTCGGCAGGATGATGTCCAGTGGCGCGCCCTGACGCTTCAGCTGCACCGCCGGGTATTCGAAGGAAATACCGATCGGGAATTCACCCGACGCCGCCAGCTTGCACGGCTTGGAACCGGAGTGAACGTACTGGCCGATGTTCTGGTGCAGCTCATCCATATACTTCCAGCCCTGCTCCTGGCCGAAGGTCTGCAACCAGGCGCTGACATCCAGGAAGCCGGTACCGGACGAGGCCGGGTTCGGCATCACGATCTTGCCCTTGTACTCGGGCTTGGTCAGGTCCTGCCAGCTCACCGGTTTGGTCAAATGCTGCTTCTCAGCTTCGACGGTGTTGAAGCAGATGGTCGCCGCCCAGACATCCATGCCAACCCAGGACGGCGGGTTCGCCGCATCGCGATAGTGGTTGCCGATCTTGCCCAGGTCCTTGGGTGCGTAGCTTTGCAGCATGCCCTGCTGATCGAGGATCGCCAGGCTGGAAGCCGCCAGGCCCCAGACCACGTCAGCCTGCGGCCGCGCCTTCTCGGCCAGCAGCTTGGCGGTGATGATGCCGGTGGAATCGCGCACCCACTTGATTTCCACGTCCGGGTTGGCCCCTTCGAAAGCTTTCTTGTAGGCGGTCAACTGCTCGGACTCAAGGGCCGTGTACACGGTCAGTTCGGTTTTCGCGGCAAAGGCATTCAGGCTGAAAGCAGTGAGGACAGCAGCGGCAAGAGCCAGGGGCTTGAACATGGTGCGGTTCCTTGATGAGTGTGGTTGGGTTGGGCAAATGGGTTGTGGCGGGATCAATGCCCGGGCTCGGTCTGCCGCCAGGCCTGGGAGCGGCGCAACACGCCGCGCGACGCCCAGGCCAGCAGCAGCGAGACGGCCACCGAGGTAAACAGGATCAGGCTCGACATGGCGGCGGCACCGCCGACATTGCCGGCGTCGTCCATGTTCAGCACCGCCACCGCCGCGAGGATGGTGTCGGGGCTGTAGAGAAAGATCGCCGCCGACACCGTGGTCATCGCCGAGACGAACAGGTAACGCACGATGTCGAGCAACGCCGGCAGACAGATCGGCAAAGTGACCCGCAGGTAGTGCCGGTAGAGCGGCGCCTTGAGCGACAGGGCGGCGGCTTCGAACTCGTTGTCGAGCTGGCGCAACGCGGTGGTGGCGGTCATCTGCGCGGTGGTCAGGTAATGGGCGATGGTGCAGACCACCAGCAGGGTCATGGTCCCGTAGAACACATTCAGCGGGTTGCCGTTGAGGTTGAAGAAGAACACGTAGCCCAGGCCCAGGACCAAACCCGGGACCGCCATCGGCACGAAACCGAGGATGCGCAAGGCCAGGTTCAGGCCGCGTTGGCTGCGGGTTTTCTCCATCAGGTAGGCCCCAGTGAAAATCAGCCCGCTGCCGATCAGCGCCGTGCTCAGGGCCAGGGTCAGGCTGTTGCGGTAGGCCAGCCAACCGCTGCCGGTGGTCGCATTGAAGGCGTAGTGACTGAACGACAGCGACAGGTTGTACGGCCAGAACTTCACCAGCGACGAGTACACCGCCATGCCGAATACCAGCAGCAGGGCCGCGCAGATCAACAGCACGATCGCCAGGTAGCAGGCGTCGCGGCAGCGTGACGGTGCCGGTTTGAATACCTGGGCCCGCCCGCTCATGGCCTCGCCATGACGGCGGCGCAGCCAGGCATCAACGGCAAAACTGAACAGCGCCGGCAACAGCAGGATCATGCCGATCAAGGCGCCACGCCCGAATTGCTGCTGGCCGACCACCGCCTTGTAGGCTTCCAGCGCCAGCACCTGATAGTCGCCGCCCACCACCACCGGCACGCCGAAGTCGGTGATCGTCAGGGTGAATACCAGGCAGAAGGCGGCGAATACCGCCTGGCGGCTGGCCGGCCAGGTGATGCTGTGAAACGCCTTCCAGGGACTGGCGCCCATGCTCGACGCGGCGTCGAACAACCGCGCATCGGCCAGGGACAAGGCCGAGATCAGGATCATCAGGGCATGGGGAAAGGTGTAGATGACTTCGCCCAGGACCATGCCCCAGAAACCGTAGATATTTTCCGACAGCAGGCCACGCAGCAGGCCCTGGTTACCGAACAGGTAGACCAGGGCGATACCCGGCAGCATCGACGGGGCCATCAGCGGCAACAGGGACAGGGCGCGCCACAGGGATTTGCCGGGAATCAGGGTCCGTTGCAGGGCGTAGGCAAACAGATAGGCCAGGGGTACGACGATGGCCGCCACACTGAGGGAAACCTTCAGGCTATTACCCAGCAGCCAGTGGAAATTGTCGCTGTTCACCAGTTCCTTTGCCGCGATCCAGCCACCGCCCTGCCCGGCTTCACTGCTGAAACCGCGCCAGAAGATCGCCAGCAATGGCAGCAGCACCGCCACACCCAGCAGACAGAGCCAGAGCAGCTTGCCGCCGACCACGAACAGACGGTCGCCGAGGCCGACCCGGGCAGTCTTCACGCTCGACTGCCGGGACAGAGCCAGGCTGATTTCAGCGGCCATCTCAGGCAAACACCTGGAGGCTGCGCGGCGGCAATGCCACCCAGATATCCGGCGCACCGAGGCGTGGCATGTCCTGCGGACCGATTTCGGCCAACAGCGCATGACCGGGCAACTGGTTGAGTTCGAAGCTCATGCGGCAGCGATTGCCGAGGAAGGTGATCTCGCGAACCCGGGCCGGAAACAGGTTTTCCTCATGCACCGGCGGGTTGACGTTGATCGCCTCGGGGCGGCAGAACAGCCGACCGGAAGCCGCCCGTGCGGTGCCATCGGCCAGGCGCACATCCATGCCACCGACCCGCGCATGGCTGCCGCTGCTGCGCTGGAACGGCAGCCAGTTGCCCTGGCCGACAAATTCGGCGACGAACGGCGTGGCCGGCCTGTCGTAGATTTCCTGGGGCGTGGCGTACTGCTCGACCTTGCCGTTGTTCATCACGGCGATGCGGTCGGCCATCAGCATGGCCTCGTCCTGGTTGTGGGTGACCATCAGGGTGGTCACGCCGAGGTTGCGTTGCAGCTGGCGCAGCTCGGTGCACAGATGCTCGCGGACCCGGGCGTCGAGGGCCGACATCGGCTCATCCAGCAGCAACAACGAGGGCGCCGGGGCCAGGGCGCGGGCCAGGGCCACACGCTGTTGCTGGCCGCCGGAGAGTTGCCCGGGGTATTTCTTTTCGCTGCCGAGCAGGCCGACCAGTTCCAGCATCTGACCGACACGCTTGCGGGTGACCTCGCGACCGCTGCCGGCCAGGCCGTAGGCGATATTCGCCTCGACCGTCAGATTCGGGAACAGCGCGTAGGACTGGAACAGGATGCCGTAGTCGCGGGCTTGGGGTGGCAGATCGGAGACATTGCGTTCGCCGAGGAACAGCTCGCCGTCGTCCTGACGTTCAAGGCCGGCGATGCAACGCAGCAAGGTGGTCTTGCCGCAGCCGGACGGGCCAAGTAGACAGACCAACTCGCCGGCGGCCACGTCCAGGGAGACGTTGTCCAGCGCGGTGAAGGCGCCGAAGCGCTTGCGCACCCCACGGACCTTCATCGGGGCGCCGGGGTTGGCCAGGGCGTTGGCGATCGAGTTGTTCATGGACGGACCTCATCTAGCGGATGAGGGTCATGCTAGGGAGGGAATGCGTAGGCTATGTGGCAATAAGGCCAAAGTTGCCGATAGTGGTATTGGTAGATTTGGGTTGAAGACTTGAGTCGCCTGGGCCGACGCCTTCGCGGGCAAGCCCTGCTCCTACAGTCCTGTGTCGTTCACAGGTTTTGTGTATGACACCGGACTGTAGGAGCAGGGCTTGTCGGATCGCCGCACCGCCGCGAACCGCCGCGCAGCAGGCGGCCATTCACCACCGAACTATCAGGCCGGCGCCATTTCCTGCGCCAACCCCAGAAACGCCGCCGGCAAACGCGCCGCCTTGCGTTCCTTGAGGCAATACAGGTACTCGGCGATCTGCGGCGCGTTCTCCAAGCTCAGAACCCGCAACTGCGGGTCATGCGGGACTTCCTGGCGAGCAATCAGGCTGATGCCGATATTGCGCAACACCGCCTCACGGATCGACTCGCGACTACCGATCTCCAACAGCGGCCCGAAACTGACCCCGGCACCGTGCAAGAACTCTTCGGTCAGGCGACGGGTGGTCGAGCCCACTTCGCGCATCAACAGGCAATGCCCGGCCAGCGCGCTCAGCGGCACATGATCATGTACCGCCAGTGGATGATTGCGATGCACCGCCAGCACCAGCGGATCACTGCCCAGCACCCGGCGGATCAACCGCGGGTCCTCCAGCAACTGCGACGAAGCCGCCACATCGACCCGATAATCCTCCAGCGCCTCCAGCACCTGCTGGGAGTTGCCGATCTCCACCGACACTTCCACCTGCGGCAGACGTTCGCGAAAGGCCTTCACCAGATCGAGGATGTAATACGGCGCCGTCGCGGCAATGCGCAAGGTGCCCTGCACCTGCCCGGCGTTGCGCAGGAAAAACTCGATATCGGCTTCCTGCTGCAACAGCGCCTTGACCATCGGCAGCAAGCGCGCGCCGTCTTCACTGACACTCAAGCGCCGACCGCCGCGATAGAACAACTCGACCGAATACTGGCTTTCCAGATGACGGATCTGGGTGGTCACCGTGGGCTGGCTGAGCCCGAGCTTTTTTGCCGCCAGGGTGATGCTGCCCAGGCGGGCGACCATATAAAACGCCTTCAGCTCGGCACTCAGCACATCACCCTCTCATTCGTTTACTTGCGCAACAGGCGCAACCCATTGAACACCACCAGCAGGCTGACGCCCATATCGGCGAACACCGCCATCCACATGGTTGCCAGCCCCAGGAAAGTCACCGCCAGGAAGATCGCCTTGATCACCAGCGCCAGGGCGATATTTTGCCTGAGGATACGCGCGGTCTGGCGCGAAAGGCGAATGAAAGCCGGAATCTTGCGCAGATCATCGTCCATCAGGGCGACATCGGCGGTCTCAATGGCGGTGTCGGTACCGGCAGCGGCCATGGCAAAGCCGATCTCGGCACGGGCCAGGGCCGGAGCGTCGTTGATACCGTCGCCGACCATGCCGACCTGATGGCCACGAGCATACAGCTCTTCGATGGCCTGTAGTTTATCGGTGGGCAACAGATCGCCACGGGCCTCGTCGATCCCGACCTGGGCGGCAATGGCCGAGGCGGTGTGGATATTGTCCCCGGTCAGCATCAGGGTCTTGATCCCCAGCGCGTGCAACTCGCGGATCGCCTCACGGCTGGAAGCCTTGACCGTATCGGCCACGGCGAACAGCGCCAACGGGCCAGAGGCGTCGAGCAACAGAACCACAGTCTTGCCTTGTTTTTCCAGGGCGAAGAGTTTTTCTTCCAGGGCCGCCGAGCAGAGACCGAGGTCTTCCACCAGGCGATGGTTGCCCAAGTGATAACCCTTGCCGCCGACCTCGCCGCGCACACCGCGCCCGGCCAGGGCTTCGAAGGCTTCGACGTCACGCAGCGTCCACTGTTTGTCCTGCGCATCCTTGGCAATCGCCAGGGACACCGGGTGATCGGAACGCGCCGCGAGGCTGGCGGCGATCAAAGGCGCGGTCTCGACGAACAGTGGGTTGAGGACCAGATAGTCGGTCAGTACCGGCTTGCCGTGGGTGATGGTCCCGGTCTTGTCCAGGGCCAGGTAATCAAGCTTGTGCCCGCTTTCCAGGTACACCCCGCCCTTGACCAGAATGCCCTTGCGGGCGGCGGCGGCCAGGCCGCTGACGATGGTCACCGGGGTCGAAATCACCAGAGCACATGGGCAGGCGACCACCAGCAGGACCAGCGCCCGGTAGATCCAGTCGAACCACAGGCCGTTCATGAACAGCGGCGGCAGCACCGCCACCGCCAGGGCGAAGGCGAACACCGCCGGGGTGTAGATTTTCGCGAAGGTATCGACGAACCGCTGGGTCGGCGCCCGCGCGCCCTGGGCCTGCTCGACGGCATGGATGATCCGCGCCAGGGTCGAATTGCCCGCAACGGCCGTCACCCGATAGTCCAGTGAACCCGCCTGGTTGATGGTGCCGGCAAAGACCTTGTCGCCCGGATTCTTCTCGATGGGCAGGCTTTCGCCGGTGATCGGCGCCTGATCGACGCTGGAGCTACCGTAGACCACTTCGCCATCGAGGCCGATGCGCTCACCAGGACGTACCCGGACCAAGGCACCCAGTTCGATGCTTTTAACCTCACGTTCAACCCACTCGCCGTCATCCTGGCGCACCGTGGCCTTGTCCGGCGTCATCTGCATCAGGCCGCTGATGGCGTTGCGCGCGCGGTCCAGGGACTTGGCTTCGATCAGTTCGGCGATGGTGAAGAGGAACATCACCATCGCCGCTTCCGGCCACTGCCCGATCAGCACCGCGCCGGTCACGGCGATGCTCATCAGCGCGTTGATATTCAGGTTGCGATTCTTCAGGGCGATCCAGCCCTTTTTATAGGTGGTCAGGCCGCCGCTGAGGATGGAAACCAGCGCGATGATTGCCACCACCCAGGTCGGGGCCACGGCGGTGAAGTGAATCACTTCGGCGACCAGGGCGCCGACACCGGACAAAGCCAGGGGCCACCAGGGTTTCTTCACCGGCGGCTGGCTTGGAGTTTCGGCGCTTGCGCCCTCTTCCAACGGCTCGGCCTGCATGCCCAGGGACTTGATGGCGTCGACAATCGGCGTGGTCGACGACAGGTCATGGGTCACACCGAGGATCCGGTTGATCAGGTTGAACTCAAGCTGCTGCACGCCCGCCAGCTTGCCGAGCTTGTTCTGGATCAGCGTCTGCTCGGTGGGACAGTCCATGGCTTCGATTCGGAAACGGCTCAACCGTGCGTCGGCGCTGGTGGTCTCGCTGAGTTTGATCAGCGCGGGGGCCTCGGCAGTCGAACAGCAGCTGTGGGCATGCCCGGCCGCCCCATGGGAGTGGGAAGCCTTTACCGGCTGGAGGACACGGAAAGACCGAGGCGCGGGCTTATCGGCCTGACCGTGGTCATGGCCGTGGTCGTGACTATGCTTGTGATCGTGATCGTGATCGTGATCGTGATCGTGATCGTGATCGTGATCGTGATCGTGGCCAGCATGGGCGTGATCGCCGGCAGGCTTGTGCGAAGTGTGGATGGAGTCGCTCATGGGTGCGTCCCTGAAAGTGCTTGTTGCCAAGTGAACACCCTGTAGCCACTATAGGGTCAAGCACCCTTTTCGGAGATCGAACGATGAAGATTGGCGAACTGGCGAAACTCACCGACTGCCAGGTGGAAACCATCCGTTATTACGAGAAGGAAAACCTGCTGCCGGAACCAGCGCGCAGCGAGGGCAACTACCGCCTGTACACCCAGGCGCATGTGGAGCGCCTGACCTTTATCCGCAACTGCCGCAGCCTGGACATGACGCTGGAGGAGATTCGCAGCTTGCTGGGGCTGCGGGACAGCCCGCAGGATCAATGCGAAAGCGTGAATGCGCTGATTGATGAGCATATCCATCACGTCAAGGCACGGATCGACGGGTTGCTGGCGTTGCAGACGCAGTTGCTGGATCTGCGCCAGCGTTGTGGCGGCGGGCCGGATCTGGATCAGTGCGGGATTTTGCAGCGGTTGGAAGTCAGCGGCAGTGTGGTGGCGGCTGAAGAGCATTCACATGTCGGAAGAAGCCACGGGCATTGAGGGCCTATTCGCGGCGGTGCGGCGTCCCGACAAGCCCTGCTCCTACAGGTTTGTGTCGTACACCAAATCTGTGATCGACGACATACTGTAGGAGCAGGGCTTGCCCGCGAAGAGGCCCTTGAGCCTTGCGGTGCCCATCCGGACGCC
>NZ_JALMEZ010000018.1:0-137866 GCF_023242495.1 Pseudomonas sp. MWU13-2862 | reverse complement strand
TCAGGCGGCGCGGTGTATCTGGCGCACCGCGTTATCGTTCATCGCCAGCAAGCCGGCTCCCACAAAAAAGGGGCGGCGGGCCAGAAAGGCGCACAAACAAAAACGCCCGGCAAGTGCCGGGCGTTTTTGTATCGACTTGCTTAGCGGGCGCGGTAGGTGATGCGCCCTTTGCTCAAGTCGTAGGGCGTCAGCTCGACGCGCACTTTGTCACCGGTGAGAATACGAATGTAGTTCTTGCGCATCTTTCCGGAGATATGCGCGGTTACGACGTGCCCATTTTCCAATTCCACGCGAAACATGGTATTCGGCAGGGTGTCGACGACAGTGCCTTCCATTTCGAAGCTGTCTTCTTTCGACATGCAGTAAAGCCCTCGGTGTCCAGTGAATGGCCCGGTGCAACTGCGCCAGGCAAAAGCGGCGTGCATTGTGCCCGAAAAAGGGGGTTCACGCCAAGGGGTTAGTACCGGCCTGGAAAATACAGTTCGATTCCGGTGGGGGGCGACGAGCTAACTGAGCGTCACCCAGCGCTGGTTGATCAGCAGTTCGATCGGTCGATATTGGGTCTTGTAGTTCATCTTCTTGCAGTTCTTGATCCAATAGCCGAGGTAGACCGCCTCCAGCCCCAGCCGCCGGGCTTCGCCGATCTGCCAGAGGATAGCGTAGCGCCCCAGGCTGCGACGCTCCTCAGCGGGCTCATAGAAGGTGTAGACCGCTGATAGTCCGTTGGGCAGCAGGTCGGTGACGGCCACGGCCAGCAGGCGCCCCTCCAGGCGGAATTCATAGAAACGTGAGAACGGCAGGTCGCGCACCAGAAAAGTGGAAAACTGGTCACGACTGGGTGGGAACATGTCGCCATCGGCGTGCCGTTGTTCGATGTAGCGTTGGTACAGGTCGAAGTATTCCTCGCTGAACCCCGGCTTGACGGCCCTGACCTTGAGCTCGGCGTTGCGTTTGAAGATACGTTTCTGCTGGCGATCGGGCAGGAACTGCGCCACGGGAATCCGCGCCGGCACGCAGGCGTTGCAGTTCTGGCAGTGGGGCCGGTACAGGTGGTCGCCGCTACGACGGAAACCCATTTCCGACAGGTCTGCGTAGACATGCACGTCCATGGGCTGGCTAGGGTCGAGGAACAGCGTGGTCGCCTGCTCTTCGGGCAGATAACTGCAAGAGTGGGGTTGAGTGGCATAGAACTTCAAGCGCGCCAGCTCGGTCATGATCGACCCTCGGAATAAGCTTTCAATTGCGTTGAATCAAGTGTAAGCCAGCCTGGGAAAAGACGCCTAGGTGCTGTGTGAAGGTTACCTGATCACAGTAGGTCAGGGCAGCCAGGTCGCGCTGTTGGGCTGGTCCAGATGTTCGCCCAGGTAGCGGGCGAAGTCGTCGCGGGGAATGGCCCGGGCGCCAAGGCTGTGCAGGTGATCGGTAGGCATCTGGCAGTCGATCAGGACGAACCCCGAGGCCTTGAGATGTCGGACCAGGGTGGCGAAGCCGAACTTCGAGGCGTTGTCGGCGCGGCTGAACATGGATTCGCCGAAAAACAGCTGGCCTATTGCCAGGCCGTAGAGGCCGCCCACCAACTCATCGTTATCCCAGACCTCCACCGAGTGGGCAAAACCGCGCTCATGCAATTGCAGATAGGCGGTTTGCATGGCCTCAGTGATCCAGGTGCCCTCGGCATAGGCCCGTGGGGCGGCGCAGGCGCGGATCACGGCGGCGAAATCCCGGTCGAAGGTGACCTGGTAGCGTTGCTGGCGCAACAGCTTGTTCAGGCTGCGGGAGACATGCAATTCATCGGGAAACAGCACGGTGCGCGGGTCCGGCGACCACCAGAGGATCGGCTGGCCTTCGGAAAACCAGGGAAAACAGCCATGGCGATAGGCCTGGATCAGTCGATCGGCGGACAGGTCGCCACCGGCGGCCAGCAGGCCGTTGGGTTCGCGCATGGCCTTGGCCAGGGGCGGGAAGGTCAGGGAGTTGCGTTGTAACCAGGTCAGCATCAGTTATCGTCCAGGAATTTCTCGGCATCCAGCGCCGCCATGCAGCCGGCGCCGGCCGAGGTGACGGCCTGGCGATAGACATGGTCGGCGACATCGCCGGCGGCGAATACCCCGGGGATTTCCGTTGCCGTGGCATTGCCCTCGCTGCCGCCCTGTACCCGCAAATAGCCGTTGTGCATGCTCAACTGGCCCTCGAACAGATCGGTATTGGGCTTATGGCCGATGGCGATAAACACCCCGGTCAGCGCCAGTTCGCGGGTTTCGTCGGTGTCGCTGTGGCGCAGGCGGGCGCCGGTGACGCCGCTGGCATCGCCGAGCACTTCATCGAGGTTCTCGTTCCAGTGCAGGCGGATATTGCCGTTGGCGGCTTTCTCGAACAGCTTGTCCTGGAGGATCTTCTCCGCACGCAGCTTGTCCCGGCGGTGCACCAGGTGCACTTCCTTGGCGATATTGGCCAGGTACAGGGCTTCCTCCACCGCGGTATTGCCGCCGCCGACCACCGCCACCACCTGGTTGCGGTAGAAGAACCCGTCGCAGGTCGCGCAGGCCGAGACGCCCTTGCCGGCAAAGGCCTCCTCGGATGGCAGGCCAAGGTACTGCGCCGAGGCGCCGGTGGCGATAATCAAGGCGTCGCAGGTATAGATACCGCTGTCGCCCTCGAGGATAAACGGGCGCTGCTGCAACTTGGCGGTGTGAATGTGGTCATAGACGATCTCGGTGTCGAAACGCTCGGCGTGTTTCTGCATGCGCTCCATCAGCACCGGGCCGGTCAGGCCTTCGACGTCGCCGGGCCAGTTGTCGACTTCGGTGGTGGTGGTCAATTGACCACCGGCTTGCAGGCCGGTAATGACCAAAGGCTTGAGGTTGGCGCGGGCGGCATAAACCGCCGCACTGTAACCGGCAGGGCCGGAACCCAGGATGATCAGGCGTGAATGCTTGGTTGCGCTCATAAAACACCTCATAAGCCTTTGTCACAAAAGAGAATGCGTGCTCAAATTGAACCGCGTGAAAAGTGCTGTCGGTTATGCTACACCCATGCGGTGACAGCGTGGCATCGGGCGGACAAATCCGTACAATGCCGGTTATGTAATGAAGCAGTGAATCATTTTGAAGAAATCCACCGCCACACCCTCTAAAGCAGTCGTTCCGCTCTGGCGGCAGCAGCTGCATTATCGCCTCAAGGAAGGTGCGCTGATTGCTATCGGCGCGTTGTGCCTGTTCCTGATGATGGCCTTGCTGACCTATGGCAAGGACGATCCCGGCTGGAGCCACAACAGCAAGATCGATAACGTGCAGAACTTCGGCGGTCCCGCCGGTTCCTACAGCGCCGACATCCTGTTCATGGTGCTGGGTTATTTCGCCTATGTGTTCCCCTTGTTGCTGGCGATCAAGACCTACCAGATCTTCCGCCAGCGCCACGAACCCTGGCAATGGAGCGGCTGGCTGTTTTCCTGGCGGCTGATCGGCCTGGTGTTCCTGGTACTGTCCGGGGCCGCGCTGGCCCATATCCATTTCCACCAGCCCTTCGGCTTGCCGGCAGGGGCGGGCGGCGCCCTGGGCGAAAGCCTCGGCAACCTGGCGAAAAACGCCCTGAATATCCAGGGCAGCACGCTGCTGTTCATAGCCCTGTTCCTGTTCGGCCTGACGGTGTTCACCGACCTGTCCTGGTTCAAGGTCATGGACGTCACCGGCAAGATCACCCTGGACCTGTTCGAACTGTTCCAGGGCGCGATGAATCGCTGGTGGTCGTCCCGGGTCGAACGCAAGCAACTGGTGGCGCAACTGCGTGAGGTCGACGACCGCGTTCACGAAGTGGTGGCACCGAGCGTTCCCGACAAACGCGAGCAGGCCAAGGTCAAGGAGCGCCTGATCGAACGCGAGCAGGCCCTCAGTAAGCACATGTCCGAGCGCGAGAAGCAGATCCCGCCGGTGATTGCCCCGGCGCCGGTCAAACCGGTGCAGCAGAGCAAGCGGGTGGAGAAAGAGAAGCAGGCGCCGTTGTTTGTCGACAGCGCGGTGGAAGGCACCTTGCCGCCGATCTCGATCCTCGATCCGGCTGAAAAGAAGCAGCTCAACTACTCGCCGGAATCCCTGGCGGCCGTCGGCCACCTGCTGGAAATCAAGCTCAAGGAATTCGGCGTCGAAGTCTCGGTGGATTCCATCCATCCGGGCCCGGTGATTACCCGCTACGAAATTCAACCGGCGGCGGGGGTCAAGGTCAGTCGGATCTCCAACCTGGCCAAGGACCTGGCGCGTTCGCTCGCGGTCACCAGCGTGCGGGTGGTGGAAGTCATCCCCGGCAAGACCACCGTGGGCATCGAGATCCCCAACGAGGACCGCCAGATCGTGCGTTTCTCCGAAGTGCTCTCGACCCCGGAATACGACGACGCGAAATCCCCGGTCACCCTGGCCCTGGGTCACGATATCGGCGGTAAGCCGGTCATCACCGACCTGGCGAAGATGCCGCACCTGCTGGTGGCCGGTACCACCGGTTCCGGTAAGTCGGTGGGTGTGAACGCGATGATCCTGTCGATCCTGTTCAAGTCCGGCCCGGAAGACGCCAAGCTGATCATGATCGACCCGAAAATGCTCGAGTTGTCGATCTACGAAGGCATTCCACACCTGCTTTGCCCAGTGGTCACCGACATGAAGGACGCCGCCAACGCCTTGCGCTGGAGCGTCGCCGAGATGGAGCGGCGCTACAAGCTGATGGCCAAGATGGGCGTGCGTAACCTGTCGGGCTTCAACCACAAGGTCAAGGAAGCCCAGGACGCCGGCACGCCGCTGACCGACCCGCTGTACAACCGCGAAAGCATCCACGATGAAGCGCCGTTGTTGGTGAAACTGCCGACCATCGTGGTGGTGGTCGACGAATTCGCCGACATGATGATGATCGTCGGCAAGAAGGTCGAAGAACTGATCGCCCGTATCGCCCAGAAAGCCCGGGCCGCCGGTATCCACCTGATCCTCGCGACCCAGCGGCCGTCGGTGGACGTGATCACCGGCCTGATCAAGGCCAACATCCCGACGCGCATGGCGTTCCAGGTGTCGAGCAAGATCGACTCGCGGACCATCATCGACCAGGGCGGCGCCGAGCAATTGCTCGGTCACGGTGACATGCTCTACATGCCGCCAGGCACCAGCCTGCCGATTCGTGTGCATGGCGCCTTTGTCTCCGACGATGAGGTTCACCGGGTGGTCGAGGCGTGGAAACTGCGCGGCGCACCGGAATACAACGACGACATCCTCAATGGCGTTGAAGAGGCCGGCAGCGGCTTCGACGGCGGCAGCGGTGGTGGCGACAGCGACGACGCCGAAACCGACGCGCTCTACGACGAAGCCGTACAGTTCGTGCTGGAAAGCCGCCGGGCCTCGATTTCCGCGGTGCAACGCAAGCTGAAGATCGGCTACAACCGGGCCGCCCGCATGATCGAGTCCATGGAAATGGCCGGGGTCGTGACCGCCATGAACACCAACGGCTCGCGTGAAGTACTCGCCCCCGGGCCGTCGCGCGACTGATCCGTGCCGCGTGGAGTCACGCGGCGCGCCCTTTCAACGAGTTCAATGAGGATTCCCATGCGTTTTATCCGCATGCTGTTGCTGCCGGTTCTGGCCTTGACCACGCTGTCGGCCCACGCCGATCCGAAGGACGTGGCGCGTTTGACCCAATTGCTCGAAAAGTCCCAGACCCTGACCGCGCGTTTCTCGCAGTTGACCCTGGACGGCGGCGGTACCCAGTTGCAGGAAACCGCCGGCGAGATGACCCTCCAGCGCCCGGGCCTGTTCTACTGGCACACCGATGCGCCGCAGGAGCAGACCATGATCTCCGACGGCCAGAAGGTCACCCTCTGGGACCCGGACCTGGAACAGGTCACCATCAAGAAGCTCGACCTGCGCCTGACCCAGACCCCGGCCCTGCTGCTCTCCGGTGATGTCTCCAAGATCAGCGAAAGCTTCGATATCAGTGCCAAGGAAGCCGGCGGCGTGATCGACTTCGTCCTCAAGCCGAAAACCAAGGACACCCTGTTCGACAGTCTGCGCCTGTCGTTCCGCAACGGCCTGATCAATGACATGCAACTGGTCGACAGCGTCGGCCAGCGCACCAACCTGCTGTTCACCGGGGTCAAGGCCAATGAACCCATCGACGCCGCCAAGTTCAAGTTCGTCATCCCCAAGGGTGCGGACGTGATCCAGGAATAAGAGGTTTCAGACGCCCGCCATGGACCTGTTCAGCCGTGCCCCGATTGCCCAGCCCCTGGCCGCCCGTTTACGCGCGACCAACCTGGATGAGTACGTCGGCCAGGAGCACCTGCTGGCTCGTGGCAAGCCGTTGCGCGAAGCCCTGGAGCAGGGCGCGCTGCATTCGATGATCTTCTGGGGCCCGCCGGGGGTGGGCAAGACCACCCTGGCGCGGCTGCTGGCGGAAGTCTCGGACGCCCACTTCGAAACCGTTTCTGCGGTGCTGGCCGGGGTCAAGGAGATCCGCCAGGCGGTGGAAATCGCCAAGCAGCAGGCCGGGCAGTACGGCAAGCGCACCATCCTGTTCGTCGACGAAGTGCACCGCTTCAACAAGTCCCAGCAGGACGCTTTCCTGCCCTATGTGGAAGACGGCACCCTGATCTTTATCGGCGCCACCACCGAAAACCCCTCGTTTGAACTGAACAACGCCTTGCTCTCCCGGGCGCGGGTCTATGTGCTGAAAAGCCTCGACGAAGCGGCCCTGAACAAGCTGGTGCAGCGGGCCTTGAGCGAAGAGCGAGGCCTCGGCAAGCGCCAGCTGAGCCTGGGCGAGGAAGGCTTCAAGATGCTGCTGTCGGCGGCCGACGGCGATGGTCGGCGGTTGCTCAACCTGCTGGAAAACGCCTCGGACCTGGCTGAAGACGGCGAGGAAATCGGCGTCGAATTGCTGCAAAGCTTGCTGGGGGATACCCGCCGGCGTTTCGACAAGGGCGGCGAGGCGTTCTACGACCAGATTTCCGCCTTGCACAAGTCGGTGCGCGGCTCCAATCCCGATGGCGCCCTGTACTGGTTCGCGCGCATGCTCGACGGCGGCTGCGACCCGCTGTACCTGGCCCGCCGGGTGGTGCGCATGGCCAGCGAGGATATCGGCAACGCCGATCCACGGGCCCTGAGCCTGTGCCTGGCGGCCTGGGATGTGCAGGAGCGACTCGGCAGCCCCGAAGGCGAATTGGCGGTGGCCCAGGCCATTACCTACCTGGCTTGCGCGCCGAAAAGCAACGCCGTCTACATGGGCTTCAAGGCCGCCATGCGCAGCGCCGCCGAACATGGCTCGCTGGAAGTGCCGCTGCACCTGCGCAACGCACCGACCAAGCTGATGAAGCAGTTGGGCTACGGCGACGAATACCGCTACGCCCATGACGAACCCGACGCCTATGCGGCGGGCGAGGACTATTTCCCCGAGGAACTGGAGCCCCAGCCCTTCTACCAGCCAGTGCCACGGGGGCTGGAATTGAAGATCGGCGAAAAGCTCAACCACCTCGCGGCCCTTGACCGCAACAGCCCGAAACAACGGAGAAAGCCTTGATCCGCACCGTCCTTGCCGTCTCCTTCGCCGGGATTATCGGCACCCTGGTGCGCTTCGCCACCGGCAACCTGATCAACGCCAATTGGCCGCGGCACTTCTATACCGCGACATTGGCCGTTAATATCGTGGGCTGCCTGGTGATTGGCGTGCTCTACGGTCTGTTTTTGCTGCGTCCCGAGGTGCCGATTGAGATCCGCGCCGGCTTGATCGTGGGATTTGTCGGCGGCCTGACCACATTTTCATCCTTTTCACTGGATACGGTGCGCCTGCTGGAAAGCGGGCAGGTACTGATTGCCCTGGGCTATGCGGCCCTCAGCGTATTCGGCGGGCTGCTCGCGACCTGGGCCGGCCTGTCCTTGACCAAACTCTGATAACGAGAAACCGACATGCTCGATTCCAAACTGTTACGTAGCAACCTTCAGGACGTAGCGGATCGCCTGGCCTCCCGTGGCTTCAGCCTCGATGTCGCCCGCATCGAAGCGCTGGAAAACCAGCGCAAGGTGGTGCAGACCCGCACCGAACAATTGCAGGCCGAGCGCAATGCGGTTTCCAAGAGTATCGGTCAGGCCAAGCAGCGCGGCGAAGACATCGCGCCGTTGATGGCCAGTGTTGAAACCATGGGCTCCGAGCTGAGTGAAGGCAAGGTTGCGCTGGATGCGATCCAGGCGGATCTGGATGCGATCCTGCTGAGCCTGCCGAACCTGCCTCACGAGTCCGTGCCGGTCGGTGCGGACGAAGAAGGCAACGTCGAAGTGCGCCGTTGGGGCACGCCGACCGCTTTCGACTTCCCGATCCAGGACCACGTTGCCCTGGGCGAGAAGTTCGGCTGGCTGGATTTCGAAACCGCCGCCAAGCTGTCCGGTGCCCGTTTCGCCTTGCTGCGGGGCCCGATTGCCCGCCTGCACCGCGCCCTGGCGCAATTCATGATCAACCTGCACATCACCGAACACGGCTACGAAGAGGCCTACACGCCTTATCTGGTCCAGGCGCCGGCCCTGCAGGGTACCGGCCAGCTGCCGAAGTTCGAGGAAGACCTGTTCAAGATCAGCCGCGAAGGCGAAGCCGACCTGTACCTGATCCCGACCGCCGAAGTGTCGTTGACCAATATCGTTTCCGGCGAAATCGTCGATCCGAAACTGCTGCCGCTGAAGTTCGTCGCCCACACCCCGTGCTTCCGCAGTGAAGCCGGTGCGTCGGGCCGTGACACCCGCGGTATGATCCGCCAGCACCAGTTCGACAAGGTCGAGATGGTCCAGATCGTCGAGCCGTCGACTTCCATGCAAGCCCTGGAAGGCCTGACCGCCAACGCCGAGAAGGTCCTGCAACTGCTGGAGCTGCCGTACCGCGTTCTGGCGCTGTGCACCGGCGACATGGGTTTCAGCGCCGTGAAGACCTACGACCTGGAAGTCTGGGTGCCGAGCCAAGACAAATACCGTGAAATCTCGTCGTGCTCCAACTGCGGCGACTTCCAGGCCCGTCGCATGCAGGCGCGTTTCCGTAACCCGGAAACCGGCAAGCCCGAGCTGGTCCACACCCTGAACGGTTCCGGCCTGGCCGTGGGCCGTACGCTGGTGGCGGTGCTGGAAAATTACCAGCAGGCCGACGGTTCGATTCGTGTGCCGGAAGTGCTCAAGCCCTACATGGGCGGCATCGAGGTCATCGGCTAAATGGAATTTCTGCCGCTGTTCCACAACCTGCGTGGCCGCCTTGTGCTGGTGGTCGGCGGGGGGGAGATTGCCTTGCGCAAATCCCGCCTGCTGGCCGATGCCGGTGCGGTGCTGCGGGTTGTCGCGCCCGAGGTCGAGGGTCAACTGGGCGAGCTGGTCAGTGGCAGCGGCGGCGAGTTGCTGTTGCGCGGTTACCTTGAGTCCGACCTCGACGGTTGCGGGCTGATCATAGCCGCCACCGACGACGAGCCACTCAATGCCCAGGTCTCGGCGGATGCCCATCGGCGCTGCGTGCCGGTCAATGTGGTGGATGCGCCGGCGTTGTGCAGCGTGATCTTCCCGGCGATTGTCGACCGTTCGCCGTTGATTATCGCGGTGTCCAGCGGTGGCGATGCGCCGGTGCTGGCGCGCCTGATCCGGGCCAAGCTGGAAACCTGGATTCCTTCGACCTACGGCCAG
This sequence comes from Pseudomonas sp. MWU13-2862, assembly GCF_023242495.1. Lineage (NCBI taxonomy): Bacteria > Pseudomonadati > Pseudomonadota > Gammaproteobacteria > Pseudomonadales > Pseudomonadaceae > Pseudomonas > Pseudomonas sp. MWU13-2862. The sequence goes on along the minus strand of NZ_JALMEZ010000018.1, from coordinate 128,198 downwards.
TTGGCCGGTTTGGCGGCGCGTTTCCGCAGCCAGGTCAAAGGCCTGTTTCCGGCTGTGCAGCAGCGCCGGGCGTTCTGGGAAGAAGTGTTCCAGGGCCCGATTGCCGACCGGCAACTGGCCGGGCAGGGCGCTGAAGCCGAGCGCTTGCTGCTGGAGAAGATCAACGGTGCGCCGCCGAATGCGCCGGGTGAGGTGTATCTGGTGGGAGCGGGACCGGGTGATCCGGACCTGCTGACCTTCCGTGCCCTGCGTCTGATGCAACAGGCGGATGTGGTGCTGTATGACCGCCTGGTGGCGCCGGCGATTCTGGAACTGTGCCGCCGCGATGCGGACCGGATCTATGTCGGCAAGCGTCGCGCCGATCATGCCGTGCCCCAGGATCAGATCAACCAGCAACTGGTTGATCTGGCGAAGCAAGGCAAGCGTGTGCTGCGGTTGAAGGGCGGCGATCCGTTTATCTTCGGCCGTGGCGGCGAAGAGATCGAAGAGCTGGCGGCCCAGGGGATTCCGTTCCAGGTGGTGCCGGGGATCACGGCGGCCAGCGGCTGTTCGGCTTATGCCGGGATTCCGCTGACCCATCGCGATTACGCGCAGTCGGTGCGGTTTGTCACCGGGCACTTGAAGGATGGCTCCACGGACCTGCCCTGGGCGGATCTGGTGGCACCGGCGCAGACGTTGGTGTTCTACATGGGGTTGGTCGGGTTGCCGGTGATCTGTGAGCAGTTGATTGCCCATGGTCGTTCGGCGCAGACCCCGGCGGCGTTGATCCAGCAGGGCACTACATCGAATCAGCGGGTGTTTACCGGGACCTTGGCGAATCTGCCGCAGTTGGTGGCGGAGCATGAAGTGCATGCGCCGACGCTGGTGATTGTCGGGGAAGTGGTGCAGTTGCGTGAGAAACTGGCCTGGTTCGAAGGCGCGCAATCCCAGGTTTGATGCAAATCCCTACTGTGGGATCTGGGCCTGACGATATCTAAAGTGCGGTGTCGAGCACAATTTTGTGCACGACATCAACCTGTAGGAGCAGGGCTTGCCCGCGAAGAAGTCCTTGAGATCGCTAAAAGCTTCGCGGCGGTGCGGCGTCCGGACAAGCCACGCTCCTACAGTTTTGCGGTGTGTTAGAGGTCGCGCCAGACACCACGTCCAGCCAGTTTTTCCCGATCATGGCTTCCCATGAAATCCTGCTCCGGTCCCTTGGGCACAATCCCGGTCGGATTGATGGTCCGGTGACTGGCGTAGTAATGCCCCTTGATATGGGCGAAATTCACCGTCTCGGCGACGCCCGGCCATTGATATAGCTCTCGCAGCCAGTTCGACAGGCTCGGATAATCGGCAATCCGCCGCAGATTGCACTTGAAGTGTCCGTAGTACACCGCGTCAAAACGAATCAGCGTGGTGAACAGCCGTACATCCGCTTCCGTCAGGTATTCCCCCGCCAGATAACGGCTTTCCGCCAGATGCCGTTCCAACTGCTCCAACTCACCGAACACATCATCAAAGGCTGCTTCATAAGCTCCCTGTGACGTGGCAAACCCGGCGCGATAGACACCGTTGTTCACCGCCGGATAGATGCGTTCGTTCCAGCTGTCGATCTGCGGGTGCAAGGCTTGGGGATAGAAATCCAGCTGATTGCCGGTCAGCCCATTGAACGCGCTGTTGAACATCCGGATGATTTCCGACGATTCATTGCTGACGATGCGCTGCAATTGCTTGTCCCATAGCACCGGCACGGTCACGCGGCCGGTGTAGTCGGCGGTATCGGCGGTGTAGCGCTGGTGCATGAAGGTGTGGTTATCCAGCGCATCGCCGCTGGAGCCGTAGGCCTTGTCGAAGGTCCAGCCGTTTTCCAGCATCAACCAGCTGACCACCGACACATCGATCAGGCTTTCCAGGCCCTTGAGCTTGCGCAGGATCAGGGTGCGGTGGGCCCAGGGACAGGCCAGGGACACATAAAGGTGATAACGCCCGGCTTCGGCCTTGAACCCGCCTTCGCCGCTGGGACCGGGCCTGCCGTCGGCGGTCAGCCAGTTGCGGCGTTGCGCCTGTTCGCGCTGGAAGGCGCCATCTTTGCTGCTTTCGTACCACTGGTCATGCCAGCGGCCGTCGATCAAAAGGCCCATCGGAAACTCCTCGGCAAGTGTGCAATGGAGTCCAGTCTAAAGGCCTTTGTTCGAAAAAATAGCGCAAACCCTGGGGGTTAATCATCGATCAGATCGATCTATCTCGTGCATCCCAGTAGCGCCGGGCCTGTTCGAAGGCCTCTTCGCGGGGCGTGCCGAGGCCGCGCAGGGCCAGGGCCATGGTCGAGATCAGGGCCAGTTGCGGGTAGCTGTCCTCGGCGTCGCCGCGCCAGAGCGCCTTGAGGTGTTCGGGTTCCAGGGTCGCCGGTTTCACATGGCGTTGCTCGGACAGCGCCGGCCATTCCTCGTCCCAGCTTTCTCCGCCGGTGGTGCCGTAGAGATGGCTGCTGCTGTCCGGGTTGACCTCGATTTCGCCGCCGTCGCCCTTGATCACGATCACCGTGTCGCCCAGCAAGCCGCTGGCGTCGCGGTGCACTGCCTGGTAGCCGGGATGGAAGATGCTTTGCAGGCCACAGCGCGCGCCCAGCGGGTTGAGCAATCGCGCCAGGGAATGGATCGGCGAACGCAGGCCGAGGATGTTGCGCAGGTCGATCATCCGCTGCAAAGGCGCGGCCCAGTCGCCCAGGGGCATAAAGGCGATATTGCCCTGGCCGATCGCCTGCTCGACGGCCGGCCAGTCGCGGCACAATGGAATCTGCAGCGTCTCGAGCAATTGTTCGGTGTAGAGACGGCCCGCAGTATGGGCGCCGCCGCCGTGCATGAATATCTTGATGCCGTTCTGTGCCAGGCACTTGGCGGCCAGCAGGTACCAGGGCAGGTGACGCTTCTTGCCGGCGTAGCTCGGCCAGTCCAGGTCGATCGCCAGCTTGGGCGCTTGCAAACGCTCGCGCAGGGCTTCAGTGAAACCGGCCAGTTCCTCCGGGCTTTCTTCCTTGTGGCGCAACAGCATCAGGAAGGCACCGAGCTGGGTGTCCTCGACCTTGCCGTCCAGCAGCATGCCCATGGCCTCGCGGGCTTCTTCGCGGGTCAGGTTGCGGGCGCCGCGCTTGCCCTTGCCGAGGATGCGGACAAACTGGGCAAACGGGTGCTCGGCGGGCGTTTCGATGATCAACGGCGTGTACTCGGTCATAAGCAGTTCGTCGGTTTGGGCAGGCCCGCCAGCTTGGCGGCGAGTTTGGCGGGGGTGCCTTTGAACAAACGGTTGAGGTGCAGGCTGTTGCCTTTCTCGGCGCCCAGCTTCAAGGCGGTGTACTTGATCAGCGGGCGGGTCGCGGGGGAGAGCTCGAACTCGCGGTAGAAGCCGCGCAGCAATTCGAGGATTTCCCAGTGCTCGGGGCTCAGTTCGAGTTCTTCCCGCGTGGCCAGGGCGGCCGCGACTTCCGGCGACCAGTCGCCCAGTTCGACCAGGTAGCCGTCCTTGTCCAGGGCGATGGCCTGTCCGTTCACCGTCAACGTGTTCATAGCCAGGTATTGACCTTGTCGTAACGGATCGACAGTTCGACAAATGCCGGGTAGTCGACGCTGGTGGCCCAGGTCGGGCACTCCAGGCCGCGGGCTTGCAGGTCTTCGTCAAGGAGGAACAGGCGCAGGTCATCAGCGCGTTCTTCCAGGGCTTCAAGCGGCAGGCTGCGCGGTTGCACGGCATGCACCGCGTCGCCACAGAGCAGCAGCGCATCCTCGCTGCCCAGCAGGCGCAGGCAACTGCCCAGGCGACTGTCGGTAAAAGGGGAGTGGGACAACACATGCAAGGTCGACATCAGAGGGTGATCACCTGGTCATAACGGTTAACAAGTGCACTGAGCTGTTCAGCGGTGAGCACCTCAAGGTCTTCGCCGGCGACCTGGGTCGGAAAAATCCCGCGGTCGGCCAGGCTGTCGGCGCAGGCGTACAGCTCGTCGATGCCGAACAGCGACAGCGCCTGGAGGTTGGCGGTCAGGTCTTTCTGTTGCAGGGCCTTGGCGTTCTGCTCGGGCATCAACTGGAAGACACCGTCGTCCATGAACAGCAGGCCGATGGGCAGATCGAACGCACCGCCGGCCAGCACGATATCCAGTGCTTCACGGGCGGCCGGGCCGGACCAGGGCGCCTGGCGGCTGATAATCAACAGGGACTTGGGCATTTCAAGGCCCTCCAAAGCAGATCAAGCGGTCGGCGGTTTGCACCGCATCGTGCAACTGGCCCAGGCCGGACAAGGCCCAGGGCGCGCTCAGATTGACCGCCGAGCGTTGATAGCGCTGGGCTTCTTCGTCGTTCAGCACGCCACGGCGCAAGGCCGCGGCGATGCAGACCACGCCGTCAAGTTGGTGTTCGTTGACGAAATTCGCCCATTGCCGGGGCAGGTCCTGCTCGTCCTGGGGCGTGACCACACTGCTCGACGCGCTGTGCACGCCGTCCTGATAAAAGAACAGCCGCACAATCTCATGCCCACCGGCGAGAGCGGCCTGGGCGAACAGCAGGGCGCGGCGGGAGGAGGGCGCGTGGGGCGCGGAAAACAGCGCAATGGCAAACTTCATGGGGGACTCTGTCAGCAAACCTGCCGTCATGATAAAGCCAGAACCCCCAAGAAGCTAAATCGCGGGCAAGAAAAAGCCCGTCGAAGCGGGCTTTTTGCTTAACAGCAGCGATCAATCATCGCGGCCCATGATGCCGAAGATCTGCAACAGGCTGATAAACAGGTTGTAGATCGACACATACAGGTTGATGGTCGCCATGATGTAGTTACGTTCCCCGCCCTGGATGATGGCGCTGGTCTGGAACAGGATCATGGCCGAGGAGATCAGCACGAAACCGGCGCTGATCGCCAACTGCAGGCCACTGATGTGGAAGAAGATGCTGGCCAGCATCGCACCCAGCAGGACGAAAACGCCGACGGTGATGAAACCGCTGAGGAAGCTCATGTCCTTGCGGCTGATCAGCACGTAGGCCGACAGGCCGCCGAAGACCAGCGCGGTCATGGCGAAGGCCGAACTGACCACTTCGGAGCCGCCCTGCATGCCCAGGTAGCGGTTGAGGATCGGGCCGAGCAGGTAGCCCATGAAGCCGGTCAGGGCGAAGGTGGAGACCAGGCCCCAGGCCGAGTCACGGAGTTTGTTGGTGAGGAAGAACAGCCCGTAGAAACCGATCAGCACCACGAATACGTTCGGGTAGCCGACGTGCATCTGCTGGGAGATATAGGCCGTCAGGCCACTGAAGGCGAGGGTGAGGGCCAGAAGGCTGTAGGTGTTGCGCAGGACGCGGCTAACTTCTAGCTGCTCAGCCTGCACGCTGTTAACGGCGTAATCCTGTTCGCGCATGGCGACACTCCTTCGGGTTTGAAATGTTCAGTCTCAAAGATCATACCAGAGGCTCTGTAACAAGCTATCACGAGAGTTTGACAGTGTGTTTCATTCCGGTATTATGGCGCCCGCAGTACATAGGAGGTGTGGCCGAGTGGTTTAAGGCAGCAGTCTTGAAAACTGCCGACTGTAACAGGTCCCAGAGTTCGAATCTCTGCGCCTCCGCCATATCGAGATACCTCAAAGCCCCGGAATCCGGGGCTTTGTCGTTTCTGGAGGGTGTCGATCGATACCCCGATCCAGGCCTTGGCCCGAGGCCGGACAATTCATTATCGGCCATCCCTGCGTCTCCGCCCGCTCGATAGGCACTCACTTCTGAGGGGGGCTTGTTGGCGCGCAATCAGAGCGCAATCCAGGACTTTTCGTACGATATGTGCTCCCATATCCTATATCTCCACCCGTCCACCAGGCATTAAGGTCCAGGTGTCGCTGAATCTCAGCGATACAGGATTGGCGTCCTGACTGGTTCGGAAGACACAAAAGCCGCCATAGCGGCTTTTCGTGTCCTGCGTGTGGCTGTCTGTTATGGGCGGGCCGTATGTGGGCATCTTCGGATGCGCCGGGGTCCAACTAGCCGGTACGCCAACCCATACGGTTCCGCCCACCCTGATTGGCGTCAGACGGCGGTTTTAACGCTAGTTGGAGAACTCATCATGATCGAACATTTCGAACCTATCCGGTTTCCCCGTTACAACCGTTTTATCCATGGCCTGATGCTGGAGTCACAAGCCTGGTTCAGCGTAACCGACCTCGGCCGCATGATGGGCCGTGCGCTGGATGAACGTCTGACCCGTAAGCTTGATGCTGATCAGCAGCGGTATCTCTGGATGAACTACCACGGCAAAATCCAGAACACCCTGATGGTCAGCGAGTCCGGTATGTATGCGCTGCTGATTCATCACCATATCCCGGAAAACCAGCACCTGCGGCAGTGGCTTAGCCTCGAAGTCATACCCGCATTGCGCAATATGTCGTCCACCGTGGCAAACCACGGCCCCAGCCTCAGTTCCCTGCAGTGGGCTGGACATTCGGTGAGCCTGTTGCACTGGCAGAACGAGCCTTGGATCAGATGGCGGGATATGCCGGTGCTGATGCCGTCGGTTGAGTGTGCTCCAACTCAGTGGCCGAACGGATCGTTGTGATTATCCGCTTGCGGTGAGCCTTACCATTGCCAAAGGAGGCAGTGGTACGGCCTTGATCTTTGGTAAGCCTGTTTTGTTGTCCCTTGTGTCCCATTCCCTTTGTCATTTGCCTTTTCAAGCTCTCAGACCAGTCGTAAATGGGGTAATGGAGCATTTAAATGGGGTATTTTATGAGGGTATTACCCTGTTTTGATTTGTGATTGCCCCATTTCGGAAAGGAGGGTTTACATTTTTATGCACTCAATTACTCCCGAGTACCTCGCCTCCCTGATGTGAAAATAGATCTGTCCCCAAAAGCCGATTCATCTCTACGTTTTGAAGCCTGGCAAGCCTTGAGCAGCACGCCACGCCTTAACGGATTCCAAGATGCCTTTAGGCGAGTCGTCCTCGCCGTCCTCTGGGTAGTAGATCCAGTCAGATGCAGCGGAATTACCAGTTGCCTTAATGAAGTGTTCTAGCAATTCGTCCTGATACTCTTCTGTGCCGACAGCTCCACAGATTTCTTTGATCAATTCGAGAAATTCGTGTTCCGAGTATTCGGACAGGCTGCTTTTGAGTGCAATCATTTCGGGCTCCTGTGTGTGTCGATGTGGTGTTTTGGGGGCATGGCGCTGAGGTTGTCGCCGGAGGTGAGGGTGAGGGCGCTGCTGGCAGAGCACCGGCAGCGGATGGGATACGAGCGGGAGCTTGTGGCTGCGGCGGCTGCCTGCCGGTGATCAGTCACTCGGGTGAATTGAGCACTGCCAAGCTCATGCTGATGAACTCAAGGTTGTTGTCCTGCGGCCAGAGTGCGGCGCGGATGTTGTCGGCCACCTCGACGGAGCCGCGCAGCTCGACCCAGTTGGACAATTCCTCGATCGCGGCACCCAGGGCGATCTGGTTCTCATTGAGCTTGGTGAGAAGGGCTGGCAGCAGGTCTGTGTTTGGCATGGTTGGGCCTCCGTAATGACCGGAGCATAGCAGTGGGGCTGGGGATTGTGTTCGTTCGGTAGGATGCCGGAGAGGAGGTCGTGCTGGGCCTTCCGCCACTAGTGCCGGCGGGGTGGCTCATGGAAGAGCACGTGTCCAGCTTACTCCAGCGCATGCTCAACGAATTATCGGAATCACCGGCGACGGCGACCAAGGATTGATTGCCTTGGCGGCGTGCCAGGCGTATGTGAGGGGGGTATCACATTGAGGTTGAATGACCGCAATTTTCGGCGCTGGGCCAGGTACTGGCAAATGTCGCCCCCATTCAAAATGGTCGGTTGCTATCCTGCGCCGCGCTTACTTGGTTTTGGAGTTGCGTCAGGACACTCATCGGCCCATCGCGTAACCGTCATGTCATTGAATTGCTCCCCAATGGTGTCGACACGCAGGCAAGCGCCGTTCTTTGAGTAGAACAAGATGCAACGCGAGCTATCAAAAGAGCAGGTATCGACCTCGAAGAACTTGCGTGCAGCCAGCTCCCGCTCCACGCCACTATATTCATAGCCATCGGTGGTATGCATCCGCGTCGGCTTCCATCCTTGTTTGACGAGCTTGGCCCTGGCAGCGACCAAGGGCTCACCGACGGCGATGCCTGCCGGCCCGCCCGCGCTTGTCGCCTGCGAGCCATCCGCAAACGCTGCGCTGGTGCCAATGCAATAAAGTGCGACGAGCGCGAGGATCGAAGCCTTCATTTGACAATTCCTCCACCCTAAGCAATGCCCGAAAAATGGCAGACTGATATTGATGCTCCCTAATCTGTCTCGGGGCACTTGAAATTCCAAGCATCAATTATCAGGTCTGTTACTTCTTTTCCTGTAGGTGGTTGCGATATCGACATACGGTATATATTGCGCCGAGCATTTCCAGATGTCGATGCTTATGCAATAGAATGGATGGCGCTTATTTGCTCATCTGATCTATCATGAGTGCAGATGGGATGAGTAAGGTGTTGGTGTAATAGGCTTTGTATCCATATGCCGTTATACGGACTTTGCACGGTATTGATGTGTTGCTTGCAATTAGTGGCTTGATCACGTCGTAGCTATTTTGATCGAGCTGGGTTCCATCTAGGTTGGTGTGATAAAAGACAAGCTCTGCGACAAAAGCATAGCTGGTTTTGCTTTCGCTCTTTGCGGTTACTCGGCCCTCTGCTTTTACATTGATAGAGTGATTCGTTGAGAAGTCTAAGTCATGATCTAGAGAACAGGTCAACATGGGTGTTAACTGGTTCGTATTCTCGTAGGTGTTGAAGGCGTTTAGTAAATTTATGTTTGAGGTGAAAATGATTGTATAAAGATTATTTGGTCCGAGCTCAAAAGACGATAACATCAAGTCGGCTGGCGGGATGCTTGCTGTTTTTGCACAAGCAGTGCATAGAAGTATCGATGCGTAAATGAGACTGCGAGGTATGGTCATTGGCCAAAGATACCATTGATGGAGTCAAATATCAGGTCGCAAGCGGACTTTGTTCCTTGAACGGGTTCTATGAACATCCAGTCTGCCGAGGCGTGATGAACATCCATTGTTTTATTCATCGTAGGCCCGTCAGTAATTATCCAGCGCCCTCCAAATTTTGCTACCCCATCGGAGGAGTCTGGCTTACTTGAATTTGCCCGAATATTGATCCAGGTTTCGGCAATTGGGGAGGCTTCGGACTTGTAGATGTCTGACCCCACCCACACCCAAAATCCTTCTCCTACGGGGTCCAGTGTGACCAAGAATTTAACGGTGTAGCCGGCCTCTGATAATATTCTAGATAGGTGTGCTCCATTCCACCCGCCAAGGCTGTGTCCAACGATGTAGATCGGACATGATTTACTTGGTATGTTGGCTATGAAGTTGTTTTGAATGTTGCTAGAGCCTCTCGCATCGTTATAACTTTTTGGCCAGCTTGTATATTTTTTCGACAAAAGCTTCATGGCACTGATTTTGTTGTCGAGAATATTTCTGGCGTTGTCGATGTTATGAAAGGCTCCTTGAAAATAATAGCTTTCTTGGTCTCCAGCCCCACCAATAAAAAATACAATTGCTTTCTTCTCTGCAACAGGTACTGACTTAATCGTCGTATCATTTACTACCGTCAATGTATGCGTTGCCGCCAGACTTGCTGTCTTGCCACTCGGTAAAATGATTTTCTCAGCTTCCATGTTCTTAATCTTCCAAAAATAGTTTGACGCTTTCAGCCAGATGCGAGCTCACTACATGGGTGTAGCCCAACGCATCACTGACCCCATGTTCAATGCTGCCGTCGGCGCGCTGAATACCGTAGGCATGGTTTGGCACGGATTCACCCGTAGCTTCGTCGACCAGTTTTATCTTGTCGCTGAAGTGTACTGGCATTGGCAACAGGCCGCTGAAGGGTGCCGGTACGAAGGTGTCACCGATAATGATAGTGCTTGCGCCTGCCGTCACCGTATTGCCATGGGCACCGATGCTGTCGACGGTGGCGGCATTGAAGCCATTGATAAATACGGTTGAAGAGACGCCCTCCCGCACGCCGAGGTGTCGTTCAGGCGGGCAGCACCCAAGCCTTCGAAGATCACATCGGATGAGCCGGTTACCAGCGAATTGGTGCCGTGACCCGAAACTGGGCACGCGGTGGGGGCGGTGATGCGTGCAGCAGGTTTGCCACTCATGGGAAGGTCCTTCTCAAGTGTTCAAAGGGGGTAGTAGAGCTCAATGGGAGTGTCTGAAAGTCGCCAGCTTTCATCCACGGGGTTGTACATGACTCGGTGGTTTTCTTGGGGCGGACGGCAGGCCTTGAGTGCTTGCCAGGCGAGCTCGGTGCAGTCATCCATGGCGTGAGCGGAATAATCATCAAGCTGGTTGAGCCAGGCGTTGTAATTGGGCATGTCAACGCTGCGGTAGGCATCAAGCAGTGTCTGCGCGACTTCCTCACCCCAATTCAGGAATCGCCCAGGTGCCCACGGGCCGGTCTGGGCATAGACAAACCAGCCCAAGCTCGTCAAGTCACCATTTGCCAACCGTAACGTGCCGCGCTGCGAGGTAAAGCCACAGGTGATGTGGACGGTCAGCCAGCCCTGGTGTTGTTGAATAAATTCGGTGGGATCGAATTGTGCCAGCGGTATGACACGATAGCCCGTGCCAGGCATTGACCTGGCGACCAACTCAGCGTCCAGTCTTGAAACAAAGGCCCGAATCGCCTTTCCTTTGCCGGATGCCGCGCAAAGAATTTCAACTGGTGTGCTCGTAGGCGCGTCGCTGAATCCGACGATGCGAACCAGTCCATAAAGACGCAATGAGGTTTTCAGGCCGCTGGGATGAAGCAAGGTATCGGGTGTGCAGGCGCAGGGGATAGGCACGTCCATGGGTGAAGATCGCATCAAATTTTACGGTCCTTGTAAATTTGCGTCGCGGAGAGTGCCCTAAGTAGAAGCCGGGCTCAACAATCTTTACAGGGTTTTGGCTGGCATCCGGTCAATGACCGCCGATTACGTGGGCCATACCGCCCTGGCGTTACAGCTCGGCGTGGAGCGTCTGGCGTGGATGGCCCATTCGCGACGCAAGTTCATCTGTGTTGGTGAGGGGAGGTTTGATTTGTGTTCGTTCGGCAGGACGCCGGTGAGAAGGGGAAAATCAGTTCCGCAACCAAAGACTTGCCCATTGGATTTAAAGGCCTTCTGAGGACCTGAAAGCGTACAGATGCGGAACTAATTAAAATGTAACTTGTTGTTTTGTAATGATAAATCAATGGGCTTGAAAACTGCCGCCTGTAACAGGTCCCAGAGTTCGAATCTCTGCGCCTCCGCCATATCGAGATACCTCAAAGCCCCGGAATCCGGGGCTTTGTCGTTTCTGGCGTGGTCAAATTGCAATCTTGAAAATTCTGATGCGCTCCACCGGAGCACGCAAAACCTAGGTCAGATTCAACCCTCCGTCTGACAGGAGTATCTCACCGGTCAAGTAGTCCGACTCGACCAGCATTAAAACCGCTTTTGCGATGTCGTCTGGGCTGGCGGCCCTGCGCATAGGTGCGCGGGTTCGCCACAACTCTTGGGCATCTGTCCACTCTGCGGTCAGAGGCGTGTCGACCAAGCCAGGTGCCACAGCGTTTACGCGAATTTCCGGCCCAAGCGATACCGCGAGCAAGCGGGTCATGTGATTAAGCGCCGCTTTGCTTACCGCATAGGGAATCGATGCGCCCTTAGGACGGATACCGGCATGCGAACTGATGTTGACGACGCTACCTGCTCGACGGTAACGGGCGGCATCGCGCAATGCCGACTCGGCCAATGTGACCAGGTGGAACGGCGCCACGACATTAACCTCGTTAAGTTCGTGCCACACCGTCGAACTGGCAGCGGCCAGGTCGCCGTGGGGAATGACTCTGCTAATACCGGCGTTATTGACCAATACGTCGAGCTGCCCCCACGCGGCGATCGCCTCGTTAATAAGCCTGACCCTGTCAGCTTCGAAAGCAAGATCAGCTTGCACGTAAATAGCCTGCTTCATTTCGGCAGCCATAGCGCGTCCCGTATCCGCAGAATTTCGCGAATGGAGCACCAGCGCATAGCCTGCCTGGCTTAGTACACGTGCAATGGCTGCGCCGATACCGGAAGTGGATCCTGTAACCAACGCGACGCGTAATACGTTATCGATTGTCGGATCGGGTTTCATATGGATATCTCGAATGGGTTGCTAGAGAGCCATCACCGTAGACGCTTCTGTAGCTCTGCTCTGAGAGGCTGGCTTTTTTGCAGGACAACTGGGGGGCTTGCCGCTGCTCATGGCCACTTCGGCCAGGCGCAGTTTTACAATGATTGGTTCGGGCGGGAAGCTTTTTGCGTGGCCTCTTGTGTTGCGCCTTTCCCGGGTTGAATTCTCTCCTTCAACCTGGACTCGAAACAACCGGTCGCGAACGCTGCTCGATCCTCGACCGGTGCAGTCGGTTGCACCCGACTTGACGCGGATCTTCGATTTTTCGAATCGGCCACAATATTTGCGTTTCTGAAACGTCTTCAGGCGTATTGAGCCACTTAATTGCGCACACGATGACCGAACGATACAGAGACATCACTGCAACCGTGGTGCGTGAGCGCGCCAGGCTCGCCAATTTTATCCGGCGTCGAATACGCGATCCGGGCGACGCCGAGGACATCCTGCAGGATGTATTCCATGAATTCGTGCAGGCGTACCGACTTCCAGCTCCGATCGAGCAGGCGAGTGCGTGGCTGTTTCGCGTCGCGCGAAACCGCATCATCGATAGCTTTCGCAAGAAGAAAGAGCAGCCGCTGCCAGAACTGTCTGGCGACGAGGATGACCCTGGCAGTGAGTATCGCTTGGACCTTGCCCTGCCTGCACGAGACGGTGGTCCCGAGGCCGCCTATGCGCGAGCGCTTTTGCTCAAGGCATTACAGGATGCGCTCGAGGAGTTGCCGCCGAATCAACGTGATGTATTCATTGCGCACGAGCTAGAGGGGCAGTCCTTCAAGGATATGGCGGTGGAAACCGGTGTCACGCTCAATACGCTGCTTGCGCGCAAACGCTACGCGGTTTTGCATCTGCGTAAGCGGCTGCGGGCTATTTACGACGAACTGGGATTTTAGAGGAGTTGACGGATGAAATTTCGAATCAGATTTGTGGGTAAGGCGTTCCTGGTGGTGTTGGCTATAGGCGTGCTCGGCTGGGTGGTCATGGTTCTATGGAATTGGGTGATGCCGGGGCTATTCGTCGGAGCCCGGGAGATCGACTTCGCACATGCGTTGGGCTTGCTGCTGTTGAGCCGAATTCTGTTTGGCGGATTTCGCGGACACGGCGGCTGGCGCGAACGACGTCACTGGCGCAAATGGGAATCCATGACGCCCGAAGAGCGGGAGCAATTTCAGACGACCTGCCGATCAGACCGGGGTCGGCACGTGGGAGATCGAACATGACCGAGAATTCAAAGACCAATTGCAAACAGCAGCCGGGCGTGATTGCGCCAATCGTCGACCTGAAGCGTTGTGAAGGTAAGGGCGATTGTCTCGAGGTCTGTCCCGAGGATGTGTTTGAGATTCGGCGCATCGACGAGGTCGACTACCTTGACCTCGGCTTGATGCACCGTCTCAAACTACGAGTGCATGGAATGAAAGTCGCGTACACGCCTAACGCGGATGCCTGCCGGTCGTGCGGCCTTTGCGTGACGGCATGTCCCGAAAGCGCGATCAAGCTCGCCAGAACAGCATAGCTGTCGCACGTTCACCTCTGATGAAGGAAGGAGAACTCTGGCCGGTAGATACTCGCGTTCTTTGCATACCGGGCTGATATACAGGAACGTCTCCCGAGCTTATGGATAACGCCGCGACACCATTCGTCGCCTCTAAAAACCTGGCGCGCAATACACGACCCTCTCTGGCTTGCGGCTTGCAGAGGAGGGGCGTAGCGGCCCCGGAACGACGTAATTCTGACGCGGCGGCAATCACATCAACGCTTCAGGACTCCAGCGATACGCTTGGTCAGTCACCGGGAGATGTACCGTGTCAACTCTCAATGAAATCGCAGCGAACCACGCGAGAATGGCCAAGGCAAAGGAAGAAGAGTCGACCGGACTGAGTGAGCTACACCTCCAGATAGTGTGTAGCTTCGAAGTCCCATCCAGTGATGCCCAACAGCACATTCCACTGCACCTTATCTCTGGAGCGCAGGACAATCAGCTCGGGCAAGCAGCCAGCGGCTTGCTCTGACCGCGCCAGGCCGAGCCAGCCGCCCGCCTGATCGAGCTGATCATTGAGATTGCCCGTCAGACCATTCGCAAATGGGGTAATGGAGTGTTTGTGTGAGCATCAATTTAATAAATCGTAGTTTATCAGACTGATGCGGGTATTGGGGTCCCCCCCCCCCAGGCGTGGTCCAAATAAGCGGAAATAAAGTCTCTGTGCTCTAACGCAGCACAACGGATGGGCATTGACAAAAATGGCCATCATGTCCGGAGGTTCTATGCCAAATGGCGTCGAGAATCTTGGGCTTAAACCTGGTTTTTAGAAAGGCCCTCCACTAAGGCCTGGAAAAATTAGAGCGAGCCGTTGACGCGCATTGATGAGGTGTGTCTAAATGTCTGCATATGGAAAATTGCAGGAATGGCTCGTTGCTTTTATAGCCTTTTCATGTACAGGGAGTTGTGAGGTGATGTTGTTAAGCTGTAGTTCTTGCGCCTTTAATACCCCGCGCGCTTATCCTGTTCGAGGCGCATTGTTCGCCTCAAGCTTCGAATTGATCGTCGGTCCGCTACAGTTGCGCTGATGGGGTCGGCCAATATTGTTTGAGTCGATCAGCGGCTGTTCTCGAGTCGTTTTTTCTTGCCCGTTATTTCACGATTTTATGTGGCTCATAATAGGGGTGTGTATGGAGGCATAATCCTGGTAATCGCTAGTTTATTAGGTATGGTTGAAAAGTGATATTTCCTGGTCGGCGCGCTCAGCAGGCATCTGTCAGGAGTAATTAATTAAAAAACTCACATCAATATAGGGAAATATATGAAGCGTTTATTTTTGTTGCCTCTCATGGCTTTGCTGCCTCTATCGTTTCAAGCATCGGCCTGCTTGACAATTAAGGATACCTACACTGGAACTATTCCTGCCAATGGGACAGTGATTGTTTATGGCCCATTCACGATTGGCTCGACCTGTGCCAAGGCTAATATAGCCTCTACTATCACAGCCTCTGGTGCAGGGAGTGCCCCGCAGTTGTATATTGACAAGCAGACTGGGGGGAGTTGGGTGCAGGTTGCAGGTAATACCGGTACTACCGCTTCGTATTTGGGAGCGCTGGGTACGTACCGAGTAAGGCACGTTAATAACACGACCGCCGCAAAAACTTATATTGGTACGACTTCTTACGGTCACTAGTTTTAGTGCGTTTGTAAAGGCGCGTCAGGTGTAAGGCGTGACGCGCCTTTATCATTGATTAGGCTCGCTAATTTTCTGAAAGAGTGCAATAAGGGCAGGTGCTCTACTCCGGGACCATTTCCCACACCTCTTCGAAGATCTTCCGCGGCTCTACCATGAAAACCGTCACGTCCTGAACATCCTCGAAGGTGCAACCTGCCGGCTTACCGAGGCTTCATGGCAGACAAGACGATTGATTCAATCAGAGGCTGAGTGGCGACGTCTCTCTGCCCGTCTGGTGTATTCCATGAGTTGTAGAGGACCGGGCCAGCATCGCTCATCAAAATATCGCCATCCTTCAGAATCCTGAACGCCCAGATTTCTGGCCATGCCTCTTTTCCCTGCTCATCCAGCGTGTGTTTGCGCAGCACCACGCGAGCGAATGTCCCGCTCCCCTCATTTGCATAGACCAGGTTGGCCCTGACCAGGCCAAAGTGGCCTTCAATCTGGAAGTAGCTCCCCGAGGGAATGGAAAAACTCACGCCAAACCGGCTCGCCGTTAATTCGAAAAGGCCGGAAAGACGGTTTCGCAACCCATCGGTGTGTCTGTTGACTTGCTCGATGTCCTGGACGACATGACCGATTCCGCTGAGGGATTCTTCGGTATAGGCAGAAAACAACATGGCCCGGCTCCTTGGATGATTGGAACCGCATTATGCCGCTCAGTCGGCGCCTTATTAATGTCCTGGCTCATTGGAAAGGCTTGACGCAGGTGAGGTCGAAAAGAAGGCGACTTTTCCAGCAGAAACGTATATCTGCTTGAAGTCCTGCCCGTCGCGTAACACGAACAAGGCATCCATGCCGCGCTCCTGAGCCAGGCGTGGACCTTCGTTTTCGCCCAGCACCATCAGGGCCGTGGCCCAGGCGTCGGCGAGCAGGCCGGTTGGCGCCACTACGGTGACGGCCGCGAGGTTGTTGCTCAGCGGTGCGCCGGTCGCCGGGTCCATGGTGTGGGCGTAGGATCGACCGGCCACATCGACCCACCGTCGGTAGTCGCCGGAGGTTGCAATGGCGGCGTCGCTGAGCTCCATCACCCCCATCACTTCACGTACGCCTCGGTTGGGTTTTTCCAGGGCCACGGCCCAGGCCCTGCCGTCGGGTTTGGCGCCACGGGCGCGCATTTCGCCGTCGATACCCACCAGGTACTGTGTGATACCAACGTCTTCCAGGCTGCGGGCCAGTTCATCCACGCCGAAACCCTTGGCGATACCGTTCAAATCAAGGTTGAGCGCGGCGCGCTTGCGCACCTGATTGCGTCGTGTATCGACCACCAGGGCCGCGCTGGCCGACAGGCGGGCCGGTGGCGGGCTGGTCGCGGACAGCGGTTGTGTGACCGTCTGTTCGCCGGGGCCGAATCCCCAGGCCTGCACCCGATCACCAACGGCGATGTCAAAGGCGCCATTGGATTGCTGGTTGATTCGCAGCGCCGCGGACAACACCCCGATCATCTCCCTGGGTACCGGCACCCATTCCTGTTCGGGGGCGGCATTGAGGCGATTGAGGTCGGAGTCGGCCTTCCAGGTCGACATCTGCTGGTCCACCCGGCCCACGGCGTGCGCCAGGTCCTGGCCAATGGCATCGGTATCGATCCCTGCCTCGGCGTAGAACAAGGCGGTGTAGCGGGTCCCCATGGTTTCGCCACTCAAACTGTAGCGTTGCAGCTCAGTAGACATCTTCACGGTAGCGTCCTTGGGCTTTCAGGGTCATCACGCTGAGGTCGAGAGGCGCGAGTACTTCATCCAGCGCCTGCATCACCGCCCTGGCCATTTCGCGACGGCCACACACCAATACCTGGGCGCCTTTTTCAATCAGCCGGCGCAGGGACAGCGCATCGTTGATCAGTCGGTCCTGCACGTAGCTGCGCTCCTGGGTTTGGGAAAAAGCCGCGCGCAAGGCCGTGAGGCGTCGGTCAGCCAGATAGCGCTTGAGCTCCGGTTCGTAGAGAAAGTCCGAGGCCGGGTGGCGTCCACCCCAATACAGGTGCATCGCGTTACGGTCCTTGTTGTTACGGATAAAGCCGGCCAGGGGACCGATACCGGTCCCGGCCCCGATCAGGATCACCGGCTGGCTGCCGGATGCCGGACGGAATTGCGGGTTGGGCTGGATAAAGACGTCGATCTGCGCACCGATGTCCAGATCATGCAGAAACCCCGAGCACAGGCCGTCTTCATGTTTACGGACGCAGATTTCCAGCACGCCATCCTCCGAACGACTGGCCAGCGAGTAGACGCGAGGTACCGGGCTGCCCGGGGGGAGGATCCCTACCAGGTCACCGGCCTGGAAACTCGGTAACTCGCCGACCGCCTTGAAACGCAGTATCTGGGTTGGCGCATTCACTTGTTCGCCGTAGACGATGCGCCCCGTCAATCGCAGTGCCTGGGTGCGCGGGCGCTCGGGCGTGTGAGTCAGTGTCAGGTCCTGTCCCAGTACTCCTCCCAGTGCGTATCCCCAGCGGGCAAACTCTTGGGAGGATTGGCGGTTGATGGTTTCCAGTGCCAGCAACGCCGAGCCGCCGGCTTGCAGCATCGCGTTCTGGATCTGATGGGCAAACTGGCAGAACCGGGCAAACTGTCGATCACCAAAGCCCAGCACGGCAAAGGGCTGGCCGGGGTTGAGGCCGGTCTCACGAAGCCGCGCCAGGAACTGTGAAGCGGAGGCGGGTGCATCGCCGTCGCCATGGGTCGCGGTGAGAATGAACAGACGCTTGGCGCCAGGGTATTGGCCAGTCCATTCATTCATCGAGGTGCTGTGTACCTGATGGCCGGCCTGGTGCAAGGCTCGATGTAGAGCCTCGGCAAAGCCCCAGGTGCTGTTGTTTTCGCTGCCGACCAGAATCACGCTCTCGGCTGATTGCGCGTCGCTGTTGTGGCTCAGCTCCGGACCGGCCTGGCGGCGGCGCCACCACAGCAGGACGCCGGTCACGCTCATCAAGGGAACGCAGAGCGCACAGGCACCGAGTGGCAGGCCCAGCCACCAGAGGCCTTCGCCCGTGTGCAACTGGTAAATCCATTCGTAAATCCTGAGCATCGCGTCATGGGGCTGATAGGACAGCCACTCGCCGCTGGCCGGATTCACGTAGCCGTCGCCCTGTGCCGTGCGCAGGGAAAACAGGTCCTGTGGGTTGTCGGGGCTGGGGTAAGCCAGCTCGCGCAGATCATTCAGGTCGGTGGTTTGCAAGGCCCGCAGACTCGCCACGGGTAATGCCGGAGCAACATTGATCCCACTGGGGAAGGGCGGTTCATCCTGGCTGCCGTCGGCGATCAGTCCCAGGGTGCCGGCGGACATGTATAGCCCGCTCAGTGCCGACAGCAGCAGGCCGAGCAGGGCCAGGCGTCCGACTTCCGAATGCCAGCGCTGGCTGAACGTGCCCCGCAGCGGACGCAGCAGATTGCGCCAGCCACCCAGGCGCCGCGCCAGCAATAGCGCGCCGGACACCGACAGCATCAGCATGAATAACGCGCCTGCGCCGGATATGGCATGGCCCGGTGTGCCGAGGAACAGTGAGCGATGCAGGTCTTTCACCCAGCGCGAAAAGGACGACGGTGCATAGGGCGCGAGGCCTTGGCCGGTCAATGGATCGACCGTTTCCATCGCGGCCTGATCGTTCTGGTTGTAGTAGACGATTACCGTTCCGGACGCGGTGCGGCGGATCTGCTCCACGCCTTGGAAATGCTCGGCAACGCGCCCGGCCAATTGCCCGACAGTGACCTGCCCGGTGGCACTCGGAACGCTGTGCAGGCGCTCGACGGCCGGGTCAATGGACAGCAGCGCGCCACTGATGGCCAGGAGCATAACCAGCAATGCAGCGATCAGGCCGGGCAGTGAGTGGAATTGGCGAAGCATGTTCAGCCTCCGGAAACAGCAGGTGTTACAGGTCGTAGGTAAAGGACTTGACGTAGGTATTACCGAGGGTTGTCTTGCCCGCCCCTTTGGCGGTCAGGGGCACGCTGACGTCGGCACGGCCTTCGCGTTGGTTCTCCACGGCGCTGTCGATACGGATCTGGAACCCGGCATCGATCAACGTGTCCGCCAGCTCGACGCTGACCTTGAGGGTGTCGCCGCTGCCGACGCTGGCGCCGCTGATCCCATCAAATTCGGCGGGTCTTTGGCCGCTCCCCCGCGCCCAGTCGCTCAGATGCCGGTAATACTTGGCCTTGCGGCCGGCGACCCAGAGGGTTTTCTGGTACTGGCCGTTGCCGTCGGTGAGGTAGATCGCCAGATAGGCGTCGCTACCGCTGTAGTCCTTGAGCTGGGTGGTCAGGGTCACTTCACGGGCCTGTGCCAACTCCGGCAGGGCGAGGGCGCCGACGAGGCAGGTTGCGGCGATGAGGGTCTTCATGACGGTATCCTGTTTGAACGGTGTGGCAAGAGTCTGGACCTGCCGGCTGACAGCAACCTGAACCCTTGGAAACAGCTGCCGGAGGAGGTCTGCGTGGCATACCCTGGCGCGCATTCCTGACAATCACCTGAATCTTCAGGTTCACGTCAGCAAAGGCGTTTAAGGTGTGCCACGACAACCATCACGAGAGGTGCCGCATGCGGGTTTTGCTGGTCGAGGACGCCGTAGGACTGGGGGATGCCGTACGCGAGCAGATCGCCGACGACGGCCACGCCGTGGATTGGGTGCAGTGCCTGGACCATGCACGCAGTAGCGTGCGCACCACGCCTTACGACCTGATCCTGCTCGACCTGATGCTGCCGGACGGTCGCGGGCTGGACTTCCTGCGTCAGCAGCGCACGGCGGGGGATGTGACACCGGTGATCATCCTGACCGCCCAGGACCAGATATCCGAACGTATAGCCGGCCTCAATGCCGGTGCCGACGACTATCTGGTCAAGCCGTTCGATCTGTTTGAACTCTCGGCCCGGGTTGCCGCCGTGGCCCGACGGTACAGCGGCAATCCCAACCCGCAGATCAGACTCGGCGATCTGCAGGTCGATATGAGTGCCCGCACGGTGCAGCGCGGCGGCCTGATCGTGGACCTCACGGCCCGTGAGTGGGCGCTGTTCGAGGCGTTTGTCCAACGTCCCACGGCGCTGCTGTCCAAGTCACAGCTTGAGGAGCGGCTGTATGCCTTCGGCGCCGAAATCGAGAGCAATACCATCGAGGTCTATATCAGCCGCCTGCGTAAAAAGCTCGGCCGGGAGATGATTGAAACCGTGCGTGGCATGGGTTACCGGTTGATCTGCGAATGAAGCCGTCCGCAAGCCTGCAGAAACGCTTGGGCCTGGGCCTGACCCTGGGCCTGACCTTGCTGTGGTTGGGGGGCACTGTCGGCGCCTGGCTGGTGGTGCAGCATGAGCTGAACGAAGCGTTCGACAGTGCGTTGGAAGAAACCGCGCAACGCATCCTGCCGTTGGCGGTGCTGGAGATCGGCAGTCGTGACCGGGCGCCCGAGGCACAACACGTGCCCACCTTGAGAATGCACAAGGAATATCTGGCTTATCGGGTGCGCGATGCCGAGGGTGTAATCCTCATGCAGTCCCATGACGCCAGCCCGGAGATCTTCAGCAAACCGCCGAGCGAAGGCTTTTCCACCACTGAAAAGTACCGCCTGTACGGCGCCAGTGCGCGGCATGGAGCGGTGTTCATCGAGATTGCCGAGCCCCTGAGCCATCGTCGTGAAGCCGCGCGCGAAGCGCTGTTTGCCTTGTTGTTGCCGTTGCTGGCGCTGATTCCCATCAGTCTGCTGGGTACCTGGCTGTTGGTGCGGATCAGCCTGCGCAGCGTATTGGCCTATCGCCGGGCCGTCGAGGTTCGTGGCGTCGGTGATCTGTCGCCGATCAAGGTGGCACGCCTGCCGGCTGAAATCGATCCGCTGGCCGAGGCGGTCAATCACCTGCTGGAACGCTTGCGCAAGGCGTTGGAGACGGAGCGCAGCTTCACCGCCAACAGTGCCCATGAACTGCGTACACCGCTGGCCGCGACCCTGGCGCAGACCCAGCGACTGCGCCACGAAGCTCCCGAGGGTCCGTTGCGCGTGCGTGCGACCAAGATCGAAAGCTCCTTGCGGGAGTTGATCCGGCTCTCGGAAAAGCTTATGCAACTGGCCAAGGCCGAAGGGGGCGGGCTGCTGTCCGAAACGCCTCAGGACCTGATTCCCTTGCTGGCCCATGTGGTTGATGAGTGGAACCAGAACAGCGGTCGGCGGATCAACTTGCAACTTCCGGCGCGGGCCAGTGTTTGTGCGGCAATCGATCCGGACGCCTTCGGCATCCTGTTGCGCAACCTGATCGAGAACGCGTTGAAGTACGGCGCTACGGATCAGCCGGTCGAGGTCAGTCTCACCAACCAGGGGCTACTGCGGGTGGTCAATGCTGGGATTGCGGTGCCGGAGCCGGTGTTGCAGCGCCTGACCGAGCGCTTTGTCAGGGGCAGTAGCGAGAGCAGTGGTTCGGGGCTGGGCCTGGCGATCGCAAAGACCATTGTCCATGGGGTCAAGGCAAGCATGACGCTAGCCTCACCTGCGCCGGGCAGGACAGATGGTTTCGAAGTCGCCATCCAATTTCATCTCGCGCCGACGCTGTCCGGTTGAGCGCCGCCATTTGGCTTCAATCGCCAGCACTCAAGTTTGAGGATGGCGCTGCTTTTCTGATTTTGAGTCGGTAGACAAGCGTCATTCATGTGAGCGGGGTGGTTTGAACAAATCACCCATGTGCCAATAAAGCAAAGAGGTATGTCATGCCCCACGAAACAGTCGTCCAACGTTACGCAAAAATATCGATAATTTTGCATTGGCTAATGCTGGCGCTCTTTGTCGGTGTTTATGCCAGTATCGAAATCAAGGGGTTGATTCCTCGTGGTGATGCCTTGCGCGGTTTCTTTCTTGGTACCCATGCAGTGTTTGGCATGGCCATTTTCGCCTTGGTATGGGTGCGCCTGTTAGGACGCTTGAAAGCAAGTCCGCCGATCTTGCCCAAGCCACCTGCCTGGCAAACGCTGTTAGCCCACATTACTCATCTGGCGCTGTATGGGCTGATGATCGCTACCCCACTACTGGCCTGGTTGATGCTCAGTGCTGCTGGCAAGCCGATCCCGTACTTTGACTTTATGCTCCCCTCGCCAATAGCGCTCGATCCTGATATGGCAAAGCAATTCAAAAGTTGGCATGAGTGGGTTGGGAATGCGGGGTACTGGCTGATCGGATTACACGCCTGCGCAGGACTTTTCCACCATTATTGGGTCGGCGATAACACGATGGTACGGATGATACCCAAACGTTTTCATTCCTGAGTCTGCAGTCATGCAATGGAGTGGGCTGGATAACGCTGGAAACGACCTGTGGTCTTGACCCAGGCTTCTCAGTGTTGCGGCTTGAAGGGGCTCAAGGATGAGCCCCCCATCAGCAGGGTATGGATTGCATCGTTTAACGCGCTACTTCTTTAAGATAGAGATTGCGGGCCGCCAAGGCATTAGGCGTGAAATCGGTAAATACACCGTCAACACCGGCTCGGAAAAAGGCCAGGTATTCTGCCGCTGGATCCCCCTTATAGACACCTGCCAGGTATTTCGCTTCGTTGCGGAAGGTGAATATATGAACGAACAGATTGGCCTTGTGGGCGTCGCTGATCAGGCGGGTTGGCTTGAGGGTGTCGACCTTGTCCAAGCTGGGGTTGGACGACGAATCTTGAGCCGCGGCGACGGTGAGCGACATTGCCTGTGGCTTCCATGGACCAATGCCGTCGGCGTAGGTCTTGACCTCGGCCAATCCTGCCGGCGTCAGCATCGCACCGAAGGAGCGTGGATCACCTGCTACGGTCCAGCTATAGGGGCGGCCGCTGACGAACGTATTGGGTTTGTCAGTGATGAAAATGGTTTCGCCCGTCTGGAAGTTTATTCCGTTTCCATCGACCAACTGAACGGCTTTGGATTTCAGGCCGATAGAGCGCAGGTATTTCAAGCTGCCCGGATCAAAGCTTTGCACAAAGACCGGGGCTTCCTTGCGATTGAGGTCGTTGTCGTTGAGGGTTTTGAGGAACGCCTTCTCAAACGGATGACTGCCCGGTACGCCGCAACCATTGGCAATGGCTTGGGCATTGTTCCAGATCGGATTCTTGCTTTCTGGATAGACCGTAATGACGCGACCTGTCGCTGCGCTTTTAGCCTTTGCAATGTCGATCACGTCCTGAAAACTCAGGATCGGCAACTTGCCGTTCAGTTCGGTTGGGCGCTGGTCGCGGGCATCGTAAGTGGTACCGCCTATCCATTGCCTGAGTTCGGCCATGGTGAAATCGCTGATTGACCAGTCGTTGGTGTGGTCTTCGCCATCAACGACCAGTGATTTCAATACTGATTTCGGATCGTTGGGGTTGGTCAAGTCACTCAGGTACTGTGCCGGACCATTTTCTGCCGTGGCGGGATATTTGACATTGACCAATACGCCTGGAACGGTGCGTTTACGGCGTGCAACTTCGGCGTTGGTCTTCGCGACTTCGCTGATGTTGGTGTTGTCGCTCAACCAGGGATTGTGTCGAGCCACCAATACGCAGTCCTTGGTCATGTGCAGATCCAGTTCGAGCGAATCTGCGCCAGCATCGGCGGCCTGCTCGTAAGAGGCCCGGGTTTCTTCCGGATACAATCCCGGCAGGCCGCGATGCCCGATAATCAAGGGTGGCTTACCGTCGAGGGTTTTGAGCGAAGCAGATGCGGTTGACTGTGCGCCAGGTAAACTCCCGTTAGTACCGTCACAAGCACTCACTAACAAGCTGCATCCGAGAGCGATAAAGCGGGCAAGAGGCAGACCTGGGCGAGTGTACATGTGCAGTCCTTCAAGATGGGAAGAGCGGTTATCAACCAATAGTAATCACGGACACATGACAAAATCATGGCTCATCGGGTCCGCTCCCGGGCAAACCACCCACTGGCCGTAGGCACACTTATCGTCCGGATAAACTTCTATTTCTTCTTGGCCGCAGCCTCAGCGGCCAGGCACTCAAGGGCAAACTGCTCGGTGTACGTCATCTGGATAGGAGTGGTTTCTCCCTTGACGGTCCTTTCGCCATCGAGGATGTAACGAATGCGCTTGTCGGTCACGCCGATGCGTTTTGCGATCCAGGAGGGGGTTTGTCCGATGCGCGAAATCAGCTTGTCGGCATATTCGGTGGACGGGTTGTAATGTTCTGCGTTGGGTGTCATGTGACGTCCAGATAAAAGGTGGGTCTGTGATGCATTGGTGGGGTAGGGGACACGGTGCACCAATTATTGGACGGTGTCGCGGCTTCAATGAAGAAGCCCCGGAATCCGGGGCCTTGTCGTTTCTACAGTTTATCAGCCTGGTATCAACTTGCTTTCGGTTTATCGCCAATCGCATCCAGTTCGGCCAGCGTGTCCGGCGTGAGCTGCAACTGCCCGGCCTTCAGGTTTTCGCGCAGGTGCGCGACCGAGGACGTACCCGGAATCAGCAGGATGTTGGGCGAGCGGTGCAGCAACCAGGCCAGCGCCACTTGCATCGGCTGGGCTTGCAGGCGAGCCGCGATATCCGACAGCGCCGTTGACTGGATGGGCGTGAACCCGCCCAGGGGGAAGAACGGCACATAGGCGATACCCTGCGCCGCCAAGTCGTCGATCAACCCATCGTCCTCGCGGTGGACCAGGTTGTACTGGTTCTGCACGCAGACGATATCGGCGATCGCCTGGGCTTCCTTTATCTGCCCGGCGGTTACGTTGCTCAGCCCGATATGGCGGATAAGCCCCTCCTGCTGTAACTGCGCCGTGGCCTCGACCAGATGGCCGATGCTGTCCTGAGTCAGGCCATGGCCAAAGACACGCAGATTGACCACGTCCAGGGAGGCCAGGCCGAGATGGCGCAGATTGTCTTCGACGGCGCTACGCAACTCTTGCGGGCTCTGGGCGGCCAGCCAGTCGCCCTTGTCGTTGCGGCGCGCGCCGATCTTGGTGACCAGGGTCAGGTTGTCGGGATACGGATGCAGCGCTTCGTGAATGATCTGATTGGTGACGTGCGGGCCATAGAAGTCGGAGGTGTCGATATGGTCGACGCCGGCGGCGATGGCTTCGCGCAATACGGCGATACAGGCAGCTCGATCCTTCGGTGGCCCGAATACCTGCGGTCCGGCAAGTTGCATGGCGCCATAGCCCATTCGCCGGACCTTGCGACCCGCGAAGCTGAAATGGGCAGGGAGGGCGGAAGTGCTCATATGGGTTTTCCTCTATCGGTCTGTTTCGATGCGAGTCGCAGCGCGTTCCGCGGCGGGGTTCGATGGGCCGAATATAGTTCCAATTGCGCTGTTTGATAATCAGGCATAAAGTTTACGGGCTGTTTAAATTAGTGAACAATTGTCATGAAATTTAACGATATGGCGGCTTTTGTCGCTGTCGCACAGGCGGGTGGTTTTCGTGAGGCGGCACGCAGCGGTGGCGTTTCCGCCGCCAGCTTGAGCGTAGCCGTACAGCGTCTTGAGGCGCAGCTGGATCTGCGTCTGCTCAACCGCACCACGCGGAGCGTGGCTTTGACCGAAGCCGGGCAACACTTGTTAACCCGGCTGGAGCCACTGTTTTCTGAAATGGAAGCGTCATTGGATGTGCTCAATGGCTTTCGCAACAAGCCCTCCGGTACGCTGCGGCTCAATGTGCCCACCAGCGCCGCGCGTATCGTGCTGCCTGAGGTCATTGCCGGATTTCTCGGACGTTATCCGGATATCCGCATCAAGGTCGTGGTGGAAGACGGATTTGTCGACGTGCTTTCGGTGGGCTGCGATGCCGGCATCCGTTACGACGAAAGGCTGGAGCAGGACATGATCGCGATTCCCATCGGTCCGAGGGTGCAGCGCTTCGTCACGGCGGCGGCGCCCGGATATCTGGACCTGTATGGCCGACCGGCCCATCCACGCGAGTTGTTGACCCATTCCTGTCTGCGCTGTCAGTTCTCCGGCGGCAACAAACCCACCTGGAAATTCGAGCGCGATGGCGAGCAGATCGAGATTGATCCGCCCGAACGTCTGCTGGTGACGCCCAGTGGAGCCTTGGATCTCACGGTCAGCGCTGCCGTGTCCGGCCTGGGGGTGGTGCATCTGTTTGAAGACCTGCTGCGACCGCAACTGGACAGCGGCGAGCTCGAACCCATCCTGGAACCTTGGTGGCCGACGTTTTCCGGCCCCTTCCTGTATTACCCTGGACGGCGTCATTTGCCGGCACCGTTGCGTGCTTTTGTCGACTATCTGCACGAATTGTCGCAAGCGTTGCCTTCGCGAGCCTGAGTCTGATTACAATCGGGCATTCATCAACACACCCAACAAGAGTGGTTAACACCACCGAGTGATTCAGACCTTGATCGAACGACGCCAATTCAGTGGAGGCATGAAGGGGAAAAACCTCCGCTATCTGAATGAAAACCCCGGTGCGCCCGCGCAAATGGCCCGGACAGGCTTTTTGTTGCTCGAGCATTTCTCCTTGCCGGCATTCACCCAGGCCCTGGATACGCTGGTCACGGCGAACCTCCTGCGTCCAGGGTTGTTCTCTTCGCGAACCTTCGGTCTGCATGAAGGGGAGGTGATCAGTGACCTGGGCCTGGTGATTCGCCCCGATGCCCGTATCGATTCGGCGGCCATTCAAAGCCTCGACCTGCTGGTCATCTGCGGTGGCTACCGGACCGAGCTGAAGGTCGACGATGAGCTCATCAGCCTGCTGAGAGCGGCGTCAGACCAGGGTGTCAGCCTGGCCGGGTTATGGAATGGCGCCTGGTTCCTGGGCAGTGCGGGTGTGCTTGATGGCTATCGTTGTGCGATTCATCCCGAACATCGGCCGGCGCTCGCGGAGATCTCCAAGGCGACCCATGTCACCAGCGAGGCCTATGTCATCGATCGCGACCGGCTCACCGCGTCCAGCCCCTCGGGGGCTTTCCATATGGCGTTGGACTGGATCAAGGGTTTGCACGATAAAGCCCTGGTCGAGGGTATCGAGGACATACTGGCGTTCGAGGAGTCGCGCTATCGGCGTATCAAACCGGCGGAGAATGTGTGCGTGAGCGCACCACTGCGGGAGGTGGTCAAGCTGATGGACGCCAACCTCGAAGAGCCTCTGGAACTGGAGCAACTGGCGGCCTATGCCGGCCGTTCCCGCCGGCAACTCGAACGCCTGTTCAAGGAGCAATTGGGCACCACGCCGCAACGCTATTACCTGGAGCTGCGTATCACCGAGGCACGTCGGCTGCTGCAGCACACCGAGCTGTCCCAGGTCGATGTGCTGGTGGCTTGCGGGTTTGTCTCGCCGAGCCATTTCAGCAAATGCTACAGCGCGTATTTCGGCTACCGGCCGTCCAAGGAAACGCGCCTGGTTAAATAGCGTGAGCGGTTCAGGCACATTACGTTGCATCGAACCCTTTCCAAGGCCGTTCATTACCACCCTGGCCAGCCAAGGGGCGCTTGAACTGCAAGCGATGCGGGCCCAGGATCTGACCGCCGCGTGGTTGAACGCCACGCTGGAAGATGGCGATATCCTGTTTATCGATTCCACGCATACGGTAAAGACAGGGAGCGATTGCCTGCATATTTACCTGCGCCTGCTGCCGAAAATCACCAAGAAGATCTTTGTCCACGTGCATGATGTCTTTCTGCCCTTTGGCCTGCCGACGAAATGGCTGATTGATCATCAGATCTATTGGACGGAACAGTATCTGCTGCTGGCGCTGATGACGGATAACCCGCGGACGAAGCTGCTGTTTGGCAGCGCGTATCACGAACATTTCAATCATGATCTGTTGACCGCACTCATGCACGGTCGAGCCGAAAGTCACGGTGCCAGTTTCTGGTTCGAGTTTGATGGCCGGGGCAATGCCTAGTTTCTTCGGGCGCCAACCCTTGTAGTCCGCCAGCCAACACCAGCCCGCCAGCTTGCGTGCTGGTTTTCCCACGCACCCTGGGCGGCCCTCACAGGCCCGCCGAAGTCACTTCAAATACGAGCGCAGCGCCGACACCACTTCATCCACATCCTCGCGGCGCTGGGCCGGCGTGACATCGTCCGCGCCCAGGTGTTCGCGGATATGACCTTCCAGCACCTCGTTCATCAAACCATTGACCGCGCCACGGATCGCCGCGATCTGTTGCAGCACGGCGGTGCACTCGACTTCCATATTCAGCGCGTTTTCCAAGGCCTCGGCCTGGCCCTTGATGCGCCTGACACGGGTCAGCAGGCGCTTTTTATCCTTGATGGTATGCGGCATGGAATTGTCCCATTGTGTGTTATCTATACTGGGGTATAGTATGTTTCGACCTTGTCATCAGGACTGTAGCCCAATGTCTTCGCCCAATGCTACTCATCAGAACTGCCATTCGAAAATCCTCAACGATGGAAATCCCCTGGCGGAGACCAACACCCGGCGCGCCATGATCCTGACGGCCATCATGATGGTCGCCGAGATCGCCGGCGGCTGGTACTACAACTCGATGGCGCTGTTCGCCGACGGCTGGCACATGAGTTCCCATGCGTTGGCGCTGGGGTTGTCGGTGTTGGCCTATGGCGCTGCCCGGCGCCTGTCCAGTGACAACCGTTTTGCCTTCGGCACCTGGAAGATCGAAGTGCTGGGCGGCTACACCAGTGCGTTGTTCCTGGTGATGGTGGCGGGGCTGATGCTGTATCAGTCGGTTGAACGGCTGATTTCACCTGCGGCGATTCATTATGACGAAGCCATTGTCATCGGCATCGTCGGCTTGATGGTCAACCTGGCCTGCGCCTGGCTGCTCAAGGACGGCCATGCCCACGATCACCACCACGACCATCATCATGACCACGGCCATGAACATGCCCACGATCTGAACCTGCGTTCCGCCTACCTGCATGTGGTGGCCGATGCGGCCACCTCGGTGCTGGCGATCCTGGCGCTGATCGGTGGCAAGGTCTGGGGCGCGGCGTGGCTCGACCCGCTGATGGGGATTGTCGGCGCGGGGCTGGTGGCGAGCTGGGCCTATGGGCTGATCCGCCAGACCAGCCGTATCTTGCTGGACGCGGAAATGGATGCGCCGGTGGTCGAGGAAATCCGCGAGGTCATTGCGGCCAGCCCGATTCCAGCCAGCATCAGCGACCTGCATGTCTGGCGGGTCGGCAAGGGGCAGTTCGCCTGCGTGCTAAGCCTGGTGACGCACTTGCCGGCCACGCCGGACTACTTCAAGGCGCAACTGGCGATCCATGAAGAGTTGGTGCACGTCACGGTTGAGCTTCATCTGCTGGCGTGACGCTGGCCGTCTGTTCACCGGGTAAAGGCCGGCAAACTCATGATGGGCCCGTCACACGGATATGGGCCTGCAGATACTCCACCAGCGCATCGAAGGTCGCCTTGCAACGGGGGCTGGTGCGCAGGTCCTCGTGCATGGTCACCCAGGTTTCCAGCTGGAAGGTGAACCGCTCCGGCAACAGCCGCACCAGTGCCGGCGTGCGGATCGCCAGGGCGCTCTGGCAGATGCCGATGCCGCAGCCAGCGCGGATCATCGCCAGTTGCGCCAGGGTGCTGTCGGTGCGCAGCGTGAAGGCCTCGCGATTCCAGCCGGGCACTTGTTTGCTGGCGGCACGGATAAAGGGCGTGGTGACATCGAAGCCGATCAGCGCATGGCTCGACAGATCGGCCATTGTGCTAGGCGTGCCGTGTCGTTGCAGATAGTCCACATGTGCATAAAGCCCCAGTTCCACCTGGCCGACACGCCGGGCGATCAGCTGATCCTGTTTCGGCGCGGTCATGCGCACTGCAATATCCGCCTCCCGTTGCAGCAGGTCATGCATCTTGTCGGTGGCCAGCAGCTCGATTTTGAGTTGCGGATGGTCCTGGCGCAGCAGTGCCAGTGCCGGAGGTAGCACCTCGATGGCAATGATTTCACTGGCGGAGATCCGCACCGTGCCGTTCACCGTCTGACCCTGTCCAGTGGCGGCACGCTCCAGCGCGGCGGCGGTGTGCTGCATGGCTTCGGCATAGCCGCGCAGCGCCAGGGCGGTCTCTGTGGGTAGCAAGCCGGTCTGCGAACGGGTGAACAGCGGTTGCTTGAATGACGCTTCCAGCGCGGCGATATGTCGGCCCACGGTGGGTTGGGCAATGCCCAGCGCCCGTGCGGCGCCCGAGAGCGAGCCCTCCGTCAGCACGGCAAGCAAGGTTCGGTACAGCTCCCAACTCATGATCTGGTCCATGCATAAATGTATGGCGGATAGCTTGTGCTAGGCAATTTATTTCCTGAAGGGGCAGGCCCAGACTCTGTTCATCGTTACCTTCCTGGAGAATTGACATGGCAGCACAGAGCAACAAGGTTTTGGTACTGGGCGCCGGCGGTGGCATTGGCGGCGAAGTGGCGCGGCAACTGCGCGATGGCGGCTGGCAGGTGCAGGCACTCAAGCGTGGCCTGGCGACGGCGGCCGAACAGCGCGACGGTATCCAGTGGTTGCGTGGCGACGCCCTCAACCGTGACGACGTGGTGCGGGCGGCGCGGGGTTGCAGCGTGATCGTGCATGGGGTCAACCCGCCGGGCTATCGGCACTGGGCCGAGCAGGTGCTGCCGATGATCGACAATACGATTGCGGCGGCGCGTATTGAAGGGGCGACCGTCGTGTTGCCGGGCACGGTCTACAACTACGGCCCGGATGCCTTTGCCGAATTGAATGAACAGGCGGTGCAACGTCCGTTGACGCGCAAGGGGCGTATTCGCGTCGAGCTTGAGCAGCGCTTGCAGGATGCGACGCGGGACGGGGTTCGAGCGATTGTCGTGCGGTCGGGCGACTTCTTCGGCCCGCAGGCTGGTAACAGTTGGTTTTCCCAGGGGATGATCAAGCCCGGGCAGGCAGTGAAAGTGATCAATCTGCCAAGTGATCCGGGCGTCGGTCATCAGTGGGCCTATCTGCCGGACGTGGCGCGGACCATGGTCGAACTGGTGGTGCGTCGAGGGGACTTGCCTCCCTTCGCGACCTTTCATATGGAGGGCTACTGGGACGCCGACGGCACCCAGATAGCAGCCGCTATCAGCCGCGTGGTCGAGCGCGCGGGCGGCCAGACCAGGCTGCGGCGCTTTCCCTGGTGGCTGGTAGGACTGGCCTCGCCGTTGGTGACCACCTTTCGGGAAATGCTGGAGATGCGTTACCTGTGGCGTACGCCGGTACGGATGAATAATGCCTATCTGTTGAGCGTGCTGGGGGCCGAGCCGCATACGCCGCTGGATCAGGCGGTGGAAGTAACGCTGAAGGGCGTGGGCTGTTTGTAGGGGGATCAGGCGCTCGAACCCTGACAAGATCAGGGCACAAAGGCCAGCACGGAGGCGGGGGAGCCGGATCCGTCCTTGAGTTTCAGGATCCCGATGACCAGCGTGGTGCCGGTGGCGGGCAATTGATCCAGATGAGTCAGGCACTCCAGAATGATTCCATTTTTCGCCAGGACTTGGTGGTTGGTGGCAAATGCCGTGTTCTGACCAGGATCGACCCCGTGGGTGTCGATCCCGATCCCGGCGACCTCACGCTCTTCGACCAGCAGCCTTGCCGCATCGGCGCCGACCCCGGGGAAGTGCAGGCCACCTTGGTCATCCTCATTGAAAAAGCGCTTGGGGTCGTTCCACAGCGCTTGCCACCCGGTATGGAAGAGCACGACACAGCCCTGGGCGATGCGACCATGGGCCTGCTCCCAACGCTCGATATCTTGAGGGCTGATCACATAGTCGGGATTGGCCTGTGCCTGCGCCCGCACATCGATTACCACGGCCGGTCGTACCAGCGACTCCGGGGTGTAGGCATCGATCCCGATGCCATCGGGGTGAAAACTATTGGGCGCATTCATATGGGTTGCGCTGTGTTCGCCCATGCTGAAACTGCGCAGGTAGTAACCGTCCTGTGCCTGTGAGGCCACCTCACTGAAGGCAACGGGAGGGTCGTGGGGCCAAAGGGGGATGGACGGCGTAATGACGTGGCTCAGATCGATGATTCTTTGAAACTGGATGCTCTGCATTCCTTTGACTCCCGGGTCCTTGGCGAAAGGGTGGAGGATAGCGGCCCGTTTCCACAAGGCCTGTCGTTGCGGCGGCACGTTTTCCGGGTGTGATGAATGGAATCGGCGTCACAGCGCTGACATTTTTTCGACTGGGGCCCGGTGTTCGCAAGCAATAAAAATTTACTCCCGGTGAAAGAAATGCGAAAAGCTTCTCAGCCTTTTCCATGGATTCGGATCCCCTCATGCCTCGATCAAAGTTGTTCACCAAACTGTTTGTCGCGCTGCTGGTCGGCGCCGGGCTCTGGTACATGTGGGTGATTACCAGCGCCAAGCTGGAGTGGGGCGGGAGCAGCCCGGACAAGCAGCAGGTCGGCGCCGTGCAGGACACCCGTCAGCGCGCGATGACCCAGTACTGCACCGGTGTGGTGGTGACCCCGCAGGGCACCTGGCTGGTGGGGCGCCTGGAGGGGGACGCGAAACAGCTGCAGCCCACCGCCGACGTGGTGGACCTGGATGCCGTACTCCATGGCAAGCCGGTTGAGAATAAGGATCTGGCGCCGGAAGACTCGGGGGCTTTCTCCGGCCTTCTCTCGGGCCGGGACAAGGAAACCTCCTTTATCTCGCGCCTGGACGCTCAAGGCCAGTTTCAAATGGTGGCCCATGTCAGCGACGCCGCCTGCCTGGTGGCCAGCCCGGATGGGGCCAGTGTTTTACTGCTGACCGGGCTTGAGCGCCCCGAAGTCGCGGGCGCGAGCGGCGATGAGATCAGGCAGACCGTGATCTTTCGCAGCGACGATCAAGGCAAGCGCTGGACCTGGTTGAGCAAAGGCCTGTTCCCCAAGGCCGAGCAGTTGGCCTGGAACCTCAAGCCCTATTTTCATGGCCCGGATGAAGTCTGGGCCTGGGGCACCCCGAGCGGAACCGACAACGAGAGCGGCGAAGACAAGCCAGGTGCCATCTCCACGGGGGTGTTCTACTCCGCTGATCGCGGCGCGAGCAGCACCCCGATATTCGCGGCCGAGTCGCTGCTGGTGTCTACCGAGTATGCCCAGGGCAAGCGGCCTGACATTACTGAATGGCGCGACTCCGGTGCTTATGGGGAAATCCAGACCTATGTCACTCAGTTGGATGCGCAACGGGCGTTTATCTGGGTATCCCAGCGTTTCTGGGGGAGCAATCCCGACGGTGAAAGCGGCAGCCTGGCGATCAACGTCACGACCCGGGCACCACTGCAGCGCAAAGCAGGGAAGTGGCAGGTCGGGGCTGTGCAGCGCGAGGAGGGGCTGTTTATCGACGCACTGGTGGAGAATGGCAGCGGGCGGGTGATGGGCCTGATCGACCAGGGCGAGCATGGGCAAGATGTGGTGGCCGAGCTGGATACCGCCAAGCTGAGCTGGAAGCCGATGGGTGAGCTTCCGAGTGTGTTCGCGCCGTTGGCGTCGGACAGCCAGTTGCGCGAGAAGAATTTCTGGGTGGGGCAGAACAGCCTGCTGATCAACACCTCAAGCGAACACCGGCCGCCGCGCTGGCTCTACTGGTGGTCGGATGCGCAAATTTCCGCGAACGGGGTGTTCTACTCCAAGGACTGGGGGCACTCCTGGCAACGGCTGGCGGTTGACGGTTACCTGGGGATCCTCGGTTTTCAAGGGGCGCAAGACCGCGTGATCTGGGCCAAGGGCAACTGGTACAACAGCAATGATGCTGGGGTTTATTCCTATGGTTTGCAGTGAGGGTTGGGTTGTCTTGTGCCTATCTTGCAAGACGGCTCGCTTTCCATTGAGTGAAATTTCCTAGAAACTTCTACCCTGTTGCTCCTGGCAGAACCGGTGGCTAGTCTGCATCTTGTCACCGCAAAAACGGTGATACGGACGTGCAAGTCCGGAATTCTGTTATGACGCACAACGCCCATGTCATGCCTGGGCGTTTTTGCAGTCCGCCTGTTTATGGTGGCTGTGCGTGGGAGACCTTCGGGTCTGCCGGGTGTCCTAACAGACCTGGTCTTGCACACCTGCGTACAGCTGCCACCCTCATTCGTGTGCAAGCGAGAAGGTGTCGGCTCCTTATCTCTGTTAGGAGTTTCAGACATGTTCAAGATCACGCCCAACCCTCCTGTGTCACTGCGCGTCGAAACCATCGATCCGCACATCGTCGACCGTGCGTTGGCGCATTACAATTTGCCGCCAGGCGCGAGTTCGAAGCGACGCGGCGCCAATTCAACCCGCAAAATCAGCGCCGAACCTGAAAGCCGTGAAGAGATCCTGGTCGACGCCAGTTCGATTCTCGAGTCAGCGGCGGCCACCGCCTACGAACATGCCGATAACCTCACCGGCCCCTTCGCTGCGATGCGGCGTCCCGACAAGCCAAGCTCCTACAGGACGGCGCCGGACACAAATCTGGGGTACGGCCTAAACCTGTAGGAGCAGGGCTTGCCCGCGAAGCTTTTAGCGATCTCACGGTCCTCTTCGCTGCTGCGTCATCGCCCCTCATGCTGCCGCCGATAAGCCCCCGGCTGCACCCCGAGCGCTTTGGCAAACGCCCGGGTAAACGCCGCAATCGACTGATACCCCACCGCCGCACACACCTGTTCCACGGTGTTATTGGCCCGCAGCAACTGACTGGCATGGCGCATCCGCAACGCCAGCAGCACCTGCCCCGGTGACTGTCCGGCCAGTTCGTTGAAGCGCTTGAAAAACGCCGAACGCGACATCCCGGTACAAGCCGCCATGCTCTCCAACGACCAATTCTCCCCGGGCCGTTCGATCAACTGCTCCAGCAATGGCGCAAACCCCGGATGCCGGGCCAGTGCCACCAATCCACCCAGGCTCCGGTTCTCCGCCACCTGCTGGCGCAGCACATACAGAAACAACAAATGACTCAAGCGTTCCAGCAGCGCCGAGGAGGGCGTCGGTGCCCGTTCGCACTCGGCCAGGATCAACCCGAACAACGCCCGCGCGGCGCTCAACGACGGATCGCCCGCCCGCAGCACAATCCAGTCCGGCAACCCGTCGATAATCAATGACGACAGCCCGGACTTGAAATGAAAGAACCCGCACACCAGCCCCACGCCATCCTGCGCAGCGCTGTCTAGCCCGGTCATCGCCTGGCGCGGCAAGCGTTGCGCCTCTACGCTGTTTTGAGCACTCGACAACCGATAATCCAGGTCCCGCAGCAAAAACACCGCATCCCCGGCCTCCAGCCGCAGGCTTTCTTGCTGTCCATCAATATGCAGCCAGCAATGACCCTGCACGATCAGGTGGAAGCTCGCCCGCGCCAAGCCATGGGTGCTGGCGTGCCAGCCGCCGCAATAACGGCCCACATGGAACAGGCTCGCATCCAGTTCCAGGCTTTCTAATAACCAATCAACCAGTGGACTCGACGAAATCATCTAATGGAAACACTCAGAAGCAAGGAATCGCTACTTTTGAATATGGATAGGAATTCTTATAACCAACAGACTTGTCGGACTCACCCTACAGCAGGAGTCCACTCCATGTCGCGCGTCACTCTCCATACACTGCAAAGCGCTCCCGAAGCGGCCAAGCCTTTCCTGGAAAACGCCCAGAAGAATTCCGGGTTTATCCCCAACCTGCTCGCCGTCCTCGCCAATGCACCGGCGGCGCTGGAAACCTACGTTACGGTATCGGCACTCAATGGCAAGGCCGAGCTGAGCCTGGCCGAGCGCGAAGTGGTGCAACTGGTGGCCGCCACCACTCACGGCTGTGACTTCTGTGTTGCCGGGCACACGGCGGTGGCCCTGAACAAGGCCAAGTTGCCGGCCGAAGTGGTCGACGCCTTGCGCGGACAGGACGAACTGCCCCAGGAAAAGCTCGAAGTCCTCGCCGCTTTTGCCCGGGAAGTGATCGCCACCCGCGGCAATGTCAGCGACCCGGTGTTCAGCGAATTCCTCGCCGCCGGCTACACCCAGGGCAACGCCCTGGAAGTGATCCTCGGGGTAAGCCTGGCCACACTGTGCAATTTCGCCAATGTCTTTGCCCGCACGCCGCTCAATCCTGAGCTGGCGAAATATCGTTGGCAGTCGACAGATCAATGATTCATCGGCGTCGGCTATTATTCGACGTTGTCTTCAAGGAGAAAACGACATGCTCAATCCGGCACTGAGTCAATGGCTCGACGTACAAGCCCAGGCTCTGGATCTGGGGCAGTGCGACCCACAGGATGTGATTTCCCGATTGGCGACGGCCAAGGTGCTGCGCATCGGTGTTCCAGAGGCCCAGGGCGGCAGCGGCGGCACGGCGGCCGATGCGGTGGAAAGCATCGCCCAGGTGGCCAGCCATTCCCTGGCGGCGGCCTTTGTGTTCTGGGGCCAACGGGCTTTTATCGAGTACCTGCTGCACAGTCCCAACACGGCATTGCGCGAGCATCTGCTGCCGTCGTTGCTCAGCGGTGAACTGGCCGGCGCCACCGGACTGTCGAATGCCATGAAGTTCCTCTCGGGCATCGAGTCGCTGCAACTGCGGGCCCGCGATCAAGGCGATGGCTGGTGCCTGGATGGCCGTCTGCACTGGGTGACCAATCTGCGCAAAAGCGGTTTTGTGGTGGCGGCCGCCATCGAACGAGAGGAGGGCGGCACACCCTTCGTGCTGGCGATTCCGGATGCCCTGAGTGGTCTGCAACGCTCGGACGACTTGCAACTGATGGGCCTGCAGTCGAGCAATACCGCCGCCCTGGACTTCAAGCGGGTGGAAGTCAGCCGCGACTGGTTGCTCCACGACGATGCCCGGGTCTTTCTGCCGGCGGTGCGCCCGGCTTTCCTCGGCCTGCAATGCGGCATGGCCATCGGCCTGGCGCGCCAGGCGCTGAAGGAAGTGGACGGCCATCTGCAAGACACCCGCTCGATTCTGCGCGAACCCTTGCTGGAACAGCGCCACGCTCTTGAGCAAACGGTGGAGGAACTCAAGAACGGTCTGCACGACGGGCGCTTCCTGACCCAGCCGAGCGCCTTGTTCCAGATCCGCATCAGCCTGGCCGAGTCGGTTGCCCAGGCGGTGCAACTGGAGTTGCAGGCCAGCGGCGGCAAGGCCTATCTGAATGAATACGGCAGTGGCTTCGCCCGGCGTTGGCGCGAGTCGGCGTTTGTACCTATCGTCACCCCGAGCCTGGTGCAATTGCGCGCCGAGCTGCAACGCCAGGCCCGGGATACCGCGGCATGAGCGGGCCGTTGCTGGAGGCCCGGCAGATCAGCCTCGGTTACCCCCGCGAACAGGGCTGGCAAACGGTGCTGGAAGGTTTCGACCTGCAACTGCAAGCCGGCGAGGTGGTGTCGATCCTCGGCCCCAGCGGCGTCGGTAAATCCAGCCTGTTGCGGGTCCTGGCCGGTTTGCAGACGGCTCACGCAGGCCGCGTGCATTTCCTCGGCGACCCCCTGGACGGCCCGCACCCGCGGGTGGCGGTGGCCTTTCAGGACCCCAGCCTGCTGCCCTGGTTGAGCCTGGAAAAGAATGTCGCCTTCGGCCTCGATTTCGCTCGCCAGCCGCACCTGGATGCCCAGGAGCGCGAGGCGCGGATCGACCACGCGATTGCCGCCGTCGGCCTGCAACACGCCCGAGGCCAGTACCCGGCGCAGTTGTCCGGCGGCATGGCCCAGCGCACGGCGTTGGCCCGCTGTCTGGCCCGCCAGCCGCAGGTCTTGTTTCTCGACGAGCCTTTCGGCGCCCTGGATGAGGTGACCCGCGCCGATATGCAACAACTGCTGCTCAAGGTGATCGCCGAGCACAACACGGCGGCGGTGTTGATCACCCACGACATTGATGAAGCCCTGCTGCTCTCCGAGCGGATCCTGCTACTGGGCCACAGCCCGGCGCGGACCCTCGGCGAGTGGCGTATCGACCTGCCTCAGCCGCGTGCCGAGCTGGTGGAGGAACTGGGCACCCTGCGTATCGAGATTCTCAAGACCCTTCGGCGGGCCAGCCGCACCTCACCCCCTCACTCTTTGCTCGAAACGTCGGAGATGGCTCATGTGCCTGGATGACTTCACCCA
The DNA here is from genome assembly GCF_023242495.1 of Pseudomonas sp. MWU13-2862. Classification (NCBI taxonomy): domain Bacteria; kingdom Pseudomonadati; phylum Pseudomonadota; class Gammaproteobacteria; order Pseudomonadales; family Pseudomonadaceae; genus Pseudomonas; species Pseudomonas sp. MWU13-2862. The sequence continues at coordinate 89,889 of NZ_JALMEZ010000018.1, read as the reverse complement.
TACACGTCGTGACTTCCTCAAACTCAGCGCCTTGCTGACCGCCGGCGGTGCCTTGCCGCTGCTCAACAGCCTGCAGGCCCGTGCCGCGTCGGAGCCCAATGCGCCGGTGCGCATCGGCTACCTGCCGATCACCGATGCCACGCCGTTGCTGGTGGCCCATAACAACGGCCTGTTCGAGGCCGAAGGCATCCAGGCCGAGCGCCCGGTGCTGCTGCGCAGTTGGGCCCAGGTGATCGAGGCGTTTATTTCCGGGCAGGTCAACGTGATCCACCTGTTGTCGCCGATGACCGTCTGGGCGCGCTACGGCAGCAAGGTGCCGGCCAAGGTGGTGGCCTGGAACCATGTCGGCGGTTCGGGCCTGACCGTGGGGCCGGGTATCACCGAGGTCAAACAACTGGGCGGGCAGTCGGTGGCGATTCCGTTCTGGTACTCGATCCACAACGTGGTGGTCCAGCAACTGCTGCGCGACAACGGCCTGCAACCGGTGAGCAAGCCCACCAGCAGCGTGCTGGCCGCCAACGAGGTCAACCTGGTGGTGCTGCCGCCCTCGGATATGCCGCCGGCCCTGGCGAGCAAGCGCATTGCCGGCTATATCGTCGCCGAGCCGTTCAATGCCCTGGCCGAGGAACTGAAGGTCGGCCGGGTACAGCGCTTCACCGGCGATCTCTGGCGCAATCACGCCTGCTGCGTGGTGTTTATGCACGAGCAGGACCTGAACAACCGACCCGAGTGGTCGCAGAAGGTGGTCAACGCCATCGTCAAGGCTCAGCTCTGGACCCGCGACAATCGCGCCGAGGCGGCTAAATTGCTGTCCAAGGACGGCACCAATCGCTACACCCCCCACACCACCCAGGTGCTCAATCGGGTGTTGGTGCCCAGTGCCGCCGATCGTGACGCCTACCTGGCCAGCGGGGCGATCCAGCACGGCAACTGGGACGAGCAGCGCATCGATTTCCAGCCATACCCGTTCCCCAGCTACACCGAGGAACTGGTCAAGCGCCTGAAGAACACCCTGATCGAAGGCGACAAGGGTTTCCTCGCCGGCCTCGATCCGCAGCAGACCGCCCGTGATCTGGTGGACGACCGCTTCGTACGCAACAGCCTGGCGGCGGTGGGCGGGCTCAAGGCCTTCGGTTTGCCGGACAGCTTTGAACGCAGCGAGGAGTTCGGCATTTGATCGGCAAGTCTTCCTCATCGCTCCTGCATTGGGGGTTGGGCCTGGCGGGATTGTTCTGCCTGCTGCTGTTCTGGTGGCTGGGCGTGCACCTGTTCGGCAGCCCTGACGGGCTGTCGGCGCGCTTCTCGCCCGAAGCGACACTGACCAGCCTGGTGGAGCTGCTGGGCCGTGCCGAGCTCTATGAAAACGTGCTGGTCAGCCTCAAGCGCATTCTGATCGGGCTGTTGCTGGCCCTGTTGGTCGGCGTGCCGCTGGGGCTGCTGATCGGCAGCTATCGGCACCTGGAGGCGGCGACCACCCCGGCGTTCCAGTTTCTGCGGATGATCTCGCCGTTGTCCTGGATGCCGGTGGTGGTGATGCTGATGGGGGTCGGTGACCAGCCGATCTATTTCCTGCTGGCCTTTGCCGCTGTCTGGCCGATCCTGCTCAATACCGTGGCCGGGGTGCGCCAGCTCGACCCGCGCTGGCTGCAACTGAGCCGCAGCCTCAGCGCGACCCGCTGGGAAACCCTGCGCCAGGTCATCCTGCCTGGTGTGCTCGGCCATGTGCTGACCGGCGTGCGGCTGTCCATCGGGATTCTCTGGATCGTGCTGGTGCCCTGCGAAATGCTCGGGGTCAGCGCCGGGCTCGGCTACTTTATCCTCGATACCCGTGACCGCCTGGCCTATTCGGAACTGATGGCCATGGTGCTGTTGATCGGCGTGCTGGGTTTTATGCTCGATGCCCTGGCGCGCGGCCTGCATCGGCGTTGGGCGCATTCCTGACGCTAACCTGACAAATTATGCGGAATATACATATCTGTAACATTTTGAAATGTATACTTCCGCCCTGAGCCATACCCCCCACGTTTCAACCGCCACCCCCAGGAGATTCGAACTTGGACCCTGCCCATTCTCGGTAGGCCACGTAGCGGGATTTACAAAGGGATACCGCCGGTGCGCAGCCGTCGCCCCGGTATCCAGTCTGTAGCGTTCAGTACGTGGCCTTGCTTCGACGATTTTCCAACCACTTCTCCAGAATGTGCTGTGCTTAGACTGCCGGCACCGCAGCGCTTTGTGCGTTTGTACCCTGGAGTTCGTGGGCCTGTATTTCAGAACGCTGCTGGAATCATTGACGATGAATAAAGTATTACGCCATTACATCCCGGCCAGTACCCGGCGCTTGCTGCCCAATCGCTGGGACCTGATCGCGCTGCCGCTGGTGGTGGGTTTCCTGCTGTTTTTCTCGATCGGCGCGCGGGAAACCTGGGCACCGATCTCGACCTTGCAGAGCCAGGTGATCTCCCTCGATCCGGGCAACCTGCCGGAATATGCCATACGCACCACCCTGCGCATGCTCGCGGCGATGGTCGCGGCGTTGATCTTCACCTTTCTCTACGGGACCCTGGCGGCCAAGAGCAAACGCGCCGAGAAACTGCTGGTGCCGGTGCTGGATATCCTCCAGTCGGTGCCGGTGCTGGGTTATATCTCGTTCACCGTGACCTTCTTTCTCCTGCTGTTTCCGGGACGGGTGCTGGGCGCCGAGTGCGCGGCGATCTTTGCGATCTTCACCAGCCAGGCCTGGAACATGACGTTCAGCTTCTACCAGTCGCTGCGCATGCTGCCGCGGGACCTGACGGAAGTCTCCGAGAGCCTGCAGCTGTCCGGCTGGCAGAAGTTCTGGAAGCTCGACGTGCCGTTCGCCATGCCCGGGCTGATCTGGAACATGATGATGAGCATGTCCGGCGGCTGGTTCTTCGTGGTGGCGTCGGAGGCGATTACCGTCGGCGACAAGACCATCACCCTGCCGGGCATCGGTTCCTACCTGGCCACCGCTATCGAACAGCGTGACCTCACCGCCGTGGGTTATGTGATCCTGGCGATGGTGGTGGTGATCCTGGTCTACGACCAGTTCCTGTTCCGTCCGCTGGTGGCCTGGGCGGACAAGTTCCGTATGGAAGACACCGCGGCCCAGGGCGGCGCGCCGGAATCCTGGGTGCTCAACCTGATCCAGCGGACCCGGGTCATCCAGCGTCTGATCCGGCCGATTTCACGTTTCTTTACCCGGATCGGCCATCTGCGCCTGAGCCTGCCCCGGGTCAAGTCCCGGGCCAGCGCACCCAACCCCTCGACGTCGCGGGTGGTTGATTGGGTCTGGGGTGTGTTCATCACCTTGCTCGCGGCCTATGCGCTGTACCACATTGCTATGTATGTCAGCAGTGAAGTGACCCTCGCCGATGTCGGCGAAGTCATTGGCCTGGGGGCAATCACCCTGGTCCGGGTGACCTTGCTGATCGCCGTGGCTTCGGTGATCTGGGTGCCGCTGGGGGTGATGATCGGCCTGCGTCCGCACCTGGCCGAGAAGATCCAACCCTTGGCGCAGTTCCTCGCGGCGTTCCCGGCGAACCTGCTGTTCCCGGTGTTCGTCATCGTGATCCTGCACTACAACCTGAACCCGGATATCTGGCTGAGCCCGCTGATCGTGCTCGGGACCCAGTGGTACATCCTGTTCAACGTGATTGCCGGCGCCAGCGCCTTCCCCAACGACTTCCGTGAAGCCGCCGCGAACTTCCATATCCGTGGCTGGCAGTGGTGGCGCAAGGTCATGTTGCCGGGGATCTTCCCGTATTACGTGACCGGTGCGATCACCGCTTCCGGTGGCGCGTGGAACGCCAGTATCGTTTCCGAGTTCGTTTCCTGGGGCCAGGACAAGGTCGTGGCCCACGGCCTGGGGGCTTATATCGCCCAGACCACGGCCGCCGGCGACTTTCCGAAAATCACCCTGGGCGTCGTGGTCATGTCGGTCTTTGTGGTGGCCTTCAACCGTCTGCTCTGGCGGCCGATGTACGCCATCGCCGAAAACAAACTTCGTCTGAATTAATCCGAGCCGCTCTTATGAACAGTCATATCGAATACACCAGCAGCGCCCGCGAAATCTACTCGCTCACCAATGTGAGCAAGGGCTTTGGCAACGGCAAGGATGAGCGTCAGGTACTCAGCGAAGTCGACCTGCACCTGCACGAAGGCGAAGTCGTCGGGTTGCTGGGGCGCTCGGGCTCCGGCAAGTCGACCTTGCTGCGGATCATTGCCGGCCTGATCCAGCCGACTTCCGGCGAAGTGCTCTACAACGGCGAAGCCCTGGACGGCCCGGCCAAGGGCGTGGCGATGGTGTTCCAGACCTTCGCCCTGTTTCCCTGGCTGACCGTGCTGGAAAACGTTGAAGCCGGCTTGCAGGCCTTGCAGGTCGAGCCCAAGGAAGCGCGCAAGCGCGCACTGGCGGCCATCGACCTGATCGGTCTCGACGGTTTCGAGAACGCCTATCCGCGCGAGCTGTCCGGTGGCATGCGCCAGCGCGTGGGTTTTGCCCGCGGCCTGGTGGTCAACCCGACCCTGCTGCTGATGGACGAGCCGTTTTCCGCCCTCGACGTGCTCACCGCGGAGAACCTGCGGACCGACCTGCTGGAGTTGTGGAGCGGCGGCCAACTGCCGATCAAGTCGATCCTGATCGTGACCCACAACATCGAGGAAGCGGTGCTGATGTGCGACCGCATCCTGGTGCTGTCGTCCAACCCGGGGCGCGTCGTGGCGCAGATCAAGGTGCCGTTCGCCCACCCGCGCAACCGTCTGGATCCGATCTTCCGCAAGATGGTCGACGATATCTACGCGCTGATGACCAACCGTCGCAGTGCCGACGAACGCACCGGCAAGGCTGAGCTGCAACTGGGCAGCCGCCTGCCGGAAGTGCCGACCAACCTGATGGCCGGTCTGATCGAAGCCCTTGCGGCCGAGCCGTACCATGGCCATGCCGGTTTGCCGAACGTCGCCGAGCGCTTGCTGCTGGAAGTCGATGACCTGTTTCCGGTGGCCGAGATGCTCGAGCACCTGGGTTTTGCCGAGCTGCGCGGGGCCGATATCAAGCTCACCGATGCGGGCAAGCGTTTTGCCGAAGACGGTACCCAGGAACGCAAGGTGATGTTTGCCGAGCATCTGCTGCGCACCGTGCCCCTGGCGGCGCGGATTCGCCAGGTGTTGCAGGAGCGTAACGGGCACTGGGCGCCGCGGGTGCGTTTCGAACAGGAACTGGAAGACTCCCTCAGCGAAGACTTCGTCGAGCAGACCCTGGAAAGCGTGATCAGCTGGGGCCGCTACGCCGAGATCTTCTCCTACAACGACACCACCGAAACCTTCAGCCTGGAAGACGTGGAAGGCGAGATCTGATAACGCAACCCCTGTAGGAGCTGGCTTGCAGCGATGAGGCCCTTGAGCCTTGCGCTGTCCATTCGGACGCCATCGCTGGCAAGCCGGCTCCCACAGGTTCCGCGGTGTGCAGGCCTGTTTGTACCTGACTGCGAACCCCTCGCAGATCCGGGATATCCGAAGTTTTCACCTGACCGTAACGGATCGGGTACATGCCGAGGATCAATCTCTCCCTTGCCTCCGGTTGTTTCGCAGGCGGGCCAGTTTGAAGGGTCGAGACAGTAAGTAGTGAACCGTGCTCCAGTCCAAGTCATGGCCGGGCACGTCTGCTGATCCCAACTTAAGGAGAGTCCGATGTCCATCGGCGCAATTCCAGCTGCAAACCCAGTCTCTGTGCGTATTGCCGGTCAGTCCCAGACGACCCCGACACCTGCACAGAAAACTTCCACTACCGCCACCACCACCGCCAGCATCGTCGCCGACGCCTTGAAGGAAGCGACCGAAACCGCGGCACAAACCGCACAGGAAGCCAGTCATGGCGACCGCGTAGCGCAGAAGTTGGTGCAAAAGCACCAGCATCACACCGCCACGGCCACTGCGGCACCGAAAGCCGTTTCCAACGGCAGCGGTCAGCCGATCGGCGAAACCATCAGCACCAAGGCGTAAGCTGCGGTCACAGGGTTCCATCAGTCAGCCCGGCCGGTACCGGGTTGACTGAGGTCGGGCGTTATCGTTTCAGATATGCAACGCGGCCAGGCCGCCGAGCACCACGCTGACACCCGCCGCGGTGTAGGCCAGGCGCTTGAGCCATTCCTTGCGGGTCAGCAAGGTGATCGCCGCCAGCGAAATGGCAATCTGGATCGCCGTCATCGCCTGGGCCCAGCGATGGTGCTGGTGCAGGACCTGCTCGGATTTGTCATCCCACTCGCGACTCTTGGCTTCCAGGCCTTCGGCATTCTGCCGCACGACTTCCTTTTCCTTCTTGTAGCGCTCGACCTCGGCGGTGTAATGCGCGGCGTCCAGGCCCGGGATATGGCTGGCCATCTCCGAGAGGTTCTGCCGGCTGGACTTGGCCTGGTAGTAGTTCCACTGGTTGGCGGCTTCGGTCTTGAGGATCGCGGCGTTGTTCTTGTCCATCGCCGCTTCGCTTTCCGTGGAGCCCGCCTGGTAGCTGAGCATGGCGCCAATCGTGGCCATGATCGCGGTCATCACCGCGATCCGGCTGGCAAAGCTGTCTCCACGGGCATGGGCGTGTTCGGTGGTGTGTTCGACGTGTTTTTCGTGAGGGCTTGGGACTTCGAAGTTTTCGGTCATCAGGGACGGATCTTTGGGTGAAGAAGGGCGGGGACAAAGTGTAAAGCGAGTGCTGGCGGATGGCTCTCTCTCATTGATGAATATTCGAATATACCGAGGCGGGGGAGGCGTTCGCCGCAGGATGCTCGTCTTGCATATGGATGGTTTGCAGGGGGATATCCAGGGTGAACAGGGCGCCCCTGCCCGGGCCGTCACTGTGCACGTAGAGGCGGCCGTCCATCTCGAGCGCCGCCAGGGCGCAGCTGTGCAAACCGAAGCCGTGACCGTCCTTGCGGGTGGTGAAACCATGGGTGAAGATCCGCGCGAGGTTTTCCGGCGCAATGCCTTCGCCTTCATCCTTGACGCTGATGCGCAGGGTCTTGCCGTCGACCACCCGCACGCCCAGGGTGATGTCCCGGTCGCGGTTGGTCAGGTCCGACACCGCGTACTTGGCGTTGCTGATCAGGTTGATCAGGATCAGCAGCAGCCGGTGCTTGTCGCCGAGAAAGGTCGGGACCGGGTGGTAGTCCTTGAGCACCGTGACCTTGTGCCGGTTCAGGGCCCCCGAGTTCATGCGCAGGGCATCTTCGAACAGGTCGGTGATGTTCACCGCTTCCAGCAGCTTGGCCGCGCCGGCATAGGATTGCTGGGTGGCGACGATTTCCTTGATGTGGTCGACGCTTTTACTCAGTTGCGCCAGTTCCTGGATGATCTCGGTCTGCTCGGTGGCGACGGCCGCGGCCAGCTGGTTGAGGTAGGCGGGCAGCAGCTTGCCTTTTTCGTCACGGCTGACAAAGTCCCCCAGGTCGTCGGCGTGCTCGTTCATCAACTGTACCGCCTTGGTCAGTCCCTGGGCCTTGCTGGAGCGGATCTTGCGGGTCACCAGATCGGCGGAGATGTTCACGCTGTTGAGCACGTTGCCGACGTTATGCAGGACGTTGGTCGCGATTTCCGCCATGCCGGCCGTGCGCGCGGCGTCCATCAGCTCGCTCTGGGCTTCCTTGAGTTCGCGGGTGCGTTCTTCGACACGCTGTTCGAGGCGGTCGTTGGACAGCTGCAAGGCGCTGTTCATCTGGTTGATCAGCGCATAGCTGCGCAACTGGCGAATGATCAGGTAGAACACCAGCACGGCCATCAGCGCCGCGCACACGCTGAGATAGATCAGGTACTGGCGGTCCTGGAGCTCGGCGCGGCGCTGGATTTCATTCAACAGTTCGTTGATGCCGTCGAGGCTGGCGGCCACCGGGATAAAGCCGATGCGGTCCAGCAGGTCATTGACCTGGGGTTGTTCGCTGACCACCACATTGGCCTGGGCGATCAGCTTGTCGATGGACGGGCCCAGGGCCGCCGGCAGGCTGGTCTTTTGTGCCGCCAGGTGCTGGATCTGCCGTTCGATCTTGTCGGCTTTGCCATTGGACACGTGCTGCGCATATTCCAGGGCGCTCAAGGTCAGCTTCGAGGCGCTGTAGAGCACGCTCAGGGTTTCCACCGGGTGTTCGGCGCTGAAGGGTTCCAGGTCGGTCTGGACGGTGTCTTCGATCGCCGACAGGGTTTCCAGGTCATCGCGCAAGGCGGTGTTGTGGGCCTGGAACTGCTCGATCAGCTTGTTCTTTTCCGCCGTGGCGTCGAGGTAGGCCTTCTTGCGCGCCTGCCAGATGCTGGAGTTGTCCAGGGAGCTGTTCTGCGCGACCAACTGGTCCCAGCGTCGGCTGGAATCGGCGATGGGGATGGCCAGCAGGTTGTAATTGTATTCGTCGCTGATGCGGGTCTTGAGAATCTTCGCGTCGAGCCTGGCATCCAGCTGCTTGAGCTGGCGGAGCAGGTCGCGGGACTCGAAATAGGTGGAGGTTTCCCGGGAAAAGGCCTTGATCAGCAGGAACGCCAGGAGGCTGACCAGAATGGCAAACAGGGTGACCAGCGCCGCACTTCTGTATCGGCTCCATCGCATCATTGCGTACTTCCTGTGTCCGGTTGACGTGGCGGCTTCGGGCTCTTTTCGCAAAGTGTAGTGCCGCTGGGTCTGCAAGTGCTGGAAAAGTGTCATTTCTTTGCATGGGCGGGGGCTCCAGGGGTTTCATCAACTGCAACTGCTGACGGTATTCGTCGGTGATCTGGCGGGCCTCGCTGTTGTCGGTGATCACCCGCGGGGTGATCGGCACGATCAGTTCCGCTGACCGAGGCGGGCGTGCAACTGTTGCCGCCGGCGCTGCCTTCATCCAGCAAGGCCGCCTGGGCCGCAGCGCTGAGCCCGGAGAGGGCCAGACAAAAAATGACAATATTGAAGACGCCGGTGATGGACGGTTTATTCAGTTTCATGAACGTATCCTCATGATGAATCGCCAGGCTCCATACCTATGGGAAAAGACTGAGCCTTAATCAAGGGAACGCCTACTGTCATCTCTGGCAGTAGGCAGCCTGAGGGTTTGGGGCAGGCTGATTTATGAAAACGGTTTTAAGTGTGACACATGGGTTTTCGAGGAGATTGATATGAACGGGGTGTTCAATGACCTGGTAAAGGATGACGTTGTGGCTGATGGTGTTGCGGTTGGGCTTGTGTTGTATGGGCGAAAAGTACTTGTGTCATTTTTATGGGGTGTTACGGTCTGCTTTGTCGGAGGATTTACTTCTCAGGCACACGCTCAGCCCGTGCGCGACTTGGCGTCAGCCTTTAATGAGGCGTTGGGTGAAAAGCATTTCACAAATCAACTTGTTGTCGATAAGGAGTATCCAGAGCTGCCGAATGAAGAAATAGGCGATTCCCCCCTTCGGTCCCGGCCAGCCGCACTCCGAACACGGCTGAGGGTAGCATCAAGAAGAAATTTGGATTTTGCTGAAAAGGAGTGTGGTACAGCCCGCCGTTGCTCGGTGAGATCAGCACTGCCCGTTAGAGAAAACCATGTTTCATGAATGTTTCGTCATCTTTCCGGCGGGCGGAAGCCGTGGCGGGGGCTAGATAGAATTCAATTAGCTAAGTGTTAAGGCGTTTATAAACTATTAGTTAATAAGCTCTGCCAATTCCTTAATCCATAGATAATGGTCGATTGAGAGCCTGCGCAGGTGCAGTCTGCCCAGCGCGGCGGGTTATTCCCTATTTCTCATATCGAGTCAGTGATCATGAATATCTATACCAAGTGCTTGACCGTTGCGGTCGTGCTTTTCAGTGCCCAAACCTTTGCCCTGGATAGAAAAGACATCGCGCAAGTTATCAGCGTGGATTCCGATCCTTATGCCTGCGGCATCGTCGACGCGAAGATGACCTACAAGACGCCGACCGGGGAGATCAAGGAGTACAAGTACAAGACCTGGGGCAGCGGTTGTTCCGGGGATTGATGGATCGAGTCGGTTGATAAGCAGTCTGGATTATTGAAAACGTCATATCACCTGATGTGGGAGCGAAGCTTGCCCGCGAAGCTATTGGCGGCCTCAAGGGCCTCTTCGCGAGCAAGCTCTGCTCCTACAAGGACCGTGTTCGGCCCTGATTGAGCGGCATCAGGGTTTTCCAAGCCCCACGGTTTCTTACCAGATCGGGATCACATAACTCACGTAGAAGCGGTTTTCGTCCTGGATCGTCTGGCCGGTGATGTCCGGGCTGGCATGGGCATTCTGCCAGCGCACGCCGAGGCCTTTCAGCTGGCCGGTAGGGACGTTGTAGGCCAGGGAGATATCGCGTTCCCATTCCTTGGCATTCGGATCGGCCGGTGTACGGATCTGGTCGCCATGGACGTAGGTGGTGGCGAACACCAGGCCATTCACACCCAACTGGGCGAAGTCATATTTGTACTGCGCCAGCCAGCTGCGCTCACCCGCGTGCTGGAATTTGTTCAATTGCATATTGGTCAGTGCCGGGCTGTCGGCGCCCGAACCCGGGCCCTGGAGTTCGGCACCGCTGTTCAGGCCGGAGTCCAGGTACGGGAAGTCGCTGTTGCCGCTGTTCTTCTGCACGCCGAGGCCGACGGTGTGGCCGGACAGGCTGTAGCTTTCCATCAGGCTGACGGTCGACTGGTTGATCCGGCCCTTGGTCAGGCCGTTGCCGTAGTAGCCGGCGGCCGAGTACTGGCTGTCGCCATCGGCGTTGCCGCCGGTGCCCAGGCTGCGGTAGGCGCGGAAGTCGCTGTCGATGGCGCCGACGGGCAGGGCGTCATGACGCTTGGCACCGAGGAAGGCCTGTTGGTAGTAGTCCGACAGGTTCGAGTACCAGGCGCTCAGGGTGGTGCCCGGGATACCGGCGTAGTCGGCACCGCCGTAGAGGAAGCGATCGCTTTTCTTGGTGCCGCCGGCGGTGATCATGCCGGTGTCGCCGGTTTCGTTGCGGATCTTGGTCTGGGTGATATCGCCGACGGTGAAGGTGAAGTTGTCCAGGTCCTTGGACACCAGTTGCGCACCGGTGTTGGTCTGGTGGTACAGACGGCCGTCGGTGTTGGCCAGCATCGGGTTGTTCTGGTACAGGGTACCGATGCGCAGTTCATCCTTGAGGAAACGTGCTTTGAACGTCGGGCTGATCACGCCGAACTGGTCGACGGACTTGCCGTTGTCCAGCGGGAACATACTGCCGGGGTAGCGGCCCTGGTGGGTCTTGTCGTCCAGGTCGCCGCCGGAGTCGAGCTTCAGGCCGTAGAACGCCTGCAGGTCCAGGCCCAGGCCGATGGTGCCGTCGGTGTAGCCGGACTTGAAGTCGAACTGGAAGCCCTGGCCCCAATCATGATAGCTCTTGGCCTTGGCCGTGCTGCCACTGACGCCTTGACCATCCTGGTTCAGGTAACGGTTAAGGAGGGTCACGTCGGCGTGACTGTCATCGATGAAATCCGCATGGGCGTAGATCGTGACACTCGCCAGGGCGGCGCCCACTAAGGGGCTCAACAGCTTGTTCATTGGGTTCGGATCCTAGTCACAGAATTGAAATAAGAGCAGCAAACTCTTGAAACAATTAAAGGGTCGGTATGTGACAGTTCCGAGTCAAAAGCCCCTTGCAGGACATGAACTTTAGTTTAATAAGAGCCTGATTTCGGTCAGGTTTTTTTCTGGCTGGAAGGCTCAAGACGGCGGCTTTCAAGACCGCCGCCGGTTTCGCTGATCAGGCTTTTTGTGCTTCTGGCAGGAACCAGTTCAGCAGCAGCGCACAGATGCCACCGGTGGCCACCCCGGACTCCAGCACATTACGCAACGCCGCCGGCATATGGGCGAGGAATTCCGGTACCTGGGAGACGCCAAGGCCCAGGGCCAGGGACACGGCGATGATCAGCAGCGCGCGGCGGTCCAGGTGGATGCTGGCGAGGATATTGATGCCCGAGGCCGCCACCGCGCCGAACATCACCATGGCCGCGCCACCGAGCACCGGCTCGGGCACCGCCTGGATCGCCCCGGCCACCGAGGGGAACAGGCCGAGCAGCACGAGCATCAGGGCGATCCATTTGCCGATATGCCGGCTGGCGATGCCGGTCAGCTGAATCACCCCGTTGTTCTGGGCGAAGATCGAGCTGGGAAAGGTGTTGAACAGCCCCGCGAGCAAAGAGTTGGCGCCGTTGACCAGCACGCCGCCCTTGATCCGTTGCATCCACAGCGGGCCTTCCACCGGCTGGCGCGACACCTTGCTGGTGGCGGTGACGTCACCGATGGCTTCCAGGGACGTCACCAGGTAGATCACCAGCATCGGGATAAACAGCGACCAGGAGAAATCCAGGCCGAAATGCAGCGGCGTGGGGATCTGGAACAGCGCGGCCTCGTGCATGCCGGTGAAGTTCAGCCGACCCAGGTAGCCGGCTAGGGCATAGCCGACCGCCAGGGCGATAACGATGGCGCAGCTGCGCATCCACACCAGCGGGATACGGTTGAGGACCACGATGATCGCCAGCACCACGCCGGACAGCAGCAGGTTCTCGCCATTGGCGAAGGTGCCGTTGGCCATGGCGCTGAAACCACCACCCATGCTGATCAGGCCGACCTTGATCAGGGTCAGGCCGATCATCAGCACGACGATGCCGGTCACCAGCGGGGTGATCATGCGTTTGACGAAGGGCAGGATGCGCGAGATGCCCATCTCGACAAAGGAACCGGCGATGACCACGCCGAAGATCGCCGCCATCACCGCTTCCACCGGTGTGCCTTGCTTGACCATCAGCGCGCCGCCGGCAATCAGCGGGCCGACGAAGTTGAAGCTGGTGCCCTGGACGATCAGCAGCCCGGCGCCGAAGGGGCCGAAGCGGCGGCACTGGACGAAGGTGGCGATGCCGGAGATCACCAGGGACATCGAGACGATCAGGTTGGTGTCCCGCGCCGACACCCCCAGGGCCTGGCAGATCAGCAGGCCGGGGGTGACGATGGGCACAATGATCGCCAGCAGATGTTGCAGCGCTGCCAGAAGGCCGATCAGCAGGCGGGGGCGGTCCTCGAGGCCGAGGATCAGTTCGCTGGCCTGGGGCTCGGCGGCGGGCGGAGTCTGGTGAGCGGTCATGGCGGGGCCCTGGAAAAAATGAGGTCGCGATTCTACTGGGCTTGGCGCGGGGCGCCCAGCTTCGGTGGGGCTTATTCGAGAATATCGAAACCACTGCTGCCCAGGCGCTCGCCATTGACCAGCAAATGCACGGCGTGGTGGCCGCTGTAGTGCTTGCGGGTGGTCAGTTCGCGGATGTGCTGGCGGCGGTTCAGGGTTTCACTGGCGCCGGCGGCCAGGTGCAGGGTCTTGAGCTTGAAAACCTTGCTCGAGGTGGCGCCCGAGGCCTTCACGTAGTCGATAGCGTAGTCGATCACCAGCTTCTGGCTGGCGGTTGCGGTAGAGGCCAGGGTGAAGGAGAGGATGACGCTGTCGCCGAGGCGGATCACGGCGGGCTCGACCTTCAAGTCCAGCACCTCGACCTGGGCCTTGGCACCGGCGCCCATCAGCGTGAGTGCGCGCGGGTTGCCCTGTTTGATCAGGCTGCGCAGGGCGTGACGGGCGATCCAGGCGGTGCGCGGGTCGTCCAGCGACCAGCCTTCGATCAATTCGAGCACCCAGTCGGGATGTTCCTTGGTGATGTCGTTGAGGTGGTTGGCCACCGATTTGCACACGTACAGGCTGTCGTCGGCCTTGAGCGTGTCGAGTATGTCGGCGGCAAGGCTTGGGTCGGCCTGGATCCGGGCCAGCCGGAAGGACCATGGCAGGCGCGGTCGCGAGCCTTCGCTGGCAAGACGGCGAACATGTTCGTCGGGGTCCCGGGACCAGGTTTTCATCACCGCCAGGGTGCGTTCGAAATCGTTGAGCAGAAAATGCCGTATGGCGAACTCCGAGGAGCCGAAGGCGGTGAAGTACTTCAGCGCGTCCATCGACAGTTCGAAATCCTTGGCCCCGTAGCTCGCCACATAGTGCGGCAGGCACATGCTGACAAAGGCGCTGTTCAGGCGCGGGGCGAGCTGGCGCAGCAGCTTGAGGGATTGCTTGTAGCTCAGGGGCAGCACCGCGTGCAGGCTTTCGCTGACCCGGGCCAGGCGCTGCATGATCGACAGCTCGTCCAGGCCCTGGTGGGTGCGGCTGATAAAGCCGGCGCTGTCGAAGTCGGGGTACACCGCGCGCATTTCGTGGGCGATATGCAGCAGGCGTTCGCTGTTGAAGATTTCCTTCAGCGCCGGGGCGGCTTGTTCGGTGCTCATGGCGGGACCTTGTCGGGTTAGAACGTCGGCGGAGTGATGACCCAGATGACCACGGCGTCGACCTCGCCGGGGTTGCCATAGCGGTGCGGTTCCTGGCTGGAGAAGCTGAAACTGTCGCCCTCGACCAGCTGGAAATGGCGATCGCCGACCCACAGCTCGAAAATCCCGGACAGCAGGTAGCCGGCTTCCTCGCCTTCATGGCTGTAGCTTTGCTGGCTGTAGGTGCCCGGGGGGAAGCGCGAATGGAGCATTTCCAACTGGCGGTTGGGTTGCGGGGTCAGCAGTTGGTCGACGATGCCGTCTTCGTAGTGCACGCTCAGGCGGCTGTTCTTGCGCACCACGTAGCCGTTGTCTTCGGGGGCGGTGATGGCTTCGCTGGCGAAGAACCACTGGATGGTCACGCCCAGGCTGCGGGCGATATTGAACAGGGCCGGGATCGACGGGTAGGCGAGGTTGCGCTCCAGCTGGCTGATATAGCCGGCGGTGAGTTCGGCCTGGTTCGCCAGTTCGGTCAGGGTCATGCCACGCCGTTTGCGCAGGCCGCGAATGCGCGTGCCGAGAAACTGCGGGCCCGCGGCGGCGCTGTCACCGGCGGGCGTTGGGGCGTTGCTCATGGCCTGCTCCAATCCTTGAAAGGGCCGCAGTATAAGGCACTTGGCGAGTGCTGAGGATGTGACTGTCAGATCTCCCAGGCGACCTTCAGCCCTTCATAGATCGCTTCCTCCACCGTGCGCGGCGCCAGGCAGTCGCCGATCCGGCGGAACTCCACCAAGCCCTGCAATTCATCACCCAGGGTATCGACCGGTTGATGCCCCTGGCACAGCACCAGGGTGTCGACCTCTTCGAACAACATCGGCTCGCCGCTGGCGGTATGTTGCAGGTACACAGTGCTGTCGTCGCAGCCATAGAGCCGGGCATACGGCGTGATGGGAATGCCCAGGCGATGCAGCTCGCCGGCCAGTTGATCGCGTACATACAGCGGCAGGCTCTCGCCGCAATGGGTGCCGTTGACCGCCAGTCGCACCTGATGTCCGGCCCGCACCAGACGCTCGGCAATCCCCGGCCCGATCCAGTCGCAACGCCAGTCGACCACCACCACCGAACGGCCGATCTTCACCTCGTCACGCAGCACCTGCCAGGCATCCACCACCTGCAATTCACCTCCGCGCTCAAAGGCCGGCCAGTAAGGTTCGGCACCGGTGGCGACAATCACCAGATCCGGCTGCTCGCGTTCCACCAGCGCCCGGTCGACCCGGGTATTGCGCACCACCCGCACCCCGGCCAGTTCCATTTCCCGTTGCAGGTTGGTGCTGGCGCCGCCGAACTCGCTACGGCGTGGCAGCAATTGCGCCAGCAACACCTGGCCGCCCAACTGCGAGCTGGCTTCGTACAGCGTCACCTCATGTCCACGCTGCGCCGCCACGGCCGCGGCTTTCATCCCGGCCGGGCCGCCACCGGCAATCATCACGCGCTTGCGCTTGGCCGTAGCAATCAACTGCCCGTACTGCAATTCGCGCCCGGTTTCCGGGTGCTGGATACAACTGATCGGCAGGCCCTTGTGGAAATGCCCGATACAGGCCTGGTTGCAGGCAATACAGGCGCGAATATCTTCGCTATGGCCGCTATCGGTCTTGTTCGGCATCTGCGGGTCGCAGATCAGCGCCCGGGTCATGCCGCAGACATCGGCCTGGCCACGGGACAGGATCAACTCGGCCTCCTGGGGCTGGTTGATCCGCCCGGTGACGAACAGCGGAATCGACAGACTGGCCTTGAAGGTGCCGGCTTCCTTCGCCAGATAGGCGGCTTCGATGGCCATCGGCGGGACGATATGGATCGCGCCACCGAGGGACGCCGAGGTCCCGGCGACGATATGCACATAGTCCAGTTCGCCTTGCAGTTGCACCACGGCGGCCAGGGACTCGTCCTCGGTCAGGCCTTCGGCATCGCGCTCGTCGGCGGAAATCCGCAGGCCGATGATGAACTGCTCGTCAGTGGCCGCGCGCACGGCGGCGATCACTTCCCGAAGGAAACGCAGGCGCTGTTCCAGCTCACCGTTGTAGCCGTCGGTGCGGCGATTGACCCGTGGGTTGATGAACTGCGCTGGCAGGTAACCGTGGCTGGCGACCACTTCCACGCCGTCGATCCCGGCCTGGTGCAAGCGCCGCGCCGCCGCTCCATAGCCCGCGACGATCTCGTCGATCATCGCCTGGTCCAGCGCACGCGGCATGACCCGGAAGCGCTCGTTGGGCACGCAGGACGCCGAGTAGGCGACCGCCAGCAGGCCGTCGCTGGACTCCATGATTTCCCGGCCCGGATGGAAGATCTGCGACAGCACCAGGGTGCCGTGGGCATGACAGGTCTCGGCCAGCCGCCGATAGCCGTCGATGCAGGCATCGTCGGTGGCCATCAGCACATGGGAGGTATAACGCGCACTGTCGTGAACCCCCGCCACCTGCAACACGATCAGGCCGACACCGCCCTCGGCGCGGGCCCGGTGATAGGCGATCAACTGTTCGTTGACCAGGTTGTCGGTGGGCATGGAGGTGTCGTGTCCGCTGGACATGATGCGGTTCTTCAGGCGCTTGCCACGCAGCTGCAAGGGTTCGAACAAATGATGAAAGGCGTGCGGCGACGTCGACATGGCAAGGCTCCAGGCGGCCCGGGATCGAACGCGGGCGGTTGTTATTATTGTTCCATGAAAATTTACCTATAGTAAAAAATCAACTTGTTTTTTTACTTTGCCTTGAGTTAGCTTCAAATCACGCCTGCTGACCGGGCGTACCTCATACAACAAAAAAATGGATCGCCAGGTGCTTCGGACCCGGGCGATACCGCACGAGGACTCATCGATGAAATCGAACACCCGCAAGTACGGTTTTTATCCCTTGCTCCTGACGCTGGCCATGGGCAGTGTCCAGGCCGGCCAGGACATGGTGGTGGTCGGCTATGGTGGCGCCGGGCAGAAAGCCCAGGACACGGCGTTCTTCCAGCCTTTCAGCACCAAGGACGGCAGCAAGCTGATCCAGAGCGAATACAACGGTGAAATGGCCAAGATCAAGGTCATGGTCGACACCGGCAGCGTGGACTGGGATGTGGTGCAGATCGAAGGACCGGATTTGATGCGCGGGTGTGACGAGGGCATGTATGAACGCCTCGATTGGAAGCAGATCGGCCATGCCGACCAGTTGATCCCCGACGCCGCCCAGGAGTGCGGCTCGGCGGCGTTGGTCTGGAGTGTCGCCATCGCCTACGACACCGACAAGGTGGCGCGGCCGCCGACTTCCTGGGCCGATTTCTGGGATGTGAAGACCTTTCCCGGCAAGCGCGGCCTGCGCAAGCGTGCGGTGTACAACCTGGAATTCGCGCTGATGGCGGATGGGGTGAAGGCCGAGGACGTGTATACGGTATTGAGCACGCCGAAAGGTGTCGACCGGGCCTTTGCCAAGCTCGACCAGCTCAAGCCCTACATCCAGTGGTGGGAGGCGGGCGCCCAGCCTGCGCAGTGGCTGATGGCCGGCGATGTGGTCATGACTTCGACCTACAGCGGTCGCGTGGCCGCCGCCGCGCAGCAGGGCAGCCATCTGGCGCTGGTCTGGCCGCAGAGCCTGTATGGCATGGATTACTGGGCGATCATCAAGGGCTCGAAACACGTCGACCAGGCCAAGCGTTTTATTGCTTTTGCCAACCAGGCCGATGCCCAGGTCAACTATGTGCGGCAGATTCCCTACGGCCCGACCAATACCGAGGCGGCCGCGCGGCTGGATCCGAGCCTGGCGAAGTGGGTGCCGACGGCGCCGCAGAACCTCAAGGGCGCGTTGTCGATGAACGTGGCATTCTGGAACGATCACGGCGAGGAGCTTGAAGAACGTTTCAATGCCTGGGCAAGCAAGTAAAGTAGGCAGCCGGGCGCCTTTGAGCGTGCCGGCTGCCTGATTCGATCCATTCTGCCTGAGGGAGTGATCCGCTTGAACGACCTTCTGCACACGGCTGCCGCACCGGCGGCCATCGAGCGTCAATTGCGCGAGCAACTGGCGGCCTGTTACCGGTTGATCGCGCACTTTCGCATGACCGACCTGATCTTCACCCATATCTCCCTGCGCTTGCCGGGGCCTGATCATCATTTCCTGATCAACCCCTATGGGCTGATGTTCGAGGAAATCACTGCGTCGAGCCTGGTGAAAATTGGCTTGGATGGGCGGGCGGTGGAGGACTCGCCGTATCCGGTGAACCCGGCCGGGTTTGTGATTCACAGTGCGATTCATGGTGCGCGCGAGGATGCGCAGTGTGTGTTGCACACTCATACCCGCGCGGGTTGCGCGGTGGCGGCGCTCAAGTGCGGGTTGTTGCCGGTGAACCAGATTTCCATGGAGTTCTTCGGGCGCACGGCTTACCACGACTATGAAGGCGTGGCGCTGGATCTGGATGAGCAGGCGCGGCTGGTGCAGGACCTGGGGGACAAGTCGGTGATGCTGTTGCGCAACCATGGTTTGCTGACGGTGGGCGAGAGCGTGGCCCAGGCGTTCTTCCGCATGTACTACCTGGAGAAGGCCTGCGAGATCCAGATTGCGGCCCAGGCGTGTGGGGAGTTGGTGTTGCCGTCGGACGCGGTGTGCGCCCATACCGAGCGACAGTTCAATGACCCGGGCCGGCCGCTGGAGGAGGGGCAGTTGAGCGACCCGGATGCCATGGGGTTGGCGTGGGCGGCGATGTTGCGGTTGCTGGATCGGGTAGCGCCGGGGTATCGGGATTAACACTTAGGGAATGTTGGACTCGTTTTTGTGGGAGCGGAGCTTGCCCGCGAAGAACGATAACGCGGTGTATCTGATACTCCGCGTGTTCTCGAGATTCGCGGGCAAGCTCCGCTCCCACAGTGTCCGTGTTCAGCCCATGGATCAGCGGTGTTTAGAGGTGCAACGCATGCCCCAGCGCCCGCAGCGCCGCTTCCTGCACCGCTTCACCCAAGGTCGGATGGGCATGGATGGTCCCGGCGATATCTTCCAGGCAGGCCCCCATTTCCAGGGATTGCCCGAACGCCGCCGCCAGTTCCGAAACCCCGGCACCCACCGCCTGCCAGCCGACAATCAGATGATTGTCACGCCGCGCCACCACCCGTACGAAACCGCTTTTCGATTCCAGGGTCATGGCCCGTCCATTGGCCGCAAACGGGAAGCTCGACACCAGGCAATCCAGCCCGGCGGCCTTGGCTTCATCCGGCGTCTTACCGACCACCACCAACTCCGGATCGGTAAAGCACACCGCAGCAATCGCCGTCGGATTGAACTCGCGATGCTGGCCGGCAATCACCTCGGCGACCATCTCGCCCTGGGCCATGGCCCGGTGTGCGAGCATCGGTTCGCCGGTCAGGTCGCCGATGGCCCAGACATTGCGCATGCTGGTCTGGCAACGGTTGTCGATCTTGATTGCCGCACCGTTCATCTCCAGTGCCAGGGCTTCAAGATTCCAGCCCTGGGTACGCGGCTTGCGTCCCACGGCTACCAGCACCTGGTCGGTCACCAGTTGCAGGGTTTCCCCTTGGGGATCGCGCACCGACAGGGTGTTTGACGTCGCATCGAAACCTTCGACGCTATGCCCCAGATGCACGGTAATACCCAGGGCCTTGATCGACTCGGCCACCGGCTGGGTCAGTTCGCGGTCATAGGTCGGCAGGATGCGGTCGCGAGCTTCCACGACCGTCACCTCGGCCCCCAGCTTGCGGTAGGCAATCCCCAGCTCCAGGCCGATATAGCCGGCGCCGACCACGGTCAGGCGCTTGGGAATCGCAGTCGGAGCCAGCGCTTCGGTAGACGAAATAATCGCCCCGCCAATCGGCAGCATCGGCAGGTTCACCGTCTGCGAACCGCTGGCCAGCAGCAGGTGTTCACACTGGATACGCAAGCCATCGACCTCGACATGCTTGCCGTCGATCACTTTGGCCCAGCCATGGATCACCTTGACGCCATTCTTCTTCAGCAATGCCGCGACGCCGCTGGTCAGGCGGTCGACAATCCCGTCCTTCCATTCGACGCTCTTGCCGATATCCAGGGTCGGTGCCGACACCTTGATCCCCAGCGGCGAAGTGTCGCCACTGTAGCGCTGGGTGGTATGGAACTGCTCGGCGACATGGATCAGCGCCTTGGATGGAATGCAGCCGACGTTCAGGCAGGTGCCGCCCAGCGCCTGGCCTTCCACCAGCACGGTGGGAATGCCCAGCTGGCCGGCACGAATGGCCGCGACATAACCGCCGGGGCCGCCGCCGATGATCAACAGGGTGGTGTTTTGGGTCTGTTGCATGATCACTCCACAAACAGGCTGGCGGGTTGTTCGAGCAAGCCGCGAATGGCCTGGATGAATTGGGCCGCGTCCATGCCGTCGACCACCCGGTGATCGAAGGAGCTGGACAGGTTCATCATCTTGCGGATGACGATCTGGCCCTTGATGACCACGGGCCGCTCGACAATGCGGTTGACCCCGACAATGGCCACTTCCGGCAGGTTCAGCACCGGTGTGCTGACAATCCCGCCCAACGCCCCGAGGCTGGTCAGGGTGATGGTCGAACCGGACATTTCATCGCGACTGGCCTTGCCGCTCCGGGCCGCCTGGGCCAGGCGGTTGATCTCGTCCGAGGTGCCCCACAGGTTGAGGCTCTCGGCGTGGCGCACCACCGGCACCATCAGGCCGCCGTCGGTCTGCGCGGCGACCCCGACATGCACCGCGCCATGGCGGGTGATGACCTGGGCTTCGTCGTCATAACGTACGTTGATCTGCGGGAAGTCCCGCAGGGCCACGACCATCGCCCGCACCAGGAACGGCAGCAGGGTCAGCTTGCCGCGGCTGTCGCCGTACTTGTGATTCAGGTGGACGCGCAGCTCTTCGAGGGCGGTGACATCCACTTCCTCGACATAGCTGAAGTGGGCGGCGCGACGCTTGGCGTCCTGCATGCGCTGGGCGATCTTGCGGCGCAGGCCGATCACCGGGATCTGCTGTTCGTCGGTGCGCCTGGCATAGCTGGCAACGGCCGGGGCCGGGGCCGGTTGCTCGGATTGAGCCAGGTAAGCGTCGAGGTCGTCGTGCAGGATGCGCCCGGCCGGGCCGCTGCCGTGGACAAAACGCAATTCGATTCCGGCATCCCAGGCGCGTTTGCGCACGGCCGGGGAGGCCAGCGGACGTTCATCGGCGGCACGGGCCACCGGGGCCGGGCGAGGCGCTGCGGCGCTGGTTGGCGCCGGTTTGGCGACGGGCTTGCTCGGCGCTTCAGCTTCGGCAACCGGCTTTTCCACGATGGCCACAGGTGCTGCTTTCGGCGCAGGCGCTTCGGTGCCTTCGCGCAGATTACCGGCGCCTTCCACTTCAATGCTGATCAGCACGCTGCCGACCGCCATGACTTCACCGGGCACGCCGCCCAGGGCAATGACCTTGCCGTGGACCGGCGAGGGAATATCGACCATGGCCTTGTCGGTCATGACATCCGCCAGCACCTGGTCTTCGACCACCAGGTCACCGACCTGCACGTGCCACTGGGACAGTTCGACTTCTGCGATGCCTTCGCCAATGTCCGGCATCTTGATGATATGAGTACCCATTCAGACCTCCATGACCCGTTTCAAGGCCGCACCGACCCGCACCGGGCCTGGGAAATAAGCCCATTCCTGTGCGTGGGGGTAAGGCGTGTCCCAGCCGGTGACGCGCTCGATCGGCGCTTCCAGGTAATGGAAGCAATGCTCCTGGACCAGGGCGATCAGCTCGGCACCGAAGCCGCAGGTGCGGGTGGCTTCGTGGACGACGACACAACGACGGGTTTTCTTCACGGAATTGACGATGGTTTCCAGGTCCAGCGGCCAGAGGCTGCGCAGGTCGATGACTTCGGCGTCGACCCCGGTTTCCTCGGCGGCGGCCTGGGCCACATAGACGGTGGTGCCGTAGGTGAGAATGGTCACTTCGCTGCCAGGACGGACAATCGCCGCGCAGTCCAGCGGCACGGTGTAGTAGCCCTCGGGCACGGCGCTGGCCGGGTGTTTGGACCACGGTGTTACCGGACGCTCGTGGTGGCCGTCGAACGGACCGTTGTACAGGCGCTTGGGCTCAAGAAAGATCACCGGGTCATCGTTCTCGATAGCGGCGATCAGCAGGCCCTTGGCGTCATAGGGGTTGGACGGCATCACCGTGCGCAGGCCGCAGACCTGGGTGAACATCGCTTCCGGGCTCTGGCTGTGGGTCTGGCCGCCATAGATGCCGCCGCCGCAGGGCATGCGCAAGGTCATCGGCACGGTGAACTCGCCAGCGGAGCGGTAGCGTATCCGCGCCGCTTCCGAGACGATCTGGTCGGAGGCCGGGTAGAAATAGTCGGCGAACTGGATTTCCGCCACCGGGCGCAGGCCATAGGCGCCCATGCCGACGGCGACGCCGACAATGCCGCTTTCCGAGATCGGCGCGTCAAACACCCGCGAGGTGCCGTACTTGCCCTGCAGGCCTTCGGTGCAGCGGAACACGCCACCGAAGTAGCCCACGTCCTGGCCGAACACCACCACGTTGTCGTCGCGCTCGAGCATCACATCCATGGCCGAGCGCAGGGCCTGGATCATGGTCATGGTGCTGGTGGCCACGGCGTTCTCCGTTTGCAGTTTGCTGTGATCGTTCATGGCTTATAACCCCAATTCCTGACGCTGCCGGCGCAAGTGCTCGGGCATGTCCTTGTAGACGTCCTCGAAGATGGTCGCGGCGCTGGGCATCTGCCCGCCGGCCAGGGTGCCGAAGCGTTCGGCTTCCTTCTGCGCGGCAATGATCTCGGCTTCCAGTTCGGCGCTGACGGCGGCGTGTTCTTCCTCGGACCATTGGCCGATGGCAATCAGATGCTGCTTGAGGCGCAGGATCGGGTCGCCCAGGGGGAAGTGGCTCCAGTCGTCGGCGGGACGGTACTTGGACGGATCGTCGGAGGTGGAGTGTGGGCCGGCGCGGTAGGTGACCCACTCGATCAGGGTCGGCCCGAGATTGCGCCGGGCCCGTTCGGCGGCCCAGACGGAAGCGGCGTAGACGGCGATGAAGTCGTTGCCGTCGACCCGCAGCGAAGCGATGCCGCAGCCCACGCCACGCCCGGCGAAGGTGGTGGCCTCACCGCCGGCGATGGCCTGGAAGGTGGAGATCGCCCACTGGTTGTTGACCACGTTGAGGATTACCGGGGCGCGGTAGACGTGGGCGAAGGTCAGGGCGGTGTGGAAGTCCGACTCGGCGGTGGCGCCGTCGCCGATCCAGGCGGAAGCAATCTTGGTATCGCCCTTGATCGCCGACGCCATGCCCCAGCCGACGGCCTGGACGAACTGGGTGGCCAGGTTGCCGGAAATGGTGAAGAAACCATGGTCACGCACCGAGTACATGATCGGCAGTTGCCGGCCCTTGAGCGGATCTCGCTCGTTGGACAGCAGCTGGCAGATCATGTCCACCAGCGGTACGTCCCGGGCCATCAGGATGCTCTGCTGGCGGTAGGTGGGGAAGCACATGTCGTCGAGGTTCAAAGCCAGGGCCTGGGCGCTGCCGATGGCTTCCTCGCCGAGGCTCTGCATGTAGAACGACATTTTTTTCTGGCGCTGGGCAACCACCATGCGCGTGTCGAAGATCCGGGTCTTGAGCATGGCGCGCATGCCCTGGCGCAGGATCGCCACCGGCACGCCTTCGGCCCAGGGGCCAAGGGCCTGGCCCTGGTCGTCGAGCACGCGGATCAGGCCTTTGGCCAAATCGGCGGTGTCGGCGGGTTCGACGTCGATAGGGGGTTTGCGGACCTGGCCGGCATCGGTCAGGCGCAGGTAACTGAAGTCGGTCTTGCAACCCGGACGGCCTGAGGGTTCAGGAACGTGCAGGCGCAGCGGTGCGTACGCTGGGTTCATGGCTTTCTACGCTCTATCTTGTGAATTTCTTGTAGTGGGCGCGCGAGCTGGCAGTCATCCCCTGGGTAAGGGAAATCTTGTCCTACAACAATCATAGGCCGGTCGTGGGAGAATATTTCTCTCTGTTTCGTTGCGCTCAAGACGATTTGCAGATAAAAAATCTGCATAACCATAAAAAGCAGGTGTTTTTATCTCATGCGCAAACTGGATCGCACCGATATCGGGATTCTCAACAGCCTTCAGGAGAATGCCCGCATCACCAACGCCGACCTCGCCCGTTCGGTCAACCTGTCGCCCACGCCCTGCTTCAACCGGGTCAAGGCCATGGAGGAACTGGGGCTGATTCGCGAGCAGGTGACCTTGCTCGATCCGGAATTGCTCGGCCTGCACGTCAACGTGTTTATCCATGTCAGCCTGGAAAAACAGGTGGAAGAGGCGTTGCAGCATTTCGAGGCGGCGATTGCCGATCGGCCGGAAGTGATGGAGTGCTACCTGATGGCCGGGGACCCGGACTATCTGATCCGCGTGCTGGTGCCGACGATCCAGGCGCTGGAGCGCTTCATGATGGATTTTCTGACCAAGGTGCCGGGAGTGGCGAACATCCGCTCCAGTTTTGCCCTCAAGCAGGTGCGCTACAAGACGGCGCTGCCGTTGCCGGCGGGCGGTCTGATCCTGGGCAGTTGAGAAAACGGGGGAGGTTGAGCCAGTAGCGAGGAGAGGGGGGAGCTTTCGTCAGCCGCGGCCAATGGCAGGGCTGACGAGGGAGCGGGCTTGTTACTTTGGTTCTTTGTCTCCGGCAGACAGGCCGGCCTGGATGCGCTGGTAAATCTCTTCACGGTGCACGGCAACGTCTTTGGGAGCGTTGATGCCCACCCGGACTTGCTGGCCGCTAACGCCCAGAATCGTGATCGTGATGTTGTCACCGATGTTGATGCTTTCACCGACTTTGCGGGTGAGTATCAGCATGTCTTTCTCCTTGAATGTTACTAAGGTGCCTTTCTCAGGCATTCCTGGCTTAGGTCTTACACACAGAATACCGCTAAGTGCATTCGAACGGGTGGCTCATTACAGACGTCATTTCATTCTATTTAATTCCCCAGAGTCGGAAAATCGTCGGTAATTCAGCCTGATAAGACCGCCACAGCCAGTGGAACGAGGTTAAGACAGGCTGCAAGGTGATAAAATCACATTAACTGATCATTACGGGAGACGCTTTGTGCGCAGAATAGCAGTGATGATGGCACTCGTGGTGCTGGGCGGTTGTGGTGATGGCTCGGGAAACAAGGTCGAGCCGACGAAAGTGGCTTCGCCGGTGGTCGTGGCGGCGCCGCCGGTGGTCGGCGGTTGGGATCTGTTGATCAAGGATGACAAGACCAAGGCCCTCACTGACTGGACGGCCTGGCTGATCGAGCATGGTTATCCGTTCAAGATCCTCGATGACGGCAAGGTCATTGCCGGGCCGTTCGCGAGCAAGGAAATTGCCGAGCAGAAAAAGGCGCAACTGGCCGACAAGCAGAACATGGATTCCGAGGTGGTGGAGCACAAGGCGCCCGCCGACAGCTCAGCACCCAATACCGCTGCGCCGGCGCCGGGCTACTGAGCCTTAGCCACAGGCCTTGAGGTTCACCGGCCCGACAAAGCCGTTGCCATGGCCCATGACGCAGGCCACGCTCTGGTTGCGCTGGCGTTCCCAGGCCTGGACCGGATAGGTCTTGTTCCAGGCCTCGTACAGCTGACGGTCCTGCCTCGACAGGCGCAGGCCGTACTGCTTGCTCATGTAGAAATAGGTCCGCGCGATCATCCCGCGAATCGACGGGCGTGGCATGACCTTCTTGGCCTTGAAGTCGACCTGGGTCAGGCAGGAACCGTACTGGCCCTTCTGCACCGGCAACCAGCCGAAGCTGAAGTTGCTGCGGTCGCCGTTGACCTCGCCGATGCTCGGCACCAGGTTGTGCAGGTCGGCCTCGGCCTTCTTGTAGGTCGCGTCGTTCTGGCTGCAGTTCTTGCGTCCGCCCTGTTGCCAGCACTGGCGCTGATGGCCGATCTGCCAGGCCGGGACAATATGCTCCCACTCGATGCGTTCAGCCCGCTTGGCATTCTTGCGCGGCACATACCCGCAGGCCGCGAGATCGACCCGGTTGCCATTGTACTTGCAGCCACAATAAAACTCCGTGGACTGCCGCGCGTAGAGCTTCCAGGCGACCTTCTTGGCTTCGGCAAAGGTGCGGGGCGCCTCGGCCTGGGCCGGTAAAACACAGAAAAAACACAGCAAAGCGATAAAGCGGACAATCATTGGTTCAGTCTTCCTTCGGCACAACCCAGAAAATCTGCACGCCACCGTCGTCGCGGTAGGCCAGCGTGACGTTGTCGTTCTCGGCAATTTCCTCGAGCAGTTGCTCCCATTCGTCCACCGGTTCGTCCGGCAGCCGAAAGAGCAGGGCGGCCTTGGCTTTTTGCGCGTTCGGCGAGTTGATGATTTTCTGGACGCGCAGGCCCATGCGTTCGTAGGTGCTGGGGGTTGCGGAGGCGGAAGTTGAGTTGGCCACGGAACAATCCTTAATTAGCTGTACGTGCATACAGTATTTAACTGTAAGCCATTTCGCAACTGTCAGGGAATGATGAGGTGCTTCTGACAACGCTTTTTGCGATTTGGTGCACGCCAATCAAGAAATTATTAGGTTTTACAGTGGGATGCGCAGTATGACGGCGGGGGCTGGGGGCCGCCGCCAGGGAAATCCTCGCCCGACCCCGTCGAGGATGCGTTGTTTGTAAGACGGGCGACTATGCTGTGACAGACCGTTGACAAATCCTCGCAATATTCCCATAGTTGGATTACGCAAACGTTTGCGCGAACCGTTTCCAGGGCTGTGCACACGCATTTCCCGTCACGCTCCTGGCGTTGCTCACAACAATCATAAGATCCGGAGTAAACCCATGAAGTTGCCATTCGCTGGACGCCTTCTTGCTGTCGCCGTACTGGCTGCCGCCTCCGCTACCCTGCCGCTGTCCCAGGCCTTTGCTGCCGACGCCGCCGCCAAACCCAAAGTCGGCCTGGTGATGAAATCCCTCGCCAACGAGTTCTTCCGCACCATGGAAGACGGCGCCAAGGATTACCAGAAAGCCCACACCGCCGATTTCGACCTGATCTCCAACGGCATCAAGAACGAAACCGACACCACTGCGCAGATCGACATCGTCAACCAGATGATCGTCTCCAAGGTCAACGCCATCGTGATCGCCCCGGCCGACTCCAAGGCCATGGTCTCGGTGATCAAGAAAGCCAAGGATGCCGGGATCGTCGTCATCAATATCGACAACCAGCTCGACGCTGGCGTGCTGAAAAGCAAGGGCATCGAAGTCCCGTTCGTAGGGCCTGACAACCGCAAGGGCGCGCGCCTGGTCGGCGAGTACCTGGCCAAGCAACTGAAAGCCGGTGACGAAGTCGGCATCATCGAAGGGGTGTCCACCACCACCAACGCCCAGATGCGTACCGCCGGTTTCACCGATGCGATGAAAGCCGGGGATATGAAGATCGTCTCCGTGCAGTCCGGCGATTGGGAAATCGACAAGGGCAACGCGGTGGCCTCGGCGATGCTCAACGAATACCCGAACCTCAAGGCGCTGCTGGCCGGCAACGACAGCATGGCCCTGGGCGCGGTCTCCGCCGTCCGTTCGGCGGGCAAGGCCGGCAAGGTGCAAGTGGTGGGTTATGACAATATCAACGCCATCAAACCGATGCTCCAGGACGGTCGTGTGCTCGCCACCGCCGACCAGTTCGCTGCCCGCCAGGCGGTGTTCGGCATCGAAACCGCACTGAAAATCATCAAGGGCGAAAAAGTCGACAGCAAGGACGGCGTGATCGAAACCCCGGTCGAGCTGGTACTGAAGAAGTAAACCTCTCGCCGTTCAACGTGCCCGCTCGTCCTGAGCGGGCGCATGGAGACTCCCTATGTCATCTTCCGCTCCGAACGCTGTCCTGTCGGTCAGCGGTATCGGCAAGACCTATGCGCAACCTGTCCTCAGCAATATCGACCTGACGTTGCTGCGCGGCGAAGTGTTGGCGCTGACCGGTGAAAACGGTGCCGGCAAAAGCACGCTGTCGAAGATCATCGGCGGGCTGGTCACACCGACCACCGGGCAGATGCTGTTCAACGGTCGCGCCTATACCCCGGGCAGCCGGACCCAGGCTGAAGAGCTGGGTATCCGCATGGTCATGCAGGAACTCAATCTGCTGCCGACGTTGTCCGTGGCGGAAAACCTGTTTCTCGACAACCTGCCCAGCCACGGTGGCTGGATCAGCCGCAAGCAGTTGCGCAGCGCCGCCATTGAAGCCATGGCCCAGGTCGGCCTGGACGCCATCGACCCGGACACCCTGGTGGGCGAGTTGGGCATCGGTCACCAGCAGATGGTGGAAATTGCCCGCAACCTGATCGGCGATTGCCATGTGCTGATTCTCGACGAGCCGACCGCGATGCTCACGGCCCGCGAAGTCGAGATGCTGTTCGACCAGATCACCCGCCTGCAAGCCCGTGGCGTGGCGATCATCTATATCTCCCACCGGCTCGAAGAACTGGCCCGGGTCGCCCAGCGCATAGCGGTCTTGCGCGACGGCAACCTGGTCTGCGTCGAGCCGATGGCCAATTACAACAGCGAGCAACTGGTCAACCTGATGGTCGGCCGCGAGCTGGGCGAACATATGGACATGGGCGTGCGCAAGATTGGCGCGCCGGCCCTGACCGTCAAGGGCCTGAGCCGTGCGGACAAGGTGATCGACGTTTCCTTCGAAGTGCGCGCCGGTGAGATCTTCGGCATTTCCGGCCTGATCGGTGCCGGTCGTACCGAGCTGCTGCGGCTGATCTACGGCGCGGATATCGCCGACAGCGGCACGGTGGGCCTGGGCGCCTCGGCGCAGGTCGCGGACATTCGTTCGCCGGTCGACGCGGTGCGTCATGGCATCGCTTTGATCACTGAAGACCGCAAGGGTGAGGGGTTGCTGCTGACGCAATCCATCAGCGCCAATATCGCCCTGGGCAATATGCCGGCGATTTCCAGCGGTGGCGTGGTCAACGGCCGTGACGAGACGGCACTGGCACGGCGTCAGATCGATGCCATGCGCATTCGCAGTTCCAGCCCGGACCAACTGGTGTCCGAGCTGTCCGGCGGCAACCAGCAGAAGGTGGTGATCGGCCGTTGGCTGGAGCGCGACTGCGCGGTGCTGCTGTTCGATGAACCGACCCGCGGGATCGACGTCGGTGCCAAGTTCGATATCTACGCCTTGTTGGGCGAACTGACCCGCCAGGGCAAGGCCCTGGTGGTGGTGTCCAGCGACCTGCGCGAGCTGATGCTGATCTGCGACCGCATCGGCGTGCTCTCGGCCGGACGCCTGATCGAGACCTTCGAGCGTGAGAGCTGGACCCAGGATGAGTTGCTTGCCGCCGCGTTCGCCGGCTACCAAAAACGTGATGCGTTGCTCAACGAAGCGGCGCCCAGGAATACCCTATGAAAACTGCACCTTCTGCCGGCAAGACCTCGCGTCACTTCTATGGCCTGGGCACCTACCTGGGCCTGGCGGGCGCGTTGCTCGCCATGATCATCCTGTTTTCCAGCCTGAGCAGTCATTTCCTCTCCTATGACACCTTCAGCACCCTGGCCAACCAGATTCCCGACCTGATGGTGCTGGCGGTGGGCATGACCTTCGTGCTGATCATCGGCGGCATCGACCTGTCGGTGGGCTCGGTCCTGGCCCTGGCGGCTTCGGCGGTCAGCGTGGCGATCCTCGGTTGGGGCTGGGGCGTGTTGCCGGCTTCCGTGCTGGGCATGGGCTGCGCGGCGCTGGCCGGTACCGTGACCGGATCGATCACCGTGGCCTGGCGCATTCCGTCGTTTATCGTGTCCCTCGGTGTGCTGGAAATGGCCCGGGGCCTGGCTTACCAGATGACCGGCTCGCGCACCGCCTATATCGGCGACTCGTTCGCCTGGCTGTCGAATCCGGTGGCCTTTGGTATTTCGCCGTCGTTCATCATTGCCTTGCTGGTGATTGTCGTTGCCCAGCTGGTGCTGACGCGGACCGTGTTCGGCCGTTACCTGATCGGCATCGGCACCAACGAGGAAGCCGTGCGCCTGGCGGGGATCAATCCCAAGCCCTACAAGATCCTGGTGTTCAGCCTGATGGGCCTGCTCGCCGGTGTCGCCGCGCTGTTCCAGATCTCGCGCCTGGAAGCGGCGGACCCGAATGCCGGTTCCGGCCTGGAGCTGCAAGTGATCGCCGCCGTGGTGATCGGCGGCACCAGCCTGATGGGCGGCCGTGGTTCGGTGATCAGCACCTTCTTCGGCGTACTGATCATCTCGGTGCTGGCGGCGGGGCTGGCGCAGATCGGCGCCACCGAGCCGACCAAACGCATCATCACCGGTGCGGTGATCGTGATCGCGGTGGTACTCGATACCTACCGCAGCCAACGCGCCCGTCGGCGGACCTGAGGCATGGCTACCATCAAGGATGTGGCCGCGTTGGCCGGGATCTCCTACACCACGGTGTCCCATGTGCTGAACAAGACGCGGCCGGTGAGCGAGCAGGTGCGGCTCAAGGTCGAAGCGGCGATTGCCCAGCTCGACTATGTGCCCAGCGCCGTGGCGCGCTCGTTGAAAGCCAAGACCACCGCGACCATCGGCCTGCTGGTGCCCAACAGTCTCAACCCGTACTTCGCCGAGCTGGCGCGGGGCATCGAGGATTACTGCGAGCGCAACAACTACTGCGTGATCCTCTGCAACTCCGATGACGACCCGGACAAGCAGCGCAGCTACCTGCGGGTGCTGCTGGAGAAACGGGTCGACGGTTTGATCGTCACCTCCACCGGCGGCGATGACAGCTTTGCCGGCGGCTTGGCGGCGGTGCGCACGCCCATGGTCATTGTCGACCGGGGCATTGCCGGGGTCGAAGCCGATCTGGTGCGTATCGACCACGAAGAGGGCGCTTATCTCGCGACCCGGCATCTGCTGGAACTGGGGCATCGGGCGATTGCCTTTATCGGTGGCCCGGCCGATACCAGCGTGGCGCAGATGCGTCTGGCCGGTTATCGGCGCGCGCTCGAACAGGCGTCCGTGCAAGTGCCCGAGCGCTGGGTGGTGGAAAGCGATTTCACCAGCACCGGCGGTTATCAGGCGGCGGCCGTGCTCCTGGAGCAGGACCGGCCCAGCGCGATCTTCGCCGGCAACGACATGCTCGGCATCGGTGTATTGCGCGCGGCGGCGGAACGCAATATCCGCGTGCCCAGCGAGCTGTCGGTGATCGGTTTCGACGATATCCAGATGAGCCGTTATGTCTACCCGGCGCTGACCACGGTCGGCCAGTCGATTCTCCAACTGGGGGAAACGGCGGCCGAAATGCTCTTGAACCGGATCGCCACGCCGCTACTGGCGGTTGACCGGCGGATCGTGACACCCAGTATTGTCCTGCGCGAATCGACGGCCGCGGTGCCGGGTGTGTTTGCGCAATACCGCTGAATCGAATTGATGGGTACTGATGTATGCAAGCAAAAGTAGTGGTGGTGGGCAGCCTCAATATGGACCTGGTCACCCGTGCCGAGCGCTTGCCGCGGGCCGGGGAGACCCTGGTGGGCCAGTCGTTCGCCACGGTGTCCGGCGGCAAGGGCGCGAACCAGGCCGTGGCGGCCGCGCGGTTGGGGGCCACGGTGTCGATGATCGGCTGCGTGGGTGACGATGCCTATGGTCCGCAACTGCGCGATGCGTTGTTGGCGGAGGGGATCGACTGTCAGGCCGTTACCGTAGCACAGGGTGTGTCCAGTGGCGTCGCGCTGATCGTTGTCGATGACAACAGCCAGAACGCCATTGTGATTGTCGCCGGGGGCAACGGTTGTCTCTCCCCCGAGGTGCTCAAGGGGTTTGACGCGGTGCTGCAGGAGGCGGATGTGATCATCTGCCAGCTGGAAGTGCCGATGGAGACTGTCGGCTACACGCTCAAGCGTGGGCGCGAACTGGGCAAGATCGTGATCCTCAATCCGGCGCCGGCCAGCGCGCCGCTGCCGGCCGATTGGTACGCGTCCATCGACTACCTGATTCCCAATGAAAGCGAGGCTTCGGCCCTGAGCGGCTTGCCGGTGGACTCCCTGGCGAGTGCCCAGGCGGCCGCGACCCAACTGATGGCCGCCGGGGCAGGGAAGGTGATTGTCACCCTCGGTGCCCAGGGTTCGTTGTTCGCCGACGGCCAGGGCTTTGCGCATTTCCCGGCGCCGAAGGTCAAGGCCCTCGATACCACGGCGGCCGGCGACACCTTTGTCGGCGGCTTCGCGGCGGCGCTGGCCCAAGGGCAAAGCGAGGCCGAGGCCATTCGCTTCGGCCAGGTCGCGGCGGCGCTCTCGGTCACCCGTGCCGGCGCCCAGCCGTCCATTCCCCACTTGTCCGACGTACAAGGTTTCAAATCGCCATGAAAAAAACACCTTTGCTCAATATTGCCCTGTCGCGCCTGATCGCTTCCCTTGGCCACGGCGACATGGTGGTGATCGGTGACGCCGGCCTGCCGGTCCCGCCGGGTGTGGAACTGATCGACCTGGCCCTGACCCACGGCATCCCCGATTTCGTCAGCACCCTGCGCACGATACTCAGCGAAATGCAGGTGGAGAGCCATGTGCTGGCCGAGGAAATCCTGCTCAAGCGTCCACCGGCGCTGGAACACCTCGACGCGCTGAACGCCGAGGGCGCCATGGGGCAGCGCCGGTTGCTCAGCCATGAAGAATTCAAAGTGCTCAACCGCAAGGCCAGGGCTGTGATCCGCACCGGTGAATGCCAGCCTTACTGCAATGTCGTGCTGGTGGCCGGCGTTACGTTCTAACTGTTCTTTCTCGCACAAGGAGTGCGCTATGCAACGCTATGCTCAGATCTTGCAACGCTGGTTTCGGAGTCTGCTGATTTTGTCCTTTCTCACGGCTACAGGCGCCCAGGCGGCGGAAAAGATCGACCTGATCATCGACACCGACCCGGGGGCCGATGATGTGGTGGCACTGCTGTTCGCCCTGGCCTCGCCGGAAGAGCTGCATATCCGTGCGCTGACCACCGTGGCCGGCAACGTGCGCCTGGACAAGACCTCGCGTAATGCCCGCCTGGCCCGCGAGTGGGCAGGGCGCGAAGACGTGCCGGTCTACGCCGGTGCGCCCAAGCCGCTGATGCGCACGCCGATCTATGCCGAGAATATCCACGGCAAGGAAGGCATCTCCGGGGTTGCCGTGCATGAACCCAAGGCGCCCCTGGCCAAGGGCAACGCGGTCAACTACCTGATCGAGACCCTGCGCGCGGCCAAGCCCCACAGCATCACCCTGGCCATGCTCGGGCCAGAAACCAACCTGGCCCTGGCCTTGATCCAGGACCCCGAGATCACCCAGGGCATCAAGGAAGTGGTGGTCATGGGCGGTGCGCACTTCAACGGCGGCAATATCACCCCGGTCGCCGAATTCAATATGTTCGCCGATCCCCAGGCCGCCGAAGTGGTACTCAAGAGCGGCGTCAAGCTGACCTACCTGCCGCTGGACGTGACCCACAAGATCCTCACCAGCGACGAGCGCCTGAAGCAGATCGCGGCACTGAACAACAACGCCAGCAAGGTGGTCAGTGATATCCTCAACGAATACGTCAAGGGCGACATGGAACACTACGGTATTCCTGGCGGCCCGGTACACGACGCCACCGTTATCGCCTACCTGCTCAAACCCGAGCTGTTCAGCGGACGTCAGGTCAACCTGGTGATCGACAGCCGTGAAGGCCCGACCTTCGGCCAGACCATCGTCGACTGGTACGACGGCCTGAAACAGCCCAAGAACGTGTTCTGGGTCGAGAATGGCGATGCCCAAGGCTTCTTCAACTTGCTGACAGAGCGTCTGGCACGCCTTAAGTGACTACATGCAAATCGATCTGAACAACCCTGACAACCTGACCCAGGACGCCGTGCGCCAGATGCTCGCGGCGGCCAGTGACGAGGTGCATACCCAGCTGCGCGTAACGCGCTCGGGTATGGCCTATATCTCCTCGGGGGTTGTCGGCGGTGCGCAGATCGACGACCTGCTGTTCCGCCTGGAAACCTGGGCGGCGGGCTCCGGCTACGTCGGCAAGGTCGCGGCCGCCGACGAGGTCTGGGTCATGCAGGTGTACAATGCCTTGAAGCAGAACTGGCCCAACCCGCCCTTCGATTACATCGATATCTACTGAGCGGCAGCGCTCGTTCATATTCAGTCACGATTCCCCGCAGAAGTCGTCCGACAGCTCAGGCAGACTTGTCAGCGGCGGCTGTCGGAATCGGATGATCTGACACCTTGCGTGCAACCAATGGTGCAAATCGCGGTCGCACGCACTCTACTTATTTTATTTGAAGGAGGCTTCATGCCTTGGAAGCTTGCATCCCTGGGGACGCTGTTCGCCCTGTCGGTACTGGCGGGTTGCTCCACCTCCGAGTCATCCGCGGCTAAAGAGTCTGCCAAGGACTCGGGCGCCCAGATCACTTACGATCGTTGTGAAGCCAAAGGCGCTGATTTCACCATCGGCCAGACGGCCACGGCCGCGCTGCTGCAACAGGCTCGTACCCGTAGCGGCGCGCAGAGCGCACGGGTCCTCGGCCCTAACGACATGGTGACCCTGGAGTACCGTTCGGACCGTCTGAATCTCAACACCGACAGCAGCGGCAAAATCATTCGCGCCAACTGCGGTTAAGGCTGCCGGGCTTTTGTAGCGCCCATAAAAAACCCCGTCGCATGGACGGGGTTTTTTCAGTTCGCGGAAACTTACTCCGGACGAACCTGTGCAGCTTGCATACCCTTTTGGCCTTTCTCAGCCACGAAGGAAACGGTCTGGCCTTCTTTCAGGCTTTTGAAACCGTCGCTTTCGATAGCTTTGAAGTGTACGAACAGGTCGTCACCGCCACCTTGAGGAGTGATGAAGCCGAAGCCTTTTTCATCGTTGAACCATTTTACGGTGCCGGTTTGGCGATTAGACATGGTGTATCTCCAAGAAACATATATTTTCAGTAGTACTGTGCTGCTCAGGCCAACTGGGCACACTGGGCTATCATAGTCGAAATGTTCGACTTGGGAGCCCCCCCCAGCAACGGATTGCCCATCCGTTGCCCTTTGTTTAGCCGTTTTATTGGCTGGAGGCCCCGGTTTTAAAGGCTTTCACTGAAAACGACAGCCCCTAAAAAAACCCATAAAAGCTGCGTAAATATTGATAAAAATCACTTTTTCCGCTGTTTTTCACCCGGTTTGAGGCCCAAAAGCCCCGTGGCTGCGGGTTACTTCTGCACCTTGCAGACGGCGATTTCTTTCAAGGCGCGGTTGCGCAGCTCCTCCGGCGGCATGGTCTTGGAGTTCATCAACTGAGTGATTTCCTCGGAGGTGAATTTTTTCTCGATGACATCGGCGCCGCAGGTGCAGTGCTGCTTGGCCACGGTCGGGTTGACGCTCTGGCTGGCCGCGCCAACACAGTCTTTCATGTAGCTGGCTTTGGCGCCGGCCGGCCAGGCGGCCTGCGCGCTCAGTGGCAACAGCAGGGCGAGCGGGGCGGCAAAGGCGAAAAGGTGGATCAGACGCATGTTCGGGTACTCCTTGGAGACGGGTGGATACGGTGCTGCATTCTAGGTATTTGAGGGTGAGAGCGTGGAGCAAGTTCAGCCCTGACACAAAACCCCGCGACTTTAGCAGTTTGTGAACGAGGCGATGACCGTTCATCTGTGCTAGCATCCCAGACTTGGTTATTTTTGGTATTGCAGTCGTGTCTCGCGCTCGATACCGAGCCATCAACCCTTTTTTTGAACTCCAGTCACTCTGGTTCGCTTCCGGTTGGCCTTACGGCTCCTGCCACTGTGCGGCAGGCGTTTTTCATTAAACGGCTGGACGAATCGCGTACTGGCTGCTCATCCCAACCCACGTGACCTTTGGTAGGGGTCACCACTAGGAGAGGAGGCGCCATGCCCACTATTACTCTTCCCGACGGCAGTCAACGTTCGTTCGATCATCCGGTTTCCGTAGCCGAGGTCGCCGCTTCCATTGGCGCCGGCCTGGCCAAGGCCACCGTGGCCGGCAAGGTCAACGGCAAGCTGGTCGACGCCTGCGACCTGATCGACAGCGACGCGACCCTGCAAATCATCACGCCCAAGGACGAAGAGGGGCTGGAGATCATTCGCCACTCTTGCGCGCACCTGGTTGGCCATGCGGTCAAGCAGCTGTACCCGACGGCGAAAATGGTCATCGGTCCGGTCATCGATGAAGGCTTTTACTACGATATCGCCTACGAGCGTCCGTTCACCCCGGACGACCTGGCCGCGATCGAGCAGCGCATGCAGTTGCTGATCGAAAAAGACTACGACGTGATCAAGAAGGTCACGCCGCGCGCCGAAGTCATCGACGTGTTCACCCAGCGCGGCGAAGACTACAAGCTGCGCCTGGTCGAAGACATGCCGAATGAACAGGCCATGGGTCTGTACTATCACGAAGAATACGTCGACATGTGCCGTGGTCCGCACGTGCCGAACACCCGCTTCCTGAAATCCTTCAAACTGACCAAGCTGTCCGGCGCCTACTGGCGTGGTGATGCCAAGAACGAGCAACTGCAGCGCGTCTATGGCACGGCCTGGGCCGACAAGAAGCAACTGGCTGCTTACGTCCTGCGCATCGAAGAAGCGGAAAAACGCGACCATCGCAAGATCGGCAAGCGCCTGGGTCTGTTCCATACCCAGGAAGAAGCGCCGGGCATGGTGTTCTGGCACCCGAACGGCTGGACCCTGTACCAGGTGCTCGAGCAGTACATGCGCAAGGTGCAGCGTGACAACGGCTACCTGGAGATCAAGACCCCGCAAGTGGTCGATCGCTCCCTGTGGGAGAAATCCGGGCACTGGGCCAACTACGCCGAAAACATGTTCACCACCCAGTCGGAAAGCCGCGACTACGCCATCAAGCCGATGAACTGCCCGTGCCACGTGCAGGTGTTCAACCAGGGCCTGAAGAGCTACCGCGAGCTGCCGATGCGCCTGGCCGAGTTCGGTGCCTGCCACCGTAACGAGCCATCGGGTGCGCTGCACGGCATCATGCGCGTGCGGGCTTTCACCCAGGACGACGCCCACATCTTCTGCACCGAAGAGCAGATGCAGGCTGAATCCGCGGCGTTCATCAAGCTGACCATGGATGTCTACGCCGACTTCGGCTTCAAAGACATCGAAATGAAGCTGTCCACCCGCCCTGAAAAGCGCGTGGGTTCCGACGAACTGTGGGATCGCGCCGAAAGCGCACTGGCTGCCGCGCTCGACAGCGCCGGCCTGCCGTACGACCTGCAGCCGGGCGAAGGCGCCTTCTACGGTCCGAAAATCGAATTTTCGCTCAAGGACTGTCTCGGTCGTGTGTGGCAGTGTGGTACCCTGCAGCTCGATTTCAACCTGCCGATCCGTTTGGGCGCCGAATACGTGTCCGAAGACAACAGCCGTAAGCACCCGGTCATGCTGCACCGGGCGATTCTCGGCTCCTTCGAGCGTTTCGTCGGGATTCTGATCGAACACTACGAGGGTGCGTTCCCTGCTTGGCTGGCGCCAACCCAGGCCGTGATCATGAATATCACGGACAAGCAGGCTGATTTTGCCCTCGAAGTCGAAAAAACTCTGGCCGAAAGCGGATTTCGTGCCAAGTCCGACTTGAGAAATGAAAAGATCGGCTTTAAAATCCGCGAGCATACTTTGCTCAAGGTTCCCTATCTTTTGGTTATCGGAGATCGGGAAGTC
This sequence comes from Pseudomonas sp. MWU13-2862, assembly GCF_023242495.1. Lineage (NCBI taxonomy): Bacteria > Pseudomonadati > Pseudomonadota > Gammaproteobacteria > Pseudomonadales > Pseudomonadaceae > Pseudomonas > Pseudomonas sp. MWU13-2862. Next base: position 51,987 of record NZ_JALMEZ010000018.1, on the reverse strand, counting down.
GAGATGCAGACTGTCGCTGTGCGTACTCGTGAAGGTGCTGACCTGGGCTCGATGCCCGTCGCCCAGTTCGCCGAGTTCCTCGCGCAAGCGGTTTCCCGGCGTGGTCGCCCAGATTCGGAGTAATTACTATTAAGCGTGAAATGAGACAAGATAAACGAGCTGCACCGAAGGCCCCGATCAACGAGAATATCTCGGCACGCGAGGTTCGGTTAATTGGCGCTGATGGCGAGCAGATTGGCATCGTCTCGATTGATGAAGCGCTTCGGATTGCCGAAGAAGCCAAACTGGATCTGGTGGAGATTTCCGCCGATGCAGTGCCACCCGTCTGCCGGGTGATGGACTACGGCAAGTCGATTTTCGAAAAGAAAAAGCAAATTGCTGCTGCGAAGAAAAACCAGAAGCAAGTGCAGGTTAAAGAAATCAAGTTTCGTCCAGGGACGGAGGAAGGGGATTACCAGGTAAAACTGCGCAACCTGGTACGTTTCCTGAGTGATGGGGACAGGGCCAAGGTTTCCTTGAGATTCCGCGGTCGTGAGATGGCCCACCAGGAGCTGGGGATGGAACTCCTCAAGCGGGTTGAAGGTGACCTGCTCGAGTACGGTTCGGTCGAACAGCATCCTAAGATGGAAGGACGCCAGCTTATTATGGTCATCGCCCCGAAAAAGAAGAAGTAACCACCAGGGCACGGCAGGCCTTGCGGTTATGTTTATCAACTGAATGCGGAGTATCCGAACATGCCAAAGATGAAAACTAAAAGTGGTGCTGCCAAGCGGTTTCTGAAAACTGCTAACGGCATCAAGCACAAGCACGCTTTCAAGAGCCACATCCTGACCAAAATGTCGACCAAGCGTAAGCGTCAACTGCGCGGTAGCAGCTTGCTGCATCCGTCTGACGTGGCAAAAGTCGAGCGCATGCTGCGCCTTCGTTAATTTTTGGTTGAATAGAGGAAGTAACTCATGGCTCGTGTAAAGCGTGGCGTCATTGCCCGTAAGCGTCACAAAAAGATTCTGAAACTTGCAAAAGGCTACTACGGCGCTCGCTCGCGCGTATTCCGTGTTGCCAAGCAAGCGGTCATCAAGGCAGGCCAATACGCCTACCGCGACCGTCGTCAGAAAAAACGTCAGTTCCGCGCTCTGTGGATCGCTCGTATCAACGCTGGTGCGCGTATCAACGGTCTGTCCTACAGCCGTTTCATCGCTGGCCTGAAAAAAGCGTCGATCGAAATCGACCGTAAGGTTCTGGCTGATCTGGCTGTGAACGAAAAAGCGGTGTTTGCTGCGATTGTCGAGAAAGCTAAAGCCACCTTGGCTTAAGTACCCCCCGACAATCACCGGGTTTCGTTTTTGCGGGGCTCGGTGTCAAACGTCATAAATAGGGGAAGAGCCTTTAAGCTCTTCCCCTATTTCGTATCTGGAGTCTGTACATGGAAAACCTGGACGCGCTGGTCTCTCAAGCTCTCGAGGCTGTGCAAAGCGCTGAAGATATCAATGCCCTGGAGCAAATCCGGGTTCAGTACCTTGGCAAGAAAGGTGAATTGACTCAGGTGATGAAGACCCTGGGCAGCTTGCCAGCAGAAGAGCGTCCGCAAGTCGGTGCGCTGATCAACGTCGCCAAGGAGCGTGTCACAGAGGTTCTCAATGCGCGCAAGGCGTCGTTCGAGGAGGCCGACCTGGCCACCAAGCTCGCGGCCGAGTCCATTGACGTGACCCTGCCTGGCCGCGGCCAGACTTCCGGTGGTTTGCATCCGGTTACCCGGACTCTGGAACGTGTCGAACAATTTTTCACCCACATCGGCTACGGCATCGCCGAAGGTCCCGAGGTGGAAGACGATTACCACAACTTCGAAGCGCTCAACATCCCAGGCCATCACCCGGCCCGGTCGATGCATGACACCTTCTATTTCAATGCCAACATGTTGCTGCGCACCCATACCTCGCCGGTACAGGTCCGCACCATGGAATCGAAAAAGCCGCCGATCCGCATCGTCTGTCCAGGCCGTGTGTACCGTAGCGACTCGGATATCACCCACTCGCCGATGTTCCACCAGGTCGAAGGCCTGCTGGTTGATCGCGACATCAACTTCGCCGACCTGAAAGGCACCATCGAAGAGTTCCTGCGGGTGTTCTTCGAGAAGGAACTGGCGGTGCGTTTCCGTCCTTCCTACTTCCCGTTCACCGAGCCGTCCGCTGAAGTCGACATGGAATGCGTGATGTGCAGCGGTAAAGGCTGCCGCGTCTGCAAGCAGACCGGCTGGCTGGAAGTCATGGGCTGCGGCATGGTTCACCCGAACGTGCTGCGCATGTCCGGGATCGACCCGGAAGAGTTCCAGGGCTTTGCCTTCGGCATGGGCGTTGAACGCCTGGCCATGCTGCGTTACGGCGTGAACGACTTGCGCCTGTTCTTCGACAACGACTTGCGGTTCCTCGCGCAATTTCGCTAGGTCGCGACCCGTAACGAATCTATTAGGAGAGCAGGATGAAATTCAGTGAACAATGGCTGCGTGGCTGGGTAAGCCCGCAAGTGAGCCGCGACGAGCTGGTCGCTCGTCTGTCCATGGCCGGTCTTGAGGTCGATAGCGTCACGCCGGCCGCCGGTGCGTTCAGTGGTGTGGTTGTCGGTGAAGTCCTCAGCACCGAACAGCACCCGGATGCCGACAAGCTGCGTGTGTGCCAGGTCAGCAATGGTTCGGAGACCTTCCAGGTTGTCTGCGGCGCGCCGAATGTGCGCCCGGGCTTGAAGATCCCGTTCGCGATGATCGGTGCTGAACTGCCCGGCGACTTCAAGATCAAGAAGGCTAAGCTGCGCGGTGTCGAGTCCAACGGCATGCTCTGCTCGCAAGCCGAGCTGCAGGTCGGTGAAGGCAATGACGGCCTGATGGAGCTGGCGGCCGATGCGCCGGTCGGCGAAGACATTCGTGTCTACCTGAGCCTGGACGATGCCAGCATCGAGGTCGACCTGACCCCGAACCGTGGCGACTGCCTGTCCCTGGCCGGTCTGGCCCGTGAAGTTGGCGCGCTGTATGCCGCTCCGGTCGTCCGTCCGGTAGTGCCGGCTGTACCTGCTGTACACGACGAAGTCCGTTCGATCGAAGTCCTGGCGCCGGCAGCCTGCCCGCGTTACCTGGGCCGTGTGATCCGTAACGTCGACCTGTCGAAGCCGACGCCACTGTGGATGGTTGAGCGCCTGCGTCGTTCCGACGTACGCAGCATCGACGCCGCCGTCGACATCACCAACTACGTGATGATCGAGCTGGGCCAGCCGCTGCACGCTTTCGATCTCTCCGAGATCAATGGCGGCATCCGCGTGCGCATGGCTGAAGAGGGCGAGAAGCTGGTGCTGCTCGACGGTCAGGAAGTCACCCTGCGTAGCGATACCCTGGTGATTGCCGACCATACCCGTGCCCTGGCGATTGCCGGCGTGATGGGGGGCGAGCACAGCGGCGTCAACACCGCGACCACCCGTGACATCTTCCTTGAAAGCGCGTTCTTCGATCAGATCGCCGTCGCTGGCAAGGCCCGTTCCTATGGCCTGCACACCGATGCCTCGCACCGCTACGAGCGTGGCGTGGACTGGCAACTGGCCCGTGAAGCCATGGAGCGCGCCACTGGCCTGCTGCTGGAAATCACCGGTGGCGAAGCCGGCCCGATCATCGAAACCGTCAGCGAAGCGCACCTGCCTTCCATTGCTCCGGTGACCCTGCGTGCCGAACGCATCACCCAGATGCTGGGCATGGAAATGGACGCACCGCAGGTCGAGCGCCTGTTGTCCGGCCTGGGCCTGGGCATTGTCGCCAGCGGAGCAGGGCAGTGGCAGGTAGAAGTACCAAGCCATCGCTTCGATATCAGCCTGGAAGTCGACCTGATCGAAGAACTGGCGCGCCTGTACGGCTACAACCGCCTGCCGGTTCGTTACCCACAAGCCCGCCTGGCGCCACAAGCCAAGGCTGAAGCCCGTAGCGACCTGCCTGAGCTGCGTCGCCTGCTGGTGGCCCGTGGTTACCAGGAAGCGATCACCTACAGCTTCATCGATCCGAAACAGTTCGAACTGTTCAACCCGGGCGTCGAGCCGTTGCTGTTGGCCAACCCGATCTCCAACGACATGGCGGCCATGCGCTCGTCCCTGTGGCCAGGTCTGGTCAAGGCGTTGCAGCACAACCTGAACCGTCAGCAGGATCGCGTGCGTCTGTTCGAAAGCGGCCTGCGTTTTGTCGGTCAGCTGGAAGGCCTGAAGCAAGAGCCGATGCTGGCTGGCGTGGTGTGCGGCAGCCGTCTGCCGGAAGGCTGGGCACAGGGTCGCGACACTGTCGACTTCTTCGACGTCAAGGCTGACGTGGAAGCGCTGCTGGGCTTTGCCGGTGCGCTGGATTCGTTCACCTTCGTGCCGGGCAAACACCCTGCATTGCACCCGGGTCAGACCGCGCGCATCGAGCGGGAAGGGCGTCTGGTCGGTTTCATCGGCGCAATCCACCCCGAATTGTCGAAAACCCTCGGTCTCGACCGTCCGGTCTTCGTTTTCGAGCTGGTATTGGCTGAAGTGGCGTTGGGAAAAATGCCTAAATTCAGCGAGCTGTCGCGCTTTCCTGAAGTGCGTCGTGACCTGGCGTTGCTGGCGGACAAAGGCGTGGCCTCCAGTGCCGTGCTGGACGTAATCCGTGAAAATGCAGGCGAATGGCTCACAGAGCTCAGGCTCTTTGACGTCTATGAGGGTAAAGGCATTGATCCGCATAGAAAAAGCCTTGCAGTTGGCTTGACCTGGCAGCATCCATCGCGCACTCTTAATGACGATGAGGTGAATTCCACGACGCAAAATATCCTCACCTCGCTCGAAACCAGGTTGAACGCCACGTTAAGGAAGTGACGTATGGGGGCTCTGACGAAAGCTGAAATGGCGGAACGTCTCTACGAGGAGCTGGGTCTGAACAAACGGGAGGCCAAGGAATTGGTCGAACTGTTTTTTGAAGAAATCAGACACGCTCTCGAAGACAACGAGCAGGTCAAACTGTCGGGTTTCGGCAATTTTGACTTGCGGGATAAACGCCAGCGGCCTGGCCGCAATCCAAAAACGGGAGAAGAAATCCCGATCACGGCTCGCCGTGTGGTCACCTTTCGTCCAGGGCAGAAGTTGAAAGCCCGAGTTGAGGCCTATGCTGGAACCAAGTCATAACGACGAGCTTCCGCCGATCCCAGGCAAACGCTACTTCACCATTGGTGAAGTCAGTGAGCTGTGTGCGGTAAAACCGCACGTGCTGCGTTACTGGGAACAGGAGTTTCCTCAACTCAACCCCGCCAAGCGTGGTGGCAATCGCCGGTATTATCAGCGCCATGACGTGCTGATGATCCGGCAGATTCGCGCGTTGCTGTACGACCAGGGGTTCACCATCGGCGGGGCGCGTCTGCGTCTCTCCGGCGATGAGGCCAAGGATGACAGCACCCAGTACAAGCAACTGATCCGCCAGATGATCTCGGAGCTTGAGGATGTGCTGGTGGTGCTGAAGAAGTGATTCAAGGTTTTAAAATACTTTGACATTTCAAAAGCTTGCGGTATATTTCTCCTCGCTTCCACAAGAAGCAAAACCCAGTTTCACGCCTAGTCGGGGCGTAGCGCAGTCCGGTAGCGCACTAGCATGGGGTGCTAGGGGTCGAGTGTTCGAATCACTCCGTCCCGACCATATTTTTGAAAAAGCCCAATCTTCAGAGGTTGGGCTTTTTTATGCGCGTCACTTTTAAAGCCCGCCCACCTGAAACACCTATAGAGGGATCTATGCACATTGCTTGTCTGGCGCAGCTTCATGCCGTCTCTGTCGTATGCGAGGGGGCAATCTCATGTTCCTGAAGCAAGTTCCGCTGTATGCCAGCCTGATGCTGCTCACTGCCTGCGGCGCTCGGCCCTGGGTACCTTATTTAGAGCCCGCCCCAGGTACTGACACTGCCCAACTTCGCGTGATCACCAATGGTGAGGTGCGGGGCGGCGTGTACGACGGTTGTGTGGGGAATGAGCAGGGCTTGGCCAAGGCGGGGCGCTTCTATGGTGATCATCTGCCGGCAATCAATTATCCGCAGTCACCCGTGGTACCACCGCGGTTGGATATGCCTGCGCGTTTTGCGCCGAAGCTGAGTGACTACCTGGGCGCGACGAGAATGGCTGAAGGCAACTATTCGGAAATGGTGGCCGAGTACCGGGTGCCTGCGGGCAAGCCATTTGTGCTGGTGCTACAGACGCTGCAGGCGGGTAGCTACGGCAGTAGCTATATGCAGTGTTCGGAGCAGGCAGGTGTTTTTACCTTTGAAAAGGGTAAGAACTATGAGGTCTACCTCGGTATCAATAGCGTCACTTCCAACGACGGCACAACTCAGGTGAAATGCCCTTTTGTGGGGTATGAGTTGGTGAGCTTTGGTAAGCAGGGTTTCTCGCTTCCCAGTATGCTTCAGCCTAAGGCGCCGTCTGGGCAAAAGTGTTCGGTTCGATGAGCATGCTGCTCTAGATGTGAGAAAAACTGAGCAGCGGAAAAGGAACGGCGTTGTTTGGCCATCAGCCACTTCTACCTGGCGAGCATTCTCGCCTAAATGGGTGTCCGGAAGCATTAGACCACTACAGTCGGTGCACGTGAGAGGCTTGGTGGCTGCAGGGAAACTGATGTTCGCTTGAGCACTCATTGGCAGCTCTCAAGAATGAGGGCAGCATTTGCCCCGTCAAGACCAAGATCGAAAGGCTAGTCCGCTGGTTTGGGTTACAGCAGTGGCGCTTCCCTCCCCGCAACAATAACCGTCGTGACCCATTGAATAGTCAAACGATTAGGCTGTATATTTATACAGTTCTTCGCGTTCACCTCTGGCTGAGGTCCCTCGTGTTCTTGCCATGTAACCAACGAAAATTCTGAAAAAGGAAAGCCATGTCAATTTACCTGCCTTTTAGAGAAGACAATTTTTTGGAGCATGTTGATGACGTGATCAAAAAATGGGGACAATGCACGGCTCCGCTCTTCATTGAGCAGATCAGTAAGAGCGGCAAAGTCACCGGCGCAGCTGATCTAATAGGCTCTAGTTTCTTCGCGGTTCGCCGAGGGATTTATTTTCTGGTCACAGCTGCTCATGTCTTCGAAGACCAGGACCCAAAACGTCAGTTCGGCGTGAATATCAATGGGAAGGGCGCATTGCTGAATGGTATGCCTTTTGTTAGATGTTTTGTGGACGATATCGCCATCGCGCCTCTGCACGAGGCTTGGTTTATCAAGTCTGGGATTGACCGACTGAAAGCCGTTCCTCTTGACGACCTTGAGAGTCAGTACTCCCCAATTGGGCTCTGGGTCACAGTGGGATATCCGGGGTCAAAAAACGGATTAAATCCACGACTCAACCAGACCCAAATCGTTACTCATGGAACGAGCTTCACTGATCGTATTGAAAAGCCTACCGCTAAATCCCACATCGCAAACCCTATTGGCTTTCGCTTTGATAAGAAACGAGTAATTGATACAAAGATGAAATCCGCAAATCCTCCAAGCTTCAGCGGAACAAGTGGAGGTCCGGTGTTTGAAGTTTTGGCGGACGTTAATTTTGATGGCTCATTTAGATGGAAGTGCCGCCTCGAAGGTGTTTTTATCGGCTGGCATAAGCAGGAAAAAGAAGCGCTTGCGGCGCGTGTTCAGCCTCTCAAGGACTTGATGGACAGAGTCATTGGCCATATGAATAAAAAGGCTCCTTAGGAGAAAATAAGAGGAAAGAGGACGTATTTGTTTAGAGTAAATAAATACATCCCCTTTCTTCGAGATGAGCAAGGTGAGTGAGGCTTCTCCTTGGACAAGGCGATTTTTGAGACTCTTGAGCTGCATATGTGATGTGAGAGCATCGAGGCAAGGTCGGTCATAGAGAAAGGTTGGTGCAAAAAAGCAAATCCGTCCCGAACGGTATCTTGATAGGAAGGACCTGAGCGCCATAGCGGCTGTTATCTACGTAATGAAAAGGATTGCTTAGTTCATGGTTGAGCCAATAACCACAGTTATCGAGACTTGGGATGTCATAAAGATTGCGCTTGGAAGCGGCACCACGGCAGCGCTAGTAGGGGGAGTATTTCAGTGGATTAGGGACTCCCACACAAAAAAGCGGGAAGAGATGAGGAACGCCAAAATTGATGCGGTCCATTTGATAACAAAGCTTGATCTTCTGGATATGAACTGTGCTAGGGCTTATTGGAGTTACACTGAGGAAATGGACGACTACAAAGCGCATGCTTGGGGAAGCAACAACTACCCGTCATGCAAAAGCCTCAGAGTGAAATTCAGCCACCGGAGCTAGGGAGAATTGATCAAGGAATTGCTGCTCAGATTGCCTGGTTAGATAATGAATTTAAACTCGGTTCTGAGATGGTCAGAATGAAGTTGGATTTCAGTGCGGATCCTCCTGATATTGAGGATGCGCTCGCGAACTTGATTGGCCATTATGGTTTTCGGGCCATGAAAATAGCTGAGTCTCTTAGGAAAAAATATTCGATTCATGGCGAGGATTTGGTCCTAAGAGTGAAGGGGCGGGTTGTAAATATGGCCTTAGAAATGGCATCAGATAGAGTTCGGAAGTTTTTAGTCTCGGTTGATTAGTTTTCTACGCGACTGCAACGTGATTTATGTTCTAGGTTCGCTGTTGATAAGTAGCCTTCTGATCATCCCTGATAATGTCTTGATGATCAGAAGGTTTAATATACAAAAACTCATAAAGTTCGGGCCTAAAATGGCCATTTTTATATGTGGCTATTTAAGGAAGCAATCCTCCTTGCTCGCTAAAAGTTTCCTTCCCATAGGGCTGTTCTTGTATTCATCAAGCTCACAGGCGAGCCTAAGCATAAGTTCAAGTCTCTCGCGTGCTATTTGATATTTTGTCCTTGCAGTCAAGTGCAAGGCTAAAAACTCCGTTACGTCATGCCCTCTACTTAGAGACCAAGGAGAAACCGCGGACGAAGCCATAGTGTCGGCTTCATCGATCAATTCATCCAGATAGTTTGGATGGTTTGCCCAGCGTGGCATCTGATCTAAAAGAGCATCTCTATCAAGAGTGATCGTTTTTGAATTAAAATAGGCAGATGGCTCTAGGCCATTTAAAATGCTTCTACGTAACCCATTTTTCTTTGTGACCAAAATATCGGCTGCGCGGAATGAACCAGCTAATCTTGAAGTGGATTCAAGTCTGTCTCTAATAACATTGGCCTCAGAGGCTTCAATGTCATGATTTACTAGCACCTTTTCCAGGGCGGCGGTGTTAATAAGAAATATCTCTAGATCATTATATTCGACTTTTTTTGTCGTGCTGCAATATGCATTATTTATATATTTCGGATGCTCGACTATATTTTCTCCTGTGATCTCGTCGAAATCGATATCAGAGAAGAAGTAAAGAAAATCATGCTTTAAAAAGGCTCCGGTTTGAGCTCCGTCATATGCCTTCAAGACGAGGTCCTTGCCGTCAAAACCGTCGAATCTTATGGGGGCATCAAATTTGGTCCACTGCTGTAGGAACCGTCGATCACAAGTCCCCTCAACCACGGCAGTTTTGATTTTCTTAGACCGATAAAAGGCTATGGCTGTTTCTAGCAGGTTTTTGGGGTTGGTTTGATATTTTTTTAGCGTACTGGCCATTAAATATCCCCTCCGCCGTGACGATAAAGCTCTGCGAGTTCGATAGCAGTTTCCCACCTGTCTCCTATCATTATGGGCGAGTGAGTGGCGACAAGAGCTGTAAATTTTGTAACCTTTCGAATGTCTTCAATGATGTTCAGGAATTTTTCTTGCCACTCTGGATGGAAAGAAATTTCTGGCTCATCAATTAATATCAGAGATCCAGGTTCGGTGTTAAATACAAGCTTCCCAATAAGCACAATCAGGTGCTGTTCGCCGGATGAAAGTACATTGAGCTGAAGCTTGTCTTTATTTCCGTCTGAGCTTCGAATGATAATTCCTTCGTCGGCAGAGGTTTCCGCAGACGTAAATGTAAAAAGTTCATTTATCGAGCTGGTAAAAACGTCTAGCTTATCCGCTAGCGAGTTTAAAAGTGAGAATTTATCCCTGATATCGTCTAGATAAGTCTTTAAAACGACTAGTGTAGATGGCTCAGTCAATTGCGCATGAATGCTTAATTGTTGAGTAGTTCCTGTGTGGGGCAACAAGCCTAGGCGGGCAAAGCGGTTCTCGAAATCTTGAACCGCGTCGATTGATTCGGCAATTGATTCCCTTGCAGGGATGTGGGATTTTGATAGGGAGTCAATAAGTCTCGTCGGAAAGCTAGTCTCTCTAAGCCTACCAGCTTCAAATTGGTGGCGGATTGCCGCTTGAATGCGACCGGCAATATCTTTAGCAATTGATGCAACCATCAATGCACTAGAGTCACCGTCGCCTCCATCTGGATCTGCAACCTTCAAACGGTTTGTGGGGATGGAGAAAACTTTGAGAGATTTTCTGATGTTCTCAAGCCATTCTTCTTTCCTGAATTTTCGCCTAAGCGCCGGATGGTCTCCGTAACGTGAAAGTATGTCTATTCTATCCAAGTGCTCGCCGGATCTGTCGTGTCGCCAAGATCGTGGGCCAGTTCTTGTCAAAAAAGGTAACGCACGATCAATGAAAAAAGTCCGATCATCACCATTTTCTTCAAATGGGTCCTTAATTTTTGTAGTCATTAACCCGCACGAAAATGTTACTTGCTGCCCTCTAATGTCTCCTTCTTCTTGAGATATTTTGACTGAGGGGGCAGAGTCAAAAAAAATAGTTATACTGTCAAATTTTTCTCTGATGAAATAATAATAGTCTCCCGAGGCAAAGGACTGGAGGATTTTCAGTATTGTTGATTTGCCATATCCATTTGGGGCTGTTAAGATTGTAATGCCATTCTGTGGGTTGTTTATATCTATTGCGTAATCAAATCGGCCAAAAAGTTTTTCAATTACTAGTTTTGTTATGTGCATTTGATTTCCCTATCATTATTGTTGCGACAAGTAATTATTTAAACTTTCATGAGCATTTCAACTGCCCCTAAAGGTAACTCCTACTGAGACCTAGTCGAAAACAGGGCTAGGTTCGCAGGATCAGTAAAATATACTATCAAAAGGCCATCCTATCGACACCTTTGTGCGCCTTTCGACCCGAAAAGCTGACTGATTTATTTTCCCTCGTCGCTTCAGGCGCAGCTCAGCAGTGCCTGAAGCGAAATTGCCCGCCAAAAAATCTCATATTTCCCACGCGTTTCAGGCATGGGAGAATATGGTGTGCGCCGAACGCCAGGGCTACAGTTCGACTGTCGCTGCAAATTCAGCGATGCGGGTTTCGCAGCCCGGTCGTAAGTAGGCGCACAGCGCCGCGAAAGCGGCTTTTTGGTGTTCGCGTTATGGCGAGCTGTGCGCAGGAGGCTTAGCCCTGCCGGTTCCTACTTACCGGTCTGCGAACCTGCGTGCAGTTCGCCACCCTTGTGTCGCAGCAAGAGTGGATGAATCCCTTGCCTAAGTAGGAGACTCTCCATGACCAAGAAGATAACCCCCGATCCGCCGCCGGTTCACAAAGCGCTCAGCACTGCCGACAGGGCGATGTACCTGCGTAAACACTCTGATACCCCATCCAGCGACCCCGAGTCGGTTCCGGCAGGCACGCCCCGTTTGCTCGATACCTTGGCATTCACTTGCTCCAAGCCTGTCATTCCCGAAGCACCGTACAAGCCCACGCTGTTTGCCATCCAGCCTGGTGTGAGTGCTCAGGATGCACTGACCTACGTTTCGAACCTGCTCGAAACGGCGGAGCTCAATGGCGACGAAATCAGCCTGCATACCAACCCCGTCGAGCGGGCGTTGTTCTGGGGCATGCTGCATTCGGTGGAAGTAGCGCGGGCGGTGGTGGATGCGCTGCTTGAAGGGACGTATTCAACTGATCAACAGCCGTCGGATTGATTGAGGTTCTGAGAAAACAGCCCCGCTACGTTTGCTGGCGGGGTGTCACTGCAACAGCCCATGGTGCTGGCGCATAACGTCGTAGTCGGCATCGTAATCCGATATTTCCTTAGTACTGGCGAGGCTGGGCTGTTGGCGAGTGCTTTGGCAAGTTTTGTCAAAAGCACACAAAGCCATGAGCGTCATGAATGGCGCTATGGATATCTCCTTACCAGAAGTCCTCAAGTCCTTTGTCAATGATCCGGTAAGCCTGTAGGACTAATGTCGCACTGAGGTGGACTTAACGGTCTTGCCGGGTGATGATTTGCCATCAAAATGACATAACTCTTGATGCAAGGATTGCCCGGGATGTCGCTTTTTACTCAGCTCCAAGGGCTGATCTTCGACCTTGAAGCCGTGCCGCCGAAGGGCGATAAGCCTGCTCGTCTCACTATGCTGGGTGGCCTTCGTCCTGATATCGGGGAAGAGCTGGAGCTCCGCATATCCGGTAGCCCCATTCCGGCTCTACGGCAGTTGGATACGCTGTCTGCCGGGGCAAGCTTCGTGCTGGGGCATAACGTCATTGGGCATGACTTGCCGATTTTGCGTAGCCATGCGCCGGAGCTGGCACTGCATGCGCTTCCGGTCATCGACACGCTGCGTCTGTCTCCGTTAGCGTTTCCACAGAATCCTTATCATCGGTTGATCAAGGATTACAAACTGACCCGCGAAAGCCTCAATTCACCGCTATCCGACTGCCGTTCGACGCTGGTTCTTTTTCAGGATCAGCGCCAGGCTTTCACGCATTTGAATGAGGTCAACCGGCAGGAACTGCTCTGCTATCAGACGTTGTTGGCTCCTAGCCTCGAGGATGATCTGGGGGCGTTCTTCGCCTCCCTGACTGGACAAGCCCCGGTGTCGATCTCTGAGCTTGAGGCGCTCCTTCCGCAACTCCTGCAAGAAACGGATCCGGCGCTGCAGCGAGACTTGAAGGTATGCCGCACACGGCTTGAGCAACTGCTCGGTGAGGATCTTCAGCGAGCGGAGCTGCATTGGTCGTTGGCTTATGCGCTGGCCTGGCTCCGGGTGTCCGGTGGCAACTCGGTGTTGGCGCCCTGGGTTCGCCATCAGTTTCCGCAGGTTGATCGACTGCTCTCTGAGCTGCGTGACGTGCCATGTGAGCGGGAGGATTGTCAGTACTGTCAGACGACCCATGATCCGCTCCATGAGCTCAAACGCTACTTCGATTTTCCCCGTTTTCGTTACGAGAAGCCTGGAATGAGCTTGCAGCACGACATCGTGCTGGCGGGGATGCGGGGTCAGCATGTGCTGGCCATTCTGGCGACGGCAGGTGGCAAATCGCTGTGTTATCAGTTGCCGGCGTTAAATCGTTTCCATCGTAACGGCAGCCTGACCGTTATTGTTTCGCCGTTGCAGTCGCTGATGAAAGACCAGGTGGATGGGCTGCTGAAGTTCAACGTTCAGTGCGCTGCGGCGCTGAATGGCCTGCTGAGTATGCCGGAGCGTGCTGATGTGCTGGAGAAGGTTCTGATGGGCGATGTCGGCATTCTGCTGGTGTCGCCCGAGCAGTTCCGTAACAAGGCTTTCCGAAGAGCGATCGGCCAGCGTCAGATTGGTGCCTGGATTTTCGACGAGGCGCACTGCCTGTCGAAGTGGGGGAGTGATTTCCGGCCCGACTATCTCTATGTGTCCCGATTCATCCGGGAATATACCGGTGCTGGCCGGCTGGCGCAGATAGGCTGTTTTACCGCCACAGCCAAGCCGGATGTGTTAGCTGACATCCAGAGCCACTTCCAGGACAGCCTGGGCATCGAGTTCAAGGTTTTTCCTGGCGGGCATGAGCGGACGAACTTGAACTTCGACGTGTTGCCTTGCCCTCGGGCGGAGAAATGGGTTCGCACGGACAGTTTGTTGCATGATCATCTGGACCGACAGGAGGGCGGTGCGGTCGTCTTTGTTTCCAGTCGCAAAAATGCTGAGGAGCTTTCGGACTTTCTGATCGGGCAAGGGTGGTCTTGCAGGCACTTTCATGCCGGTATTGATCCCAATACCAAAACGGATATCCAGGACGACTTCAAGGCCGGGCGATTGAGGATCATCGTCGCCACCAACGCCTTTGGTATGGGCGTGGACAAGCCCGATATCCGTCTCGTTGTACATGCTGACATTCCGGGGTCGCTGGAGAACTATCTGCAGGAGGCGGGCAGGGCCGGGCGAGATCAGGCTGACGCACGCTGTGTGTTGTTGTACGACCCGCAGGATATCGAGACCCAGTTTGGGATGAGTGAGCGCTCGAAGCTCAGCATTCGAGATATTCAGCAGATCCTGCGCAAGCTGCGTATCGAGAGTAATCGACGTAAAGGCGGCAATCTGGTCATCACGGCGGGTGAAATCCTGTTGGACGATGACGTTGAAACCAGCTTCTCCGCGGATGAGCGTGATGCCGAAACCAAGGTCGTGACGGCGGTCGCCTGGCTGGAACGCGGCGATTACCTCAAACGGGAGGAGAACCACACGCAGGTTTTCCCGGCGCGCCTGGATGTGAGCGAGGAGGAGGCCGAGAAGCGTTTGCTGAAGGAACCTCTATCACAGCGGAGACAGGGGGAGTTCCGGACCATTCTGCGCTACCTCTACGCAGCGGGAGCGGATGAGCAAGTGAACACCGATCAACTGATGCAGTTGACCGGTCTGGAGTCGGAGGAGGTTGCCAGCGCACTCAAGCAACTGGAGAAAATGGGGCTGCTGATCAACGATTCGCAGATCACCTTGTACTTGCGCTATGGGGTGGCGGGGGCTTCTAACCAGCGTTTGCAAAACTCCCTGCAGTTGGAACAGGCCCTGTTCCGGTGCCTGCGTGAGCAAGCCCCGGATGCCGATCAGGGCGGTTGGCAAGATCTGAACCTGCCACCGTTGACCGCCGAGCTCAAGGCCGCCACCGCGCTGGAGGAGCTACTTCCTCTGCACGTGTTGCGACTGTTACGCAGTCTTGCCCAGGACCATGATGCCGATGGTCAGCAGCGCAGCAGTTTCGAGATCAGGCAGCTCAATCGTGACTACTTGAAGCTGCGCATAAAGGGTGGCCATTCCTGGGAGAAGATCGTTCGCTTTGGTGAGGTCCGGCGCGTATTGGCCAGCAAATTCCTGGAGCTCTTGATCGGTAAGCTACCCACGGGATTACGTGGTGCGGATCTGCTGGTCGAAACGAGTTTCGGCGAGTTGCTCAAGGTGATCGAGTTTGACCTCGAACTGTCGCACTCGATTCCAATGATCAGGCGTCGGAAAGTCATCGAGCATGTCCTGCTCTACCTGCACCGGCAGGACATCTTGACCCTCAATCACGGCATGACTGTCATGCGCAGGGCCATGACCATCGAGGTCAAGAAGGAGGACAAGCGCAAGACCTTCCTCAAGGAAGACTACCTGCGGCTCGACGAGCATTATCGCGAGAAGCGCATCCAGGTCCATGTGATGCGTGAGTATGCCGAAGTGGCGTTGCAGGAAATGGCTGAGGCGTTGCGTCTGGTCCTGGATTATTTCACCGATTCCAAGCAGGCATTTATCAAGCGCCATTTCGTCGGAAGGGAGGACGTGCTCAAGCTGGCGACCAGTGAGGAGTCGTGGAAGTCCATCATCGAGTCGTTGAACACCACCCAGAAACTGATCGTCGCCGACGATGACGACATCAATCGGCTGGTGCTGGCCGGCCCGGGCTCCGGCAAGACTCGCGTGATCGTGCACCGCATTGCCTACCTGTTGCGGGTACGGCGAGTGCCGGCGACCAGTATCGTGGCACTGACCTTCAACCGTCATGCGGCGAACGAGATCCGCAAACGGTTGTTGGCTCTGGTCGGGGCTGACGCCTACGGAGTCAGCGTTCTGACCTATCACAGCATGGCCATGCGATTGACCGGCACCCGCTTTGGGCGAGGCGACACGGTCGACGAGCCAACACTCAAGCGGGTGCTGAGCGAGGCTGTGGAGCTGCTGGAGGGTAAGCGCAATGTGGAAGGGGAAGACGACCTGCGTGAGCAGTTGCTGCGCGGGTACCGTTACATCCTGGTAGACGAATACCAGGACATCGACAGTCTTCAATATCGGTTGGTGAGTGCCCTTGCCGGACGTCACACGGAAGAGGATGGCCGGTTGTGCATCATGGCGGTGGGGGATGACGACCAGAACATCTATGCCTGGCGCGACACCAATAACCGTTATATCGAGCGTTTCCGCGAGGACTATTCTGCGTCGACCAGTTTCCTGGTCGATAACTACCGTTCTTCTTCGCGGATCATTGAGGCTGCCAACCAGCTCATCGGCCAGAATCTTGAGCGTCTGAAAGAGGCCAACCCCATCCGTATCAATTGGGCACGGCAGGAATTACCTGCCGGCGGGGTATGGGAGGAATTGGATGAGCAGCGAAACGGTCGGGTGCTACGTGTGCTGATCGATCCTCGCGACCGCGAGCAGGGTAATTTGCAGGCCCAGGCCGCCATGGCAGAGTTGGGGCGGTTGTTAGCGCTTGAACAAGGCGGCTGGAATGGCTGTGCGATTCTGGCTCGGACTCACCGCTATCTGTGGCCGATTCAGGCCTGGTGCGAGCAGCACGATATTCCCTATTTCTTGGCGGCGGACAAGGAAGCGGCATTGCCAATTACTCGGCAGCGTAGTTTCGTGCTGGTAATCGACCATCTGCGAGGTATTGAAGGCTCCCTGTGCGCAGCGGATGCATGGCAGCACTTGTCGAGCAGCAATCTGCAGGATGATGCTGAGTGGACGAGTTTTTTCCAGACGGCTTTTGAGCAAATGCAAGGAGAGCTGGGAGACTGCCAACTGGGTAGTGGTGCCCTGGTCGATTGGCTGTACGACTATGCTCGTGAGTTGCGCCAACAGCCCAAGGAGGGGCTCTATCTCGGAACTGTGCATTCGGCAAAAGGGCTGGAGTTCCGTCATGTTGTACTGCTGGACGGCGGGTGGAGCGTTCAGCCCGATGGTCTGTCAGATGAGCGACGGCTCTACTATGTGGGCATGACGCGTGCAGAGCAAACGCTGACGCTGTGTGAGTTCGGTGACGGAAATCCTTTCAGCCGTAGTCTGGCAAGAGTGATCGATCAGCGAGAGTTTTACGGCAAGCCAATTGCCGAGTTGGAGATGCGTTTTCAGCAGCTCACACTGAAAGATATCGACATTGGATTTGCTGGGCGTTATGCATTGCGTAGCCCAATACATTTGGCGATTGGGAATCTTCGTGAGGGGGATCCGCTTACGTTGAAAAAAGAGGGGGATCGCTATCAACTGTTGGATGCTCAGGGCACCGTGGTAGGGCGGACTGCCAAGTCGTTTCAAACACAAGGCGGTCTTGATCAATGTGACGTTGCCGCCATCACGGTGCGGTTTTCAGATGATAGTGAAGAGCAGTATAGGGGGATGAATAAATGCGAGCGGTGGGAGGTCGTTGTGCCGAGATTGAGAGGTTAGAGGTGATTAGTGGTATGTGCATAATCGGTCATTCGAAACGGAGACATCTGCATGGTTATTGATGGTGTTGAATATCGTTTTGAAATTGCATCGAGCATCACTCCAGGGCACGACGGCCTGGCAATTGAATGCTGGCAAGGGAGCGATATGGTCTTTGAGGTGTTTAGAAATGATCAGACACTCAAGTTCGAAGTGACCTTGTTTGTGCAGGACGTGCCGCTTGAGTTGCTGGAGGAAGTCATTCCGAGCGCACGGGCTCGGCTGGGAGATTTTGCTCCGTAACGCGGGTAAGGGCAGTTGTGCCAAACGCAGAGTCTCCTGTGCTACCGCGGTTGCCGATATTGTACGTTCGGTTCTATCACCCTCGCTGGTTCAAACCAATTGTCGAGATCCTGTTTCTTGACTGACGATTGTGCTGTTTCTGATGGCATTGACGCCCTGACCGCTGGTGCTGGTCCGATAACTTCAGGTTCGAGCTCCAAACACGAAGCCTTCCAGCTGCTGCAACAGATTGCCTTCCGTGCATCGGAACACACAGCCTTCCCTAAAAGGCCTTTAAGGGTAAGGGGTGCTGATTGAGCTTGGAGATCTGTGTAGTCGAATGCTCGGTCAGTGATTGAAGGAGCTGTCGCTGAGCCTCTGGCAGCTAAGTGAGCTCAAGGATGATCTGTTTACAGCTTGTCAATCGTCAGATGTCTCGAAAGAGAGGGGTGTGCTGAACCAAATCAACGGATGATTTGGCAGGGAGCTTTGCGTGAAGCGAGTATCTAGGTGACTCTTGAGTGGGGCTGGTGCCGGGAGATGATGAGACGCGGCTCCACCTGTCATAAGCCAATAGGTGCGAGAGGGGATGGTTTGCAGGTATGGCGTTGTGCCATATTGCAGGTATCAGTGCTGGTGACCATTCCAGGGATGGGGTATGCACAAATTGAACGGATTAGAGCGCTTCGCTCCTGGTTTGGCTGAACTCTCAGTTGAGGAGCTGAAGGCTATTGAGGTTTTTACCCTTCTTTGGACTCTCTTCGAGGCCCAGGCGTTAGATACGAGCGCTACTCCTAAAAAATTGTTGAGCTTTCGGAGCGCCGGGAGCGTGAAGGTCATTTAGAGCATCAATGGTATGGGCGAGAACTCCAGTATTTCAAAACTCGGTATGTAGAAGGCAGGCAGCCAGGCGCGAGGTTTGAATATTTACATTTTTCAAAAGGTAAGTGGCATGACATGACTCTATCTGTATTGTGCGGCGAGGGCGGTGCGCCGTCTGATTGCTTGAGTGATTCTCTGCTGAGTGTGCAGCGTTTAAGAAGTAATTTTTCCACGGAGTGAAGTGGGCTTACGATCTGAAGGAGCAGCGTGAAAATTTTGAGCACGCCTCGCAATGACTTGAGCGGTGCATGGGTGTGCTGCATGGTCTTGGCGAAAAAACCTAGGTTTCAAGGTTCATGGGTTGCGTAGGAGTGCGCTATGCATGAATTTTCAATTAAAGTATATAGGGGCATTTGATGAGCTATTTCGAGAATTTTAAGCAGCAGTGCTTGGTTGAAAGGACAGGTTTTGTTCAAAATAATATAGTCACTTTTCGTGGGCTCTATTGGCGCCTGACGAAAAGTAAAAAATACTCCGCGTACATTACAGCGGAGCAAGAGAAAATGGTGATGCTAGGTGTTCAGAAGCTTAAGCAGGGTTTTGATAGCGGCGTGATTAGCAAGGAAGAAGCAAAAATTTATAAGGCGACGCTAAAAAATATTAGCTCCTTGTATAAAGGTCGCAGTGATTTTCATGTGATTGTCACGGGTCTTGTTTCTATTTTGGGATTTACGACAATGAGTGAAAGGTCTGTTATCCCATTTTTACCATCGTCTCCAATCTATTTTGTTATGTTTGTTCTTGCTCTTGTTGTAATGGTGGCAGTTGAGAGGGTGAACATGCTTGCCGAAGTGGCCGAAAATGATGAGCTTACCAATATTATTGATGCCGCATTGTGATGAAGGTGAGTGCCCTGGTTTTTTATAAATAGGGTGGGGCGGGGCTGAAGTGTTGCTCTCGTTGAAGTCAAGGCATCCCATGTGAATTGTCTGCAGCCTTATGGCGGGAGGAACAAGCCCAAGAATAATTAAGTATTTTTGAAGCAGATAGAGGAGGGGAACCTTAAGCTCCGGATTCAGCATTCCGGTCGGTCATCACGCGAAGATGATTGTCGGGCGAAAACAGGTGTTGATCGACTCGGCTAACATGTCCACCAATGGTCTGGGATTGGTAGAAGGCACTCAGGCGCAGTGGATGGAAGTAGGCGTTCACACTCGTGACTCTAAAGACGCCTGTTCTGCCCGTAATTGGTTCGAAGTTCTTTGGAGTTCTGATGATGTATCGGAAATTGAGGACGAAGACCTCTTGGCAGCCCAGATAGCCTGGAACCGCAGACAGATGGTTAAACCATTCATTGGATGGTGATCGCACTGCACCCTTTTCGCTAGGACAGTTTTTTGTCTGTTTCGCCTGTTGTGAGAGGCCTTCCAGGGCGCAACTGATCTGGGGCCGTCTGAGAGTCCCTGCACGAACTCCAGATACCCTGGAAGGTCATATCAGCGTTCCATCAATCCTGCTCGCCGAACTCAGCCTCGATCGCCTCGGCCGTGTTGCGCCAATCCTGGAATCTCCGTTGCCGCGCATGGCTTTCAGCCAGGCTATGTTCAAGCGTTAGCACACTATTCTTCAACACCAGATAGTCGCCAAAGAACTGTTCCTTGAATTGCTCTGCATTGACAAGATCCAGTAGCTCCTTGCGTTGTCGCTCGAAGTTATCGACCATTTCTGCGATGGCTTTGCGGAATGCTTCTTCGCGCTTGTACTGCTCCCAGCTATCCCAGGCCTCGAAGGCCACTCCGATGACGGCCAGCACGCCATTGGCGCCCCTGGCAAAGTTCACCGCGCCCCAAGGTTTGAATTTCAGCAGTTTGCCCAGATCCATACCTACGGTTTTGGCTACGGTGACGATACCGTCACGGGCGGCCAGTACCGTGGTGTTGTTGATCAGGTTGCCCTTGAGCAGATGATTGACACCTTGCTTGCCCAATGCCGTGAGTGTGGTGTTGAAATGATCGACCTCGGTATCGAAACCGAGCTGCATTTTCTTCACTTCTAGGGTGATGGACTGGGTCTGGCGGCTGAATTCGTTCTGCAGGCGGGTTGCCAAGATAACGCCTTCTGCGCCGATCTCTCGCTCGAAGAAGTCGTTGAAAGTTTCCAGGCTACTACCCTTGGCCTGCAGGATCAGATCGGCGAAATAGCGTGTGGCGAAGTCACGCAAGGCTATGCGCACGTCCTCGATTTGCCGCTCGGTTGTGCTCATTTGTCGCTTCAGGCGGGCGTTGAGGTCGCTGAGCTTGACGACTTCCTGGGTGACCTTCTCGTCGTTTTCGATGGCAATCGGTAACTGTTTACTCAGTACGTCGCGTATCACACTGCTCCGCATCTCGTTGGCCAATGCGGCGCTACCACCGCTCTGCTGGATCTTGTGCGAGGTGGCTGATTGCAGGGTGTCGATGTGCGATAGAGCCTTGAATTGCTCGAGGTTAGCCAGCCAGTGCTGTACGCCCAGGTCGAACGGGTTAGCGGCCACGGCGACAATCGACAGTTCGGCAACTTCCTGCTCGCTCAGCCCCGCCATTTCGCGCAGGCGGCCACTCACGTTTTCACGCTTGACCTTGAGATTGACACGGTAGTCCTCCTCATCTTCCACGTCGGCTACTTCGTCGAATCGGCTAAGCACGAAGATCGTGCGTGGCAAAAGGTCAAGGGTACGGAACAGCCACTGCAGATCTTCCTTGTGGCTTTCCTTGATGGGGTTGGTCGAGTTCATCACATAGAGCACGAGATGAGCCTCGCTGACATACTTTTTCGTGGTGTCCTTGTATTTTTCATAGGCCTGGGTGTCGGTGTTGAACTGCTCCTTGAAGCCGAATAATCCGGGGGTGTCGATCAGCACGAAATCTTCGTCGACTTCGTAGAGTTTCACCTCGTTGGAGGATTCCTGGTGACTAATCTTCATGCTGGCGGTGTCCAGCCGTTCCATCCAGGCAGCGGCTATCGAGGTCTTACCTTCGGAGAAGCCGCCGATCAGCGCCACCTTGAGTTTATCTCCAGCGACGCTGTCGATGGCAGTGCGCAGCTTGTCGTTTAGCGCCGGGTCGATGGGAACACCAGCTTGTTCGCCTTGGTCGAGGAAGTTCAGCAGTTTGTCGAGCAGTGCGAGTGACTGCGATTGCCGGCTTTTAAAGGCATCCAGGGTCTTTTCCATTACAGGCTTCCTGCGTGATCGATTTGACGGGAGAGGGCGTTGAGTTGTCTGGCCGAATGGTCGAGCAGTTGTACCAGAGCGGCGGACTGCAGGCCGGGTGCTTCGAGCGCCTGTTCGAGCAGGTCGATCTTCTGTTGCATCTCGGGTAGTGCTTCCTTGAGGCCGTCATGCAGCGATTCGCGTAACTGAGCGGTGATAGTTCGCAGATTGTCGTCGGTGGCCTTGCGCTGCTGTGCCTTCCTATAGTCGGTACTAAAGAAGCCTCGCACTGCTTTGTAGGTCCCGAGCAGCAGGCCAGATATGCCTATGGCGATTATGAACCACCCGGCTGGGTTCCACCAAAGCAAGGCCCCCCCTGCCAGTATCGCGAGCAGGTTGCTAACCTTCAGGCCGTTGTCGAGGTTGAGTTTGAGATTGAAGTTGCCGTTGAGCTGGGTGTTGTTGAGCTTGGCGTAGAGGTTCGTCAGTTCGCGTGCTTGTTCCTCGAAGCGCTTGAGGATGTCTTCGGCATCCTGCTGGAAATGCTCGACTTCTTTGCCCATGACCTTGGGCAGTTGCTGGCTCAGTCTCTCCTGTCGGGCTTCCAGGGTATCCTTGAGCTGGTCTTTGAACTCATCGTTACTGATATCGTCGTTGATCCGTCCATACAGGGTGTTGCGCACATCACTGGCGAATTGGTCGATCAGTGTTTCGCCATGGGCCGCTAGGCGCTGTTTGAGTGCATTGAAGCTGCCGCTCAACTGGGTCTGGGCGCTCTGGCCGTCCAGGCTTAGCTTTTGCGAGAGCTTGATGAAGTTGCCCTGGATGTGCGTGACCGTACCGACCGTCTGGCCGAGCGCATCGTTGGCTTTGTGAAAGTTGGCGCGAGTGATCTTGGCCTTGGCGCCGTTGAGCAACTGGCCGCTGAGTAGTTGTAGGAAACTATGGAAACGGGACTTTTCTAGCAGCTCTTGGACGTCAAAGTCGGCGAGTATCTTATTGCGGCGATTGGCGTTCGGCGAGCGCGGTGCGAAGTGGTCCGTGGAGGCAAGAAACGCGGGCAGTGCGGTGAGGGGAAATACTTCGCGATAATGCTCACCGAGTTGCTCGCGCATTTTTTCCTCCAGCCCATTGAGGCTGGCGTTCTCATCATCGGAAGTTAGCGAGCGGTTGGTCAGGGAGTATTTGGGATTGGTGATTTTCTTGTTGAATATCGTCCACACCTCGGTCTGCGATCCCAGGTGCGCTTTGATTTTCTCGAGCGTCCCCTTGCGCTGGTCCTCGCCCGTCTGGGGGGGGGCGGCCTGGTTAGTGACGTAGAACACTGCGTGGGCGGTCTGCACTGCCTTCTCAATCTCGCTACGAATCAATCCCTCGTTACCTTCGATGCCCGGCACGTCCAGCAGCGCGAAGGGCTGCCCGTCGAGCTCGAAGTCGTAGCGCTGGGTCTTGCGGGTGAAGTCGGTACGGCCGTCGCCGATGATCTCTCCATCGGCCAAAGCATGCAGTTCCGCCAAGCGGTCTTCGCGCGACTGTAACTGTTGCGCTAAATCGATCTTGTATCGTTCGATCTCGGCTTTCCGGGCGAGTAACGGGCTGGTTGCCTCTTCCCGGGCGGCGATCACCGCTGGCAGGTGCTGTTCGGCATGGGTCAGTTCGGTTTCTTCCGGTACCTTGCGGAACAGGTCAAGCAACTTCTGCCAGAGCGAGGCAGTCTTCTTGCGTTGGGTGATAAATGACTGCAGGCGGCTGATGTTCTCCACCGCATCGTTGTTCAGCCGGTCGTGATGTTCGAGGGTTATGTTCAGTTCATGAACCCGTTCGCTA
The DNA here is from genome assembly GCF_023242495.1 of Pseudomonas sp. MWU13-2862. Lineage (NCBI taxonomy): Bacteria > Pseudomonadati > Pseudomonadota > Gammaproteobacteria > Pseudomonadales > Pseudomonadaceae > Pseudomonas > Pseudomonas sp. MWU13-2862. The sequence continues at coordinate 28,502 of NZ_JALMEZ010000018.1, read as the reverse complement.
AGTTGTTGCTCGGTCTGCTCCAAGGACTCCTGAAGTTGCCGCAACTGCTCCTCGCTCAGGCCGTGTCGGATCTGTAGGTCGCGGAACGCTTGCTGGCTGGCTTGCTTCCCGCGTTCTTTCAGGAGTATGCGCAGTGTCTCGATGATGGTCGATTTACCCGCACCAGTCTCGCCGTAGAATGCGATGGTGAAGGTGTTCCATTCTGCATTACTCTGCAGTTCGGAGAGTTGTGTCCTCAACTGCGTCTGGTACTCAAGCAGCAGCGTACGTGCCTCGTTTTGTGCCTGGTTCAGATTGGGATCGTTTGAAGGGCTTGTTAGCGAGTTGACGATGCGCACCAGCTCATCGTTTATCCGCTGATATATGTCACCTGGTGTTTTGAGTTCTAGCTTCATGGTCTTCCTGTCCAGTGGCTGCAAGAGTGATGGGGGCGCAGCGTCGGGAGCGGCAAGGGAGGTCATCGCTTGCGTTGTTGGGGGCGATACCTTGAACTGTGTGCTGGCTAGCACCTCGGGCAGCTTTTTCCAGTAATCGCAGTGACCGAAATCGGCGATCTGAATATTCTCGAAGTGTTCAACTTCGTTGCGCCCCAGGCACGACTCGTCCATGTTCATCAGTAGCGTCCAGTCTGAACTGGAGTAGGCGTTGATCAGTCGACCGCGCAGCCGGCTGCGCAGTTGTCTCGCCTCGTCAGCATCGACCCTGACGGCCGCTGCCATCAGCAGTACATCGTTTATGGCAAGGCGCCGAGCCTGCTCGCTGGTGCCGCTTCTGAGGCTGCTGACCACCAATCGTGCGCCAAGCGAATGGCCGATCAAATTGATGGTGTCAACGTGCGGGTGGTAATCGCACAGATATTTGCCCAACTGGTCGAGCAACACCTTGCCCATCTCCTCAGCGCGTGAGCGGATCCGCGAATAATGTATCGCTCGGTCGCTGGCTAGGCTGGCGACGCCTACTGCCCAGTGCGTGCGGACTGAGGCGCTGACCAGTTGGAGTGATGTGTTGTTGAGGCGAGCGATGTGGCTCGAGGGCCAGAACGCGAAAATATTGGTGAAGTGGTCGAGGGAGTCGGGGACACGCTCGATCATTGATTGCCGGTCAACGGCGTTATGTCCGGCGCTGTAACCATGCACGAATACGTTGGCTTCGGTTGCATGGGCTTGGTCCGGCAGGCTGCGGAACGTGAAATATTTGCTCATGCGATCCCCTGAAGTCACTGAGGCAGCCATCGCCCGTCCTTGGTGTGCACAGTCCGAGACAATCTCTGGAGCAGCGGATCCTTTACTGCTGGCAATGTTCCACCTTCACTGGTAGGGGGTGAACTTCGTCGGAGTGCTCAAGCCTATCCTGGGAAGTGGCTTTTTGCCAGCTAATAGAATTGGGGCAATCGCGTCGGCGCGGCGCTCACCCACGGCCAAGCAGATCTTTGGTGTTTGACATATCAATTTGATGTTGCGTCGTGCTTCTCGCTCTAGAAGCCGCCTTGACTGAGTGTGGCTAGTCAGCGTGCTTCGGGGCTGGTGGTGGAACGGCTTTGGTTCGTAAGGGGGCGAGAAGGCTTTGCCGTAAGCGTCTGTTTTTGGCCGATTCTGTTGAAAAAAATCGACCCGGGCTAGCTGTCTATGCATGGCTCTGACCATCTGCATATCCAGCGTCGAGTCAAGGGGGCGGTTTTACATTGGAGGTGACACTTGCCTCTGAGATGACTCGGAACCTGTGATCTCAATCTACCCAACTGGTCGCGTGAGCCTGTTGCGAGCACCGATTTTTTTGCGCTGAGTCATTCTTTTCGGGGTAAGACGATCAGGTTCCGATGCGGTTCGGTACTGAGGACTACCAGGTGCTCGAGCAGTGAGCATGGGGCTCACGTTGGTGCTGCTTGTTCAACAGGTAACGCTGAGGCTGGTAGCATCAACATCTCGGCACAAAGCATGGAATTGCTATGCATCAGGTTGTTGTGAAAGCGCTGGATGTGATTGCAGTAGAGAGTCATGAGCCTGAATACACAGAGGCCTTCGAGGCAGCACGAGCAGTCGTCACCGAGTTTGGTGAGTCAGATTTGGCTGATCGTTTGTTCAACGATATACCCGAATCGGTTCCGTTTCTTTTGGTGGCCAGACTTTTTGACTTGCTGGCCTGGCAGACAGAAGACAATGGCGCAGCGATGACTCGAACCGTTGAGCGCTGGCTTGTTGAAGGTAGTAATGCACGTAAGGTGCAAATTGCACTCAACCTTGAAGTCTTCCCGTTTTTAGATGGGCACCAGATGTGTCAGGTGCTATCCCAGGTGGCAGCAGCCATTCCAGAGGTGGCGAATAGGTGTATGGAACTGATCACCTTGAGGCAGAATCGGTAGTCACTTGGCTACATCCCAATACTCGCTCATTGAGCGGGTTTCAGAGATGCTCTCGGCGTTGGCCCGCTACTCCCGTCGGTTATGCCGCGAGCCCCGAGCACCTCGTCCTGGTGCTGTGACCGACCCTGAGCCGTTCGGCTTTCTGATGTACGGCCATCAACCGGCCCAAGCTGTCCTCATCCAGTCGGCCAGCGCGCCCGTTTTTACGAGCACCTCAATGTCTGTGGCGTATTCTTCAAGGAGCCAGCCCGTTGCAGGGGCGTCATCGGACTGCTCAGGAATGGGGGGCCCTTTACTCCGGTTGATGCCATCGTTTTCGGACGGATTGGTGGGTGGTTTCCCTTACTCGTCCGTAGCTCGCCAGCGCCTGGTAATGACGAGAAATGGCCTTCCAGAAAAACTAATATTTCCTACGTGTTTTAGTCGTGGGAGAATGTTGTGTGCGCTCGCTGCTGGGTCTACATTTCTGTGGTCGCTGCAAATTCAGCGATACGGGTTTCGCAGCCCGGTAGATGAGCTAGCGCACAGCGCCGCTTCAGCGGTTTTTTTATGTCCGCGTTATGGCGGGCTGTGCGCAGGAGGCTTATGCCTGCCGGTTGTCCTAGCTCACCGGTCTGCGAACCTGCGTACAGTTCGCCACCCTTGTTTCGCAGCGAGTGTGGTGATCTCTCAAACTGAGCCAGGAGATTTACCATGGTTAAAAAAATCACCCCCGATCCGCCTCCCGTTTCCAACGGTTCTGTGAAACCAACCCGGCCGGATGCGGCCCGCTTGCTCGATACCCTCGGTCTGACCCTCTATAAAACCATCGATTACGATGACCCTTTCAAACCTACGATTTTTGCCATCCAGCCAGGTGTCCAAGCCCAGGACGCGCTGACCTATGTTTCGAAATTGCTCGCAGTCGCCGAACTGAATGGAGACGAAATCAGCCTGCATACGAATCCGGTGGAACGGTCTCTGTTCTGGGGCATGCTTCACTCTGTAGAGATGGCGAAGGCTGTGGTGGATGCGCTGCTTGAAGGGTCGACCTCACACCATCACGCATCACCGTAGACAACCGCTCGTTTGATCGAACTGGCACAGGTGGCGATTGGGCCGCTCAGACCAGTCTGGCGCCGCCGTCGATATTCAAGGGGGCGCCGTTCATAAACCTATTGGTCATTAGGAAAGCAACCGCAGCGTCCGCCTCTGCTGCGGTGCCTTGACGAGGCAACGGCAGCGACTGTTCCAGCGCCGTAAGCAATGGGATGGACGCCCCCCGCCCATAATCGTATCGCTGTGCCAGAGTGAGTGGTGTCGCTATCCACCACCGACACCACCCGCGCCAGCGCGGTGTCGGTGCCGGCGCGCATGCCCATCTGCTCGGTGGTGAGCCAGATGGAGTCGATGCGGATCATCGCAACAGGTCTCGCAGAAAGGTCGCGTAGGCAGCAGTGCTTTCGGTCGGCCAGTTCACTTTGACGGTGCCGCGCGAGTGTGGGGTTTCGAGGCAGATAGTCGACGACGTGGCTTCCAACCTTGCCCCGATAGGTTGCAAGGGCAGGGGAATGAAGCAGGTTGCAGCGCCATGGTTTTCGGCGTTTACACTCGAATCCATTTATGGACGAGGTTCGCGTTGAGGCTTTGGCTCAGCGCGACATTGGCAATATTCCTCGGAGTCATTTTTCCCGGGATTTCCTTGGCCAGCTCTACCATTTTTTGCGCGACGCCATCCTGCGCCTCTGGAGTATCTCCAGCGCGTTTCAACAATACGTAAAAGGCTTTCGAGGACTGTTTTCGGCTCATATCTGGCTGGTCGCCTGCCACTGACAGTTCGAGGGGGTGATGCGAAAAGCCCGGCACTGGGCCGGGCTATTTCCAGAGGGTGCTGATCCGTCAGCTGATCTGAGTGTAGGGCAGTTGCTAAGCAGTCGGTAGCAAAATGCCAGAGCGTGTCGCAATCGACGGCTGCTTGCCTGCAAGCGACATCGAGACTGGCGCAGGAGCGAAAAGAGTCTGGTGTTGGGCCAGGCTAGCTAAGCCTTATAGAGCTCTTACGCAGCTTCCGATTGAAAAAAAACTGGGCCGCGGCCTCTTGGGGGATTGAGCTGCTTGGGCGCGAAGTTCGCGTTTATCCCAGCTTCTTCGAGTGCCTCAATTGACCGGTGCAGCGAATCAATTGGGTGCTCGCTGTAGGTCGGATAATCAAAAGCAGGTTTTCAGTAGGGGCAGCAGGTGGTTCGCTGGCTCCATCCCTTTTTTCAGCTTTTTTTCTCGACCTTCGCCCGCTAAAACGAATCCAACGTAAACCTGTTTTTCGACTGACGCCTCGCCCGTTCCTGATAACACTGATGTCTCGACTTCAATGTACCAGGAGCCTTTCATGGCCAATCCATTCCCACTCAATCTCGGTCCATTGCGAAGTGCCATGGAGCTGACGCTTCACACTCACCACGCGGTCCGCATTTGGAAAGGCAGACCGGCAGGTGAAGGGAAGAAGGGCATCATCGGCCTCTACGGTTTTGTCAGGTTGATGAACAAGATCAAGCGCGCGGCCGAGCAGGATGACCCTTATGCCGATTACTGGATGATCCGTATCCGCGAGAAGCTGGAGCAATCGAGGGCGGCGTTGGCGCTGATGTGGGATCAACTGAATGAGCTGATGGGGCGGCAGCCCACGTCGGCTCGAGTGGGTGACAACCTCAATGTTCACCCCGTCACGATGCCACTGAGCATCAATACCCTGTTGGGTTTCTTGGCCGTGTACCGGCTGATCGACTACGACAACATCGTCCTTCGCTTGCTGTTGGCGTACCACACCGCATTGATGGGGCGTAGGGACATGGAGCGCTGGATCAACGCCGGTGGTCGTGTGTTGCGCAGCCTGTTCAGCTTGGCTCAACAGGCGAGGCTCTCCGGAGCGATGCGTGAAGATTTCATCGCCAACAATGCCGTGGCGCGTGAAGCCCAGGAGCGGCTTGGGGAGTTGCCGGCGGATGTGCTGGTGGGCACGCGGCGTTCTGAATATGCGCCTCAGATTATTCGGTGTCGGGTGAGCGATGAAAGGCCGCCAGAGGTCGTTGAAGACGAGATCGAGGACGAGGCTGAGGTTGGGGACGATGCGGGGGCGAGCCAGGTGTTTTTGGGGGCTGGTTTGGTTGCGAAAAGTGATGGACCCCTAGCGCCTGGTAGGGTGATGCCATGAGTATTTCAGGAGATGCTTTTGTTGGTGATCACTCGGCAGCACCGGGGGATGGTGCAAAACACATTGCCTTCCAGCCACTGCAACACACTGCCTTCCAGGCATTGGAACACACAGCCTTCCTTAAAGGGCTTTTAAAGCCTTTTAAGGGTAAGGGGGAGCTGGTTGAGTTCGGGCATGCGTGCAGTCAACTGACGGACAGTCTGGTCGAGTTGGCCATTCAGGGGGTACTGGCTCAAGCGGGGCGTTATCCGTTCACCTTGTTGCCCGTTCGATTGACGAGACAGTCCACTGGGGCGGGCACGGTGTTCCTGCGTTGGAGTCGAGTAGACCGCAGCAAGATGGGCGTCGATTTATGGGTGGAGTTGATCCGCAATGAGCGCACGCCCATCAACCTGGTGCCCGATCTCTATGCGCTGGAGCTTCAGCGGATCGTGATCAACATGCAGATCAGCCTGACCCATAGCATCAGTCGCCAGGCGTTCCTATGTGCTTGCAAGGTGGAAGCTGCGGATGAGGTTTACCGTCAGCGAATGGGTCAAGACGGCAGTCATCACCGGGAGGGGAACTGACCATGGCGAGCAGTCTTTGGGGGGAGAGCAACGTCGGCACCAAGCATGAGTTCAAGGAGATCTCCAGCGGTAACAATGAGCTTTGCCGGCTGCTTCGGCTGAATGTGTATTTCGACAATCTGATTTTGAAAAACGATGGCGAGTACGAGAGTCGAAGTGCGTACAGGGCCGGTGTTGAGGTTTGGTGCAAGGGCACTGAGCGCGATTCTGCCGCGGATAAAACGCTGGCTAGCTTCGTACAAGGAGAGTGCTTCCATGCTCAATGAGCGCTTCACGGTCGTGATCGACGGCCAACCCTTCTCGAAGCCCTTTCAAACGGAAGATCAGTTCGCCAAGGGTTGGAAGTCCGTGCTGGAGAAGGCCTATGGTCGCACCTACGCCACTTGCCGCTGCCCAGGTACCCTCGCGTGAGGAGGTCCTGAAGGCTTTCTCCAAGAACAGAGCCTGATGCCTGGTAGGGTGGTCAGTTTTCAATCGGTGTTGGTGAAGGCTTCGACGGGGATGGCTGTATCGTGGCTCTGACCTATCTTCTGGTGTGTAGCAGGCGCAGAAGGGATTGAACCTCCAGGTACATGCGCAGGAACGTGCAGGGACACTTGCTCCGGCGGGGAAGCCTTTCCCGCGCAGGCCTGTAAGGTGAATAGGGGGATCTGAGCTGGTATTTCATGGCTATGCGCCGCTAACTACCCTTCAATTCCAGCGTAAGGTGCTGCCTGACTTCCATTGCGTCATGCAGTATCCGAACGATCTCAATGATCTGGTCATCCGCCAATCTATAGAAAACGATATGCCGCGGCCTCTGTACGGTGCCAGTGGCCGTTGCAGCTTGGTTGCGCACATAGGTCAGATGAAAGCTTCTCAGTCCCACTGAAAGTTCATCTCTAGGGTTGCTACCCACCCTGTTTGGCGTTTCCGCAAGGTCTTCGATTGCTGCGCGTATAAGCGCTTGGTACCTGACCCTGGCATGTGAGCCAAACTGTATGTGGGAGTACCTTAGAACATCCTCGATATCACTGAGGGCCGTATGAGAGAGACGGTACTTCCCCATGCTCAACGGTTCTTGGTAGGGGTGAGGGCAGCTCGTTCGCCGATGTCAGCCAGAAGCTCTCCCAACTGGTCACCGCCAATCTCGATGAAACGACCCCGCTCCAGGTCCATCAGTCCTGCTGAAGTGGCATGACGCAAAGCATCGAGCTTGGCCAGTTCTTCAGCTTCACGCTGCTCCAGCAGACGAAGCCCTTCGCGCATGACTTCGCTGGCGTTCTGGTATCGGCCGGAGACAACCAGGTCGTTGATGACCTGGTCCATGTGATCAGTGAGAACGACATTTCGCGTAGCCATGTTGTGCTCCAGGAACAAATAACGCTGCTGCGGATGTTGGCATATTATGCCATCGCATTGGCTCATGCCTAGTTTGAGTCTGGAATTCATGCTGGAGGGCCTCTTGCAAGATTTGTCAGGGTGATGGATGGAAAACGGAAAATGGCCCTGCCTGATCATGGATGGAGGGCAGGGAGCGGACCTCAAAGGCCATTCCTGTCGGTCTGATCGGCATTGTTATCATGTTTCCCAGAGTGTTCATCTGGCGCAGACTCGTCACCCAGCAAGAACTTGACGCGATACCGCAGGGGCTCAAACGATGGAGCAAGGCGCCTTTGTATCTTGAGATTCCTCTATTCTTCGGCATGATTGCCTTTTGGATATGGCACCCATTCCAGTGAGGTCTCCTTGGATGGCCGCGCGATCCTTCTGCACTGGCGAGGTACGGCAATGGGGGATTTTGGCAAAGATGGACAAAGCCATGAACACCACGAGCGTCTCCCTACTGGATGCCCTCAAGTCCTTTGCCGATGCTCAAGTGAGCCAGCGAGGTTGCTGCACCGGTAACGAATATGTCCGGGAGCTGATTCGCAAGGATCAGGATCGGCAGCACTTGCGTGGCCTGCTGCTGGCTGGGGCCGAATCGGCTCCCACTGCTCCTGTGGATGGCGATTACTTCGAGTCCCTACGTGCCAGATATTGGTGATATCTAGGCGTGCGCTGCAACCGGTTGAAATCCATGTGACGTAGTCAATCAAGGATGTTGATATCCTCAGTGCCCCCCGAGATTTCTTCTGGATAATGGCTCATGTTGACTGGTCTGAATCATCTCACGTTGGCGGTTGCGAACCTCTCTCGGAGCGTCGAGTTCTATGAGTCCTTACCTGGTTTTCGATTGACCGCACGCTGGGTGGCGGGGGCGTATCTTTCTCTGGGCGATCTCTGGCTATGTCTGTCTCTGGATGAGAGCAGGGAGACAGAAAAGAATATGGATTACACGCATTACGCGCTTTCGGTCGAACAGGAAGATTTCAAAAAAGTAACCGCGCACCTGCGAGCACTTAACGTCGTTGAGTGGAAAAGTAATTCGAGCGAAGGTGACTCATTTTATTTTTCAGACCCTGATGGTCATCGGCTAGAGGTGCACGTGGGCAGCCTTACTTCTCGACTTGATCAATGTCGGCTCCGACCTTACGAGGGTATGGAGTTTTTCGACTGACCGCTGCTGGCCCATTTTCCGACGCAGGCATTTCCGCTGAAAGTGGCATCCCGACATTTCGCGATGCCTTGACCGGTCTGTGGGAGAACTTCGACCCCGCTGTACTGGCTACTGCTCAAGTGTTCCGCAATGACCCTCCCTTCACATGCTGCCCTGCGAATAGCGCATACCTGCCCGCTAAAATTGTCATGAAATGAAAAGCCATTGTCGTCTGATGAGAAGCGGTGCGCATGCCGGAGTCCTACAGTCCAATCAGCGTAAATCGACGCAGCACGCCAATATTGCAGACTGGAGAATAAGAAAACATGGCCAAAGCCATACGCTTCCACGAAACCGGAGGTCCCGAAGTCCTTCGTTATGAGGACGTCGAAGTGGGCGAACCTGGTCCAGGCCAGGTTCGTCTTCGTCATGTGGCGGTCGGTCTGAACTATGCCGACACCTACTTTCGCAACGGCACCTACCCGATCCCGATGCCCAACGGTATAGGGGTTGAAGCTTCGGGTGTCGTGCAGGCCGTCGGTGAGGGCGTCACCCATGTGCAGGTGGGGGATCGCGTTACCTACACCGGTTTTCTCAACACCCTGGGGGCCTACAGCACCGAACGACTGATCTCGGCTGCGCCGCTGATCAAGCTACCGGAAACCATCAGTTTCGAGACGGCTGCGGCCATGACCATGCGCGGCCTGACGGCGTCGTACCTGATGCGTCGTATCTACGACTTCAAGGCCGGCGACAGTATTTTGCTGCATGCCGCCGCCGGTGGTGTGGGCCTGATCGTTTCACAGTGGGCCAAGCTGCTTGGCCTGACCGTGATCGGCACCGTGTCCACCGAGGCCAAGGCGGAAGTCGCCCGGGCCCATGGTTGCGATCATGTCATCAACTACAGCCATGAAGACGTCGCCCCGCGCGTTCGTGAATTGACCGGCGGCGTCGGGGTCAACGTGGTGTTCGACAGTGTCGGCAAGAACACGTTCATGGGCTCCCTGGATTCGCTCAAGCGTCGCGGCCTGATGGTTTGCGTCGGCACGGCATCCGGTCCGATCCCGGCCTTCGATCCGGTACTGCTGGCGATGAAGGGCTCGCTGTTCCTGACCCGCCCGGCGCTGGCAGACTACATCGCCGACCCGGCGGAAAAAGCCGCTCTGGCTGGCGAGCTGTTCGACCACGTTGGCAGCGGTCGAATCAAGATAGAGATCAACCAGCACTATGCTTTGCAGGATGCCGTACAGGCCCATCGTGACCTGGAGTCACGCAAGACCACTGGTTCATCGATCTTCGTCATCTAGGGGGGCCGCCTTCCATGAAAGTCGAACAATTGACCTGCAACATCGGTGCGCAGCTGATCGGTGTCAACCTCGCCGATGCTTTGCATGACGAGGGGCTGTTTGCCGAGATTCGTGCCCAGTTGCTCAAGCATCGGGTGGTGTTCCTGCGTGACCAGAACATCACGCGTGCCGAGCATGTGGCCTTCGCCCGTCGCTTCGGCGAGCTGGAGGATCATCCGGTGGCCGGCAGCGACCCGGATCATCCGGGGCTGGTACGCATCTACAAGAGCCCGGATCAGCCAAGCGACCGCTACGAGAACGCCTGGCACACCGACGCCACCTGGCGCGAGGCCCCACCAATGGGCTGTGTGCTGCGGTGTGTGGAGTGTCCGCCGGTCGGCGGTGACACCATGTGGGCCAACATGGTGGAGGCCTATGCCCGCTTGCCGGATGACGTGAAGGCGAAGATTGCCGACCTGCGTGCCCGCCACAGCATCGAAGCCAGCTTCGGCGCGGCCATGCCGATCGAAAAACGCCTGGCGCTCAAGGCGATGTACCCGGATGCCGAGCACCCGGTGGTCCGCACCCATCCGGAAACCGGCGAAAAGGTGTTGTTCGTCAACGCCTTTACCACCCACTTCAGCAACTACCACACCCCTGAGCGGGTGCGCTTCGGCCAGGACGCCAATCCAGGGGCCGGCGAGTTGCTGCGTTACCTGATCAGCCAGGCCTATATCCCCGAGTATCAGGTGCGCTGGCGCTGGACACCCAACAGCATCGCCATCTGGGACAACCGCAGTACCCAGCACTACGCCGTCATGGATTACCCGCCGTGCCATCGCAAGATGGAGCGTGCCGGGATTATCGGCGACAAGACGTTCTGATCGACCGCCGCTGCATTCGCACTCGCAGACACGCCTGCCCGGTATGACCCCGGGCAGGCGGACAATCATAATAATAGGAGTAACTCATGCAATTCTTCGACGATTCCCTGCACCCGGAAAACATGGAAAAGGTGGTCATCACCGTGGCCCCCTATGGCCCGGAGTGGATGCCGGAAGACTTTCCCGAAGACATCCCGCTGACCATGGATGAGCAAGTGCAGAAGGCGGTCGATTGTTATGAAGCTGGCGCCACGGTCTTGCACCTGCATGTGCGCGAGCTGGACGGCAAGGGTTCCAAGCGCCTGTCCAAGTTCAACGAATTGATCGCCGGCGTGCGCGAAGCCGTACCGGACATGATCATCCAGGTCGGCGGTTCGATTTCCTTCGCGCCCGAAAGCGATGGTGAAGCCGCCAAGTGGCTGTCTGATGATACCCGTCATATGCTGGCCGAGCTGACGCCGAAACCGGACCAGGTCACGGTGGCCATCAACACCACCCAGATGAACATCATGGAGCTGCTGTATCCGGAATACCTGGAAGGCACCTCCCTGGCCAACCCGGCCTATCAGGCGGCCTACAGCGAGATGACCGTGCCTGCGGGGCCGGCCTGGGTCGCGGAGCACCTGCGTCGACTGATGGCGGCGGGTGTGCAGCCGCATTTTCAACTGACCGGCATGCATGCCATGGAGACGCTTGAGCGTCTGGTGCGCAAGGGCGCCTACATGGGGCCGTTGAACCTGACCTGGATCGGCATTGGCGGTGGTTTCGACGGGCCTAATCCGTTCAACTTCTTCAACTTTGTCCACCGCGCGCCGGACGGCTGCACCTTGACCTCCGAATCGCTGCTCAAGAACGTGCTGCCGTTCAACACCATGGCAATGGCCATGGGCATGCACCCGCGAGTGGGCATTGAAGACACCATCATCGATCACCACGGCCAGCGCTTCAGCTCGGTGCAGCAGATCCAGCAGACCGTGCGCATCGCCCATGAACTGGGGCGTGACATCGCCACGGGCAAACAAGCCCGTGAGATCTACCGTATCGGTGTGCAGTACCAGAGTATCGAAGAAACCCTGTTGGCCAACGGTATGGCGCCCAACCGCAAGGCTGGACAAAAGGGTGTACCGCAACGCGGCTGACCGGCAGCCTGGACGGGAGGCCGAGGGCCTTCCGTTCAGTGCCTTGCAACACGCTCGATAACAACAAATAAAACCGAGTTTCGAGGAGGCTGCATGGCCTTTCACCCAATCGCCGCCGATGACGACTGCAGTGGCGTCGGCGTTACGCGCACCTATGCCTGGATCGTTTTTGCACTGACGTTCGGCTTGTTGATTTCCGATTACATGTCGCGCCAGGTCCTGAACGCGGTGTTCCCCCTGCTCAAGGGGGAGTGGGCCCTGAGCGATGGTCAGCTCGGCCTGCTCAGTGGCGTTGTCGCCCTGATGGTCGGCCTGCTGACATTCCCTCTCTCGCTGCTGGCGGATCGCTTCGGTCGGGTCAAGAGTCTGGCGCTGATGGCCTTGCTGTGGAGCCTGGCGACCCTGGGCTGTGGCTTGGCCCAGGATTACCCGCAGATGTTTATCGCCCGCTTCATGGTGGGTGTCGGCGAGGCGGCCTACGGCAGCGTTGGCATCGCCGTGGTGATTTCGGTGTTTCCCAAGCATCTGCGGGCAACCCTGGCCAGTGCCTTCATGGCGGGTGGCATGTTCGGTTCGGTATTGGGCATGGCCCTGGGCGGGGCCATCGCAGCCAAGCTGGGCTGGCGCTGGTCGTTCGCCGGCATGGCGTTGTTCGGCCTGCTGCTGGCGGTGCTTTACCCGATCATCGTCCGCGAAGCGCGCATTGCCCCGCAACGCGCGAGCCTGGCCGTGAACAAGGCCGCGGCGGCGGTCAAGCGTCCGCTGAGCACGCTGTGTTCCAGCCGCTCGGTGATCGCGGCCTATATCGGCAGCGGCCTGCAACTGTTCGTCGGCGGCACTGTGATTGTGTGGATGCCCAGCTACCTCAATCGGTATTACGCCATGGCCACGGACAAGGCCGGTGGCGTCGCGGCGATCATCGTGCTGTGCAGCGGCGCAGGGATGATTCTGTGCGGCATGCTCAGCGACCGCCTGTGTCGCCACTGTCCGGAGCGCAAGGTGGCCCTGGCCATTGCTTACTGCCTGGGCAGTTGCCTGCTGCTGTCAGCGGCGTTCGCCTTGTCGGCGGGGCCTGCGCAACTGCTGTTGATCTGCCTGGGCATGCTGATGGCCGCCGGTACCACGGGCCCGGCCGGGGCGATGGTCGCCAACCTGACCCACTATTCGGTCCATGGAACGGCCTTTGCCACGCTGACCTTGGCCAACAACCTGCTGGGGTTGGCGCCCGGGCCGTTCATCACCGGCAAGCTGTCTGATGTGATCGGCTTACATGCCGCGTTCCAGTGGGTGCCCCTGGTGAGCATCGCGGCGGCGGCGGTGTTTTTTTATGCCAAGTGCCATTACCACAAGGATATCGCCCGGCTGGCCGGCGAGCGTGCCGACGATTTGGAAAGTGAAGCGACATCAGGGGTGAAGGTGTGAGTAGTCATTTACGTATTGATGTGTTTTTCGATTTCATCTGCCCCTGGTGCCTGATCGGCAAACGTCAACTGGATCGTGCGCAGGACCTGTTGCACCTCCAGCAACCGGGGGTGGAAATCACCACGCAGTGGCATGGGGTGCAGTTATTGCCACACCTGCCGGTGCAGGGCGAACCCTTCGCCGAGTTTTATCGCCAGCGCCTGGGCAGTGACGAAGCGGTGAGTCTGCGTCAGCTCCAGGTGCAACGGGCCGCGATGGCGGTGGGGGCGGCCATTGACCTGAGTCGCATCGCCATCATGCCCAATACCGCCGATGCCCATCGCTTGCTGGCGCGTGCCAGCGTGCTGGGCGATAGCGTTCGACGCGACGCGTTGCTGGAGCGTCTGTTCGCCGCCTATTTCCGGTTTGGCGAGGACCTGGGTTGCCCGCAGACCTTGCTCGCCATCGGTCAAGCGTGTGGTTACGACATGGACGAATTGGCGGACTGTCTGAAAGGGGACGCCAGTCCCTTTTCAGGCAATGACGCGGCGGCGTCCAGCGGTGTGCCCAGTTTTCAGTTCAATGGTTGCCTGACGACGGTCGGTGCCCAGCCTGCCGAGGTGCTGGTGGGTGTCATGGGCGAAGCCCTTCAGGAAAACCGGCGCGCGTGGCAAACCCTATGAGCAGGCGTGTCCCGGTGCCTGCCGGAAAACTCCCGCAGGTGGGTGGTCGTGCGCTGGTGGAATTTGAGGAGAAAAGTCTGGCGCTGTTCAACATCGACGGTGAGCTGTTCGCCATCGATGACAGTTGCCCCCATCAGGGTGCCTCGCTGTGCGGCGGACGCCTTGAGGGCCGGGTGATTCAGTGCTGCGCCCATGGCCTGCGCTTCGATCTGCGTAGTGGCTACCTGCTTAATTCGACCCTGCTCAAAGTCGCCCACTACCCGGTCGAAGTCATTGAAGGCCAGGCATTTATCGTCATCGTTTCCGAGGAGACCGCGCCATGAGCGCCATCGCTTTTACCCGTATGCATAGCCGAACGCGTGAGTTGGTGCCCGGTCTTGTGATCAGCCTGATCGTTGCGGCGGCGGCGTCGTTCTTGTCCGAGCATTACGGAGCACCGGTGATGTTGTTTGCCCTGCTGCTGGGCATGGCGCTGAATTTCCTGGCCGGTGAGGGGGCCTGTAAGGCCGGTATCGAGTTCACCGCACGCACCGTGTTACGCATGGGGGTCGCGCTGCTGGGCATGCGTATCACTCTTGAACAGATTGCCGCGCTGGGCTGGAAGCCCGTGGCCCTGGTGGTGATTCTGGTGGTGGTGACGATTGGCGTCTCGGTGGTGGCGGCTAAGGCACTGGGCTTTCAGCGCTTGTTCGGCCTGCTCACGGGAGGCGCCACCGCGATCTGTGGTGCGTCGGCGGCGCTGGCCCTGGCGGCGGCGCTGCCCAATCATCCGCAGAAGGAGCGTGCCACGCTGTTCACCGTGATCGGGGTATCGGCATTGTCCACCACGGCGATGATCCTCTACCCGATGATCGCCAATTGGCTGTCGCTGTCACCGAAACTGGCCGGCGTGTTCCTTGGCGCGACCATCCACGATGTGGCTCAGGTGGTCGGTGCGGGTTACAGCATGTCGACCGAGACCGGCGATACGGCGACGGTGGTCAAGCTGATGCGGGTGGCCATGCTGGTGCCGGTGATCGTCGCTGGGGCGATGGTCACCCGCATGCAGGGCGCCGACCCGACGGGCAAGCGCCCACCGCTGCTTCCGTGGTTCGCTGTCGGTTTTGTGCTGCTGGCCTGTCTCAACAGTACTGGCTGGGTAGTTCCGGTGGTGCAGGGCGCGGTCAATGAGCTGTCGCGCTGGAGCCTGGTGGTGTCCATCAGCGCCCTGGGGATGAAAACTCAGCTCAAGGAACTGGCCGCTGTCGGCATCAAGCCCATTCTGTTGATGGTGGGAGAGACGGTATTCCTGGCTGTGCTGGTGCTGCTATTGCTGCACTGGGGCTTTTAAGCGCGGCTGTAGGTGCTTGCTGGCCAGGCGGCACTGCGTTGATACCTCGTCGTCGCAGGGTGCTCGACCGGTGTCACACACACCGGTTCTTTCGCGGCGACTGTACCAGCAGTCGCCGTTTTTTTTGCCTCGCGTTCAGGAGGCTCTGGGCGGCGTGGAGTCGCTCGAGAGTTTGCCGCCAGCCTGCTTTTGCGTGCTGCGCCAGGCGGCGGGTGGCATGCCGAACTGGGTGATGAACCAGCGAGTGAAGGAGCTCGCCATGGAATAACCGAGCATGTCGGCGATCCGTCCCAGCGAGTAGTTCGGGTTATCCAGGTAGCGCAGCACCAGGTCGCGGCGTACGTCGTTGATCAGGTCGTTGAAGGCGCAGCCGTCGTCCTTCAGGCGACGTTGCAGGGTCCTTACGTTCATGCCCTGGGTCTGGGCGATCTGCTCGATGGTGGCGCGGCCCATCGGCAACAACAGGTAGATCGCCTTGCGCACTTCGAACAGCATCGACGGGCCTTCGTGGCCGAGCAGCGAGTCGAGGTAGCTTTGCGCATAACGGGCCATGGCCGGATCGGCATGGGGATTGGTCATGTCGAGGCTGGCATTGGAACAGACAATGCCATTGAACTCGCTGCCAAATTCCAGGGTGCAGCCGAACAGACGACGATGCAGGTGCAGGTCATCGGGGGGCTGGTGGGTGAAGTTGACGCTGTAGGGGCGCCAGTGGGTGCCGAGCACCGCGGCACATAGACGGAACATCACGCCGATGGCCAGCTCGATGGCTTGCCGGGAGGGCATCGGCGATTCGGTGACCACCTCCTCGCGAATGATCACCATCTTGCCGGCCTCTTCAATAAAGATGGCCAGCGAATCGTTCATCAAGTGCCGGTAATGCACCACCACCTGCAGGGCCTCACGCAGCGTGCGTTGGTGGCTGAGCAGCAGGCTCACCACACCAAAGTCCGAGAGCTGGCGCGATTCCGCCATGCTCAGGCCGAAGTTCTGGCAGCCGCTGGCGGCGGCCGAGTCTTCCAGCAGGCGCACGGCGGCATCGATGGCGATACGCTGTTCGGGCGCTTGCAACTGGGCCTTGCTCAGGCCGACGCCGGCCAGCACATCGCGCGGGTTGAAGCCCAGGTATTGGGTGACCTCCAGGTAGTTGGTCAAGACGGCGGCGCGAACAAGCTTTGGCATGCAGAGGTCTTTCCTGGGCCGGTGGCGATGGAAACGAGCCTGTCGACTATATCCAGCGCGTCGGAACTTGAACAGTTGTAACAAAGTTGATGAAACGCACCCCCTTCAGTCCCGGATCACCGCGACTGACGGGAGCCCGAGCCCTTCACTCAATGATTACGGCAACCCGCGACCCGCTCGCCGGGTCTTGAGACCGGTGGTCGCGGCACGCCCGCGCCGGGAAATCTGTCATCAAAAGAAAAGTGCCTGACGTCCAATGAAAAGCGGCAGGGGTGGGCGCTCTTTAATGTCAGTCCTACAAAAAGCCTCTGGCGATAGAGCCAGTCGAGTCATCGAGAAAGCGAAGGTGTTGAAGTGGACAGACTGCTAACTGCCGCAACCGTTCTGATCGTACCGGGCCTGCGCGAGCACGTGGCCGAGCATTGGCAAACGCTGCTGGCCGCCAGGCTCTGCAAGGTGCGCAGTGTGCCGCCGCTGGAAACCGACAAGCTCGACTGCGCGGCGCGTGTGCGGGCGATCCAGCACGAACTGGAGCAGATCGACGGGCCGGTGATCCTGGTGGCCCACAGCGCCGGCGTGTTGATGGTTGCCCACTGGGCGGCTCAGTACACCCGCCCGATCAAGGGCGCCTTGCTGGTCGCGCCACCGGATCTCGATGCCGACTGGCCGCAAGGCTACCCTTGCTCTGAAACCCTGCGTCGCCAGGGTTGGAATCCTCTACCCCAAGGCCCGTTGCCGTTCCCGGCGATCGTCGCCGCCAGCAGCAACGATCACCTGGCCAGCCTCTCGGCCGTCACCGGCCTGGCCGCGGGCTGGGGCGCCGAACTGCGCAACTTCGGCGCGGTGGGTCATCTCAATCCAGCGGCAGGTTTTGGCCCCTGGCCGCAGGCCGAAGCCCTGGTCCTGGAGCTGGATCGCTAATTCAGGCGCCGGCTGGCCCCACGCCAACCGGCATTTGCCCTCATTCCTGAAAAACGTTGGCCTCTGGCACAAGGGGTTGCGTGAGGGCGGCTGCGCTTAAAACAACTACAAAATGGCGGAGACAACGCAATGCATAACAACAAGCGTCTCGGGTTCGCACCCTCGCGGTACACCTTGCTGGCCTCGGCCATTCTGGCCACGGCCCTGCCGACGGCCCAGGCGATGGAGCTGGACACGGGTAACCCGGACTGGAGCGCGCGCCTGGATAACACGGTCAAATACAACTACGGGGTGCGCACCGAAAACGCCGACAAGCGTATGTTGGGCACGCCGAACAACAACGATGGCGACTACAACTTCCGCAAGGCCGGGAGCACGGTCACCGATCGTGTCGACCTGTTGACCGAGATGGACGTGGTCTACAAGAACAGCATGGGCTTTCGTGTCAGTACCGCCAGTTGGTATGACCGGGCCTATGAAAATGTCGGCTCCACTGCCAATCCGTTCGTCAACGGCAATGGCTCAACGTCCGGCCTGGTGGCCAACGATCCACGGCCTACGGGGGTCAAGGGCGTCGGCAATGGCAGTTCGAACCTTAGCAACTACGCCCAGCGTTACTACACCGGTCCTTCCGGCGAAATCCTGGATGCCTTCGTGTTCTATAGCACTGACGTGGGCGAAGAGTCCCTGCTGAGTGTTAAAGCGGGTCAGCACAACGTGTTCTGGGGCGAGACGGTGCTCAACCCGGTGCATTCGATGAGCTATGGCCAGTCGGGTCTGGACCTGGCGAAGCTGGCGGCCTCGCCCGGTACCGAAGCCAAGGAGCTGTTCGTTCCGCGTAACCAGCTGTCGATGTCGTTCACCGTCAATCCCGAGTTGACGGTCGGCGCCCAGTATTTCCTCCACTGGGATGCCGCCCGCCTGCCGGAAGCCGGGACTTTCTATGGCGGTTCCGATCTGGTCGGGTCCGGTGCGCAGTCGTTCCTGCTGGGCAACACCAACGCTCCGGTGGGCACCCCGACGAACTGCGGCCTGGCGCCGTGTAACGGACTGACCAATGTGCGTCGCGGGACTGACTTGACGCCGAGCAACATGGGCGACTGGGGGGTAATGGCCAAGTGGTCGCCTAAGTGGCTGGACGGTACGCTGGGTCTCTACTATCGCAAGACCTCGGACATCCTGCCCCAGGCCTGGCTCGATGCTCGCGGCATCACCTCGAAAGGGCCGTCGCCGAGCCC
The DNA here is from genome assembly GCF_023242495.1 of Pseudomonas sp. MWU13-2862. Classification (NCBI taxonomy): domain Bacteria; kingdom Pseudomonadati; phylum Pseudomonadota; class Gammaproteobacteria; order Pseudomonadales; family Pseudomonadaceae; genus Pseudomonas; species Pseudomonas sp. MWU13-2862. The sequence continues at coordinate 9,805 of NZ_JALMEZ010000018.1, read as the reverse complement.
GGTCGTCAACGTTCTCAACTCGTTGAGCACCAGCACCTATCAACTGGCCTATGCCGACGACATCCATATCTTCGGCCTGAGCCTGTCCAAGGAGATAGACGGTGTGAGCGTGGGCTCGGACCTGAGCATCCGTCACAACATGCCTCTGGCCAGTATCCCGGCGATTGTCAGCTCCACCAGTCCCAATGGTCTGGGGGCTGGCCTGGGCCTGCTGCCGGCGCGCACGGCCGCGACGGGGGTGATCTATGACACACCGAGCAACGGCGACAGTATGAGCGCCACCGGTGACACGTTGCACTGGACGCTCAACGGTCTGATGACCCTGCCCAAAACGTCGCTGTTCGATTCGGCGACCCTGCTCTCCGAGCTGTACTACAGCAACCTGCTCAAACTCGATAGCAAGAATGCGGCGCTCTACAAGGGCCAGGCCAGCTATCGCGGTATCGATGCGCCGACCCGGGACAACTGGGGCATCGCCGTCAACTTCACCCCGACCTGGTATCAGGTGTTACCCGGTGTCGACTTGAACATGCCGTTGTCCATCAACGCCGGCATCGCCGGTGTGTCGCCGGTGTCCGGTGGAGGAGCCAAGGACACTGGCAACTATGCCGTCGGTTTCGGTGCCGTCGTGTACAACAAATACTTTGTCGACCTCAAGTACGTGGACTCCTTTGGCAAGACCGACAAGTGCGACGTCAGTGGCGTGAGTAGCGGCGCGGCCGCTGCCGGTAGCGGTAACGGCTCGACACCGAACGCCTTCAGCGGCAACCAGAACTACGCCTGTTATGCCGGCGGTTACTCGGCCTTTTCCGGAGGCGGCGCAACCACCGCGGACCGTGGCGCCGTGTATCTGACGATGAAAACCACCTTTTGATTCACGTATGGCCCCAGTCACGCTGGCAGGAGAACAACAAGATGAAATTCGTGCGTACATTGCTGGCCGTTTCACTGGCCATGGCCGTCGCCGCTCAGGCACAGGCCGCTGTTTCGGCTCAGGAGGCCGCCAAACTGGGCAGCAGCCTGACCTTGGTCGGCGCTGAAAAAGCCGCGAATGCCGACGGCTCCATACCCGCCTATTCGGGCGGCCTGAGTACCCCGCCGGCCAGTTTCAAGACCGGTGACAGTATGCGTCCGGATCCCTTTGCCGATGAAAAGCCGCTGCTGGTGATTGATGGCAAGAATGTCGATCAGTACAAGGGTGAACTCACGGCGACCAGCGCCGAACTGGCCAAGCGTTTCCCGACCTTCCATATCAATGTCTATCCGACCCACCGTACCGTCACGCTACCCAAGGCCGTGCTGGATAACGGTGTGAAAAATGCCACTGGGGCCAAGTCCCTGGAAGGTGGGTTGGCCATCGATAACGTGCTGCCCGGCGTGCCGTTTCCGATTCCACAGACGGGCAATGAGGCCATGTGGAACTTCCTGCTGCGTTATCAGGGGGTCAGCATCAGCTCCAAGTACGACTCCTGGAACGTCGATTCCGCCGGCGTTGCGAGCCTGGCCATCACCGGGCAAGCGTTCATCTCCTATCCGATCTACGAAAACCTGGAGAAGCCGATCGGCAGCACCGACGTGTATTACCAGATGAAGCTGTCTTACACCGGGCCCGCACGCCGGGCCGGCGAGGCCGTGATGCTCAAGGACGCCGCCAACCCGTTGCAACAGCCACGCCGCGGCTGGCAGTACCTGCCAGGCCAGCGCCGGGTCAAGCTGGCGCCGGATCTGGCCTACGACACGCCTAACCCTGGCACCGCTGGTGCGGGCACCTATGACGATGTCTTTGTGTTCAACGGTGCATTGGATCGTTACGACTGGAAGCTGGTGGGCAAGCAGGAAATGATCGTGCCCTACAACACCTACAAGCTGACCTACGCCCAGGACCCCAAGTCACTGACCACCGCCAATCACCTGGCCCCCGACTATGTGCGCTGGGAAAAGCACCGGGTCTGGGTGGTGGAGGGCACCCTCAAGGCCGGCGCTCGGCACATCTACCAGAAGCGTCGCTTCTACCTGGATGAAGACAGCTGGACCGCTCTGGCTTCCGACGAGTACGACGCCCGCGGTCAGTTGTACCGTGGCTCCTTTGCGTTCCTCAGCCAAAGCTATGACAAGCAGATCCCGGACTCCACGCCCTTCATGATCTATGACCTGGTCGGCGGCTCCTACAACATCAACGGTGTGGTAGGGCCCTACGGCGGTATCAAGTACATCGAGCCGCTCTCCAAGGCGCAGTGGTCGCCGGAGTCGCTGGCCGGTAGCGGCATTCGCTAAGCGCACGACGACAACACGTCCTTCCGGGCCACTGCTGACAAGGCAGTGGGCTGGTGCGTGGTTGTTCGTCTGGGCGGCGAAGTTTGAACGTCGGACTGCACGGTTGTGTGTTCCTGCGCAGCTTTTCGAAGAGGACGCGGTATGTGTTCGTATAAAAAATACCTGCAATTGGCCCTGGGCGCCGTGTTTGTGCTGTTGCAGGGCCTGGCCCAGGCGGGCGCCTACATTGATGTGCTGGATCTGCCGGCCCGAGCCAGCCCTCTGGCGCTCAGCAGCCCGTTGTTGGGCGTGGCGCGCGCCGGTCTGCGCTTGGTTACGGTCGGGCAGCGTGGCCACATTCTCTATTCCGACGATTCCGGCAAACACTGGCAGCAAGCCGCAGTGCCGGTGAGCGCCGATCTCAGCGCGGTGAACTTCCCGTCTGCACGGCAGGGCTGGGCGGTGGGCAACGACGGCGTGGTCTTGCACAGCAGCGACGCCGGCGCGACCTGGCACAAGCAACTGGACGGTCGCCAGATCGGTGCCTTGCTGGTCGAGCACTATGGGGCATTGGCCCGTGCCGAACCGGGTAACCCACAATGGCCGTTGCTGGCCATCGAGGGCCAGCGGCTGGTGGAGCAGGGCGCGGACAAACCCTTGCTCGACGTCTGGTTCGCCAACGACAACCTCGGCTATGTGGTCGGTGTGTTCAACCTGATCCTGCGTACCGAGGACGGTGGCCAGACCTGGACCCCGTTCCAGGATCGCACCGACAACCCCCAGGGCTTTCACCTCAACGCCATCGCGTCCACCGGCGACGGGCTGTATATCGCCGGGGAACAGGGCCTGTTGCTCAAGTGGGATGACACCCGTCAGCGCTTTGCCGCGGTGCCGACGCCCTATCAGGGCAGTTTTTTCGGTGTGCTCGGCAAACCTGGCGAAGTGCTCGCCTACGGCTTGCGCGGCAACGTGTGGCGCAGCACCGATGGCGGCCTCAGTTGGATCCCGCTGGACAGCGGCCTGCACATCAGCATCACCGCCGGCATTGTCGACGCCAGTGGTCGTTACCGCTTGTTCACCCAGGGCGGGCAGATGTTGCTCAGCCAGGGGAGCGGCGCGGACATGCGCCTGGTGCGCGAGCCCGTGCCGCTACCGGTGGCCGGCGCCGTCCAGGCGGTCAATGGTGTCCTGGTGGTGGTGGGCAACCGTGGTGTCCAGGCATTGCCCGAAGAATAAGACCTCGAACCCTTAGAGCGAGAACCCAGACATGGGCACTATCAAGCAAGACACCATGCCGGTGATCCGAGACGTGCGTGACTTCGACCGCCGTTCCGGCAATCGCCTGGAACGGCTGGTGTTCAATCATCGCCCGTTGTTCATGCTGCTGATGGCCCTGGCCACGGTGGTGCTGGGCTACATGGGCGCAACGCGCCTGGAACTGCGTCCCAGCTTCGAGAACATGATTCCTCGCAGCCAGCCGTATATCCAGAACTTCCTGGAGAACCGCCAGTCGCTGCGCGGCCTGGGCAACTCGGTGCGGGTGGTGATCGAGAACACCCGGGGTGACATTTTCGACCCCGCTTACCTGGACGTGCTCAAGCAAGTCAATGACCAACTGTTCCTCGCCGAAGGCGTCGACCGCGCCTGGATGAAATCCTTGTGGAGTCCGGCGGTGCGCTGGACCGAAGTCACCGAAGACGGTTTCCAGGGTGGGCCGGTGATGCCCGATACCTATGAGGGCAAGCCCGAGCAGATCGAACAGTTGCGCCAGAATATCTCTCGCGCCGGACTTGTCGGCAGTCTGGTGGCCAGTGACTTCAAGTCGAGCATGCTGGTGGTCCCGTTGCTGGACAAGGCGGTAGCCGGCGGCCGGCCGATCAACTACCAAGCGTTCTCGCAGATGCTCGAAGAACAGCTGCGCGACAAGATCGAATTCGCCGGCGACAGTGCCGCGCGCAAGGCCGGAGAAGAGGGCAAGGGTCCGTACAAAGTCCGGGTGATCGGTTTCGCCAAACTGATGGGTGACCTGATCGATGGTCTGATTCAGGTGATGATGTTCTTTGGCTTGGCCGTGGTCACCTCGCTGGCCATCATTTTCCTCTACACCCGTTGCGTGCGCAGCACCTTGCTGGTGGTCGGCTGCTCGTTGGTCGCGGTGATCTGGCAACTGGGCATCGTCGCCTGGCTGGGCTATGCCATCGATCCGTACTCGGTGCTGGTGCCGTTTCTGATCTTCGCTATCGGGGTATCCCACGCGGCGCAGAAGATGAATGGCATCATGCAGGACATCGCCCGTGGCACCCACCGGCTGATCGCCGCACGCTACACCTTTCGCCGGCTGTTCATTGCCGGTGTCACCGCGTTGCTGGCCGACGCCGTGGGCTTCGCCGTGCTGATGGTGATCGACATACCGGTGATCAAGGACTTGGCCATCACCGCCAGCATCGGTGTGGCGGTGCTGATCTTTACTTCACTGTTACTGATGCCGGTGGCGCTGTCCTATGTCGGTGTGGGCGCCAAGGCGGCAGAGCGCGCCCTGAAAATCGACAACCGCGCGGACAGCCATCGGGGCTTTGGCAAACTGTGGGATTGGCTCGACCGTTTCACCACGGTCAAATGGGCCAGGGGCGCCGTCCTGATCGCTCTTCTGATGGGCATCAGCGGCTTCCTGATCAGCCTGCACCTGAAGGTCGGCGACCTTGAAAGTGGGGCGCCGGAGTTGCGTGTCGATTCTCGCTATAACCGTGACAACGCCTACATCACCCATCACTACGCGCTGTCCAGCGACCTGTTCGCGGTGATGATCAAGACACCCGCCGAAGGTTGCCTGAGCTACAAGACGCTGATCCTCGCCGACCGCCTGGCCTGGGAGCTGCAGCAGTATCCGGGGGTGCAGGCAACGGCTTCGCTGGTTAACGCCGTGCGCCAGATCACGGCTGGAACCTATGAGGGCAACCCCAAGCTCAACAGTATCCAGCGTAACCAGGACGTCCTGAACTACGCCGCGCAGCAAGCCTCGGTCAACTCCCCGGAACTGTTCAATACCGATTGCTCGCTGATGCCGGTGATTGCCTTTCTCAAGGATCACAAGGCCCAGACCCTGGATGCGGTGGTTGGCATCGCCGACAAATTTGCCAAGGACAACAGCAGCCCGGATCGCCAGTTCCTGCTGGCGGCCGGAACCGCCGGTATCGAAGCCGCTACCAACATCGTGGTACGCGAGGCCAATCGCACCATGTTGCTCTACGTTTACACGGCGGTGACGCTGTTCTGCCTGCTGACCTTCCGCAGTTGGCGCGCCACGTTGGTGGCGCTGTTACCACTGGTGCTGACCTCGATCCTCTGCGAGGCGTTGATGGTGGTCATGGGCATTGGTGTGAAGGTGGCGACCCTGCCAGTGATTGCGCTGGGGGTGGGGATCGGTGTCGATTACGCGTTGTACCTGCTCAGTGTGCAGTTGCACTACCAGCGCCAGGGCCTGCCGCTGGCGCTGGCCTACCGCAACGCCGTGGCGTTTACCGGCCGAGTGGTAGGCCTGGTGGGTATTACCCTCGCGGCCGGCGTGGTGTGCTGGGCCTGGTCGCCGATCAAGTTCCAGGCGGACATGGGCATCCTGCTGACCTTCATGTTCCTGTGGAACATGCTCGGCGCCCTGATTCTGATTCCTGCCCTGTCGTATTTCCTGTTGCGGGGGGAGTCGCTTGATCGTCATCCCGTGCCGGAGGCCGCCCCTGCGGGGCACACCGGTGAAACCGCGCCAAGCCAACATCCAGGCCGGGATCACGCCCGGGCCATTGCGGAGTAAGCCAACGATGTCTGATTACAGAGCCCCTTTGCGCGATATGCGCTTTGTCCTCAACGAGGTCTTCGAGGCGCCCACGCTATGGGCCCGGCTGCCAGGCCTGGCCGAGGTGATCGATGAAGCGACGGCCGTCGCGATCCTCGAAGAGGCCGGCAAGCTCAGTGCCGAAGTGATTGCGCCGCTGGACCGCAGTGGCGACGAACAAGGCTGCACATGGAGCCGCGGCAAAGTGACCGTCCCGGACGGTTTCGTCGCGGCGTACCGGGCGTTCGCCGAAGGCGGTTGGGTGGGCGTGGGCGGCGACCCGCAGTTCGGCGGCATGGGCATGCCCAAGGCCATTTCGGCCCAGGTCGAGGAGATGGTCAATTCAGCCAGCCTGTCTTTCGGTCTATACCCGATGCTGACCGCCGGTGCCTGCCTGTCGATCAATGTTCATGCCAGCCAGGCGCTCAAGGAGCGTTACCTGCCGAACCTGTACGCCGGCGTCTGGACCGGCTCGATGTGCCTGACCGAAGCGCATGCCGGCACCGATCTGGGCCTGATTCGAACCCGGGCCGAGCCTTCGGCTGATGGGAGCTACAGGATCAGCGGCAGCAAGATCTTCATCACCGGCGGCGAGCACGATCTGGCTGAAAACATCATTCACCTGGTGCTGGCCAGGCTGCCGGATGCACCTGCTGGCCCCAAGGGCATTTCACTGTTCCTGGTGCCCAAAGTGTTAGTGAATGCCGACGGTTCGCTGGGCGAGCGAAACGCCCTGTCCTGCGGTTCCATTGAGCACAAGATGGGTATCAAGGCGTCCGCGACCTGCGTGATGAACTTTGATGGGGCCGCCGGCTGGATCGTCGATGCGCCGAACAAGGGCCTGGCGGCGATGTTCACCATGATGAACTACGAACGCCTGGGGGTGGGGATTCAGGGGCTGGCGTTGGGCGAGCGCTCGTACCAGAACGCTGTCGAATATGCCCGAGAGCGCATCCAGAGCCGCGCACCAAGTGGCCCGCAGGCCATCGACAAGGCCGCCGATCCAATCATCGTGCATCCGGATGTGCGGCGCATGCTGTTGACCATGAAGGCCTTCAATGAAGGGGGGCGGGCATTTTCCAGCTATGTGGCCCTGCAACTCGATACCGCCAAGTACAGCGAGGACCCGGCAACCCGCTCTCGCGCCCAGGAGCTGGTGTCGTTGCTGACCCCGGTGGCCAAGGCGTTTCTCACCGACATGGGGCTGGAGACCACGTTGCATGGCCAGCAGATCTTCGGCGGCCACGGTTACATCCGCGAATGGGGGCAGGAGCAATTGGTTCGCGATGTCCGCATCACGCAGATCTACGAAGGCACCAACGGTATCCAGTCACTGGACCTGGCCGGGCGCAAGATCGTCGGTAGCGGCGGGGCGCTCTACCGTTTGTTCGCCGCTGAAATCCGCCATTTCACCGCCAACGCCGGCGCTGGACTCGGCGAGTTCTGCAAGCCTTTGAACGCCGCCGTGGACACCCTCGACGAGCTGACGGAGTGGTTGCTGGATCGGGCAACGAACACGCCCAACGAAATCGGTGCCGCCTCGGTCGAGTACCTGCAGGTGTTCGGCTACACCGCTTATGCCTACATGTGGGCGCTGATGGCCCGAGCGGCCAAGGGCAAGCAGGCGGAGGAGGACTTCTACGTCAGCAAACTGGGCACCGCACGTTTCTACTTTGCCCGCCTGCTGCCACGCATCCACTCGTTGAGCGCTTCGCTCAGGGCCGGTAGCGAATGCCTGTACGAGCTGGACGCAACGCACTTCTGATCGAAAGGAAAAGGAACCTCAACCATGATGGCGACAAAAATCATTCCTCCGGCCCAAGGCGCTTATACCTATCCCTTGTTGATCAAGCGATTGCTGCTGTCAGGGGTTCGCTACGAGCCTGGGCGGGAGATCGTCTATGCCGACAAACTGCGCTACAGCTACCAGACGCTCAACCAGCGTATCCGCCGACTGGCCAATGCCTTGACGGCTGCCGGGGTCAAGGCCGGGGACACGGTGGCTCTGCTCGATTGGGACAGCCATCGCTACCTGGAGTGTTTCTTTGCCGTGCCGATGATCGGCGCGGTGCTGCATACCGTGAACATTCGTCTTTCTCCGGATCAGGTGCTCTATACCATGAACCACGCCGAGGATGACCTGGTGCTGGTGCATGATGATTTTCTGCCCTTGATCGAGCCGATCCACGGGCAACTGGGTACGGTCAAAGGTTACCTGCAGCTCACTGACGACACGGCAGCCGAGACGGCTCTGCCGGTGCTGGGTGAATATGAGCAGCTGTTGTCCCAGGCAACGGACCAGTACGACTTCCCTGACTTTGACGAAAACTCGGTGGCCACCCTGTTCTACACCACAGGCACGACCGGGCAGCCGAAGGGGGTCTATTTCACTCACCGCCAACTGGTGTTGCACACCTTGAATGCGGCGGGAACGCTGGGCTCCAGTCTACCGCTGCTACGTTGCGATGATGTGTACATGCCCATCACGCCGATGTTTCACGTGCATGCCTGGGGTGTGCCGTATGTCGCCACCCTGATGGGGCTCAAGCAGGTGTACCCCGGCCGTTACGAACCCAACAGCCTGGTCCGGCTGTATCGTGAGGAGAACGTCACCTTTTCCCATTGTGTGCCGACCATTCTGCAAATGATCCTGGGCTGCGAGGAAGCGGCCAGGACCCGCCTGGATGGCTGGAAAATGCTCCTGGGGGGCAGTGCCCTGACCCTGGGCCTTGCCAGCGAAGCAAGCGCCAGGGGGATTGAGGTGCACAGTGGTTATGGCATGTCGGAAACCTGTCCGTTGCTGTGCACGACTTACCTGCGTGAAGAGGCGCTGGCATTACCCATGCACACCCAGTTGGCCCTGCGCATCAAGACCGGGACACCGGTGCCGATGGTCGATCTGAAAATCATCGATGCCAGAGGCAATGACGTCGCTCATGACGGTGAGTCCTTGGGTGAGATCGTGGTGCGCGCGCCCTGGTTGACCCAAGGTTACTGGAAGGAACCGGAAAAGGGCGCCGAGTTGTGGCGCAATGGCTGGATGCACACCGGTGACATGGCCTCTATCGACGCCTTGGGCGGGGTGGAAATCAAGGATCGGATCAAGGACGTCATCAAGACGGGAGGGGAGTGGATCAGTTCCCTGGAGCTGGAGAGCCTGATCAGCGAGCATGCGGCGGTCAGGTCGGTCGCGGTGGTGGGCATTGTGGATGAACAGTGGGGCGAACGGCCGATGGCGCTGGTGGTGTGCGAGCCTGGGCAGTATCTCGACCACAAGACGCTGGTGATGCACTTGCAAGCGTTTGTCCTGCAGGGGCGGATCAATAAGTGGGCGATTCCCAAGCAGTTCAAGTTTGTCACCGAGATTCCGAGGACCAGCGTCGGGAAGATCGACAAGAAGCGCATCCGGGAAAGTGAGTTGAGCTGAAGGGCGCATCGAAGGCAGAGGGGCGTCGCCCATTCGAAGTCAATGTGTTCGGCACGGTAGCGGTGACCAAGGCTTTCGTGCCTTACGCGCTACCGTAACGGCGTTTGCCCTTCACCCACGCCAACCGTCCCTGTACTCACGAATATCGGCTCCATAGGTTTTTGTCGTCGGTGGGGGGCTCGATAACCAGGTCATACTGATAGCGAGCAGGGATAGCTTGTTCCAAAACGCCCTCACCGATCTGAGACCATTTATACGATTCAAACGCTTTTGACCGGCTCTTCTGACACAAATAAATA
>NZ_JALMEZ010000017.1:0-156025 GCF_023242495.1 Pseudomonas sp. MWU13-2862 | reverse complement strand
GGGGCACCTCAGCCCAGCGCTTCACGCAACCGATGCCACAGCATCCCCAGCGCCAGCAACGGCGAGCGCAAGGCCTTGCCCCCCGGGAAGGTCATATGCGGCACCGCGCTGAAGATATCCATGCCTTTGCTTTGCCCTGCATGGATAGCCTCGGCCAACAACCGCGCGGTCCAGTGGGTCACGTTGACGCCATGCCCCGAATAACCCTGGGCATAGAACACATTCGGATGCTGTTGCAGGCGCCCGACCTGGGGGAAACGATTGGCAGTGATGCCGATCATGCCGCCCCATTGATAGTCGATGCGCGCATCCGCCAGTTGCGGGAACACCTTGAGCATCTTCGGTCGCATATAGGCGGCGATATCCGCCGGGTCGCGTCCGGAGTAATGGCAGGCACCGCCGAACAACAGGCGCTTGTCGGCAGAAAGACGGTAGTAATCCAGCCCGACCTTCTGGTCGCACAGCGACAGGTTCTGCGGAATCAACTCGGCCGCCACCTCGGCGGCCAATGGTTCGGTGGCGATGATATAGCTGCCGGCGGGCAGCACCTTGCCGCTCAAACGTGGTTCCAGATCTTCCAGGTGCGCGTTGCAGGCCAGCACCAGGCTGTTGGCGCGCACGCTACCGGCGGCACAACGCACCTCCACCGTACTGCCATGGATCAGCTCCAGCACCGGGCTATGTTCGAAGATCTGAACCCCCAGCGCCTTCGCCACCCGCGCTTCACCGAGCACCAGGTTGAGCGGGTGCAAATGCCCCGAACCCTTGTCGATCAGACCGCCCGCATACGCCGTGCTGGCCACCACCTGGGCCATGTCCTGGGGCCCGACAATCCGGGTTTCATGGGCATAACCCAGTTCCGCCAGATGCGCCTGCTCGGCGCGGAACGCCGCGAACTGCGCCGGGGTGTTGGCCAGTTCGCAGAAGCCCCAGCGCAGGTCGCAGTCGATGGCGTGCTCGCGGATGCGATTGCCCACCACCTCGACCGACTCGATACCGGCACGCTCCAGATAACGCACGCCTTCCGTGCCGACATACTTGGCAAAACCGCTGACATCATGGCCGATGCCCCGAATCAACTGCCCGCCATTGCGCCCGCTGGCGCCCCAGCCGATCCGCCGGCCTTCCAGCAGCACCACCGACAGCCCACGCTGCGCCAGTTCGATGGCGGTGTTGACGCCGGTTAAACCGCCGCCGATCACGCACACATCGGCAGTCACCTGGGAGTCGAGCCGGGGATAATCCGGCATCGAACCGGCGGTCGCCGCGTAATAGGAGCGAGCGTGTTCCATTGGGCTGGCTTGACTCATTTGTTGGACTTCACTTTGCTCCAGGAGCGGGTCATCAGGCGCATGATCTCAGGTGTCGGTGTGGTGGAGATGTAGAGCTTATCGAGGACTTCCTGGGAGGGATAGACCTCGGGGTTGTTCACCAGCGCTTCGTCCATGTACTGCTTGGCCGCCGGGTTGGGGTTGGCGTAGCCGACGGTGGCGCTGACCTTGGCAATCACCTGCGGGTCCAGCAGGTAATTGATGAAGGCATGGGCCTCTTTCACATTGGTCGCATCGGCGGGAATCGCCAGTAAGTCGAACCACAGGTTGCTGCCCTCCTTGGGAATCGAATAGGCGATGTTGATGCCGTTCTTCGCTTCCTTGGCCCGGTTCGCGGCCTGGAACACATCACCCGAGTAACCGAAGGCAATGCAGATATCACCGTTGGCCAGGTCCGAGATGTACTTGGACGAGTGGAAATAGGTGATATAGGGCCGCAGGGTCAGCAGCTTGGCTTCAGCCTTCTTGTAGTCCTCGGGTTTCGAACTGCGTGGGTCCATGCCCATGTAGTTGAGCACCGCCGGGAACACTTCGTCGGCCGAGTCCATGAACGAGACGCCGCACTGGGTGAGCTTCTTCAGGTTCTCCGGTTCGAACAGCACCGCCCAGGAGTCGATATGGTCGATGCCCAGCACCTGCTTGATCTTGTCGACGTTGTAGCCGATGCCATTGGTACCCCACAGGTACGGCACCGAGTGTTCATTGCCCGGGTCGTTTTTCTCCAGCAGCTTGAGCAGTTTGGGATCGAGGTTCTTCCAGTTCGGCAGCTGCGAGCGATCCAGTTTCAGGAAGGCCCCGGCTTTGACCTGGCGGCCGAGAAAATGGTTGGAAGGCACCACCACGTCGTAGCCGGTGCGGCCGGCGAGCAACTTGCCTTCCAGGGTTTCGTTGGAGTCGAAGACGTCGTAGATCACCTTGATACCGGTCTTGCCCTGGAAGTCGGCGAGGGTGGTATCACCGATATAGTCGGTCCAGTTGTAGACGCTGACGGTCGGCTCGGCTTGTGCGGTGGCGCTGAACAGCAAGGCCAGTGCTAGCGGAACGACGGATTTCAATAGACGCATTCGACACCTCTTGTCGGGGTTGTTTTTCGGTCTGGGTAAAGGTTCTGGATCAGACGCTCAGCAGCAGGAACTCCCGCTCCCAGGAACTGATCACACGCTTGAAGTTTTCGTGTTCGGCACGTTTCACCGCCACATAGCCACGGACAAACTGGGTGCCCAGGTAGCGTTCGATGGTCGGGCAGTCTTCCATGTGCGCCAGCGCGTCCTCGATGGTGATCGGCAGGCGCAGATTGCGGCGTTCATAAGCGCGGCCTTCGACCTTGGCGCTCGGTTCGATCTGCTCGACCATGCCCAGGTAGCCGCACAACAGGCTCGCGGCAATCGCCAGGTAAGGGTTGGCATCCGCGCCCGGCAGGCGGTTTTCCACGCGCATGGCGTCGGGGCTGGAGGTCGGCACCCGCAGGCCGACGGTGCGGTTTTCCTCGCCCCACTCGACATTGACCGGCGCCGAAGTGTCCGGCAGGAAGCGGCGGAACGAGTTGACGTTGGGGGCGAACATCGGCAGCAGCTTGGGGATGTACTTCTGCAGACCGCCGATATGGTGCAGGAACAGCTGGCTCATCTGTCCGTCGGCATCGACGAAGATCGGTTTGCCGGTGACGCTGTCGACCACGCTCTGGTGCAGGTGCATGGCGCTGCCGGGCTCGTCGGCGATCGGCTTGGCCATAAAGGTCGCGGTGACGTTGTGCTTGAGCGCGGCTTCGCGCAGGGTGCGCTTGAACACGGTGATCTGGTCGGCCAGGTCGAGGGCATCGCCGTGACGGAAGTTGATTTCCATCTGCGCCGGGCCGTCTTCGTGAATCAGCGTATCGAGGTCCAGGCCCTGGGCTTCGCACCAGTCGTAGACGTCTTCGAACAGCGGGTCGAATTCGTTGGCGGCATCGATGGAGAACGACTGCCGACCGCTTTCCGCGCGACCCGAACGCCCCAAAGGGGCCTTGAGCGGCAGGTCCGGGTCTTCACAGCGCTGGGTCAGGTAGAACTCCATCTCCGGGGCAACAATGGGTTGCCAGCCTTTGTCGGCATACAGCTTGAGGACCTTCTTCAGGACATTGCGCGGCGACAACTCGATAGGGTTGCCCTGCTTGTCGAAGGTGTCGTGGATCACGATGGCGGTGGGCTCGATGGCCCATGGCACCACATACATGGCCGACGAATCCGGCCGGCAGATCATGTCGATATCGGCAGGGTCGAGCAGGTCGTAATAGACATCGTCGTCGACAAAGTCCCCTGTTACCGTTTGCAAAAGCACACTTTCCGGCAGGCGCATGCCTCGCTCATGCAGGAACTTGTTGGTGGGTGCGATCTTGCCGCGGGCGATACCGGTCAGGTCACTGACCACGCACTCTACTTCGGTAATCTTGTGTTCTTTCAGCCACGAAGACAGCTGATCGAAAGGGGCATTCATAAAGACCTCGTTGTTGGTTTTTTTCTGCGCCGGGTGATCTGTCTGCATCCCGGCCGAGCGGCGAGAGACTTCCCCTGCGGCGCATTGGCGACTATCTTGGGCGAGCGATGGGGGTCCCATCTATCCACTTTATGACGGCATAAGACGCACCAAATGAGTGCGAACGGTCATCCGATGACAGAGTCAAACGCCTTGCGGGTTCAAGCGTTCAATACCGCCGATGTGGCCGAGCAGATACGCGCCACACCCGGTTGGGTGCAGCATTACCAGCAGATGTCGCCGGGGCATTTCGCCGGGCAGATTCGTTACCTGGACCTGCAAGGGGTGCAGATCTACGAGGAGTGCATGAACACTCGGGTCGAGCAGAATTTCAGTGCGCCGTCGGGTGCGCTGGCCTTCTGTTTCGATCGCAGTGACAACGCCTTGTATGTGCTCAACGGCGAGAGCCGCAATATCTGGATCACTCCCGAGAACTACCAGGAAGTGGCGGTGGTGTTCGGTCCGGAGTTCGTGCAGCACCATGGCCTGGATGTGGCACGGCTGGAGGGGTTGTTCATGGCGCCGCTCAATTCGCAACAGAACGGCTTGTTCAGCCGCTGGCTGAGCGGGACCTTGACCCGTCTGGCGCAGACCTTCGATCCGCCGAGCCGGGAAAGCCTGACCCAGCAACTGCTGGACGACTGTCTCTACATTCTCGATAACGCTGTCTGCCTGGACCCAGGTTCCTTGCAGCGCCGCGCCGAGGAGCGTTCGATCATGAAACGCATCGGCGAGTGGGCGGCCGATTCGCCTGATGAGACCCTCAACCTGCTGGAGCTGTCCGGTTTCGCCGGGGTTTCATTGCGTCAGTTGCAGTACACCTTCAAGGCCTACACAGGCATGACGCCGAGCCATTGGCTGCGCTTGCGCCGGCTCAACAGCGCCCGCCATGAACTGCTCGGGCGCAATGCCCTGGACAAGACGGTGGCCGAGGTGGCGATGAATTGGTCGTTCTGGCACCTGGGGCGGTTTTCGAACAGCTATCGGGCGCTGTTCGGCGAACTGCCCAGCGAGACCCTCAAGCGCGGCCAGCGGCTGCGCTGAGACCGCGTCTCAGGCATCACGCAACAGGTCGTTGGCGTTGAGCAGGGCGTAGGCGATCTCCGGGTTTTTCTCCAGGCCACGGCGGATCGCGGCCGGAATCGACTGGCGGGTCTTGCGGCACAGGCCGGGGTGGTCGGCGATCTGGATATCGATGCCACGCATGGTGCGTACTTCATTGAAGCCCGGGACGACGGACACCCGCAGGCCCAACTGTTCGTATATCCGTTTTTGCAGGTGTTCGAGGTCGGCCAGGCTCTTGAGGTTTTCCAGACGCTCCAGCAGCACCTTTTCCTGCTGACGGGTCAGGCCCAGGATGCGCAGGTCTGCGCCGGCTATTTGCAGCAGTTGTTCCCGCTCGCAAATGCAGGCGCCGGGTGGGCAGGGCTGACGGATCGGAAGTGAGACTGTCATGGTCTCCGATCATAGCCAACCCGGCCGGCCTTTGCCTATCTGCTTACTTGACGCCCTCCAGTGCGTTCAGGATCTGGTAGGCGGCTTTTACCCTGACCGGGTTGGGATAGTTTTTGTTGGCCAGCATCACGATGCCGATTTTCTTCGCCGGCACGTAGACGACGTAAGCGCCGAAGCCACGGGTCGCCCCGGTTTTGTTGAACAGCGCATTCTTTTGCGGCGGCTGCGCGGGGTTGAATGGAGTGGTGATCTTGTGGGCCTCGTAGGCCATTTCCGAGGAGTTACCCGTCACTAACTGCTCAAGTTTGATCGGGTAGGGGTAGAACTCCCATCCCAGCCCCTGGGTGGTCCCATCGATCTGGTAGTAGCCGCTCTGCGTCAGATCTATGGCTTTGTGCAGCGGAGCTTCGAGGGTTTCCGGCTGGAGGTTGGCCTCGACAAAACGCAGCAGGTCGGTTGCGGTGGTCTTGATGCCGTAGGCTTCGGCATCCAGTGCGCCCGGGCCGACCCGTACGGATTGGCCATCCTGGGTGTAACCCTCGGCGTAATGGCCCATCTGCGCCGGCGGCACGTGGAGATAGGTGTGCTTCATGCCCAGCGCCGGCAGCAGGTTTTTTTCGATCAGTTCGTCGTAGGGGGCGCCGAGGCTTTTCGCGGCCACATAACCGAAGAGCCCCAGGCTCGGGTTCGAATACTGCCGATAGGTGCCGGCCGGATAGGTCGGTTTCCATTGCTTGAAGTAGTCGAGCATCTTGTCCTGGGCGTCGAACGCGTCCGGGAACTGCAGGGGCAGGCCACCTGCGGAGTAGGTGCCGAGTTGCAACACCGTGATGTTGTCGAAGGCGCTGCCTTGCAGCTCCGGCAGGTAGTGGCTGACCCGCTCCGACGGGACGAGCTTGCCCTGGGCCTGGGCATAGCCGGCGAGGGTGGCGGCGAAGGTCTTGCTGACCGAGCCGATCTCGAACAGGGTGTCATCGGTCACCGCTTGCCGATTGCTCTTCGAGGCCATTCCGTAGTTGAAGTGATATGGCTTCCCGTTCACCAGCACGGCCACCGCCATGCCGGGAATATTCTGCTCCTGCATGATCGGGGCGATAGCGGCGTCGACGATGGACTTGACGTTGTCCTGGGACGTGCCGGCCGCGAAGCTGTTGCTGGCGCCGATCAGCAGGAGGGAGGTCACCAGGACTTCCAGTTTGGCAAGGTTCTTCTTGAACATGGTTCAAAGGCTCCCAATATGTTTCATTATGTTAACCGCTCGCCCAGGAGCGGTTTTTTGTGTCGAAAATACGCCGGTGCGATTATCCGGCTGCACTGACGAGTGGGGGAAAATCCCCGATTTACGCGGCTTTCCGTGAGTTTCAGCGGCCCATGCAAATGCCAGGACGCCGAATGTAGTCAGTGGGCGGGAAATCGACAAACAATGAAATTTCGGATTAGCTATTAGAAAAATTAGGGGCTTGATCATGGTTCGACCGCACTTGCCATTGAATGCGCTGCGCGCTTTCGAGGCGTCCGCGCGGCACCTGAGTTTCACCCGGGCGGCGATTGAACTGTGCGTGACCCAGGCCGCGGTGAGTCATCAGGTCAAGAGCCTTGAGCGCCAGTTGAAGGTGACGCTGTTCAAGCGCGTTGCCCGCGGACTGATGCTGACAGCCGAAGGCGAAAGCCTGTTGCCAGTGCTCAACGAGTCCTTCGACCGGATTGCCCAGACCCTGGGGCGGTTCGAGGGCGGGCATTATCGGGAGGTGCTCACGGTGGGTGCGGTGGGGACTTTTGCGCTGGGCTGGCTGTTACCGCGCCTGGCGGACTTTCGCGCCCGGCATCCCTTTATCGATTTGCGGCTGTCGACCCACAACAACCGCGTCGATGTGGCCGCCGAGGGCCTGGATTTCGCCATCCGCTTCGGCGCCGGGGCCTGGCACGGGGTAGAGGCGATGCACCTGCTGGAAACGCCCCTTTCAGTGCTGTGCACCGCGCCGATTGCCCGGCAACTCAAAGCCCCCGCCGATGTGCTGAAGCAGACGCTGCTGCGCTCTTATCGGACGGACGAGTGGCCGCGATGGTTTCAGGCAGCGGGCTTGCCGGACGAAGGGCGGGTACCGGAGAGCATCGTCTTCGATTCCTCGCTGGCGATGATGGAGGCGGCGCTTCAGGGGGCGGGTGTGGCGTTGGTGCCGGTGAAGATGTTCGCCCGGCAATTGGAGGCGGAGCTTGTTCTACAACCCTTCGATGTCGAGATTGCCACGGGCAGCTACTGGCTGACGCGTTTGCAGTCGCGTCCTGAAACCTCGGCGATGGCGGCGTTCAGGAGTTGGCTGGGTGAGGCCGTGGCCACGCCTTGAGTCGCGCTCAGGCGTGAAGCAGGGCAATGGCGAAGGACACGACAACGGCGCAGGCAATGGCAAAATTGAGATTCATGGGGGCTTCGTCCGGGACTGTGGAGGCGGGCCTATCCTGGACGGATCGCGGGCAAATAAAAAATTCTGTTTTGCGATTTGAATGATCAATCGAAATGATGATTCAAACGCCGGGTTATATGTACGGCGAAGCGGGCAGGGCCGCAACGGGCTCCGGGCTCAGGCGGTTGTACATTTTGACCCGACGGTGGTTCTTGGCAAAACCGCCGGTTGCCGCCACTGTCCCGCTCTGGATATGGTCCAGATAGCGAAACAGCTGGCGCGGCGCAATGCACTCGACCCGGTAGCCGAGTTCGGTCATACGGTCTTGCAGTGCATAGCCGGGATTGCCGCCGTTCATATGGAAGTGCAGTCCATGGTGCTTGATAAGGCGTGCATTCCACAGCGTGCAAAAACTCTTCAGGTGCTTTTCCCGGAACGGCCTCGGCTCCCTGGCATTCATCCCCAGGGCGCGCAGGCCGCGTCGGGTGTAATGCTTGGCAAAGCGTGAGGTCAGGCGCCAGGCCGAGCGGATCACGCCCCGATTCAACTGCTCCAGGCAGCCGACCGCGACGACGTCCTCCGGGGTCGAGCACTGCCGGATCATCAGGCCGAACACGTCCGGATCATGGATAAAGGTGTCGGTGTGCAGCAGAAACAGGTATTCGGTTTCGACTTCCGCCAGGGCCAGGTCCAGAGCTCGGCCATGGGCGGCGCTCCCGCATTCAGGGGCGCCACTTTTGCGCTCGATCAGGTTGATCCAGTCCAGGCTGTGCAAATACTCGAGGCTTGCGTCGTTCGAATCGTTATCCACCACGAATACCGGGACATCGGTTCCATGCAAGGCGGTCTTCAGCAATTCCAGACAAGTCCGCGTCAGCTCATGGGTCTTATAGTTGACTAGCACAATGCTGTAATTCGCTTGCAGGGGACGCGTGCGCACCATCATGGAAAGCCTCGCTTATGGGCCGATGTAAGTGCCTGGGAGGTCAGGCGTGGGCGCATTCTGCAAGGGGCCAGGTTTCAGGCGTTTCTCCGTTGGGTAACTTTTTTGACACCTGCCCGTACCATTGATTGTCAGGTGAAAGTCGGCAGTACGGGGGCCATCAGGTTCGCGACCTATACTCAAGGCAGGTGATGCCGGCGGCACGACCGTGCTTGAACCGGTTTTAGGGAGTTGCGACCTTGAGCCTGCGTGCGCTGATTGTTGCCTTGATGGTGCTGCTGGCCGGGTGTGCCGGCCATGAGCGCGCCTCTGAGGTCGCGGCAGCGGCTGCGGTTTCGCCGGGGATCTGGCAGCAAGTCGATGTCGATCTGATCCAGGCTTCCGAGCAAGCCACCGTGCAAGCGGACGCCTGGGCACGCAGTACCATGGAGTATTGGCGTACGCGGATCTATCAGCAGACTGACGAAAAATTCATCCCCTGGTTCGACGGTTACTGGACCCAGGAGTGGTTGTCGATCAAGGTCGGTTGGTACCGGCTCAATGACCAGGGCGAGCAGGATCCATCGGCCAAGCGTCTGGCGAGTTACCTGCAGGAGCAATATCGCGCGCGGGTGCTGGCCCCGGTGGCAGTGGAGATCGATCCCGACTCGATCATGGATCAGGCGGCGCAGTTCTATCTCGAACAGATGGGCAAGCAACTGGCGGTGATCGCCCAGCGGTATGGCGTACCGGCGGACCAGCTCGCCCAGCACATCAATCAGATTCCGGCGATCTCCCTGGCTCCGCCCGCCGACCACAATGCCTCACTCTATCAAGCGCTGCATGCCGCGCCGTTGAGTCAGTTGCCGGCCTATCTCGCCTTGAACGCGCGTACCCACCTGGGGGGAGGCGCAAATGACGGAACATCGAGTGCGGGGATCAATTCGGTCGCCCGGCAGACCAGCGAGAAGCTCCAGTCCGAGTTCACCAGCCGTGGGGTGGCCGGTGCGGTCGCGACGGCGGTCGGTCGGGTTGCCGGGGCGATGATTTCCCTCGGGGTCGCGGGTTTTCGCGCGATCGTCCACGAGCATGAGCAGCCGGATACCCGGGTGCGCATTCGCAAGACCCTGGGGGAGGCTTTCGACAAGGCGTGGCTCAAGCTGGTGTCGGACCCGAGTGGCGGGGTGACGGCCACGACCCACTATCTGGCGGCCCAGATCGAAGGCTATCTGACGACCGCGGTGGAGCAGCGGGTGCTGGTCGAGCCGCCAGCGAAAGTGACGCCGCATCCTTGATCAAGGCGAGGAAAATTCAACACGGTCGGCGCTATAAGGTAGAGTCGGCGAGCACGCAGATGCAATTATTTGGAACTCGACCCCTTCATGCAAAAAAATGCTCAGCGCCCGCTTTGGCAGCTCTATCTGGTTTTTCTGGCACCCATGGTGCTTTCAAACTTCCTCCAGTCGCTTTCCGGTACGCTCAACAGCATCTATATCGGCCAGATGCTTGGCACCCAGGCATTGGCCTCGGTGTCGGGGATGTTTCCGATCGTATTCTTCTTTATTGCCCTGATCATCGGGTTGGGAGCGGGGGCCTCGGTATTGATAGGGCAAGCCTGGGGCGCCCGCGAGCCCGACTCGGTCAAGGCGGTAGCCGGCACGACGCTGGCGCTGGGCGTCCTGATCGGCTTGGTCGCGGCAGTGCTGGGCAGCGTGTTTGCGCGCCTGGCGCTGATCGGCTTGGGTACGCCCGCTGATGTGCTCGACGAGGCAGTCGGTTATGCCCAGGTGATGATGCTGATCATGCCGCTGTTGCTGGTCTTCGTGCTTTTTACTCAGTTGTTGCGGGGCATCAGCGATACGCTGTCGCCGCTGCTGGCGTTGGCGGTCTCCACCGCCACCGGCCTGCTCCTGACCCCGGCGCTGATTCGTGGCTGGCTCGGTTTGCCGCAGATGGGTATCAAGAGCGCTGCCGTGGCGGGGTTGGTGGGCACGGCATTGGCGATGGTTTTCCTGGCCTTGCGCCTGCGGCATAAAGCCAGTGTCATGGCCCCGGACTGGACATTGCTGAGGGCGATGCGCCTGGATTGGAGCATCTTGAGCAAAGTCCTGAAGATCGGCCTGCCCACGGGGTTGCAGATGGTGGTGTTATCGCTGTCCGAACTGGTGATCCTGTCCCTGGTCAACCATCACGGTTCCCAGGCGACGGCGGCGTATGGCGCGGTGACCCAGATCGTCAACTATGTGCAGTTTCCGGCGCTGTCGATTGCCATTACCGCTTCGATCCTGGGGGCCCAGGCCATTGGGGCCGGGCGTCTGGAGCGCCTGGGGCCGATTCTGCGCACGGGCTTGATGATCAACGCCTGCCTGACCGGTGCCCTGATTGTCCTGGGTTATATGTTGTCCCACTGGCTGCTGGGTTTGTTTATCATCGATTCGATCACCCGCGCCCAGGCCGAGCACCTGCTGCATATCATGCTCTGGAGCATTCTGGTGTTCGGTTTCCAGGCGGTGATCGGCGGCATCATGCGCGCCAGCGGCACGGTGCTGGCGCCGGTGTTTATCTCGATCTTCTGTATTGTCGGGGTGGAGTTGCCGGTGGCCTACCTGCTCGATGCGCGTTTCGGGCTGGAAGGGGTGTGGATGGCGTTTCCGGTGGCCTACATCTGCATGCTGGTTTTGCAGAGCGCGTATTACAAGGTGGTGTGGCGGCACAAGCGGATCGAACGGTTGATTTGACAGGGTGCTCCGGCGACTGTCTCAGGCTCGCTGCAGTGACTCGCGATAGGCGTAGAGCCCCGGCGAGCCGCCGGTCATCACGAACAGCAGGTTGTCGCCGCTTTGGTAACGGCCGTCACGCAGGTCGGCGAGCAATCCGGCCAGGGCCTTGCCGGAATACACCGGATCGACCAGCAACCCTTCGCTACGGGCCAGCAGGCGTACGGCTTCCAGCATAGCCTCGGTGGGCACGCCGTAAGCGCAACCCCGTTGGCTGCCGTTAACCTGTATCGATGCGCGTTCCAATGCGTGGGGATGTCCCAGCAAGTCGAGGGTGTCGCAAGTCAACTGCCAGGTTCGCTCGGCCGAGACGGTTTCTTCGGCCAGTACCGACCAGGACTTCACCAGCGCCGCGCCTCGGCCCAGCACCTCAAAGCCGGCAGCCAGCCCGGCATGGGTACCGGCACTGCCGTTAGCCACGAAGACTCGTTCGAAGTGCAGTCCCAATTGGGCCTCCTGCCGGGCAATTTCCTGGGCGCAACTCGCATACCCCAGGCTGCCGAGTGCCGTGGAGCCGCCGACAGGGATCACCAGGACCTTGCGTCCGGCCTCTTGCAACTGTGCTGCCCGATGATTGGCAACGGCCAGTGAATCAGCTCCGGCGGGCAACAGATGCAATCTGGCGCCAAACAACTCGTCGAGCAGCCGATTGCCGTTGTATTCGTAATCGAGGCCGGAAACCGCTGTCGATTGTGTCAGCATCAGTTCGCAGTCCACTCCCAAACGTGCGGCGGCTGCGGCGGTGAGCCGGGAATGATTGGATTGCAATCCGCCGACGGTGATCAGCGTGTCGATGTGCTGGTGCAAGGCCGCACCGAGGTGAAATTCAAGCTTGCGCAACTTGTTGCCGCCACCGCCCAGGGCCATGAAATCATCGCGTTTGAGATACAGGCCGATGCCTTTGGCCGCGGCTCCCAGCTGCTGTTCAAGGCGATACGCGCGCTGGATCGGCGTCGGGCCCTCAAGCAGTCGGGCGCGGGGGAAGGTGGCGAGGGTGTTGTCCAGCGAGGCGGTCATGGTCGGTCTCCCGTGAGTATGCCGTTCAGGGTAGGGGCCGACCGGGTGAGGATAAAGGCACCCTGCGTTCGTTGATTGCTAACCTTGGATTAGTAATCGATAAGGCCTCCGCTTGATTGACTTGCCGTTGTGGCCAGGCATGATGGCGAGCGTATTTTGCCCGGCCGAAGGTGGCAGTGATGAGCAAGCTCAGGCAAATGGAAGTGTTCGTTGCCGTGGTGGAGGCGGGGAGTTTTACCGAGGCGGCCCCGTTGCTGGGAATGTCGGCGGTGATGGTGGGGCGGCATATCCAGCAGTTGGAGCAGGTGCTCAAGGTGCGTCTGATCCAGCGTACCACCCGGCGCCAGACGGTGACCGCCGAAGGCCGGCTGTTCTATGACGAGGCCCGATTGGCACTTGAGCAGGTCGATGCCGCCTTTGCCCGTCTTGAGTCTTCCGCCGACAAACCCGGCGGCCTGCTGCGGATAACGGCGCCGATGACGCTTGGAGTCTCCTTCGTAGCGCCGCTGGTGGCGGCGTTTATGCGCGCCTTCGAGGATATCCAGGTCGAGCTGATCCTCGGCAACGAGATCATCGACCTGCAGGAACGTGCTTTCGACCTGGCGTTTCGGGTTTCGGAGGGGGTCGATATCAACCTGATGTCGGTTGCGTTGAACCCCTATCAAATGCTGATCTGCGCAGCGCCCGAGTATCTGCAACAGCACGGCACCCCGCTTGAACCCGCCGACCTCCATCGCCATCGCATCCTCGCCCACACCTCCTGGAACAACCGCTTTGCCTGGCCTTTGAGCGATGGCACGGAAGAGGTGCCATGGCCGGAAAAAGCCGTGTTGAAAAGCAATGACGGGCAGGTGTTGTTGCAAGCCGCGCTGGCCGGTAACGGTATCCTGATGCAGCCGGATTTCCTGCTGGCTCCGGCGATTGCCGAGGGGCGCCTGGTCCGTTTGCTGGACGCCTGCATCCCGGCGCCCAAGCCGGTGCATATGGTCTATCCGCGCTCCAGGACGCCGGTGCCCAAGCTGGAGGTGTTCATCGGTTTTGTCCGCCGATGGGCCCGCCAGGAGTGACTGTTCTCGCTGGCATCAAGTGTTTGCCATGTCCCCCTGGCTCAGCGTGGTACCCGTAAAAAGTTGCGCATTGGTACTAGGTAAATACCGCTGGAGCGCCTACCTTGGTAAAGGCCTGCGCAGGCAGGAGTCTGCGTTGTTCCCCGCAAATAAAAACAAGAGAGTCGGCTTATGAAGTTTGAACCCCTTGCGCGTTCGCTCCTGGCGACGGCACTGATTCTGGCTATTTCCCCTGTTCATGCCGCTTCCCAGGCCCCGGTCGCGGGCGAAAATGGCATGGTCGTCACGGCGCAGCACCTGGCTACCCATGTCGGGGTCGACGTGCTCAAGTCCGGCGGCAACGCGGTCGATGCGGCGGTCGCCGTCGCTTATGCGCTGGCGGTGGTCTACCCGGCCGCCGGCAACCTCGGCGGTGGCGGCTTCATGACCGTGCAACTGGCCGACGGTCGCAAGACCTTTCTCGATTTCCGCGAAAAAGCGCCCCTGGCCGCCACGGCCAACATGTACCTGGACAAGGACGGCAAGGTCGTCCCCAACCTGAGTTCGAAAGGCCATCTGGCGGTCGGCGTACCGGGTACCGTCTCGGGCATGGAACTGGCGCTGGAAAAGTACGGTACGAAAAAACGCGCTCAGGTCATGGCTCCGGCCATCAAGCTGGCCGACGAGGGCTTTGTGCTGGAGCAGGGCGATATCGACCTGTTGCACACCGCCACTGACGAGTTCAAGAAAGACATTCACGATTCGGGCTCGATCTTCCTGAACAAGGGCGAACCGATGCAGGTCGGCCAGAAGCTGGTGCAGAAAGACCTGGCCAAGACCCTCAGGGAAATCTCCGCCAAGGGCACCGACGGCTTCTACAAGGGCTGGGTCGGCAAGGCCATCGTCGATTCGAGCAAGGCCGGCAAGGGCATCATCACCCAGGCCGACCTCGACAAATACAAGACCCGCGAGCTGGCCCCCATCGAGTGCGACTACCGTGGCTACCACGTCGTTTCGGCGCCACCGCCGAGCTCGGGTGGTGTGGTGATCTGCGAGATCATGAACATCCTCGAAGGCTATCCGATGGCGGACCTGGGTTATCACTCGGCCCAGGGCGTGCACTATCAGATCGAAGCCATGCGGCACGCCTACGTCGACCGCAACAGCTACCTGGGTGATCCCGATTTCATCAAGAACCCTGTAGCGCACCTGTTGGACAAGGGTTACGCCGAGAAGCTGCGGGCGGCCATCGAACCGCAGAAGGCCGGGATCTCCAAGGACATCAACCCTGGCGTGGCACCTCATGAGGGCAACAACACCACCCATTACTCGATCGTCGACAAATGGGGCAACGCGGTATCGGTGACCTACACCCTCAACGACTGGTTCGGTGCTGGCGTCATGGCAAGCAAGACCGGGGTCATCCTCAATGACGAGATGGACGACTTCACCTCCAAGGTCGGTGTGCCGAACATGTACGGCCTGGTGCAGGGTGAGGCCAATGCCATTGCCCCGGGCAAGACACCGTTGTCATCAATGAGCCCGACCATTGTCACCAAGGACGGCAAGACGGTCATGGTGGTGGGGACGCCTGGCGGCAGTCGGATTATCACTGCAACCCTGCTGACCATCCTCAATGTCATCGACTACAAGATGAACATCCAGGAAGCGGTGGACGCGCCGCGTTTCCACCAGCAATGGCTGCCGGAGGAGACCAATATCGAGGCCTTTGCCCTGAGCCCGGACACGCAGAAGATTCTTGAAGGCTGGGGGCACAAGTTTGCCGGTCCTCAGCCGTCGAATCACCTGGCGGCGATCCTGGTCGGCGCTCCGTCCCTCGATGGCAAGCCGGTAGGCAACAACCGCTTCTACGGCGCGAACGATCCGCGTCGTAATACGGGGCTGTCGTTGGGTTATTGAGGCTGAAATGAACAAGGGCACCTTTCGGTGCCCTTGTTCATTGGCTAGAGGCCTTTGGCCTTGGGGATATAAGCCACGCTGCCACTCTCTTTCTTCTTGGCCAGTCGCGCACCATTGGTGAGCTCGGTGTTGACCACATCATGGTCAGCTGAGAGGTAGCTCAACGGCACCTCGTCGTGCTTGCTGTAGCTGGTGACGATCAGGGTACGTGACGGATCCCAGCGCTGACCGCTGGTTTTCTCCAGCCAGGCCATGAACGCAGCGCTGTCGCCGGTACGTGGGTAGTCCTGGGAATCCTTGATGTAGTAGAACGGTGCGCCCTGGTTGTTCATGTACATCGGCAGCTTGTTATCCACCTCGATCATGACGATTTTCCATTCGTCCCAAGGCATTTGCTGGCTGGCCTTGGCGCGCACGTCGTCGGCGAACTTGGTCACGCCGCCGCCGCTGTTGGTCCACGGGTAGAGCACGCCGATCACCAGCAGCAGGAGCAGCGCCGCCGCCGCGAAGCCTTTCGACCAACCCGGGCCCGCGACCTTGCCGGCCGCACGCTTCTCTTCCAGGCGTCGGGTCACCCACCAGGCCGCCAGCAACTGGGCGAATGGCACCAGGGGCAGCACGTAGTAGCTACGGCGACTGCCGCTGAGGGTGAAGAACAGGAACAGCAGCCCCAGTCCCCAGACCAGCCAGCGGGTGTTGGGCTCGATCTTCTTCCATTGGCGGATGGCGACCCACAGGCCGAGGATCCAGAACGGTGCCCAGGGCAGGGTGTAGGCCGGCAGGTAGATCAGGTAGGTGTAGATCGGCCCCATATGGTCGAAGGGATTGAAGAAACGGACCACGTTTTCCTTGAACACCAGCGCCAGGCCGCTTTCGCCATAGGTCGGCGAGCCATAGAAATGCGACAGCACGAAAGGAATGGCGTACAGCGCGCCGGCAATCGCCAGGGCGACGAACAGCCGTGGGTTGAGGTGGCGTTTCCAGCGCCCGTCAGCCAGTACGTGGGGCAGCAGGATCAGGCCCGGCAGGATGAAACCGATCAGCCCCTTGAGCAGGGAAGTCAGGGCCAGGATCAGGAAAAACACCGTGTAGCGGCCCAGCCGGGTATCGTCCGGCCCGCGCCAGTACCACCAGATGGCCGCGACCACACCGAACACCGTGAGGATATCGGCGGTTGCCACCCGTGCCCAGAACACGAAATAGAAGGTGGTCGCCAGCATCCAGCCGGCGATCAGGCCGGTGCCCTTGCGCCACAGGCGCTCGCCGATCAGGTAGACCAGCCAGACCGTCAGCCAGGCAGCAATCACCGACGACAGGCGCAGCGACCAATTGCCCAGGCCGCCCATCAGGCCGGCGCTGGCGGTGATCAGCCAGTAGGACGGCAGCGGTTTGTCGTAATAAGGCGAGCCCTTGAGGTAGGGGTCGAAGTAGTTGCCCGACTGCAGCATCTGCAGGGCGATGTTGGCCCAGCGCGTTTCCGCGCCCCACAACTCGCGTTGGCCCAGGCCCACCAGCAGCAGGACGGCCGATACGATAAGCAGAAGCGTCAGTGCGCCTTTGTCAGTTTTCCAGAAACTCTGATTCATGGTTGGGTCTGCGGGAAGATCATGATGATGGTATTACCCTTTTGATAACGCTTGCCGTCCAGTGGGAGCTGCTCGACTTCGCGCATTTCGTCTACGCTCTTGACGCGTAGCACTACACCGACCGAACCCTGTTTACGGGCTTCAGTCATCCATTGTTCGACGTTGGCGGAGTTGACCTGCCGCTCGGCGGCATCAGGATAGTCGAGACCGTACTTCAATTCACCCGCTGTGTTGAACAAATCCACCCGCGGGCGTTGCAGGCGCCAGGCCAGGGAGGAGGCGGCGCCCAGCTCATTGCTCAGCAGACGGTTGGTCTGGCGCAATTCATTGACATGTTCTGCAATAAATTGGTCCGGCATCTGGCTGTTGACGATGCTGGCCGGCATGCCCGCCGGCAGCAGCGCCACCAGCAAGCCGATCCCCAGCGCCGGCATGGCCCAAAGGGTGAGCGGACGTAGCGCTTGCAGGGCGTTGGCGATGATCCAGCCCATCAACATGATGAACACCAGCGAGAGATTGAAGACTTCCGCATGGCTGTTGGCGTAGATCGAACGGCTGGTTTGCAGGTAGATCAGGGCGACCATGGCCGCCACGCCGAGGACCAGGTTGAGCCAGCCATTGAGCCGCAGCATCCGGCCTTCGGCGCGGGTCACCCGATCGATCAGCGCATTGCCCATCATCAGCGCCAGCGGCAACAGGCACGGCATGATGTAGGTCGGCAGTTTGCCTCGGCTCAGGCTGAAAAAGGCCAGGGGCAAGAGGAACCACAGCCACAGGAAGCCGGTACCGGGCAGGCGCTTTTGCTCCCAGGCCTGTTTGAACGTCGGTATCAGCAGCACCGACCACGGCAGGCAAGATGCCACCAGCAGCGGCAGGTAGAACCACCAGGGCCGGGCGTGCTGGGCGTTGTCGCCGGCGAAACGCTGGATATGTTCGTGCCAGAAGAAGAAATTCCAGTAGTCGGGTTCCTGGGCATTGACCGCCAGCACCCAGGGCAGCGCGATGATCACCGCCACGATCACGGCCAGCGGGCCATAACGCAGCAGCTCACCGAGGCGGCGTTGCCAGACCATATAGGGCAGGGCGATCAGTACCGGCAGCAGCAGGGCGAGGAAACCCTTGGTCAGGAAACCCATGCCGCAGGCCAGGCCCAGGCCGGCCCAGGCGTACAGGCGCTGGCGTTGTTCCTTGCTGTCGACCGCGAACCAGAACGCGAACAGGCTCAGGTTCGACCACAGGGTGAATTGCGGGTCGAGGTTGGCGTAGCTGGCTTGCCCGGCGATCAGGCCGAAGCTCATGAACAGCAGGGCCGAAGCGAAGCTCTTGCGCGGGTCGTTCCACAGGCGCCGGGCGATCAGGTACGTCAAGAGTACGCTGAGGCCGGTGGCCACGGCTGATGCCACGCGAACGCCGAAAAAATTCTGGCCAAATATGGCCTGGCCGATGGCGATCATCCAGTAGCCGGCAATGGGTTTTTCGAAGTAGCGCAGGCCCATGAAATGCGGGGAGGTCCAGTTGCCGCTTAACAACATCTCCTGGCTGATCTGGGCGTAGCGTGGTTCGTCGGGGATCCACAGGCCGTGGCCCATCATGGGCAACAGGTAGAACACCGCGAAGGCCAGCAGCAGCACCGGCACGGACCAGCGCCTGAGCGTCGCGGCGGAAAGTGGAAACACGTGAGGGTTCATGGGTCGACCTTAGCGGTAAGCGCCGCAGCTAGGGTTTGAGCGGGGCAGGCACAATGCATGGACTTGATGGCCCGATCCAGGGTTTCGATGTTTAAAACTGTAAAGGATAGACAAGGCCGCGTGTGGGCAGGGGGGAATGTAGAGAGGCGCAGGTGGGAGTGAAGTGAAAGCGTTGTGAAAAAATCGGAAATATCGCTGGAAGCCCCGTATTAGCGGGGTTTCATAAACATTTTGACATACTTTATTGGGCGATCATTGAGGTGGCGGGAGCGAGCGGCGTCGCTCCTGCCGTGAGCCATTCCAGGGGCCGGGGCTGGCCTTACTCGCCGCGAATATATTGTTCCAGTTGGCGGATCAGGTCGGCCTGTTCGGCAATGGCCTCTTTCACCAGGTCACCGATGGATAGCAGGCCGATCAGTTGCCCGTCCTCGACCACCGGAAGATGGCGCAGATGCTTGTCGGTCATGATGCTCATGCAGGTTTCCACGTTCTGGCGTGAATCCACGCTGATCACCGGGGCATTCATGATCTCGTGGACCTTGGTGGTGACCGAACTGAGCCCGTGCAGGATCACTTTGCGGGCGTAGTCACGTTCACTGATGATGCCCACGACCTGGCCGTTTTCGAGTACCGGAAGGGCGCCGACATTTTTCGAGGCCATCAGTATCAAGGCTTCGAACACAGTATGGTCGTGGGCGATGGTATGCACGCCCTGATGCTGGCTACCCTTGAGTTTCAACAGCTCTGCGACGGTTTTCATGGACGGCTCTCTCTTGCTGTTCTTAGTGTTCTTGTTTGGGAGGGCCACACTCCATCGTGGCACTCTTACAGAATCGTAGACGGATACCGCGAAGACGATGCGGAAAGCGGCCTGTAGAGGCTGAAAAAACGTCATTGCCCGATTTTTTGCCGCAGATGACCGCCGTTCACTGAGTCAAGCGCCTTAATCGGCCGATCGCAAGGGAATAAAGCGGTAGTGTCCTGTACCCGATTGAGTGACTGCCGCGCCATGGGCGAGCAGTGCCCGGGTGCTGTTTTCATCGGCCAGATGAAAAGCCCAGTGCTGTCCAGTGGAGCTGAGCGTCCGCTCCCCGCGAACCTCGTCGATGGCTGCCATGAACGCCTGCATATCGGGCAGGTAGGTAGCGAAGCCGTTGCCCTTGAGGGCGGTCGTGCTGATACCGAGGCGGGCACAGATGGCTGCCTTGGCGCCGATATCCTCACGGTCGGCCTGGCGCGAGCGCTCGATCAGTTCGGCCAGTTCCTGGTCGACCAGTTGCCCACCGACGATCAGGTCCGGGCCTTGCTCCCAGGATTCGGGCGGACAGTCCTTGCGGTCTGTGCGCAACGGGATATGCGGATTGATCTCCGCCGGATAGATGCGGCAGACCAGCGGGCGCCGCTCGTAGATACCGCAGCGGTTGTCGGCATCGAGATTGCGGCACGGCCCGTTGTTGTAGGCGGCGAACGTGACGGCCAGCCAGGCCTGGGTTGTTCCGCTGGGAACCAGGATCGAACGGCGCCGGGCGTGTTCGAATTGTGCTTCGGCCACCCCGAGGCCGTTTTCCAGGAACGCTTCTACCAGCACGATCACCGTGCCGCCGTCCGCCGCCCATTGGCGGGACTCCTCGAGCGTCAACGGGACGTAATGGTCATTGCAGCATTTGCCGCAGCCCACGCAGGAAAATCGTGTGTTGATCAACTCGCCACCTCACCCAGCTCTTTTTGAACCGACGCGCAAGCACCGGCCCCCGTGGTTGCACGGAGTTTGATCTGTGGAGGGGGCGAGTAGCTTTTTTGTTACAGGGTTGGCGAAATAAACTCAGTGGTTGGGATTCAGTTGCTTCCAGTCCAGGCCAAATCGAGCCAGGTATTTGCGCAGTCGGTCGGCGTCGTTAGGATTGGCCTTGTTCTGGCGGGAGGCGTTGAATAGTTGACGGCCGGCATCCGACAGGCTGCTGGCTCTGCGACACACGTCAATCACGGCATTGAGCTGCAAGCGATCAAACAGATCGACTTCCGGGGTGTTTTCGCCAAATAGCTGATCCAGGGCGTCTTGCGGTTCAGCCAGACCCCAGGCCCGGCGCAGGCGTTCTATTTCCTCCTCGACCTGGATTTCATCAATGCGACCGCTGTCTGCCAGGGTGGCCATTCTGGTGATCGACGCCGATAACTCTCGGAAGTTGCCGAGCCAGCTCGCTTCGCTGGAACTGGCGAATGTCAGATAGCGACGCCGTGCTTCAGCGTTGAAGCGCGCCAGATGGCCCTGTTCCCGAGCGTGGCGCTCCAGTTCGAAGTCCAGATTCGGCTCGATGTCTTCGCGCCTGCCCGCGAGGCCTGGCAGGTCGAAGGTCCACAGGTTGATTCGGGCGTACAAGTCTTCGCGAAACAGGCCTTCGGCTACACGACTGCGCAGATCCCGGTGGGTGCCGGCGATGATCAGGAAGTCGCTTTCGACTTCCTTGTCGGAACCGAGGGGGAAGAAGCGCTTTTCCTCGACGGCCTTGAGCAGCATCGCCTGCTCGTCCAGGCCCAGCTCGCCGATCTCGTCCAGGAACAACAGGCCGGTGTCGGCCGCCCGTAATAGGCCTTCGCGACTGTTTTGCGCGCCGGTGAATGCGCCCTTGATATGGCCGAACAACGCCGACATGGCGCCGTCGCCGCGCAGGGTGGCGCAGTTGACCTCGACAAACCGCCCCTGAACCTGGTGCCGGCTGCGCTTGAGTTCATAGATGCGTCGGGCGAGAAAGGACTTGCCCGCGCCGGTCGGCCCGATCAGTAGCATCGGCGCACGTGAGCGTACAGCTACGCGCTCGATCTGCTCGATAGTGCGATTGAAGTCGGCATTGCGTGTGGCAATCCCGGACTTCAGAAATGCCAGTCCCTCAAGACGCTTGTGGGTAAAGCGTGTGGCGATCCGGTCATAACGCGACAGGTCCAGGTCGATCAGTGCGTGAGTGCCGGTGACCCGTGCTTCTTCATCCAGGCGTCGGGCGGGGGAGGTCTGGATCAGCCGCGCCGGCAGATAGCGCGCTTCGGTGAGCAGGAACCAGCAGATCTGCGCCACGTGGGTACCGGTAGTGATATGCACGAGGTACTCCTCATGCTCGGTATCGAAATGGTAGTCGGTGGTGAAGTCATGCAGCGTTGCGTATACCTCTTCGAAATCCCAGGGATTGCGCAAGGTCATGGGGTGCAGGCGCACTTCGGTTTCCGGCGATACCTGGCGAATGTCGTGGCTGACCCGTTCAGCCAGGCTTACATCCCGGGCGTCGGTGCCGTGGATCAGTTCGAAGCGGTGCACCAGCAAGTCAGGCTGCTGGCACAAGCCCACACTTGGTCGCCAGTGACCCCAGCGGTTGGCGCCCTTGCCGACGCGATCGAGAGTGGAGCCGATAAAACCGATGGTGACCGTACGCTTGATGGGCATGTTTATCTTTCAGGATAAATGACGATATAAAATAATAAATAAAAAAGGATTTTTTGTCTGGTTCAAAAAACTGTTTTTGATAGAGGTATAAAAAATTACTTATAAATCATATGTTTATAATTATTTTTGGCGGAAATAAAAAACTGGCACAGCGTCTGCAATACCTCTGGCAACAAACAAGACAGCAGAGCGAGATGCCAAGATGGCCAATACCCAACTGTTTCATGCTCGTGCCATGCCGGCAGCGTGCGACACACTGAATGCTTCCCAGGCCCCGGCGTATGCCTACACCGCTCGCCATGCCCTGGCACAGTTGGCCGTCACCGGTTGCCTGAACTCAACCTTCTATGCCAGCGCGGAAAGCCAACTGGACGAAGTCCTGAAGCGGGTGACCGAACTTGATAGCGTCTTTGTCGCCAAGGCAGCGATTTATGCCCGCCAGAAAGGGCACATGAAAGACATGCCGGCGTTGCTCCTGGCGGCCCTGGCAGCTCAACACTCGACAATGCTGCCGGTGGTGTTCGCACAGGTGGTGGACAGCGGCAAAATGTTGCGCAATTTCGTACAGATCCTGCGCAGCGGTGTCACCGGGCGCAAGTCGCTGGGCTCGCAGCCCAAGCGATTGGTACAGGAGTGGCTGAACACGGCCAGCGAGCAGCAGTTACTGCAAGCATCAGTGGGTAATCAGCCCTCGCTGGCGGATGTGCTCAAGATGGTTCATCCCAAGCCAAGTGAAGCCTGGCGCGGAGCATTCTTTGCCTGGGTCCTCGGCAAGCCCGTGGCAATCGACACCTTGCCACCGTTGACTCGCTCGCTGCTGGAGTTTCGCGGCGGTGCGACCCGGCAACTGCCTCAGGTGCCGTTCCAGTTGCTTGGCAACGAGACGCTGGACAAGCACCAGTGGGCTGCGCTGGCCATGAGCATGGGCTGGCAGGCTTTGCGGATGAACCTGAACACATTGGCTCGCCACGGTGCCTTTGAGGTCCAGGGTTGTGCCACAGCTGTTGCGGCGCGACTGGCGGACCCGGAGGCCGTGGCCAAGGCGAGGGTTTATCCATACCAGTTGCTCGCGGCCTACCAGATGACCGGCGCCGAAGTGCCGCAGGTGATCCGTGAGGCATTGCAGGATGCGTTGGAGCTGTCCCTGGGCAATGTCCCGGTGTTGCGGGGCTCGGTGGTGATCTGCCCGGATGTCTCGGGTTCGATGCACAACCCGGTCACCGGCTATCGCCAGGGGGCGACCACGGCTGTGCGTTGCATCGATGTGGCGGCACTGATCGCGGCGGCCATATTGCGCAAGACACCGGAGGCGAGGGTGATGCCGTTCGAGAACGAGGTGGTGAAGGTGCGGCTCAATCCACGGGACAGTGTGATGAGCAATGCCCAGAAGCTCGCCGCCATCGGTGGCGGGGGCACCTGTTGCTCGGCACCGCTGGCGCAGTTGGCTGATGAAAGGGCCTGGGTGGACACCTTGATTCTGGTGTCGGATAACGAGTCCTGGATGGATGAACGACGTTATGGCGCTACGGAAACGATGCGGCAATGGGAGCGTATCCGCCAGGTAAATCCGAATGCGCAGTTGATCTGTATCGACATGCAGCCCGGTGTGACCACCCAGGCACCGGACCGGCCAGACATCTTGAATGTCGGCGGTTTCAGTGACGCGGTGTTCGATGTCATCAGCCAGTTCACCGAGGGCTCCTACGGGGCGCGGCACTGGGTGAAGGTGATTGACGCCATGTCGATATGACAAGCTTTGATTGATGGTTTTACTCCGGCGAATGCCGGTGGAACTACAGTACGCCGTGGTGGTGGGTTCGATTCCCGCTTGCCGCAAGGTAATAGCTCAGTGGTCAGAGCGCGGTGCCTGTTTCACCCCTTTGTTGTCGCCGTTAACCCAGGACAAGGCCAGTGTTTTGGCCATCAGGAAATGAATAATATGCAAGACCAGACCTATACCTTGCTCGAAGTCGCCAACGGCAAGCCGATCAAACTCTGGACCCAGGGCGTCCCGGTCGAGCCAGAGGCTCGTGAGCAACTGATGAATACGGCAAAGATGCCGTTCATCTTCAAACATATGGCGGTGATGCCGGACGTGCACCTGGGCAAGGGCTCGACCATTGGCAGTGTGATCCCCACGATGGGTGCGATCATCCCGGCGGCGGTCGGCGTTGATATTGGCTGCGGCATGATAGCCGCCTGCACCTCGCTGACCGCCAGTGATCTGCCGGACAACCTGCACGGTTTGCGCACGGCCATCGAGCGGGCAGTGCCCCATGGGCGTAGCGGTACTCGCGGCGGTCGAGATAAGGGCGCCTGGGATCATGTTCCGAGCGCGGCTGATCTGGCGTGGTCGGCGCTGGAGTCGCGGTTCAAGGCGATCACCGACAAGTATCCCAAGCTTGCGAAGAGCAATAGCCGCAGCCACCTGGGGACGCTGGGTTCAGGCAATCACTTCATCGAAGTCTGTCTGGATGAAACGAACCGCGTCTGGTTCATGTTGCACAGCGGTTCGCGTGGCGTCGGCAACGCCATCGGCAACTTGTTCATCGAGATGGCCCGGGCCGATATGCGCGAGCATATCGCCAACCTGCCGGATCGGGACCTGGCGTACTTTGAAGAGGGCAGCCAGCATTTCGACGATTATGTCGAAGCCGTCGGCTGGGCCCAGGATTTCGCCCGGCAGAACCGTGCACTGATGATGCAGGCAGTGATCGCGGCGACACGCCAGGTGATCAGCAAGCCCTTTGATGTAGCGCTGGAGGCGGTGAACTGCCATCACAACTATGTGCAGAAGGAGCGGCACTTCGGTGAAGAGGTTCTGGTGACCCGCAAGGGGGCGGTGTCGGCGAAGAAGGGCGAACTGGGGATCATTCCAGGTTCCATGGGGGCCAAGAGCTTCATTGTGCGCGGGCTGGGCAACGAAGAGTCGTTTTGCTCCTGCAGCCATGGCGCCGGACGGACGATGAGCCGTACCCGGGCCAAGCAACTGTTCACCGTCGAGGACCAGATCCGGGCAACGGCCCACGTGGAGTGCCGCAAGGACGCGGCGGTGATCGATGAGATTCCGATGGCCTACAAGGACATTGACCAGGTCATGCACGCCCAGCGCGAGTTGGTGGAAGTGTTGCACACCTTGCGGCAGGTGGTGTGTGTAAAGGGATAGAGCGGATTGAAAGGAAATAAAGATGGAACATGCAGAACGTCACCCGCTGGATCGCGCCATGCGCGCCCGGGTGCTGGAGGAGCTTGCGCGGATAGAGCGCGAACGCAACGTCAAGGTGCTGTATGCCTGCGAGTCCGGTAGCCGTGCCTGGGGCTTTTCGTCGACGGACAGTGATTACGATGTGCGGTTTGTCTATGTGGAAAAACCGGACTGGTTCATCCAGGTCAGTGAGGCTCGGGATGTGATCGAGCGGCCCTTGGACGACGAGCTGGATATCAGCGGCTGGGAGCTGCGCAAGACCCTCGGGTTGTTGCGCAAGTCCAACCCGACCTTGCTCGAATGGCTCGACTCGCCCTTGGTGTATCACAGCGAAGAGGTCGCGACCCGGTCGTTGCGTGAACTGGCTGAAGCGTTCTATAGCCCGCCAGCCGCGCGCAATCACTACCTGTCGATGGCCAGGAAAAACTTCCGCGGCTACTTGCAAGGCGAGACAGTGCGTTTCAAGAAATATTTCTACGTGCTGCGACCTTTGTTGGCGGTGCGCTGGATCGACATGGGATTGGGTCGCCCGCCCATGACGTTCGATGCCCTGCTCAAGACCGTCGACGATCCGCTGTTGCTGGAGGAGGTTGATGAGTTACTGCGGCTTAAGCGCAGTGCGGATGAATCCGCCTACGGCCCTCGGCGTCCGGCGCTGCACGGGTTTATCGAAACACAATTGGAGCGTCCGGTACCGGTATTGCCGCGTACCACTGAAGATAGTCAACGGCTGGATCGCTACCTGAGGGAAATGGTTTACAGCTATGCATGAAGGAAGGATATGGAAAGGGATGTGATTGACCTGGATGGCGCCATGGGAGGCGGGCAGGTATTGCGTAGCGGGCTGAGTCTGTCGATGGTGACGGGGCGGGCGCTGCGGATCGGCAATATTCGGGCAAAGCGCGGCCGTCCCGGTTTGATGCGCCAACACCTGGCGGCGGTGCTGGCATCCGCCGAGGTGTGTGGGGCGAAGGTGGAGGGCGCGCAACTCGGTTCGCAAAGCCTGTATTTCGAGCCGGGTCCGATTCGTGGTGGGGATTTTCGCTTCGCTATCGGTACGGCAGGGAGCTGCACGTTGGTGCTGCAAACTTTGTTGCCTGCTTTATTGCAGGCACCCGCGCCGAGTCGTGTGGTTATTACGGGCGGCACTCATAATCCATTGGCGCCGCCGTTCGAGTTTCTCGAGCGTGCCTGGTTGCCTCTGTTGCGGCGGATGGAGGCGAAGGTCGAGCTGCAGCTCTCGCGCCACGGTTTTGTGCCAGCTGGCGGCGGCGAACTGGAGGCCTTTATCCAGCCTTCGTCGTTGAAGGCTTTGCAGCTGAATGAGCGCGGGGTTGTGCTTGCACGCGATGCCTGCGTATTACTCAGCGGGGTTGCCGAATCCGTGGCCGAGCGCGAGTTGGCCAGGGTTGGCAGTCGCCTGGACTTTCCGGGTGAGTCGCGTCGTACAGTGCTGATCGATCCGGCTGAAGGTCCTGGCAACGCGCTGTTGCTGGAATACCGCTGTGAGCAGGTGACCGAGGTGTTCAGCGCATTTGGGCAAGCCCGCTTGCGGGCCGAGGCCGTGGCGGACGAAGCGGTTAAGTCTGCCAGGCGCTGGTTGAACAGCAGCGCCGCGGTAGGCGAGCACCTGGCCGATCAGTTGCTGTTGCCCATGGCCCTGGCCGGTGGCGGGCGTTTCACTACGCCCGGCATGACCGAGCATCTGCACAGCAATATTCGCGTGATCGAGAGTTTTCTGCCGCTGAGGATTACCTGTACGACAGCGGCGGGCGGGGTGCTGCACGTCGAGTGTCGCGCCTGATTCAGGATTCTTGCCGCCGGCGCCGAAACTGCCCCGGTGGCAGGCCCTGGGTGGCCTTGAAACGGCGTGAAAAGTAGGCCTCGTCGGCAAAACCACACAGTTGCGCAATCTGGCTCACCGGCTTTTCGCTGTTGAGCAGGTGCGTGCGCGCCAGGCGCATGCGGCGTTCCAGGACCAGCTCCGAGAAGGTGCTGCCGGTTTCCTTGCGCAGCAAGTGGGTCAGGTAGTTGGGCGACAGAAAGGCCGCCTCGGCGGTGTCCTTGAGGTTGAGCGCCGGGTCGGCGATATGCTCGCGCAGATAACTCGAGACCCGCGCCAGTGCATCCCGTCGGCCGCGTCGTGCCGCCTTGTTCGCCGACAGGGCCTGCAACTCGTCTGCATACAGGCTGCAGATCTTGCCGGTCAGTTGCAGCAGGCAGCCCTTGAGCGCCTGGCGGGTGCCAAGATCGCGACCCTGATCCAGCTTGCGCATCTTTTCCAGCAGGAGCAGGACTTCGGCGAAGTCATGGTCGGCAAGGATAAAATCCAGGTGCTCCTGATGCTGGAACGGTGATAGCTCCGGCAGGTCATGGATGGAGAGGTCCTCCAGGTCCAGCGGGTCGCAATGCAGGTGGGGCAGGAAAAACGCCTGGGAAAAGTTGATCAGGACAAAGTTGCCGTTTTCCGGGTGCGGGATCAGGTGCAGGCGATGGGGCAGGATAAACGCCAGGGCCTGGCTCGGATAGGGCCGGATGGCGCCGCCGATGTGCTGCACGGTGTCGCCGCCCAGGTTGATCTGGATCTGGAAGTAGTCATGTCGGTGCGGGGTGACGATGGCCGGGCGGGCCTGTTTGTCACGGATATAGAAGTCCGGGCGGTCGCTGCGTTGCTGCATGCCATAGGTGCGCACACGGGAAGAACTCGACATCGACACTGTCCTTGAACTGAACCGGATGCCGACATTCTAAGGGGCGAAGGAGGGCTTTGCGACGCCACGGGTGGATTTTGGTGGGTGCCGGTTCTTTTGTTTTTCTGGCATTCGGAACTTTCCTGAGTCGATGTATTTAATTGTTTCTGGTTTGTCGATTTTTCATTACAAATGTTCGACAATGCACTGATTAACGGCGCGTTGCAGGAAGTTCTACTCTCAGGGATGTGTCGTGTTTTTTAAGCTTCGTTTGTGTGCCCGGTTGCGTGTCTGCGTGACCGGTCGGTCAGTTTTGCAACATTCGTTGTACCCCTTTGCAATCATCAGCCTGTCTGCCAGCCTCACGGCCATGGCGGTGCATGCAATACCGCTACCGCTTGATCCACATGGGTGTCAGGCACGACTCGGTCGTAGCCAATGACGAGGAAACGGATTCGACGGGTTCAACCAGGCAGGTCGAGAAAGAGGGAAAACTCTGCAGTTAAAAACTGCAGAGCGAGTTAGCTTTTAGCCTTGACTCGAGACCGGCTAATGGGCGTCTCCTTTTCAAGTCCGATTTGAGAAACCAAAGGCTACCTCTCAAGGGAAATCATGCAGAGATTTTTTACCTGGGTCATAACCTTCTTCTCTGGTATTCGTTCGATTGTCCTCATCGTGTTCGGGATCGTCTTCCTGGTTTGTGCTGGAATGGGGCTTTACGATGCCGCCACGCTTTGGCAAGCGCGCGACTGGTCGTTGGTCGCGGCTCGCGTCGATCAATGTTCGATGAACATGCGCTACAGCAAACAGGACTCGTGGTGGGACGTCTCGGCTACGTTCAGCTACGGGGACGACTTCGCTCGTCACTATCAGGAAACCTGGACGCCGCCAGATACGCCGAGGTATAGCCGTCACCCCGATCCCGTTATCAGCCAGAGTGAGCAGAACGCGCTGACGAAACGATTCTGCGACATGGCGGCAGCCGAAGGGCTGAGGGTGTCGCCAGACCATCCATGGATGGCTTGGAGAAGCGAAGCTGTCGCAACGGGAGAGTGGAAGGCGAATGTTGTGATGATCTCGGTGTGTGGCCTGGGTGCAGTGATTCTTATTGCCCTGGGCGTGTCGCTATGGCCGGGAAGGGAGGCTGCGGTGAAGCCGGCTACTCGGAAGAAACGGCCCCAGGCGGCGAGGAAGAAGGTGTAAAAGGGTGCGGAACGGGAAGTACGGCTTCCCGTTCAACTACTCAGTCCTATCAGCCGCCGACGCTGATGCTCTGTCCATCAAGCACCGAGTCCATCTTCAGCTGTGCCAGCTCAATCAGGTGCACCACACCCATCGCCACTTTGCGGTTCGAGCCGGTTTGGTTATCGGCGTGCTCATAGGCCGTGGCCGCAGCGGATTGCAGAATCGAATAGACGTTGACCAAGGAATCTTCCTGGTGTCTTGGGGCAGGTAGATGATCATGCAGCGCAGCGTTTGGTGCGGGCTTCGAACCAGCGTCCGGCCCGAGGTTGTAGTGAGACAAAGCCCGGTCGGCGGCACGAGGGTCGATGGTTTCAACGTTGGCTGTTGCAAGCAGATTGGGGGTGACCTTGAACATGGCGAAACTCCTTTACGAGCCTCGGTAAAAACGAGCTGCTAAACCCGGTCACTGAATTGGCAGTGACGGAGTGAAGCCTAGCCATGAGATCAGGCGCAAACAAGCGGTCAGGATTTTCTAGGAAATTTCACTCAAGGGAAAGAGAGTTCTCTCGCTTGGCACCCAATCGCCAGACAGCATCGCCGCGGATGTCAGGCCTGCGATTACATTCGCCCTGGCGATCATCAAGTACGGCAGGTCGGTGACGGTCGCGCCTGGTCGTGGATTGGTCTCAGTCAGTGGCGAGACATTGACCATTATCATCAACGGCGCGGGAAGCACCGCCTCCCGTTCCATGACGGAGTCCTGTCAGGCGCCAGGGCTGATGGTATGTCCGCTCAGCACCTGGGCTTACCCTCAGAGGGTTCTCACCAAAACCAATAGGGGAGAAACCTGGGCGTCGGCTCGTTCGCCAACTCGAGGTGATAAGTGATGGGGTTAAAGAAAAATGCATCCAGCAAGAGAAATGCTCCGACCCCGAACGACAGGGTAATCAGTTCACGATGTGGATGTCCGGACCAATATTTGATTAGCGTGTAACGGACGGCGGTAAGAGCAACAAAGCTACCGAGAATACCTGGATAGTCTGGTTGCAGTGGAGTCGTTGCATAAGCGTTATATATCAGTACTAGGAAGGCCAACCCCAATCCAACGGCGGGGAGCCCCAGGCAGAACCGCAGCAGCCAGTTTTTTGCTCTGAGAAATACGCCCGATTTATCGACAAAAATATAGGCGGCCAATAGCGAGATGGCTGGTGTGATTGAAAGTATATAGCGCGATTTTTTCGAGTTGGGAATGGTGAAGAGTATAAGCAGGGCAAGCAACCACGCGCTGAGATAAAGCAACATGCCGTTGTCGAACTGTCGAGGCGCACAAAAGAATTGTCTGTGTTTTTTTACGATAACGATCAAGGCAAAAAATGCCGTGACACCGTAGACCAGCAATCCTCCGGTAAAATAGAAGTAATAGCGCGGCGAATGGTTGTTGGCGAAGCGCTCCAGCCCTTGCATCATCAATACATCTTGCATGAAAGCTGTGCCGCCTTGCAGGTAGGCGGCCCATGCCAGCAAGGCAGCACCTGAAATGAAAATCAGGCCAGAGGTCAATGAAAATAAAAATACCCTGCGCCACTGCCTGCTCAGCAGATAATAAGACGCGACAACGATCGCCGGGCCGATCAGGCCAATAGGGCCGCGGAACATAAAACCCAGTGCCAACCCGACAAACACAAAAAACAGGCGCGATGGGTCTTTTTTCAAGTCTGCGGAATAGGCCAGGTAGAAGCAGATCACCGTAAACAGCGCGGGATAGACGTCAAGCGCTAAAGAATTGACCCCATCCAGAAACGCCCAGGTGAACAGCGAAAAAAGGACGCCATACAACCCCCATTTTCTCTCATGCAATGCCCCCAGTTTGTAAATAAACACCAGCATCAAAGCCGCTGAAATACAGTAGGGTAAACCCATCGAAAGAATGGATATCCGACCAAAAGGTAAGGAAACCAAATAAATCAGGAAGGTGTTTGCAATCGTATAGTCAGGGTAAGGTTTCAAGTCTTCGGCAATAGGAAACAGCGTCACACCGTGGTGGAGCATGTAGTCTGCAAAATCGACAAAGCGAGTTGTATAGTTAAGGATGGCGGCCTTGTATTGTAATCCCATGAAGATGATAAGTGTGGTAAAGAAAATACCCAGGCAGGGTCTTTCGGCAATCTGTCTTGTTAAGTGCCTGGTCAAGGCTTTCATAGGATGAGTGTCTCAAAGAATGAATGATGCAAGGGGCCCGTAAGATGTAGGATTAGTCGGCCAGTGATCAGGAAAAACGCTGCACCAAAGTGCCCTGTGCATGACCACCCTTAAAACGGAGGCCGAAAAAAAGCGCCTCGGAGAAGGTGGCACTGTGCGCCTGATCAGACAGCGGATGACTAAACTCGCTCACTGAATTGACAGTGACGGAGTGAAGCCTAGCGTTCAGATCAGGCGCAAACAAGTGCTTGGAGCGTTCTAGGAAATTTCATCGAAGGGAAAAGAAGTTCTCCCACTGATCATGAATGCCCTCGAGCCCAATGTGCTGTTTTGGGCGGGGTCTGCGGCAAGCGTACATGCCGGATCGAGTTCGTCAGTGAGTCATGACTGATGGTTGCATCTTGGATCGCTGGTTGCCGCCAGTGCCTTGATTGCGCTGGCGACATTCCGGTCGCCGACCAGCGTTGACCGATGGTCAACTCGAACGTGGCGATCCCCTCGATTCCCGCGCTGATCCGGTCACCCGCCACCAGAGCACCGACGCCGGCCGGTGTGCCGGTGAAAATCAGGTCGCCAGCCTTGAGTTCTACCGAGCACGAGATATGGCTGATCACATCCGGCACCGACCATATCTGGTCCGCCAGATCGCCGCGCTGGCGTTCGACATCGTTGACCTTCAGCCAGATCGCGCCGCTTTGTGGATATCCCAGCGCAGTGGCGCGACGCAAGGCCGTGCAAGGCGCCGACTCGTCGAACCCCTTGGCCCAATCCCACGGCCGTCCGAGCTTCTTGGCCTGGGCCTGGATATCACGCCGCGTCAGGTCAAGACCGACGCCGTAACCCCAGACATGAGCGAGGGCGTCGTCCGGATCGATATCCGTACCACCTTCACCAATGGCTACCACCAGCTCGATCTCATGGTGCAGGTCCTCGGTCAGCGGTGGGTAGGCGATCACGCCGCTGGCCGGGACCACCGCATCGGCGGGTTTCATGAAAAAGAACGGCGGTTCACGGTCCGGGTCATGACCCATTTCCCGGGCATGTTCGGAGTAGTTGCGGCCGACGCAGAACACCCGGCGAATCGGAAAGCGCGCGGACTCGCCTTCAACGGCCAGGGATGGGGTGGCTGGGGGGGCGAACACATAATCGCTCATGGTATTTCTCCTCGTTGGAATCGGGCCGTGGCGCTGTGGCCATGGCTCAAGTGTGGAGGAGTGGGGCGGCGGGAAATTGGACAAATCCAGCACGCTTCTGGATTTTGCACGGCAGTGGGGTGTCGTCGAGTCGCGCCTCCAGAAAGACAAAACCCGGCGATAGCCGGGTTTTGTGTGAGACGCCTTGCGCTACTCAGTTATAGCGAGTCTTCAGGCGCTCTTCGGCAGGGCGTGGTGAGCGGCCCATTCCGACTTCAGCGATTGCAGCACGCGAGCCATGAAGTCTTTGTCGGCTGCGGCTTTCTTGCCGACATAGCCCTGGCCCCGGCGGTACATCTTGATGCAGGCGAACAGCGCGGGCTGGGCCTGGCTGAAGGCGCGCTCGTCGGCGTAAGGCGAGCGAGGGTCGAGTTTCACGTCTCCGGTCTGGCTGATCCAGAGAATATGGTCGTCAAGGCTGTCTTTGCGCGATGCGAACAGGCCAGCCAGTTGATCGATAGTCGTTTGATTGTTCAGATTCATGTTAAAGCCCCTTTGACCACTCGTTAATCTGTCTGGTTTACGTGTGTATCGTTGCCAAGACGGCGAATTGCTGCGGTGCCGCACACGGACAATGGTGTCCGTCGAGTGTGGCGCCGGCCCTGGGCGCGATTTATGTAGCGGGGTTTAAACCCTGCTACACGCAACGTTTCAACGATAAGAAGCAACAGCGCGATCCTTAGAACGGCGCTGACGACAGTAACGAAGTCAGCCACAAGCATTTTGAGGACGTTAGGCCGGTGCTTCTCGTCCGTTGGGACGATCACGCCAGGTCAGCTTCATCAATCTGCCTTGTGGGCAGTACAGATCCGGAACAGCTCGACGGCTTGTCGAGCCTGTTGTAACAACAGCTTTTGCGGCGCTCCCGATCGGGGAGGCAGGTCCATCATGCAAGCGCGGAAAGAAGGCGTCAACCATTTTGTAGTGAATATTTTTAAGCACTACATATTGCAAAATCGCGATTTCTTACAACTATGTAAAAGGGCCGGATGGACGAAATGTGACCGGTAAGTCTTGGTTTCACCGGTTTTACGGTCGTAGTCCATGAATTCAAGGGGCTTGCACTGTTGCAGCCTGCGTAACAGACCTTTCTTGATCTGCCGGTGTAAAACAGCGGGAGACTGGCCTAAGCTCGGTAGCTTCTGAATCCGTCTCTTTTGAATCAGCCTCGGGAAACACGATGTCACAGCTATTTCCGACGACGCGTTTGCGTCGCCTGCGTCGAAATGAAAGCCTGCGCGGCCTGTTCCAGGAAACCGAGTTCAGCCTCAATGACCTGGTATTGCCGATCTTCGTCGAGGAAGGTATCGACGATTTTGTGCCCATCACCAGCATGCCCGGTGTAATGCGGATCCCGGAAAAGAAACTGGCCAGCGAGATCGAGCGTTATGCTCGGGCCGGGATCAAGTCGGTGATGACCTTTGGTGTCTCCCACCATCTGGACGCGACGGGTAGCGACACCTGGAACGAAGAGGGCCTGGTGGCGCGCATGGTGCGGATCTGCAAGGACACGGCACCGGAAATGGTGGTGATGTCCGACACCTGTTTCTGCGAGTACACCTCCCATGGTCATTGCGGCGTGCTGCATGGCGACGCGGTCGACAACGATGCGACCCTGAAGAATCTCGGGCGCCAGGCGGTGGTAGCGGCACAGGCGGGAGCGGATTTCATTTCGCCGTCAGCGGCCATGGACGGCCAGGTCCAGGCCATTCGCAGTGCCCTGGACGCCGCCGGTTTTCTCGACACCTCGATCATGGCCTATTCGACCAAGTTCGCCTCGGCGCTCTATGGCCCGTTCCGCGAAGCGGGCGGTACGGCGCTCAAGGGCGACCGCAAGGCTTACCAGATGAACCCGATGAACCGGCGTGAGGCGGTGCGCGAGTCGCTGTTGGACGAGCAGGAAGGGGCCGATGTGCTGATGGTCAAGCCGGCCGGTGCCTACCTCGACATCATTCGCGATATCCGCGAAGCGTCGCGCCTGCCCCTGGCGGCGTATCAGGTCAGTGGCGAGTACGCGATGATCAAGTTCGGTGCCCAGGCCGGGGCCATTGACGAGCACCGTATCGTTCGCGAAAGCCTGGGTGCCATCAAGCGCGCCGGAGCGGACATTATTCTGAGTTACTTCGCGATGGACATTGCTCGCGACGGGATCTGACCCAGACAGCGCGCAAAGAAAAAGCCCGGCTGATAAGGCCGGGCTCTTGGCTGGATGCTGCGGT
Source organism: Pseudomonas sp. MWU13-2862 (assembly GCF_023242495.1). Taxonomy (NCBI): domain Bacteria; kingdom Pseudomonadati; phylum Pseudomonadota; class Gammaproteobacteria; order Pseudomonadales; family Pseudomonadaceae; genus Pseudomonas; species Pseudomonas sp. MWU13-2862. The sequence continues at coordinate 121,249 of NZ_JALMEZ010000017.1, read as the reverse complement.
AACGCGACTCATGCACGATTCTGGATCAGACGGTCGGAACCACCCTCGGCAACGCGACGGTCGATCAGGCGATCAGAGCCACCTTCAGCTACACGACGGTCGATCAGACGATCAGAGCCACCTTCGGCTACACGACGGTCGATCAGACGATCAGAACCACCTTCGGCTACACGACGGTCGATCAGACGATCAGAGCCACCTTCGGCTACACGACGGTCGATCAGACGATCAGAACCACCTTCGGCTACACGACGGTCGATCAGACGATCAGAACCACCTTCGGCTACGCGACGGTCGATCAGGCGATCAGAGCCACCTTCAGCTACACGACGATCGATCAGACGATCAGAGCCGCCTTCAGCGACTGCTTGTTGAGTGTGTGCGACCACGGGTTGAGCCGAGGATGCAGCAAAAGCGTTGACTGCCAGTACCGAGAAAGCGAGGCCGAGAAAGAGTTGGCGTTTCATGGTGGTGTGCTCCGGGTGTTATGTGTTGGGTATGGAGCCAAGGTTACGCGCCTGGATTTTTAAGAGAACTTCATTGGGTCGATGGTGACCATCGACGGCAATGATGTAGGAACACCGGCAGGTGTAGTGGCTGAAAATGGCCTGACTGTGTGGGTTCAAGAGTCGGGTTGTGTGATGAAATCCCAACACTGACCGCCGACCTTTTTCCACCAGGGAGCCCGACCATGAGCCAGCACGATTTCAAACAACTGGATGTTTTCAGCCGCGAGTCATTCAAGGGCAATCCACTGGCTGTGGTCTTCGCCGCCGACCAACTGACCGATGAGCAGATGCAGGCCTTCGCAACCTGGACCAATCTCAGCGAAACCACCTTCCTGCAGGCGCCCCAGGATCCTCGGGCTGATTACCGGGTACGAATATTCACCACGATCAGGGAGTTGCCTTTCGCCGGTCACCCGACCCTGGGGTCCTGCCATGCCTGGTTGGAGGCCGGTGGCGTGCCCCAGGGCGAGGAGATCATTCAGGAGTGCGGGATCGGCCTGGTACGGATTCGCCGCCGAGGCGATGACCTGGCGTTTATCGCACCTCCACTGCGTCGCGCAGGCCCCCTGGACGAGGCGTTGCGTGAGCGGGTTCGCCTCGGCCTGGGACTGGCTCCGGAGGAGGTGCTCGATGCCCAGTGGGTCGACAATGGCGTTGATTGGCTGGTGCTGATGCTGCCCGATCGGGCACGGATACTGGCGGTAAAACCCGACTATGCCCAATTGGAAGGGCTGGCGGTGGGGCTGGTGGCGCCCTGGAACCCAGCACTGGATGGCGACGAATGTCAGTTCGAAGTGCGTGCTCTTATCGCCGGTGAGGGCATGTGTGAAGACCCCGCCACTGGCAGTCTGAACGCCGGTATTGCGCGTTGGCTGCTGGGAGAGGGGCGGGCACCGCAGTCGTATCGGGTCAGCCAGGGCACGGCGATGGGCCGTGCCGGGCGGATCAGTGTGGAGCAGGTGGGTGACGAAATCTGGGTCGGCGGTGCCGCCGTGACCTGCATCACCGGTAGCCTGAACCTATAAGGGTTGGGCGATCAGCATCATCGCCGCCGACAAGGTATGTCCGTCGGTAATCCTACCGGCGGCAATCATTGCCTTGAGTTCGGCCAGTGTGACGAACAGCACCTTGTCGACCTCGCCATCGGTGTCTTCCACCGCTTCGCCATCAATGTCCACCCGGCAGACGGCAACCGCACTGGCGATCAGTGAGGTGTTGCTGTGCAGCAGGCCCAGTTCCGTGACCTTCAGCGCCGGCCAGCCGGTTTCTTCCAGCAGTTCGCGGGCGGCGGCATCACAGGCGGTTTCACCGAGGTCGATGGCGCCACGGGGAAACTCGATCGATTGGGCGCCGATGGCCCGGCGTTGCAGCACCGCCAGCATCAGGCGACCATCCGGCAGGACGGGCACCGCGACCACGCCATTGATGGCCTGGGCTTCCTTGATGATGAAATAACCCCGCTCCTTGACCACATCGAAGTAGGGCGTGTGCAGCAGGCATTCGGATTCAGTGTCGGGCTTCATGCGTGGCATTACTCCAGAAAGCAGCGGTCGAACAGATAGAGCGCATCAGGTTTGAGGTGTTCCAGGGTGGCTTGCGGACGGCCGCCATCACCCTGTTTCTTGCGCCCGGTTTCCCGCAGGTAGCCGGCTTCGGTCATCTTCAGCAAGCGTTGCCGGGTGCTGGTCTTGAGCACCGGACGCGCCAGTACCAGGGAAAAGATCGCGGTGGCTTCCGGGGCACTGAACTCGGTACCGAGGAACATCAGCGGCAGGCTGCTGTACAGCGATTTGGACAACAGCCGTTCCTGGGCTGCCGCCGCCAGTGCGTTGTGATCGAAGGGCAGGCGCACCGAAGCATCGGCGACGCTGTCGAGGGCGAACCAGGCCTGTTGCTCGTTCAGGGTCGGCTCTTCACTGACGATGGCCAGGTAGAAGGTCGAGGATGACCAGCAGCGCGGGTCGCGAAAGGCATCGCCCACGGTGCCCACCTGTTCGATCCAGGCCAGCGGCAGGTTGACCTTGTCGCTGGCGCGCAGGCGTTCCACCGCGTCGTCCAGGGTCAGGTCGGCCACCGCGCCGTTGACCACCACGCCCGGCAGGGCCCAATGGCCCTCGAAGGGATCGGCTTCACGTTTGTGCAGCAGGATCTGCAGGGCTTGGGAGTGACGGCAGTAGAACAGCACGCACAAGTCGACGGTGTGCAGGTAGTCGCTTTTCCTCGGTGCGGTGGGGGAACGGTCCGGCATATCAAGTCCTGTGTACGGCATAGAGCCCGTAGTCTACCGGATCCATGCCGGGTGCCATCCAGTGGGCGGGCAATGTTTCGCCCTGCGCCAGCCGTTCGCGCAGTAGTGTACTGCGCACGCCCGCTTGCTCCTCCACGCACAGCACCGAGAAACGCTCGAGCAATTGCGCCCCCAGATGGAAGTCCGGCAACTGCGCGGCGACATCGTGCCCGACCACCAGGGCGATCTGGCGGGTGGGCAGTCCGGTCATCTCGGCCAGGGCGCAGAGCAGTTCATAACTGTAGATGGGCGCCTCGGTCTCCCGGGCCAATTGCTGCTCGATCCGGCACACCGAAATCGCCGACGAGCAGGCCGGACGCACCTGTTCGACGATCGCTCGCAGCCAGTCCAGGCGCCGCTCGTACTCGGCCATGTGCTTGCCATGGGGATGCCTGAAGGATGGCACCACCCATAGCGAGCGCGCGTGACGGGAGGCTTCGATCATCACCTGGGCGTGACCGGCGTGCGGGGGGTTGAAGGCGCCGCCGTAGATTGCGAGTTCGTACATGGTAGGGTCTCCTTTGTCTTAAAGGTACTCGTCATGTACTTATGTATCAAGTGACGGGCTCATGAAATAGATTGATTCAGAATAGATAATAGAGAAGTCAATGGCGTCGCGCTTGCATTGAAAGTACATGACGTGTACCTTTGTTTCATCGCCAAGGGAGAAACAGCCATGAATGCTCAAGTGATCAAGACCGCCGCCTTCGATGTCGACGCCCAGAAAGGCTTCACGCCACTCTGCCCGGATGAGCTGCCGGTGGTGGGCGGTCACCTGATCGGTGTCGAACTGAATTTCATGGCCTCGCTGGCCGATATCCGCATCGGCAGCAAGGACGCCCACAGTCCCCAGGCACCCTGGGTGGTGAGCTCCCACGAGCAGATGCTCAGGCCCACTGGCCTTGAGCATGCCGACCTGACCTGGGTCAGTCACTGCGTCCCCGGTACTGAAGGTTTCACGCTGCTCGATGAACTGCCGGCGCCCCAGGACTACGACTATTTTGTCTGGAAGGGCGTGGAGCCGGCACTGCACCCTTACGGCGCCTGCTTCCACGACCTCCAGCACAAACTCTCCACCGGCGTGATCGAGTACCTGAATGCCCGGCACGTCCGGCAGGTGATCGTCGGTGGCCTGGCCCTGGATTTCTGCGTCAAGACCACCGCGTTGCAGCTGGCGGGGGCGGGTTTCAAGGTCATCGTCTACCTGCCGGCCTGCCGTGCCCTCAGCGCTGACGGCGCGCAGCAGGCGGTCCACGACCTGCAACAGGCGCGTGTCGAGGTGGTCAACAGTCGCGAACAGCTGGCCCGTGCGGCGGGTCACAAGGAGTAAGTCATGGAAAGTGCATTCAACCGCGAAGGCGGCCTCATCCAGGGACTGCTGGACACCGACTACTACACCTTCACCATGATGCAGGCGGTGTTGCACCAGTACCCCAACGTCGAGGTGGAGTATCAGTTCATCGTGCGTTCCCGGGAGAAGCTCACGCACCTGATCCCCGAGCTGCGCCTGGAGCTGGAAAAACTCGCCGACCTGCAAATGCGCGACGGTGAACTGCGCTTCCTGTTCAACCGGCGTTTTCGCGAATACCTGACACCGGATTTCGAGCAGTTCCTCGGGTTGTTCCGGTTCAACCTGAGCTATATCCATGTCAGCGAAATCGACGGTCAGCTGAGCATCCGCGTCCGCGGCCCGATGCTGCACTGCATCATGTTCGAACAGCCGGTACTGGCCCTGGTCAGCGAGTTGCGCAACCGCGACAGATACCCGGACGTGGCGTTGGAAGATGTCAGCCGCAAGCTCTACCAGAAGTTCGAGTGGCTGGAGAAAAACCTCAGCCGCGAGGAACTGGCCGACCTGCGGGTCTCGGACTTCTCGACCCGTCGCCGGCTGTCCTTCCGTGCCCAGCGTGAGGTGGTGGATATCATGCGGCGGGATTTCCCTGGCGTGTTCGTCGGCACCAGCAATGCGCACCTGGCCTATGAGTTCGACCTTCCGCTGATCGGCACCATGGCCCACCAATGGCTGATGGTGCACCAGCAACTCGGCCGTCTGCGGGAAAGCCAGAATGCGGCGCTGGAGAACTGGGTGCGCGAATACCGCGGACGTCTCGGGATCGCCCTGACCGACTGTATCAGCACCGATTTCTTCCTCAAGGATTTCGACCTGTATTTCGCCAAGCTCTACGATGGCCTGCGCCAGGACTCGGGCGATCCGATTGTCTGGGCCGACAAGGTGCTGGCGCGTTATGCACAGTTGGGGATCGATCCGATGACCAAGGACCTGATGTTTTCCGATGGCCTGAACTTCGAGAAGTGCCTGCCGATCCTGCGCCATATCCGCGGCAAGGCCCGCTTCGGTTTCGGCATGGGCACCAGCCTGGCCTGCGATGTCGATGGGGTCGAACCGCTGAGCATCGTGATGAAGCTGGTGCGGGTCCACGGCGAACCGGTGGTGAAGTTCTCCGATGACCCGGTGAAGAACGTTTGTGAAGACCCTTCGTTCCTGCGTTATGCGGCGCAGGTGTTCAACGTGACTGAATTCAACCAGAAACTGGAGGTGTGAGATGGGAACCGAGAATCAGGATCGTATTGCCAAGGTGCTTGGGGTGAACCGGCAGTTGGTACCGGGCGACGAGGCGGCGGAACTGGCTCGCCGCATCAACTTCATCAAGGCGCTTTTGAAGCGCTCCGGTTGCGAGGCGCTGGTGTTGGGGATCAGCGGCGGCGTCGACTCACTGACGGCGGGGCGGCTGTGTCAGTTGGCGGTGGAGCAGTTGCGGGAGGAGGGGGGGACGGCGCGCTTTATCGCCATGCGTTTGCCTTATCGGACCCAGGCTGACGAAAGCGATGCCCAGGCGTCCCTGGCCTTTATCCGGCCGGACCAGATCAGCACCGCGAATATCTCGGCTTGTGTGGACGGGTTGATGGGCAGTCTTGAAATCGAGGACCAGGACGCGACGCCGGCACAGGTGGATTTCGTCAAAGGCAATGTCAAGGCCCGGGCGCGGATGATGACCCAGTATGCCCTCGCCAACTTCGTCAACGGGCTGGTGGTCGGCACCGATCACGCCGCGGAGGCGCTGATGGGTTTTTTCACCAAGTTCGGTGACGGGGCCTGCGACCTGGCGCCCTTGTCCGGTTTGACCAAGGGCCAGGTGCGGCGGCTGGCCTTGGCCCTGGGGGCTCCCGAGCCACTGGTGTACAAGGAGCCGACAGCCGACCTTGAGGAGTTGGTGCCGGGCAGGCCGGACGAGCTCGCCTATGGTTGCACCTATGCCGAGATCGACGCCTACTTGCTGGGGCTGCCGGTGTCGGCGCGGGCCAGCGCGATCATCGAAGCCGCCTACGCCAGGACCGCGCACAAGCGGGCTTTGCCGTACTCGCCGGTGTGAGCCGGGGTCAGCGCGGGGTGTCGAGGGTCTTGTTCAAGGCCACATACTGCAACAGCATGATGGTCTTGGCATCGACGATTTCCCCACGCCGGACGGCTTGCAGTGCGTCGTCCAGGGACAACTCCAGCACTTCCAGGTCCTCGCCCTCGGCTTCCAGGCCGCCACCGTGGCTGACCTTGCTGTCGCCGTCGTATTCGCCGAGGAAGAAATGCAGTTTCTCGGTCACCGAGCCCGGGCTCATGAAGGCTTCGAAGATTTTTTCCACGTTCTGTACGCGGTAGCCGGTTTCTTCCTCGGCTTCGGCGCGGATGCGGTCTTCGGGTGAAGCGTTTTCCAGCAGGCCGGCGGCGGCTTCCACCAGCATGCCGTCGTGGCCGTTGACTAATACCGGGAAGCGGAATTGCCGGGTCAGCACCACGGTCTGTTTTTCGCGGTTGAACAGCAGGATGGTCGCGCCATTGCCGCGGTCGTAGGTCTCGCGACTTTGCCGCTGCCAGGTGCCGTCGCTGCGCAGGAAATCGAAGGTGGTTTTCTTCAGCAGGTACCAGTCGTCCGAGAGGACGGTGCTGTCGATGATGCGAACCCGGTCTTTCGTTGCGGTCATGATCCACGCCCTGTGGTGTGCAAAGCGCAGATCATACAAGGGTGTCGGGATTCTGTGGTGTCTGTCAGGCCCTCTTCGCGGGCAAGCCCTGCTCCTACAGGTTTGTGTCGTACACAAAATCTGTGGACGACGCAGTACTGTAGGAGCAGGGCTTGCCCGCGAAGAGGCCCCTGAGATCGCTAGAGATTCTATGCCAGCGCCGGCTGACGCTTCCGACGGCTCGCGACCATCAGGAAACTCAACAGCGCCACCAGCGGCATCGCGCTGCCCAGCGCCATGATCGCCAGCCAGCCGCCTTGCTCATACAACACGCTGGCCAGGGCCGAGCCGGTAGCGCCGCCGATGAAAATGCTGGTCATGTACAAGGCATTCAGGCGACCGCGGCTGGCTGCATCAAGGGCGTAGACGGAACGCTGCCCGAGCACCATGTTCATCTGCACCGCGAAGTCCAGCAACACGCCGGTCACCGCCAGGCCGATCACGCTATAGGCCGGATGAATCAGCGCCGGGGCAAAGCTCAGGGTTGCCAGCAACATCGCCAGCCAGGACGCCCGGTGTGTATGCCCGGCATCCGCCAGCCGACCCGCCATCGGCGCGGCGATGGCCCCCATCGCTCCGACCAGGGCAAACAAGGCGATCTGCGACTGCGACAAGCCATGGACCCGCGACAGCTCCAGGGGCACGGCGGTCCAGAACAGGCTGAAGGTGGCGAACATCAGGCCCTGGTACCAGGCGCGCTGACGCAGCACCGGTTGGTCGCGAAAGAGTTTCCCCAGCGACCCCAGCAGTTGCCCGTAGGTGGCGCTGTGGTTGGGCTGGCGCTTGGGCATGGTGGTGAGGATCACCAGCATGATGAACAGCATCAGCACGGCGGCGGCGATAAACACCGTGCGCCAGCCGAAGTGGTCGGCGATCACGCTGGACAGCGGCCGCGCCAGCAGGATACCCAGCAGCAGGCCGCCCATGATCCCGCCCACCACGCGCCCGCGTGATTCTTCAGGGGCCAGGTGCGCGGCCAGGGGAATCAGGATCTGCACCGATACCGAACTGAAGCCGATCAGCAGCGACACCACCAGGAACACCCCGGGCTGGCGGGCCAGGCCGGCGGCCACCAGGCTGATCACCGCGATCAGCGCGGTGCCGATCATCAGCTTGCGGTTTTCCAGCAGATCACCCAGCGGCACCAGGAAAAACAGGCCCAGGGCGTAGCCGATCTGGGTCAGGGACACGATCAGGCTGGCGCTGTGGGCGGAAATACCGAGGTCCGGAGCGATGAGCTCGATGATCGGCTGGGCGTAGTAGATGTTGGCCACAATGGCGCCACAGCAGAAGGCGAACAACATCACCAGGGCTCGGGTCATCACGGGGGCGGGGTGGTTATTCATCGGCGAAGGCTCTGGAACGGACGGAAAGCGAGTCTAGACATTGGCGGGCGGCGGTGTAAGAGGGTCACAGGCATAGTCGATATCAGCCATGTTGATTATTCGACGGCTATCAATGGGAGTTGTTCGAAGATGTAACAACTTGCTCGCGGTCTTGCCTTCGATTTTATAAATCCCATTTTTAATCAATGACTTGCCCTTTAAGTCCGCGCATCTGCGGATTTTCCCAAGAGATTGCGATGTTACTGAACACTTGTTTAGTATCGACCGCAACGCTTCACCTCACGCTCAAAAACAATAAGACGAGGGCCCTTCATGACCTCCCACCCGACACTGCTTCACGCGGTCGAGGCCGGCATCGCCCGGATCACCCTCAACCGTCCCGAGCAACGCAATGCGCTGGACATTCCCACCCTCAAGGCACTGATCGACCTGCTGGAACGCTTCGAAGCCGACCCAGCGGTGCGGGTGCTGGTGCTGACCGGCAGCGGCCGCAGCTTCTGCGCCGGCGCGGACCTGGCGGAATGGGCTGATGCCGAACGCCGTGGAATCCTCGAAAGCTATGGCTGGACCGAAACTGCCCACCTCCTGATGAATCGCCTGTACAACTTCGCCAAACCGACCATCGCCGCCATCAACGGCACGTCGGTGGGGGCCGGGATGGACCTGACCCTGTGCTGCGATTTCCGCCTGGCCGCGCAATCGGCGCGCTTCAAGGCCGGCTATACCAGCATGGCTTATTCGCCGGACGCCGGGGCCAGTTGGCACTTGCCACGCCTGATCGGTAGCGAGCAGGCCAAGCGCCTGTTGTTCCTCGACGAACTCTGGGGCGCCGACCGCGCCCTGGCCACCGGCCTGGTAAGCGAAGTCTGCGCCGATGAGCAGCTGGCATCCGCCGCCACCGAGCTGGCCGCCCGACTGGCGTCAGGCCCGACCTTCGCCTTTGCCCAGAGCAAAGTGCTGATCCGCGACGGCGCCCAGCGCAGCCTGGCCGAACAGCTCCAGGCCGAACAGGCCGCCGGCCTGCTCTGCGGTCGCAGCCGCGATGGTGCCGAGGCACTCCAGGCCGCGGTGGAAAAACGCGCCCCTCATTTTATCGGCCAGTAACCGAACAGCAGGTACCCCATGAATTTCCAACTGACCCAAGAGCAGGACATGCTGGTGGACGCCGTTCGCAGCTTTGTCGAGAAAGAACTGCTGCCCCATGAGGAAGCCGTTGACCGCGCCGACGCGGTGTCGCCGGAACTGGCCGCACAGATTCGCGCCAAGGCCATCGCGGCTGGCTTCTATGCCTTCAACATGCCGGAAGAAGTCGGTGGCGGTGGCCTCGACTACCTGTCCCAGGCGCTGATCGAGCGTGAGCTGTCAAAAGTGTCCTGGGCGCTGCATGTGTTTGTCGCGCGCCCGTCGAAGATCCTGATGGCCTGCACCGGGGTGCAGATCGAGGACTACTTGTTGCCCTGTGTGCGCGGTGAAAAGGTCGACTGTTTCGCCCTGACCGAGCCCGGCGCCGGCTCCGATGCCAATGCGATCAAGACCCGTGCGGTGCGCGATGGCGATGATTTCGTCCTCAATGGCAGCAAGCATTTCATCAGCCATGCCGGGCACGCGGACTTCGCCATCGTCTTCGCGGTGACCGACACCTACGAACACAATGGCCGCCAGCGCAACGCCGTGACCTCGTTCCTGGTGGATCGCGACACTCCCGGCATGACCATCCGCCGTGGCCCGAGATGCGTCAGCAACCGCGGTTATCACACCAGCGAAATCTTCTTCGACGACTGCCGGGTCCCGGCGGCCAAGGTGCTGGGCGAGATCGGCAAGGGCTGGGACGTCGCCAATGCCTGGCTGACCGCCGGGCGGGTGATGGTCGCGGCCAACTGTGTCGGCCAGGCCCAGCGGGCGTTGGATGTGGCGTTGCAATGGTCGGCCGATCGCAAGCAATTCGGCCAGGCCATTGGTACCTACCAGGGCATCTCTTTCAAGCTGGCGGACATGGCCACGGAAATCCGCGCCGCCGAACTGATGACCCTGCACACCGCCTGGAAAATGGACCAGGGCACCATGACCGACGGTGAGGCCGGTATGGCCAAGCTGTTCGCCAGCGAAGTACTGGGCCGCGCCGCCGACGAAGCGGTGCAGATTTTTGGCGGCATGGGCCTGATGGACGAAGGGCCGGTGGAGCGGATCTGGCGCAATGCGCGGATCGAGCGGATCTGGGAAGGCACCTCGGAAATCCAGCGCCATATCATTTCTCGCGAACTGCTGCGGCCGCTGCTGCGCTGATCGGACCAGGAGAGCACTATGTCCATCAGAGACAACCTCAAGCGCCTGCTTGCGCCGCGTCACCTGGCCTTCGTGGGTGGGCGCAGCATGGCGCGGGCGTTCAAGCGCTGTGCCGACGGCGGTTTCCCGGGCCAGATGTGGTTGGTCAATCCGCAGCATGCCGAACTCGACGGGATTCCCTGCGTGGCGTCGGTTGCGCAGTTGCCCTGTGGACCGGACGCGGTGTTTATCGCCACCAACCGCGAACTGACCCTGGCCTGTGTCGCCGAGCTGGCGGCCAAGGGCGCGGGCGGGGCGATCTGCTATGCCTCCGGCTTTGCCGAAACCGGCGAAGCGGGGCAGGCCCTGCAGGAACAATTGCTGCAGGCGGCGGGCGAGATGGCGCTGCTCGGGCCCAACTGTTATGGCTTGCTCGACTATCTGCACAATGTTGCCCTGTGGCCGGTGGCCCACGGCGGCAAGGCGGTGGAGAAGGGCGTGGCGGTGCTGACCCAGAGCGGCAACTTCGCCTACAACCTGTCCATGAGCGACCGCTCCTTGCCCCTGGCCTATATGGCTTCGGTGGGCAATCAGGCGCAGTTGGGCGTGGCCGAATTGATGGACGTGCTGCTCGACGAGCCACGGGTCACCGCCATCGGCCTGCACCTGGAAGGGTTGAAGAATGTCCAGGGTTTTGCCCGGGCGGCGTACAAGGCGCTGGAGAAAGGTATTCCGGTGATCGCCCTGAAAACCGGGGTGTCGCAGATCGGTGCCGAGCTGGCCCTCAGTCACACCAGCTCCCTGGCCGGTTCCGATGCGCTGTACGACAGCCTGTTCGCGCGTCTCGGGGTGATTCGGGTCAGTGGCCCGGTGAGTTTTGTCGAAACCCTCAAGGCGGCGGCCTGCGGTCATTTGCCGGCGGGTCCGAGCCTGACCGGGCTGGCCTGCTCCGGCGGTGATGCGGGGCTGATCGCCGACTACGCCGAGCGTAATGGCCTGACCTTGTCCGCCCTGGACGAAGGCCAGCGCGGCGAACTGGCGCAGGTGTTGCCCAGCTACGCCAACCTGGTCAATCCGCTGGATTTCACCACGGCGATCTGGGGCGACCGTGACGCCCTGGCAAAGATGCTCGAAACGGCCTTGCGTACCCCGTCCGATGCCGCCTTGCTGGTGCTCGATTATCCGGCGCAGTTTACCGGCGAGCGCAAGGAATGCGATCTCCTGCTGGAGCTGTATTGCGAGTGCCTGGAGCGGCATGGCAAGAGCGGTTTCGTTGCCTCGGCCTTTCCCGAGTTATTGCCGGCCCATGCCCGCGAACGTCTGCACGCCCACGGCGTACCGGCGTTGCAAGGGGTGGAAGACGGGCTGGCGGCCTGGGGCCGGATCGCCCATTACCGCCAGCGGCGCGAGGCCTTGTTGTATGGCGGTGAGGCGGCGTTGTTGCCGGTATGCCCGGATGCTGTGCTGGGTAGCGGACGGCTGCTGGATGAGTGGCAGTCCAAGCAAGCCTTGCGGCCCTTCGGCCTGCCGTTGCCCGAGGGTCGGTTGTGTCGGCCGGAGCAGGCGTTGGTCGAGGCCCGCAGCCTGGGTTACCCGCTGGTGCTCAAGGTGGTCAGTGCCGATTTGCCGCACAAGACCGAGGCCGGTGGTGTCGCCCTTAACCTCAAGGACGAGGTGGCGTTGCAGGCGGCGCTCGAGACCATGCGCGGCAACCTGGCCCGACATGCGCCGGAGCTCGCTTTCAATCAGGTGTTGCTGGAGCGCATGGCCGCGCCACCGTTGGCGGAACTGATCGTCGGCGTCAAGCGCGAAGCCGGTTTCGGCCTGGCGCTGGTGATCGGCGCCGGGGGGATTCTGGTGGAGTTGCTCAAGGACAGCTGCAGCCTGCTGCTGCCGACCACCGACCAGGCCATTCACCAGGCGTTGCTGGGCTTGCGTTGCGCACCGCTGCTGACCGGTTTTCGCGGTGGCCCCGCGGTGGATATGCCGGCTCTGGTCAAGGCGATTCGCGCGGTGGCGGATTACGCCTGCGAGAACGCCGGGCCATTGCTGGAACTGGATGTGAATCCGCTGCTGGTCAACGCCGAGGGCGCGGTGGCGGTGGATGCGTTGATTCGTCTGGCTTGAGGCTTTGGGCAATCTTGCGGGCCTCTTCGCGGGCAAGCCCTGCTCCTACAGTACGGGGTCTTCCGCGGAATTTGCGTACGACACAAACCTGTAGGAGCAGGGCTTGCCCGCGAAGGGGGGCTCGAGACCGACAAAAATGATCGTGCTCACCCGAATGATCCCGGCGATCCGAAGGACCGTGACCATCCGAAGGAACGGGGATTTACCGTAATACAACATCAGCAAACGAACCCTTTTCCCGCAACGTAACAGGGGCAATTCGATGAGCGATAATAACAACAAGATTCCTCAACTTTCCCACGGCCTTTCACTGGAACGCCGCGACTTCCTCAAGCTCGGCGCTGTGGCCGGGCTGGCCGGCGCTGCCGTTTCCATGGGCTTCCCGCTCAGCGCCTGGGCCGCCGACGCCACGCCAAAACCTGGCGGCACCCTGCGCCTGGGGCTGGCCGGCGGCAGCACCTCCGACTCCTATGATCCCGGTTCCTGGAGCGACACCTTCACCTTCGTCGGCTTCTCGGCGATCTACAACACCCTGGTGGAAATCGCCGTGGACGGTTCCGCCATCCCGGAGCTGGCCGAAAGCTGGGAGTCCTCGCCGGATGCCAGGATCTGGACCTTCAAACTGCGCCAAGGGGTGCAATTCCACAACGGCAAGCCTCTTGCCGTCGAAGATGTGATCGCCTCGATCCAGCATCACCTCGGTGAGAAGTCCACCTCCGCGGCCAAGACCGTGCTCGGTGAAGTGGTCGCGGTACGTGCCGCCGGCAACGACAGCGTGGCCTTCGAACTGCATTCGGGCAATGCCGACTTCCCCTATGTGGTCGCCGACTATCACCTGGTGATCATGCCCGCCAAGGACGGCCTGGCCGACTGGCGCGCCGGCGTCGGCACCAGCGGTTATCGCCTCAAGTCCTTCGAGCCCGGCGTGCGCATGGCCCTGGAGCGCAACCCCGGCTATTGGAAAACCGGTCGCGCGCATTTCGACGCGGCGGAACTACTGGCCATCTCCGACGGCGCGGCGCGGGTCAACGCGCTGATCACCGGGCAGGTCGATGTGATCAACAAGGTCGACCTGAAGACCGTCGGCCTGCTCAAGCGCAACCCGAACATGGTCATCGAGGAAACCAAGGGCGCCCAGCAGTATACCTTCCCGATGCTCTGCGACAGCGATGCGTTCAAGAACAACGATATCCGTATGGCGATGAAACACGGTATCGACCGTGAAGTGCTGCTCTCCTCGGTGCTCAAGGGCTATGGCGCGGTGGGCAACGACCATCCGATCCAGCCCGGCAGCCGCTTCCTCAATACCCAACTGCCACAGCGCAAATACGACCCCGACCAGGCTAGGTTCTACCTGCGCAAGGCCGGGGTGGATTCGCTCAAGGTCCGTCTGCAAGCCAGCGATGCGGCGTATTCCGGGGCGGTGGACGCGTCGGTGCTGTTCAAGGAACAGGCCAGGGCGGGCGGCATCGATATCGATGTGGTACGCGAGCCGGCGGACGGATTCTTCTCCAATGTCTGGAACAAACAGCCATTCACCACCTCGTTCTGGTACAGCAGCCTGACCGCCGACCGCATGTTCAGCATCGGTTACGCCAAGGGCGCGGCCTGGAACGAATCCCATTGGGACAATCCGCGCTTCAACGTCCTGCTCAACCAGGCCCGGGGCGAACTCAACGACCCGTTGCGGCGCGAGATGTACAACGAAATGCAGGCGATCTGCCGCGACGATTGCGGCGCGATCATCCCGTTGTTCGCCAGCTCCGTGGCGGCGCGCTCGACCCGTGTAGCCCACGGCGGGCTCACCGCACCCTATGGCGAACTGGACGGCCTGCGGTTGATCGAGCGCTGGTGGCAGGCCTGAGCCGGGGGCGCGTATGAACAGTATTCTGAAACTGCTCTCCCAGCGCCTGGCGCTGGGGCTGCTGTCGTTGTTCGCGGTGTCGGTGATCATCTTCCTGGCGGTGGGGTTGCTGCCGGGGGATATCGCCCAGGCCATGCTCGGGCAGTCGGCAACCCCTGAGACCCTGGCGGCGTTCCGCACCCAACTGGGCCTGGACCAACCGCCATTCTGGCGTTTCGTGCACTGGGTCGGGCATCTCCTGCGGGGCGACCTGGGCACTTCGCTGGCCAACCAGCGGCCCATCGCCGAGCTGGTGGGTGGTCGCCTGGGCAACACCCTGTGCCTCGCCGGCCTGGCGGCGCTGGTGTCGGTGCCCCTGGCTTTGTTGTTGGGGATGCTCGCCGCGTTGTACCGCAATTCGTGGTTCGACCGGCTGCTCAATAGCGTGGCCCTGAGTGCGGTGTCGTTCCCCGAGTTCTTCGTCGCCTACCTGCTGATCCTGCTGTTCTCGGTCAAGCTGGGCTGGTTGCCGAGCCTGTCGAACCTGCCGCCGGATGCCTCCTTCGGCATGCTCCTGGAGCGCTCGGTGCTACCGGTAGCGACCCTGAGCCTGGTGGTGGTCGCGCAGATGATGCGCATGACCCGCGCCGCGCTGATCAACCTGCTGGCCAGCCCCTATATCGAAATGGCCCGGCTCAAGGGTATCAGCCAGGGCCGGATCATCTTTCGCCATGCCTTGCCCAATGCCCTGGCCCCCATCGTCAACGTGGTCGCGCTGAACCTGGCGTACCTGGTGGTGGGCGTGGTGGTGGTCGAAGTGGTGTTCGTCTATCCGGGGCTGGGGCAGTTGCTGGTGGACTCGGTGGCCAAGCGCGATATCCCGGTGGTCCAGGCCTGCAGCCTGATCTTCGCCGCGACCTATATCGTGCTCAACACCCTGGCCGACGTGCTGTCCATCGCCAGCAACCCACGCCTGATGCATCCGAAGGGGTAGCCCATGAAATCCGTGTTTAAAGAGCTGATCCACGCGCCCTGGAGTGCGAAATTCGGGTTCTGCGTGATTGTCCTGTATGTCGCGGTGGCGCTATTGGCCCCGCACCTGGCGCCTTATGGAGAAACCCAGGTGGTCGGCGATGGCTTCGCCGCCTGGGGCGCGCAGTTCCCGCTGGGCACCGACAACCTCGGGCGCGACATGCTCAGCCGCCTGCTCTATGGCGCGCGCAATACCGTGGGCATTGCTTTTCTCACCACCGCGCTGGCGTTCCTGGTGGGCGGCCTGGCCGGCCTGATCGCGGCGCTCAAGGGCGGTTGGGTCGACATGGGCCTGTCGCGGCTGGTGGATATCCTTATGGCGATTCCGCAACTGATCTTCGCCTTGCTGATCCTCAGCGTGGTGGGCACCACCGCGACCTCGCTGGTGCTGGTGATTGCGCTGCTGGATTCGACCCGGGTATTCCGCCTGGCGCGGGCGGTGGCGATGAACGTGGTGGTCCAGGACTTTGTCGAGGCGGCCCGGCTGCGAGGCGAGGGCACGCTCTGGCTGGTGACCCGGGAGATCCTGCCCAACGCCGCGGCGCCACTGATCGCCGAGTTCGGCCTGCGGTTCTGCTTCGTCTTCCTGTTTATCAGTGCGCTGTCGTTTCTCGGCCTGGGCATCCAGCCGCCGACCGCCGACTGGGGCAGCATGGTGCGCGACAACGCGGTGCTGATCACCTTCGGCGACCTCACGCCCTTGCTCCCGGCACTGGCGGTGGCGTTGCTCACGGTAGGGGTCAATTTTGTCGTCGACTGGATGCTCTATCGCTCCAGCGGGCTGAAGGAATGTTGAGCATGAACGAAGCGAACCCGAGTTTGTTGCAGATCCGCGACCTGCATATCGAAGGGCACTACGACGATGCCTGGCATCCATTGGTGCAGGGCATCGACCTGAGTCTGGCCCGGGGCGAAGTGCTGGGCCTGATCGGTGAATCCGGTGCGGGTAAGTCGACCCTGGGCCTGGCCGCCATGGGCTACACCCGCGACGGTTGCCGGATCACCGGCGGCTCGATTCATTTCGACGGACAGGACCTGCGCCAGTGTTCCGCCGAGGCCTTGCGCAAACTGCGCGGCCTGCGCATCGCCTATGTGGCGCAGAGCGCGGCAGCCTCGTTCAATCCGGCGCAGCGGCTCATCGACCAGCATGTGGAAACCGCCGTGATCAATGGCGGGATGAAGCGTGCCGAGGCCGAGGCCCAGGCGGTGGAACTCTATCGAGTGTTACGCCTGCCGAACCCGGAAAGCATCGGCCGGCGTTATCCGCACCAGGTCTCCGGCGGCCAGTTGCAACGGGCGATGACCGCCATGGCCATGGCCTGCCAGCCGGACCTGATCATCTTCGACGAGCCGACCACGGCCCTTGACGTCACCACCCAGATCGAAGTGCTGGCGGCGATTCGCGATGCGGTGAAGCGCTTCGGCATGGCGGCGATCTACATCACCCACGACCTGGCGGTGGTCTCGCAGATGGCCGACCGGATCATGGTGTTGCGCCATGGCAAGTTGGTGGAAGAGGCGGCGACCCGGCAAATGCTCCGGGCGCCGACCGAGGACTACACCAAGTCGCTGTGGGCGGTGCGTTGTTTCCGCACCGAGCCCAAGGGCCGGCCGGAGCAGGGCGGGCCTTTGCTCGAAGTGCGCAATGCCTCGGCCAGCTACAGCCAGCAGCCGGTGCTCCACGATATCTCGATGCGTCTCTATCGGGGCCAGACCCTGGCGGTGATCGGCGAGTCGGGCAGCGGCAAGAGCACCACGGCACGGCTGATTACCGGCCTGTTGCAACCGAGCAGCGGGCAGGTGTTGTTCGACGGTGAAGTGTTGCCGGCTGATTATCGCCACCGTAGCAAGGCGCAATTGCGCAGTATCCAGATGATCTACCAGATCCCCGACACGGCCCTCAATCCGCGCCAGCGCATCGTCGACATTATCGGCCGGCCGCTGGCGTTCTACCTGGGGCTCAAGGGCAAGGCCCTGCGCCAGCGGGTGGCCGAGTTGCTGGAGATGATCGAGCTCGACCCGGGAAAGTTCATGGAGCGGCTGCCGTCGGAGCTGTCCGGCGGGCAGAAGCAGCGGGTCTGTATCGCCCGGGCCCTGGCTGCGGAGCCGCAGGTGATCATTTGCGATGAGGTGACTTCGGCGTTGGACCAATTGGTGGCCGAGGGCATCCTCAAGTTGCTGGATCGGGTGCAGCGGCAGTTGGGCGTGTCCTACCTGTTTATCACCCACGATGTGGCGACGGTGCGGGCGATTGCCGATGAGGTGGTGGTGATGCAGCGCGGGAAGGTGGTCGACGCCGGCTCGCGGGACGTGATCTTCACGCCGCCACACCGCGACTACACCGGCCTGCTGTTTTCCTCGGAGCCGGAGATGGACCCGGATTGGCTGGACCGGATCCTCCAGCAACGGGCCAGCGCCTGACCGACACTATTCTTCAGAACACCACTGTCCTGTAGGAGCAGGGCTTGCCCGCGAAGCTTTTAGCGATATCGAGGGCCCCTTCGCGGCGGTGCGACGTCCCGACAAGCCCTGCTCCTACAGGGTTATTTGACTTCAGAATCGTATAAGGACCCTTGATGAACGTACTGATCATCCACGCCCACCCCGAACCACAATCCTTCACTGCCGCACTACGTGACCAGGCCGTCGAGACCCTGCAAGCCCAAGGCCACAGCGTCCAGGTATCCGACCTCTACGCCATGCGCTGGAACCCGGTGGCCAGCGCCGAGGACTTTTCCGCCCGGGACAACCCCGACTACCTGGTCTACGCCCTGGAACAACGCCTCGGCGTCAAGACCCAAAGCCTGGCACCGGACATCCAGGAAGAACTCGACAAACTGCTCTGGGCCGACCTGCTGATCCTCAACTTCCCGATCTACTGGTTCTCCGTGCCGGCCATCCTCAAGGGCTGGATCGACCGTGTGCTGGTGTCCGGCGTTTGCTACGGCGGCAAGCGTTTCTACGACCAGGGCGGCCTGGCGGGCAAGAAGGCGCTGGTCACCGTCACCCTCGGCGGCCGCGAGCACATGTTCGGCGAAGGCGCGATCCACGGTCCATTGGAAGACATGCTGCGTCCACTCCTGCGCGGCACCCTGGCCTATGTCGGTCTCGACGTGCTGCCACCCTTCGTGGCCTGGCACGTGCCCTATATCAGTGCCGAGGCCCGCGGGCAATTCCTGGTCGGTTACCATGAGCGCCTGGAAAATCTCGAACAGGACAGTCCCCTGGTCTTTCCGCGCTTGTCACAGTTCGACGAGGCGCTGTATCCCATCCGCTGACCGCAGTCAGCCATCGACGTTGAAGAGGGCAGGAGCACTATGGCCGAGGAAACGCGTTTTCTGCGTATGGACCCTGAGTTGCGCAAGGCCAATCTGGTCGCCGCGACCTTGCGCTGCCTGAAGAAGTACGGCTTTGTCGGCACCTCTATCCGCAAGATCTGCGCCGAGGCCGGGGTGTCGGTGGGCTTGATCAGCCATCACTACAGCGGCAAGGACGAACTGGTGGCCGATGCCTACCTGCATATCACCGGGCAGGTCATGAGCCTGTTGCGCGAGTCGGTGGCGAAGGCCGGCAGCGGTGCCCGCCGGCACCTGTCGGCGTTTTTCGAAGCGTCGTTTTCCGAAGGCATGCTCGACCCCGAACTGCTCGAAGCCTGGCTGGCGTTCTGGGGCGCGGTGAAAACCGCCGAGGCGATCAACCGCGCCCACGATCATTCCTATGGCGAGTACCGCACCATCATGGGCAAGGCCCTGACCCTGCTGGCCGAAGAGGAAGGCTGGAGCGGTTTCGACAGCGGCCTGGCGGCCATCGGCCTGAGTGCCTTGCTCGATGGCTTGTGGTTGGAATGCGGGCTCAACCCCAGCACCTTCACCCCGGCCCAGGGCGTACAGATCTGCGAAGCCTGGGTCGATGGCCTGCAAATGGGCGGCTACCGACGTTTCATCTCCTAGGCTTTCATGGCTTGTTGATCAACTGTTCAGTTAGCGCTACAGTGCATCGCAAATTCCTACCGCTTCGCATAATTCCAAGAATCGGCCGCTCGCGGCACGAACAGGAGCCAGGTAATGACGGTGATGCCGCGCGTGCTGATCGTCGAGGACGATCCGCTGATCCGTGAACAGCTGGAGGCGTGTCTGACCCAGGATGGGTATGAAGTCCATTGCGTCGAGTCCGCTGAGCAGGCCGAGGCCTGTCTGAGCCGCTTCCCGGTGGCGCTGGTCTTGCTTGATGTGCAGTTGCCGGGTTCGGACAGCCTGCACCTGACCCGCCAATGGCGTGGGCGCTCTGAGGTCGGGATCATCCTGATCGGTGGGCGCGACGACGATGCCGAGCGGATCACCGCCCTGGAATGTGGTGCCGACGACTACCTGAATACGCCCCTGAATCCCCGCGAGCTGGTTTCCCGCGCCCGCAACCTGACGCGCCGGGTGTGTCACCTGCAACCGGCCACGCCAACGCTGCCCAGCCCGCGCCTCGAACATTTCGCCGACTGGACCCTGGACGCCGACCGCCGTCGCCTGAAAGCCTGCGACGGCAGTGAAACCCTGCTCAGCCACGGCGAGTTCCAGTTGCTCAACGTGTTTATGCGCAACAGCGGTCACACACTGAGCCGCGACCAGTTGATGGAGCAACTGCGCAACCGTGAATGGCTACCCAGCGACCGCTCCATCGATGTCCTGGTCGGGCGCCTGCGGCGCAAGCTCCATGACAACCCGGCCGCGCCGGAACTGATCATGACCATCCATGGGGCGGGCTACCTGTTTACCGCCCGGACCTCAAGGGCTGCTTGAATCAGACACTGGTGGATTCGACCAGACGCGTCAGCCCCACCTCATGGACCAGTGCCTGGGTCAGTTCGTCGATGCTGGCGAACAGCCGCGCCTCGTTGAATCCCCAGCGCGGATGAACGATATAGAACTTGCCGGTGCCCCTGTCGGTTCGGATGACCGTCGTGACCAGGGATCGATCCTTGGAGCGATTGATCAGTACAGGTCCTTGCGGGGACGTTTCGACCGTGAACATACCCGCGCGACTGAGCTGCGGATGGGTGTCGAGCCTGGGCTGGCGCAGGTAGGTGACGCTGTTGAGCTCGACCACCTGCCTCATATTGCCTTGCCTGAGTCCCCATATCAGGTCGTCGATGCTTCTGTATTTGATTCCTCGGATGTTGAGGTTTATAGGGGCCTCGAGATGAAATACATCGTGTGAGCTGCCGGCAGGCCGACTCCGTGTCACCGGCTGTTCCGTCGTGATCAACTGGCGGCCAGGGTGCAGGGGATCGACCGGCCGGTAGACGAGCGTGTACTGATCGCCGCTTTGTTCTATCAGGAAATCCCCTTGCTTGACCAGCAGCCCCCTGTGAGGTTTGCTGATTTGTGGCAACGCTTGGGGCGCCACGTTCACTTCCAGCTTCGCATCGGCTTGGACGAACTGAATATCACGTGCATATTGGCCCTGGGTGAATTCTCCCGGATCACGCAGGACGCGCAACGGCAAGGGTTGTCCGCCGACATCGACGGTCCGCAGGTTGGCCGCCCCCAACAGGTCGGCCAGGCCCGTCTCGCCGTTTACGCCGCTGGCATGTGAATCCTGGCTCAGGGCAATCCAGCGATGCGGGCCTTGCTGCAGTTGGTCCGCATTGATCACTTGGCGGGCATAGTATTTCAGGGCCCTGGCCCGATCCGGGCTGTAGTTGCGCAGGCCCTGGCGGTAACTGGCGGCGCAGTCGATCGCCTGGACGCGAATGCCGTTGGCATGTGCGCTGTTAATCAGTTCACGCAAGGAATGGGGGCCGTTCGGGTCGATGTGATGTTCGATATCTTGCCGTCTCAGGGTGTCCCTCAGGCGTTGGGACATGACGCCGCTACGATGGAAGTTGTTGAGGTGAACCTGATCGAAGTCCGTCAGGAGGTTTTCCAGGTACAGGGTCTTGACCTGGTGTTCCGTGGCAAGCGACTGCATGTTGTCGATCAGGAGCTGGCGGCCGCTCCTTGACTGGTAGGCTGCGCCGAGGACAATACCGTTCCCGTTCCGGTAGCCACGTTCGAACAGTTGTGTCGCCAGCGCGGCGTCCAGCAGGTCGGGCGCCAGTGTCTTGGCCACGGGGGGCGGGTTTTCGACGAAGAAACTTCGGGCGTCTTCAAGCATCCGTTTTGAGAGTGAGTACACGTGAGGGGCGGCCTGGCGCTCCAGTGCGGAAGGTGCCGGAGAGACCCAAGCGGGATCAAGGGCTCTGCTGGTGGTGCGAATCAGCTCCTCGAGCGTGTTCCGGTAGGTGGCCGGGATTTCATAACGTGCGGCGCCGACCTTCTCGGGTGCGCCGCCCAACAGGCGATTCCTGGGCAAGGCCTGCCAATGGCTGCCGACCTTTATGAGCTCGATGTCTTCCGCCCATTGGTGTTCCTTGAGCACGTAGCGCTTGCCGTCCCGGGAGCCGGTGCGGTACCACTTGCCCTCCAGTTTCACGTACTGGTCCATGCGTGCCGTGCGGTCGACGAACAGTCCGTCACGCATATAGTTCAGTTCCGGCGGTGTACGGATTTCATAGTCCTTGAGGTCCGCGGCCAGGGACCTGAGGGATGACGCCGTCGAAGGCTCCGCGGTCAGCAGCGATTGCCGGCTGCCGTCCAGGCTGACCCGGCTGGTCTTGACCAGGCGGGAAACCTTCTCGCCGGGAAGCGGCCGTATCTGCCGCAACGCGGGTTTGATCAGTTGCAGCGGGAAGGGCGCCACGGCGTCAAGGAGCGTCTGGATCAGCGCCTCCTCGGCTTCCTGATGATGACCCAGGGCAAGTGCCTGGCCGAAGTTGGCCAGGCCGTACAGGCCACGCAACAGGTAGACCGGCATGCTGAGATGCAAGGAGGCGCCGCCGAGGACGAACTCCAGGGCGAAGCGCGATCCCACATTGATCCAGTACCAGAGGGTGTCACGGCCTACCCGTTGGTTGCTGGCCGCGAAGTATTCCACGCTGTGGATCAGATGCTTGGCCCTGGCCTCGTACAGCGTGCTGAACAGGTCGCCTTCGATGGGAAGGTAACGGACCAGCGGGAATTGCCGCGTGAACAACCGGGCCGGATCCCACTGTTCGTTGCGGGCGGCCCGGGCGATGCAGTAGTCCTTCCAGTCTTGCTGGCGCAGCAAGGCCTTGATCGCCGCGGCATCCGCCAGCTCGCGCCAGGCTTTGCCATCGGGGCCTTGCGGCGTGTAGAGCAGCAGGCTGTCGGCGGGGGCGTCGGTGCTGATGACCAGTACCTCGTCGATACTCATGCCGTTGTGTGCCTGCTCCGTGCCGCCGAGCATCAGGTAGTTGGCCTGGACCTTGTAGCCGTCCAGCAGCGGGCGGCGCTGTGCCGACGGGTATTTGAGCAGGTGTTCGATACGCCGGTAGCCACGCTCCAGGGCGCTGTCCTTGGGATCGAGAAAATCTCCGCTCAGACGTGCGACATAGGCCTGCAGCTTCATCCGCGCACGTTGCCCTTCGAGCCAGGTCGCGCGCAACGCCGCCTGGCCCGGGCCGAGCAGTTTCTGTTCGAGCAACGTCTTGTACTGGCCAGGCGCGTCCACGGCACTGACGATAGCCTGTACCTGCTTGTCCGACAGGCTGAGTGTGGACCCGTTCGGGTTGTTTATCTGGGCCTTGAAACTGACCGTTTCGCCCAGGCGCACGCCCTTGATGTTTTCCAGTGCCAGGGCCGTCAACGACAGCGTGCGGGGAGGGCGTAGCCGATCGATCGGCGGCTGGCTTTGCCAGGCCGGGCTCAGGTGGTGGGTGATGCGAGTGACATGCACGACGATGTCGTCAGGGTCGGCCAGGACCTGGGGATAGTGCTGTTGCAGATGGGTCTTGAGCAGACCGGCCGCGTAGGCCTTGAGGGCCGGCAGGTCGCTGAGTGAAGCGGGCACCGGGTTGTCTTCCAGGGTCGGTCGCCACAAGGTGGCGAGCTGGGTCTGTTCGTCCGGGCTGATGCTGTTGATTCGGCTGAACAGGTCGCTGAACATCAGGTCGCGATTGCGTCGCCTGAGGACCGGGACGATATCCAGCAATCTGACCAGGCTGATGGAACCGTCCACTTGCCGGGCGAACTCGTTGACGTCGCTGTACAGGCCCGGAGCACCTCTGGCGAAACGCCAGGTGTCGGTGAAGTCCTCTTTCTGCTTGGCGAGCAGTCCGTCCACCAGGAGTTGGAAGGGATCGCCTTCTTCGAGCTGGTAGTTGAACAGTGCGCCGCGCTCGGCAGCGCTCGCGGGACGCCAGGTGCGCTGGCGCTGCGGCAGCAGATCGAGCAGCGATTCACGTTCGATATCGTCATCGAGGCGCTGGGTCAGGTTCTTCTTCAGTGCCTGCAACGACGCGAACTGCTCCAGGCCACGGCCGATCTGATAGAGCAATGCCGGTAGTTTGTAAGTGTCCTCGTCGGGACTGCGGGTGATGACCAGGCAGCCTTGCAGAATCAGGCCTTGCGGTTGCAGGGCGATCCGATAGACATGCACCGGTCCGCCCAGGGGGAAATGTTTCAGGCGTTGCTTATGGGTCGGGTGGTCCAGCACCCGTTCCAGGTCCTGCCGGTTGCTTTTATCCAGGTTCTGATCCAGTTCGCGCAACTGCGCTTCCAGGCGGATCTGGGTCTGCAGGTTTTCCCGCAGCAGCGTCGCGGCGCTGGCCCAGAAACTGTCGACG
Source organism: Pseudomonas sp. MWU13-2862 (assembly GCF_023242495.1). Taxonomy (NCBI): domain Bacteria; kingdom Pseudomonadati; phylum Pseudomonadota; class Gammaproteobacteria; order Pseudomonadales; family Pseudomonadaceae; genus Pseudomonas; species Pseudomonas sp. MWU13-2862. The sequence continues at coordinate 97,131 of NZ_JALMEZ010000017.1, read as the reverse complement.
TTTTCGCTGAAGCGCGTGTCGAAGCCAAGGCCCGCATCCTCGAGGTTTTTTTTCAAGCGTCCGAGGTCCAGGCCGCTCAGTTGTTCTTCGTCGTAGGCGGCGGTGGCGCTGGCGTAGAAGCCGCTCGTGGCCGGGTCGAACGTCTGGTCATTGCCGGCCAGGTACTGGGTAAAGACCTCCGTCAGCGTGTGTGACTGCCTGACACCGCGATAGCGTACCTGCTCGCCGCGTTCACCGCTGTCCGACAGGGGCCAGTACAGGGTTTCCTCATAGGTGTTGAGGAAGATCGCATCGGGATCCTTCGAGGCCGCCTGGGGGAAGTCACGTGCCAGTTGCCGGGCCAGGAGCAGGGCGGCGAACCAGCGGAAATTAGGCTGTTGGCGCGCCAGCAACAGGGTCCGCTCATTGGTGGCGGCCAGGGCATCGAAGGCTTCCCGCTGGCTCTGGGCCAGTTGGTCGGGGGCGGCGAAGCCGGTGGGGGAGTCCTTCAGGTAGCCGTTGCCGTTGGAAAGACGTTGCGATGGTTCCATGGGGGAAAGCTCCAGCAAGGCGCGTAGATGGGCGCGTGAAAGAGGAGGGTGTTGGCGCAGCAGGCGCAGGATGGCCTCGCGGTCCGTCAGACCGAGCGGGTTGCGCAGGCTATCGGGCAGGGTCGCCAGGACCGCGGGCAGGTCGGGCTGTGGTTCTTGCAGGGCATTCAGGGTGAAGCGGTCATGACGGCGCAGGAGGGTGTGGACCTGTTGGGCCTGCAGGTCACCGATGCTGGCCAGCAAGGTGCCGTCCGGCGTCTGCTCGCGCAGTTCCAGGCGCACACCGCTCGACGGCCAGTTCGGCAAGGTGGCCAGGGTGTAGAGCATCAGCCGCTGAGTATCGTCGTTGTGCTGCCGGCTTTGCAGAAAGAGCCCCTCATAGGCCTGGCTCAGGCGTTCCTCCTGTAGATACCAGTGGGCGTCGAGCAGTTGACGCTCGCTCAGTTCGCCCTCGGACAGTTGCATCGACTGCAGCTCATGCTCGGTCGAATTGGCGAGCAGTTCATGGGCCGCCGCCTGGGAGAGCAGGGGGATTCGGGTTCGCAGCAGATTCACCAGCGGATCACGGGATTGCTGCCTGAAGGCCAGGAGGTTGTCGAACAGGTCCTTTCGGCGAGAGGACAGTAGACGGACAGCCCTGCGCTTGAGCTCCCACAACTGGGCATCGAGGGTTAAGCATCGTGTGCCCAGCCATTCGGTCTTCTGTGCCGTGCTCATGGTTTGCAGAACGCTGCTCCACAGCGTGCCATCGAGCACCTGCGCCCGGCTGACCCGCACCCTCGGCAGGCCGGACGACAGGTCCGGGCCGTACTCGGCAGCTGTCGAATCCCCGGCGGGATCGTATATCTGCAGCACACTTGTCGTTGGCCAGATCAGCTCCAGGCCGAGCAGTTGCAACTGCCAGTACAGGGCCTTCACCCCGGATGCTGGGGCGGCGTCATGGCTCAGCCCGTCGATGAAGTCCTGTATCTCCTGCTCCAGCTCGAAGCGCAGGCGGGTGTCGAGCAGCAGCGCCGGCACCTGTCGGGATTCGGCGTAGACGGCGCGCAGGGCGGGAGTGTCGATACCGCTGACCAGGCGAATGCGGCGGGCGGTCTCGGCGGGCAGGTCGCTGAGGAAATGCTTGATGGCCTGTTCCAGTGAAACCGAGGCGGGGGCGCTTGCGGGGGGATCGGCCGAAGTGATCGGAGGGGTCATGCTGAGCATCCTTGTCGTTGCGTGATGATCATCATTCAACGCGCAAGCCGAAGGCATGAGGTGGTAATTAATGCTGAGGACAGGGATGTTCAAAGATGTAACAGGTCTGCGTCGAGAGACACCAGATATGGATTTATTGTTTTTAAAAACAATAAGTTGGGTTGATCGTGTGGCTTTTTTTCGAGTGCCTCAAAAGGATTGTCACGCTATTGAACAAGTGTTTAATATCGTCAGGCGGTCCCCTATCACTCCACAACAACAAGACGAGGGCTAGCATGAGCTCCCAATCGACCCTGCAAGCTTCTTCCACCACGCTCACCGGCGGCCAGGCCCTGGTGCGCCTGCTGGCCCATTATGGTGTCGACACGGTGTTCGGTATTCCCGGCGTGCACACCCTGGAGCTGTATCGCGGCCTGCCCGGCAGCGGCATCCGCCATGTGCTGACCCGCCATGAGCAGGGCGCCGGTTTCATGGCCGACGGCTATGCCCGGGTCAGTGGCAAGCCCGGCGTCTGCTTTATCATCACCGGCCCTGGCGTGACCAACGCCGCGACCGCCATCGGCCAGGCCTACGCCGACTCGATTGCGCTGCTGGTGATTTCCAGCGTCAACCACACCGCTAGCCTGGGCAAGGGCTGGGGTTGCCTGCACGAGACCCAGGACCAGCGGGCGATCACCGCGCCTATCACCGCATTTTCGGCGGTGGCCCTGAGCACCGACGACCTGCCGGAACTGATCGCCCGTGCCTTTGCCGTGTTCGACAGCGAGCGGCCACGGCCGGTGCATATTTCGGTGCCTCTGGATGTGCTGGCCGGGCCGATCAGCCGTGACTGGAGTGGCGAGGTAGTGCGTCGTCCCGGACGTGGGTTGCCGAGTGTGCAAGCCCTGGAAGAGGCTGCCCGACGGCTGCAACAGGCCAAGCGCCCGATGATTATCGCGGGGGGAGGTGCGCTGGCCGCCGGGGCCGAGTTGCAGGCCTTGAGCGAACGCCTGGCCGCGCCGCTGTTCACCAGTGTTGCCGGCAAAGGTCTGTTGGCGCCGGATGCGCCGTTGAATGCCGGTTCCAGCCTGTGTGTCGAACCCGGCTGGGCGCTGATCGCGCAGGCCGATGTGGTGCTCGCGGTCGGCACCGAAATGGCCGATACCGATTATTGGCGTGAACGCCTGCCGCTGACCGGAGAGGTGATCCGGGTCGATATCGACTCGCGCAAATTCAACGACTTCTATCCCTGTGCCGTGGCGTTGCGGGGGGATGCACAGCAGACCCTCGCTGATTTACTGGAACGTCTGCCGGTGCAGGCCCGGGACTCCCATGAGTCGGTCAAGGCAGTGGCGGCCTTGCGGGTGGCTTTGCGCGCTGGCCACGGTCCGTTACAGATGATCCATCAGCGGATTCTCGACCGTATTGCGGCGGCGATGCCGGCTGACACCGTTATCAGCAGCGATATGACCCAGTTGGCTTATACGGGCAATTACGCCTTTGCCAGCCGCGCCCCACGCAGCTGGTTGCATCCCACCGGCTACGGCACCCTGGGTTATGGCTTGCCGGCGGGGATCGGGGCCAAGTTCGGCGCCCCGCAACGGCCAGGTTTGGTGCTGGTGGGGGACGGTGGTTTTCTCTACACGGTTCAGGAACTGGCGACCGCTGTCGAGGAGTTGGACAGCCCGCTGGTGGTGCTGCTGTGGAACAACGATGCCCTCGGGCAGATCCGCGACGACATGCTCAGCCTGGATATCGAACCGGTGGGGGTGTTGCCGCGCAATCCGGATTTCGCCCTGCTGGCCCGGGCGTTTGGTTGCCGTGTGTGTGAACCGCAGAGCCTGGATGAGCTGGAGCGCGATCTGCGGACGGGCTTTGGCCATGCGGGGGTGACCCTGATTGAGCTGAAGCACGCCTGCGCCCGTTGAAGCTGTTTTGTCTGGGCTGACGTCTTCGCGGGCAAGCCCTGCTCCTACAGTTCGGAGTCGGCCACGGATCATGTGTACGACCGAAACCTGTAGGAGCAGGGCTTGTCGGATCGCCGCACCGCCGCGAAGAGGCCCTCAAGTCCGTCGAAACTCCACCGGAAAACCTCGTCCTTCCCTGATGATGGAAAACAATAACAATGACCACCTACACCCATCTTTATATCAACGGCGACTGGGTCGTCCCCCATGGCAGCGGCGTCGCCGAAGTCATCAACCCGGCCACTGAAACCGTGACCGGGCAAGTTCCCCTCGGCGATGAACGTGACGTCGAACGCGCCGTCACCGCCGCACGCCGGGCTTTCTCCAACTGGTCACGAACCCCGGCCAGTGAACGTGCCGGCTATATCCGCGCACTGGGCCGGCAACTCAAGGCCCGCGCCGGTGAAATGGCCGCGTTGATCACTGCCGAACTGGGTATGCCGGTGCAATGGTGCCAGTCGGTCCAGGTCGACGGCCCGCTGGAAGGCCTGCTCAGTTACGCCGAAATCGCCGCGCTGATGGAGCAGCAACGGGAAGTCGGCAACTCCCTGGTGATCCGCGAGGCGGTGGGCGTCTGCGCCTTTATCAACCCGTGGAATTACCCGCTGCATCAATTGATCGGCAAGCTCGCGCCGGCTCTTGCGGCAGGCTGCACGGTGGTGGTCAAGCCGAGCCAGGAAACCCCGCTGCATGCCTTCCTGCTGGCTGAAATGATTGACGCCATCGGCCTGCCGGGCGGGGTCTTCAATCTGGTCAGCGGCCCCGGCGCCAAGGTCGGCGAAGCCCTGGCCCGGCACCCGGACGTGGACATGGTCTCGTTCACCGGCTCCACCGCCGCCGGTGTACGGGTATCGATGGCCGCCGCGCCGACGGTCAAGCGGGTCTGCCTGGAGCTGGGGGGCAAGTCGCCCTTTCTGATCACTGCCGATGCCGATCTCGGCGCCGCCGTGCGCCATGGCGTGCAGGACGTGATGATCAACTCCGGGCAGACCTGCACCGCCTTGACCCGCATGTTGATTCCCCGCAGTCGCTACGCCGAGGCGCTGGAACTGGCGCGGGCCGAAAGCGAAAGCCTCAAGGTCGGCGATCCCCTGGACCCACAGAGCTTTCTCGGGCCCATGTGCTCGGCGTCCCAGCGCCGCACCGTGCTCGATTACATCCGCGTCGGCCAGCAGGAAGGCGCCCGGCTGTTGAGTGGCGGCGGTGCCTTGCCGGAAGGATTGGAGCGCGGCTTCTACGTGCGCCCCACACTGTTTGCCGATGTCGATAACGGCATGAGCATCGCCCAGGAAGAAATCTTCGGCCCGGTACTCTGCCTGATGCCCTACGAGGACGAGGAACAGGCCATACGCCTGGCCAATGAATCGCCCTTCGGCCTGTCCAGCGCGGTCTGGGCCGGCACCCCGGCTCGGGCCCTGGAACTGGCGCGTCGTTTGCGCGCCGGCCAGTGCTTCGTCAACGGCGCGGCCTTCAACTACCGCGCGCCATTCGGCGGCTACAAGCAATCGGGCAACGGTCGCGAATGGGGTGAGGAAGGGCTGGAGGAGTTCATCGAAACCAAAGCGATCCAGTGCTGAAAAACGGCGCGACTGTCGTGAAAACGACCTGTTTACGCTGAACACGAAGCGGACCGATTTTCCCTATTGAACGACTGTTCAGCTTCGTCTATGTTGGCTCCATCCCGGCGGGTTGCGGGCTTGCGTTTCTTCAAATTCGAACGAGGCACTGGCATGCGGTTTTCACCTTTTGTTGAGCGGATCTCGGGTGACGGCGTGGCCGCCTGGGACATTCATCACGCGGCGTTCGAAGCCCAGCGTCGCGGCGAGGATGTGATCATCCTCAGCGTCGGCGATCCGGATTTCCCCACCCCCGATTTCATTACCGAGGCGGCCATCCAGGCGCTTCGCGAAGGCGACACCCACTACACCGAAATCGCCGGTCGCCTGGCCTTGCGCGAAGCCATCGCCGCGCGCTACAGCCAGCGCCTGGAGCGCCCGCTGCAAGCTGAAAACGTCATCACCGTGGCCGGTGCGCAGAACGCCTTGTTCATCACCTCGCTGTGCCTGCTCAGCGCCGGTGACGAGGTGATTGCCCTGGACCCGATGTACGTGACCTACGAGGCCACCCTCAAGGCCTCCGGCGCGACCCTGGTGCGGGTGCCGTGTGATTCAGACTCGGGCTTTCGCCTCGATGCCGCGCGGCTGGCCAAGGCCATTACGCCACGCACCCGGGCGATCTTTTTCTCCAACCCGAACAACCCCACCGGCGTGGTGCTCAGCCGCGAAGAGCTGCAAGGTATCGCTGACCTGGCCATTGCCCATGATCTCTGGGTGGTGGTCGACGAGGTCTACGAAAGCCTGGCGTTCGAGCGCGAGCATGTCAGCCTGGCGGCGCTGCCGGGCATGGCCGAGCGCTGCGTGACCGTCGGCAGCCTGTCCAAGTCCCACGCCATGACCGGCTGGCGGATCGGCTGGATCATCGCCGACCCGGTGCTGGTCGCCCATGCCGAAAACCTGGTGTTGAGCATGCTCTACGGCCTGCCGGGATTTGTCATGGAGGCCGCGCTCAAGGCGGTACTGGCCCATGACGAAGTGACCCGGGGGATGAGCGAGATCTATCGCCGCCGCCGTGATCTGGTGGTGGCGGGTTTGTCCGATTGTCCAGGCATTACCGTACTCAAGCCCGATGCCGGCATGTTCGTGCTGGTGGACGTGCGCGAGACCGGCCTGACCTCCCTGGAATTCGCCTGGCGGCTGTTTCGCGAAGCCGGGGTCTCGGTACTCGATGCGGCGGCTTTCGGTGAGCCGGCGCAAGGTTTTGTGCGGATCTCCTTCACCCTCGGTGAAGAACGCCTGGCCCAGGCCTGCCAGCGTATCCGCGAGTTTGTCCGGGTGCTCAAGGGCGAGCCCCCGCGGCCAGTGATCAATGGCGTGAAGGTTGAAAGCCTTGCGCAACCTGTCGCGACCAGGACCATGATCGAGGTCGACCGCCTGCACAAACGCTTCGGCAATATCGAGGTGCTCAAGGGCGTGTCCCTGACGGCCCGCGAGGGCGAGGTGATCTCGCTGATCGGCGCCAGCGGCTCGGGCAAGAGTACCTTGCTGCGCTGTATCAATATGCTCGAAGTGCCGGACCAGGGCCGTATCCTGGTGGACGGCGAAAGCATCCACCTGAACTTCGACCGCCCCGGCGCGCCGTTGGTGGCCGACGCCAAGCAACTGGTGCGCATCCGCTCCAGCCTGGGCATGGTGTTCCAGAACTTCAATCTCTGGCCCCATCGCACGGTGCTGGAAAACCTCATCGAAGCGCCGACCCAGGTCCTGCGTGAGAGTCGGGCCGAGGCCATTGAACGGGCCGAAGCCTTGCTTGAGCGTGTGGGCCTCGCGGCCAAGCGCAACGAGTACCCGGCGTTTCTCTCCGGGGGACAGCAACAACGGGTGGCCATCGCCCGGGCCCTGGCCATGCGGCCCAAGGTCATGCTGTTCGATGAACCCACCTCGGCACTCGACCCGGAACTGGTCGGGGAAGTGCTGCGGGTGATCCGCTCCCTCGCCGAAGAAGGCCGGACCATGATCCTGGTGACCCATGAGATGGCCTTCGCACGCGATGTCTCTTCCAAAGTCGCCTTTCTGCATCAAGGGCTGATCGAGGAAACCGGTTCGCCGGATGAAGTGTTCGTACACCCACGCAGCGAGCGTTGCCGACAATTCGTCAACGCTCATCAGACTCGCTAACGCAACATAAAAAGACGGGACAACATCATGGGAAATCGACGTTTGGCAAACTGGTTGACGGGCGTGGCCTGTGTCCTGCTGGCCGGCATGAGTGCGGCGCAGGCCGCGCCTATCCGCTTCGCGGTCGCGGCCGAACCCTATCCGCCGTACACCGAGAAGCAGGCCAACGGTGAGTGGAAGGGTTTTGAAGTCGACCTGATCCACAAGCTGTGCAGTGAAATGAAAGCCGAGTGTGAGATCAAGGAAGTGGCCTGGGACGGGATCATCCCCTCGCTGCTGGCGAAGAAGATCGACGTGATCTTCTCCTCCATGTCGGTGACCGAGGAGCGGGAAAAGCAGATCGCCTTCAGCAAGGCCTACTACGATTCGGTGATCGCGATTGTCGGGCCCAAGGGCGCTTCGGTGAAGAAGTACCCGGATGACCTCAAGGGCAAGATCATCGGCGTGCAGAACTCCACCGTGAGTGCCAGCTACCTGAAGGCCTACTACGAGAAGGTCGCCGACGTGAAGTACTACGACACCCAGGATTCGGCCAACGCCGACCTGATTGCCGGGCGTATCGACCTGATGATGGCGGACGGCACGGCCATGACGGCCTTCGTCCAGACTCCGGATGCCAAGGACCTGGCCTACCTGGGCGCGGTGCCCTATGACCCGATCTTCGGCAAGGGCGTGGGCGCCGGTCTGCGCAAGGAAGACACCGACCTCAAGGCGCGTCTCGACAAGGCGATCAAGACCTTGCTGGCGAGCAAGGACTACGACGATCTCTCCCAGCACTATTTTGGTACCAGTGTGAAACCTGCGTTCTGACGGTGATGCTGTTCGGCCCGGCCTAAACACACAACCTACGGAAAACGCAGAACCTGTAGGAGCAGGGCTTGCCCGCGAAGGGGCCCTCGAGGGCGCCAAAAGCTTCGCGGGCAAGTCCTGCTCCTACAGACTGAGGTGGCGCTTTCAAGACCACCGACTGGAGAGCCAGCGATGTTCGAATTGATCGATTTCAGCGAACAGGGATGGGGCAGTGCGCTGTTGAAGGGGCTCTGGATGACCCTGCAGATATCGGCCGGGGCCTTTGCGGTCGGGCTGTTCATCGGTTTGGTGGTGGCCTGCCTCAAGCTGGGCGCGCCGAAACCGATCGCGGCGCTGATGCGCGGCTACACCACGTTGTTCCGGGCGGTTCCGGAGTTGTTGCTGATCCTCTTGCTGTACTACGTCGGTTCCATGCTGCTCAACTCGCTGATGGCCCGGCTCGGCTATGACGCGCTGAATGTCAGCGGCCCGCTGGCGGCGATCCTGGTGCTGGGACTGGTCCAGGGTGCCTATGCCTCGGAGATTTTCCGCGCGGCGATCCAGGCGATTCCCTTCGGTCAGATCGAAGCGGCGAAGGCCTTCGGCTTGAGCGGTTTCGGTCTGTTCCGCCGGGTCACCTTGCCGATCATGGCGCCCTACGCCATGGCCGGGATGGCCAACCTGTGGATCAACCTGATCAAGGACAGTGCGTTGATCAGCGTGGTCGGCACCAACGAGCTGTTGTACACCGCCAAGCAGGGCGCGGGATCGACGCGCCACTACCTGTTGTTCTACCTCACGGCTGCCGCGCTGTATTACGCGGTGACGCTGGTGTCCAACTACCTGTCGGGACGGCTTGAGCGACGGATCCGTCGCTGGATGCCTTTGGCTGAGTGAATGAAATGATTCCAGAGTGGACACTCGAATACGCGGCGTTGTTGGGCCGTGGACTGCAAACGACCATCAGCCTGTTGCTGATTTCCAGCGTGCTGGGCTTCGGGCTGGCGGTGCTGGTGGCCCTGGCCCGGATGTCGAAAAACCGCCTGGTCGCCAAGGCCAGCCTGTTCTACACCAGCGTGCTGCGCGGGACGCCGCTGCTGATCCAGATCTACATCTTCTACTACGGGCTGGGCAGTCTGTTCGCACAGTTTCCGTTGATGCGCGGCAGCTTTCTCTGGCCTTACCTGCGGGACGGCTACTGGTACATCGTGTTCGCCCTGGTGCTGTCGGTGGGCGCCTATGTCGGCGAGGTGATTCGTGGCGGGTTGCTGGCGGTGCCCAAGGGCGAGATGGAAGCGGCTTCGGCCTTCGGCATGACCCCGCGCCAGTCGTTGTTGCGGGTGCGCCTGCCGCGGGCCATGCGCTTGTTGCTGCCGACCCTGGCCGGGGAGACGGTGATGCTGCTCAAGTCCACGGCGCTGGCTTCGACCATTGCGGTGATCGACCTGCTGGGGGCGGCCAACGTGGTCCGGGCGCAGACATTGCAGGTCTACCAGCCGTTGCTGCTGGTGGCCGGGGTCTATGTCTGCCTGACCTTTCTGATCGAGGCGCTGTTTGCCTTCGCCGAACGGCGCGGAACGCCGATGCGCAGGTCGGTGTGATGAACCATACGCCACGGGTCGACCGTTCGTTGCAGGGCATCGGCCTGTGCACGCTGGGCTATGCCTTCCTGGCCTTGCAGGATGCGGCCATCAAGTGGCTGGTGGCGGATTATTCGGTCATTACCGTGCTGTTCTGGCGCGGCCTGGTGGTGGTCGCGGCCTGCCTGCTGGCCGGGCGCCTGCGTCTGGTGCGCAGTGCCTGGCAGTCGCCGAGCCGACGCCTGCTGGTGGTGCGCGGGTTGCTCTCGATCGTCGCCTGGCTGCTGTATTACACGGCGGCGCGGGACCTGACCCTGGCGGAGATGACCACCCTGTATTTCTCCGCGCCGATCATGGTCACGGTGCTGGCGGCGCTGATCCTCAAGGAGCGCGCCACGGGCTGGCAATGGTTCACCCTGATCATCGGTTTTGTCGGTGTAATGATCGCCTGTCGCCCGAGCAATATGACCGACCCCTGGCCCATCGTGCTGACGCTGCTGGCGGCGCTGTGCTGGGCCTTTACCTACATCCAGCTACGGCAGGTGGATGAGCAGACCTCGGTGCTGGAACAGATGCTGATCACCAACGTGGTGTTTGTCATCTGCATGGCCCTGGCGCTGCCCTGGACCCATACACCGCCATCGACCCCGGCCTGGCTGGGGATGCTCGGCGCGGGGCTGGTGGGCGGGATCGGCCAGTTCCTGCTGTTCGCCAGTTTCCAGCGGGCCACCGCGACCCTGCTGGCGCCGTTCGAGTACACCGGGCTGATCTGGGCGTTCCTGCTCTCGAGCCTGATCTGGGGCACGCTGATGGACCTGTCGCTGATTATCGGTGCCGGGCTGATCGCCCTCAGCGGCACCCTGGCGATGGTCTTCGGCCGCCACGCCTCACAGGACGTCGTCGGCGCCGAATGCTCCGTGACGCAACCCCTTTACCCAGCAGCGGCAGATATGCAGCCCGTTGGCGGGACTGAAGGTCTCGGGGTTGAGGCACCACTCGAGCCAGAGTCCGTCGAGCATCGCCGATAGGCCGATGGCGGCCAGGCGGCTGTCATGGATCGTGAAACCTTCGGCGCTGGCCAGGTCGTCGAGCAGTTGGCGGATCAGGTCGAGGTAGGCGCGGTAGCTTTTTTCGTGGGACTGGCTGACGTGTTCGGAGTGGCGGATCAGGCTCCAGAACACCACCCAGACCCCGAGCAATTGCGGGTCCATGATCCGTGGCGAGAAGGACCCGACCAGGAAGGCTTCGAGCTTGTCCGCGGCGCTGCCGGCCTGGCGGACCTCTTCGAGCAGGGTGCTGGTCAGTTCGCTGGCGAGCTTGTGGTAGGTGTCGGCGATCAGCGCATCGATGCTGCCGAAATGGTGGTTGAGCAGGCCGACGGAGACGCCGGCCTCGGTGGCGATACGCCGGACGGAAATGCCGGCATGGCCGTCCCGGGCCAGGCAGCGCAGGGCGGCGGCGATCAAGAGGTCGCGACGCTCGTCAGGTTCGGCGCGGCGAAATTTTCGGGTGTCGGTGCTCACGGGAATCCTTGGGTTCGAGGCCAGGTTGGCGAGCTTAATTGAACGTACGTTCAATTTCCACTGTCGAGGCTGACGATGGATTGATTTTCAACGTTTATGAGAAGAGGGCAAGGTTATGGCGCGGGATATTTCGTTCAGCATCCGGGGCAATAACGGTGAGGACTTGAAGGTTGGCGCCTGGCGTTTCGAGGGCGGCGGCGAGGGGCCGAAGGTGCATTTGCAGGCCGGGGTGCATGCCGATGAGATCGCCGGCATGCTGGTGCTGCACCTGCTGATGCCACGCCTTCAACAAGCCGAGTCCGAGGGCCGCCTCAAGGGCCGCGTGACCGTGGTGCCCCAGGCCAACCCGTTGGGTATCGGGCAGTTTCGCCATGGACGGATTCTCGGGCGCTTTCATGAGGGCACCGGGCAGAACTTCAATCGCTCATTCGACCAGTCGCAGGCGCTGGCGCGGCCGGCGACCAATGTCCAGCACTGGCAAAAATGCCTGGTGGAACTGGCGGCCACGGCGGACCTGGTGCTCGACCTGCACACCGACGACGAAGCGTTGCCCTATGTCTATATCCACCGTGCGTTCTGGCCCAAGGGCCAGGCATTGGCGGCGGCGCTGAAGATGGACCTGGCGATCATCTGGGATGACGGCGGCGACGGTTCCTTCGAGGAAACCCTTATCGCCCCCTGGCTGCGCGACGGCGATAGCGCGCAACGTTTTGCCGCGACCCTGGAGTTGCGCGGACAGGGCGATGTCAGCGATCACCTGGCCGGGCAGGATGCCGATGGCCTGTATGCCTGGCTGTGTGCCGTCGGGGTGATCGACGAGGCACCGCCGCTGCTGGATTGGCCGGTGCAGGCGGTGGAGATGGGGCATATGGAGACAATCCTGGCGCCACGGCCAGGGGTGCTGGTCTTTGAAAAGGAACTGGGCGACTTCGTCGAGGAAGGGCAGCGTTTTGCCCGGATCGTCGGGCGCCCCGGGGACGCCGCTTCCGAGGTGATCCTGCAGGCGGCCCAGGCCGGGCGGATGGTCACCCGCCACCGCGACCGCCTGATCGCGCAAGGTTCGGTGGCGGCGAAATTCACTGGCAGCCGGGTGTCGCACAACTGGACGGGCGGATTGCTCGATCCCAACTAGCCCGCCGGCAACCCTGTTTTCTACACGGCCATGCCCATGGCCGGCTTGTTGCCCGTCGTTGCGCTCGACTGGCTCAGCAGGCCGGCATGGCGACTGCGCAAGGCGTGCACCTCCAGGGCAAGATTGTCCATGAAGGTCCGGCCCCGGGGCGTGAACTCGTCACAGGCCTCAAGTTCCGGCAGGGCCTTGATCAGGCCACGCAGGATGTCGAGCATCCGCTCTTCGGCCCGTTGCATTTCCGAGGCCGGGCGCTGGCGCACGCGCTCCAGGTATTTGACCTGGGCAAGCGCGGCGAAGAAGGCATGGACATAACCATGGAGATCGCGCTGCAGGCCGGACCAGGGCAGGCTGAACAGGCGTTCCCCGGCGCGTTGCTCATCGATGATCGGGCAGACCTCGACCAGGCTGTACAACAGTTGGTGGGTGGTTTCATGGACCAGCGATTCTTCGATTTCAAGAATCGAGTGGTCCTTGGCCGAAAGCAGGATAACGCCGGTGTAGCGCGCCGCCGAACAGCTGCGGAAGGTGCTGTCGGGCAGGTAGCAGATCAGCTTGACCAGGTGCCGGAACTGCTCGTAGCAGGCCGGCCAGGTATTGGCGATACGCGACAGGGCAACGCTGACCACGTCGCGGAAAAAGTGCAGGGAGTAACCACTGCGCTCCAGGTGTTTGCGGGTGCTTTCGTCTTCGGGGAACTCATAGCTGGGCGGTGTCGTGGCGGCGATCAGCGGATCGACATTGAAGCGCCGGATCGGCGGATGGTTCGAATACTTGTGATCGACCGCCGTCTGGGTAATGCGTTGCAGCACTGCCGGCAACTCCAGGAGCATATCCTGCAAGGAGGCAGTGTTGTCCGCCTGTTTGGTCAGTACCGCGTTGGCATGTTGAAACGCCAGGGCCATCCAGATCTGGAACACCGGATCGTTGATGATCAGGCGGCGCTGGGTGACCGGCAGCAGGATCAGGTGCACCGCACTGGAGAAAAACGGATCGAGCCTGGGATTGCCCTCGAAACGCTGGAAGCATTCGGCATAGAGTGCGGCGAAGGTGCTGTAGCGCTGTTGGCTGAGTCGATCGAGCAAACGGTGAAAACGGTCCGGGGTGGCATCGGGCAAAAACGTGTTGTATTGGAACAGTTCGTCGAGCTGGGATTGCAATCGGGTGGTCATGTCGGTGTCCTCGGGATGTAACTCGATAAATGACGAGCGCGCAATAACCCTCCTTCAAAAAAGAGAGGTGTCGGAATTTAAAGTGTTGGCCGTGCTCGGAGCAGCGAGAATCAATAGACGTTCGTTGGAGGTTTATTGAGTGGGGCGTAACAAGCGCTTCATGATATTCATCCTAGCGATATCTTTCGGACGCTGGCGCGGGCTTAATCGGTTCGAACCTGTTGCTGGTCGAAACTGGCGCGAGCCGTGAGCGGGCTGTGCAGGGCTTTCGAGGCCGCCACCAATTGCCCAAGGTCCAGGCCCTTGAGCGCCACCACTTCGTCGATCCGCAGGGGCATGTCCAGGTCTTTACCGGCGTTGCCTGGATTGATATGCAACTGCGCGGCGAATGATTCATCGCTTATTGCTCTGTTCAATATGATGGCGAGACGTTCCTGAGAGTGGAAGTTGGAATGGGGCATGTCGGTCTCCGGATAACGGTTGAAACTTTTATGGATGAGCAGGCCAGGGGGGCTGTTTTCAATGGGGGATGCCCGAGTGAATATAGCAAGATGATTTCATTTTTCAATATGTGCTTATTGATTTTATGAAGTATGGATGGGAAGGATTCGAAGAGTTGTTAGTTGTGGTTGTAAGAAAGAGGCTTCAATGTTTTATGGGTGAGATAGTTCTGTAGTTTTATTCTGATATAGAGAGTGGAAACCTATTCCGATATTCGGACCTGGCCATTGGCTTTCACGAAGCCGATGTGGGCAAGCCCGTGTCTCGACTGATGGCTCTTGTCAGGGAAATCCCACAGGAGTACAAATGTACTCCATGACGACTTTAACTCCCCGCCGTACCGCCATCCTGACCTTTATCCGCGAGCGCATCGTGCGTAACGGCCAGCCCCCGAGCCTTGCCGAGATCGCCGAGGCCTTTGGTTTCGCCTCCCGCAGCGTGGCACGCAAGCACGTGGTGGCTTTGGCCGAGGGCGGTTTTATCGAGGTCAACGCCCATCAGGCGCGAGGCATCCGCCTGCTCGATCAGGCGCCCCGGGCCGCGTTGCTGGATATCCCGCTGCTGGGCCGGGTCGCGGCGGGCCGGCCGATCGATGTCGATGCCCAGGAGCATCGCCGCCTGCTGCTCGACCCCGCCCTGTTTTCCCGGGCGCCGGATTACCTGCTGCAGGTGCAGGGCGACTCGATGATCGGCGATGGCATTCTTGACGGTGACCTGGTGGCGGTACGCCGCACGGGCGAGGTGCGCAACGGCCAGATCGTCGTGGCCCGGCTGGAAGGCGAGGTCACCATCAAGCGCTTCGAACGGACGGCCGCGGGCATCCGCCTGTTGCCGCGCAACCCGGCCTATGAGCCTATCGTTGTCGATCCCGAGCACCAGGAGTTGTCCATCGAAGGCGTGTTCTGCGGTCTGGTACGGCCGGCATGAGGGGCGCGGTGGTGGCCCTGGATACGCTGCTCGACGAGCGGCGGGTGTGGAGAGGCCGGGCGGGCGCGCCGCTGGCCGAGCCGCAGTCCGATCGCCAGCCCAGCGGCCACGTGACCCTCGACGCCGCTTTGCCCGGCGGTGGCTGGCCGCCGGCAGCGTTGACGGAAATCCTGATTGCCGGGGAGGGTGTCGGTGAGTTGCAACTGGTCTGGCCGACCCTGGCGCGG
This sequence comes from Pseudomonas sp. MWU13-2862, assembly GCF_023242495.1. Lineage (NCBI taxonomy): Bacteria > Pseudomonadati > Pseudomonadota > Gammaproteobacteria > Pseudomonadales > Pseudomonadaceae > Pseudomonas > Pseudomonas sp. MWU13-2862. The sequence goes on along the minus strand of NZ_JALMEZ010000017.1, from coordinate 81,876 downwards.
CTGTCGGCTCGGGGCGAGCGCATTGTCCTGGTAGCACCGCCCCATGTGCCCTATCCCCAGGCGTGGTTGAGCGCGGGGGTGGACCTGCGGCAGTTGTCGGTGATCCAGGCGCCGCCGCGGGATGCCTTGTGGGCCGCCGAACAATGCCTGCGTTCCGGCAGTTGCGGCGCGGTGCTGTGCTGGCCGCTGCAGGCCGATGACCGGGCCTTGCGGCGCTTGCAGGTGGCGGCGGAAACCGGCCAGACCCTGGCCTTCGCCTATCGTTCGCTGGAGGAGGCGATCAACCCGTCGCCGGCGGCCCTGCGGATTGCCGTCGAGGGCCGTCCCGCGCAGTTGCGGGTGCTCAAGTGCCGGGGCGGGTTGGCCCATTCGGCGCCGATTGCCTTCAGCACCGGGCATTGAGGCGGGTATGCGTTGGGTCTGTATTGTTTTTCCGCAATTGGCACTGGACGGGGTGCTGCGGCGAACCCCTGAGCCTGACGCGCCGCTGGCACTGTTGACGGGTTCGCCGCAACGCCGGGTGGTGCAGGCGGTGAATGCGTCGGCGCGGGCCTTGGGCCTGTGTCCCGGGCAATCGCTGACCGCCGCCCATGCCTTGACCAAGGCCTTTGCCAGCGCCGAATACGATCCCGCCGAAATCGAACAGTGGCAGCAGTTTCTCGCCGCCTGGGCCTATCGCTTCAGTTCCCAGGTCAGCCTGCGGTATCCGCGGGCCTTGCTGTTCGAGATCGAATCCAGCCTGGGCCTGTTCGGACCCTGGCCGCAATTGGAAGCGCGCTTGCGTGAAGAACTGACCGGCCTGGGCTTTCGTCACCGGATCGTGGTCGCGCCCAATCCGGCGGCGGCCCGGGTCCTGGCCAATGCCTACGATGGTCTGGCCCTGGCGGACAACGGGTCCTTGCGCCAGGCCCTGGGGCAGATGCCGATCGACCGGGTCGGGTTGGAAAAAGAGGCGGCCACGGCTTTGTCGCGCATGGGACTGCGGACCCTGGCGCAAGTGCTGGCCTTGCCCCGGCATAGCCTGGCGCGGCGCTTCGAGGCGTCGTTGCTCAAACACCTCGACACCTTGCTCGGCGAGCGGCCGCTGGCCCTGGCGTTCTACCTGCCGCCGGATCGCTTCGTGGCGCGGATCGAGTTGAATTTCGACGTGACCTCGAATCAGGCCTTGCTGTTTCCCTTGCGTCGCCTGACCGGGGATCTGTCGGCGTTTCTCTGTGGGCGTGACAGCGGTGTGCAGCGCTTCGAATTGATCCTGGAACATGCCGGGGTCGCGGACACGCGGATCAAGGTCGGCCTGCTGAGTGCCGAGCGTGACCCTTCGATGCTCTTCGAACTGGCCCGTGGGCGACTGGAGCAGGTCCAGGTCGAGGCGGCGGTGCGTGGTTTTCGCCTGGAGGCCGAGGACCTGCCGGCCTTTGTCCCGCAGCATCGCGAACTCTTCGACGAACGCCCGCAACAGTCTCTGCCCTGGGAGCAACTGCGCGAGCGCCTGCGCGCCCGGTTGGGTGATGACGCTGTTCAGGGCCTGCGTTTCCAGGCCGATCACCGCCCCGAATGCGCCTGGCAGCCGCTGCCGGCAAGCACCGCCGAGCCACTGGCGGCCGCCGGACCATTGCGCCCCGGCTGGCTGCTCAAAACGCCGTTGCCATTGCCCGAACAGGCGGCGCGGGTCCTGCTGGGGCCGGAGCGGATCGAGTCGGGCTGGTGGGACGGCGCGGATGTGCGCCGCGATTATTACCTGATCGAGACCCGTGCCGGTCGCCACGCCTGGGCCTATCGCACGGTGGGGGAAAGTGGCCCCTTGCTGTTGCAGGGCTGGTTCGCATGAGTGGCGAATACGCCGAGCTGCATTGCCTGTCGAACTTCAGTTTCCAGCGCGGGGCTTCCAGTGCCCGGGAGTTGTTCGAACGGGCCAAGGAGCAGGGCTATCAAGCCCTGGCGATCACCGATGAATGCACCCTGGCCGGGATTGTCCGGGCCTGGCAGGCCGCGCAGGACAGCGGTCTGCCGCTGATCATCGGCAGTGAAATGCGGATCGAGAATGGACCTCGGGTAGTGTTGCTGGTGGAAGACCTGCTGGGTTACCAGGCCCTTTGCCGATTGATCACCCAGGCCCGGCGTCGTTCGGACAAGGGTTGTTATCAAGTGCTGCGGGCGGACTTCGAGCAGGCGCTGCCTGGGCTACTGGCGTTGTGGCTGCCTGAACAGAGCATTAGCGACGTCGATGGCCGCTGGTTGCGCGAGCGTTTTCCCGAACGGCTATGGCTGGCGGTGGAACTGCATTGCGGCCAGGATGATGATCGACGTTTGGCGCGCTTGCTGGCCCTGGCCGACGAACTGGCGATTCGCGCCGTGGCCAGCGGCGATGTGCATATGCATGTGCGGGCCCGCCGTGCCCTGCAGGACACCATGACCGCCATTCGCCTGCACACCCGGGTGGCCGATGCCGGGCAGCAGTTGCATGCCAATGGCGAGCGACATCTGCGCAGCCTTGAGGCCTTGCGCGAGATTTATCCGACGTCCTTGCTGGCCGAAACCCAGGTCATTGCCCGGCGTTGCACCTTCGACCTCGGCCAACTGCGCTACCAGTACCCCCGTGAGCTGGTGCCGGAATGGCAGACCCCGACATCCTGGCTGCGGCATCTGACGGAGGAGGGCATCCGTCGACGTTGGCCGGAAGGGATCAATACCCGGGTTCGCGACCTGATCGAAAAAGAGCTGACACTGATCGCCGAGCTGGACTACGACAGTTATTTCCTGACGGTGCAGGATATCGTCGACTTCGCCCGCAGGCAGGGCATTCTCTGCCAGGGGCGCGGTTCGGCGGCGAACTCGGTGGTGTGTTATGCCCTGGGGATCACCGAGTTGAACCCGGATCGCACCAACATGCTGTTCGAGCGCTTCCTCTCCCGCGAGCGCAACGAACCACCGGATATCGATGTCGACTTCGAGCACGATCGCCGCGAAGAGGTACTGCAATACGTATTTCGGCGTTATGGCCGAAACCGCGCGGCGTTGACGGCGGTGGTCAGCACCTATCACGGCGCGGGGGCGGTGCGCGATGTGGCCAAGGCGCTGGGCCTGCCGCCGGACCAGATCAATGCCCTGGCCGACGCCTGCGGCCACTGGAGCGATGAGCCGCCGGCAGCGGAACGCCTGCGCGAAAACGGTTTCGATCCCGACAGCCCGGTGCTGCGCCGGGTCCTGGGGCTGACCCGGCAACTGATCGGCTTTCCCCGGCACCTGTCCCAGCATCCAGGCGGTTTCGTGATTTCCGAGCAACCGCTGGAGACCCTGGTCCCGGTGGAAAACGCCGCCATGGCCGAACGGACGATTATCCAGTGGGACAAGGACGACCTGGACAAGGTCGGTCTGCTCAAGGTCGATGTCCTGGCCCTGGGCATGCTCAGCGCACTGCGTCGCTGTTTCGACCTGGTGCAGCAGTATCGCGGCGGGCCGCGCTGGACCCTGGCGAGCCTGCCGCCGGACGATAAGCCGACCTATGAAATGATCGGCCGGGCCGACACCATCGGCGTGTTCCAGATCGAGTCGCGGGCGCAGATGTCGATGCTGCCTCGGCTCAAACCGAAGAATTTCTATGACCTGGTGATTGAGGTGGCGATTGTCCGGCCGGGGCCGATCCAGGGCGGCATGGTGCACCCGTACCTGCGGCGGCGAAACAAGGAAGAGCTTGCGACCTACCCGTCGCCGGAACTGGAAGAGGTCCTGAAGCGCACCCTGGGGGTGCCGCTGTTTCAGGAACAGGTCATGCAGATCGCGGTGGTGGCGGCGGACTACACCCCGGGCGAGGCCGATCAGTTGCGCCGCTCCATGGCCGCCTGGAAGCGCCATGGCGGGCTTGAGCCGCACCGTCTGCGACTGGCCGAGGGCATGGCGAAGAACGGTTATGCGCCGGAATTTGCCGCGCAGATCTTCGAGCAGATCAAGGGTTTTGGCAGCTACGGTTTCCCCGAGTCCCATGCCGCCAGCTTTGCCTTGCTGACCTACGCCAGTTGCTGGTTGAAGTGCCATGAGCCGGCGGCGTTTGCCTGTGCGCTGATCAACAGCTGGCCGATGGGCTTCTACAGCCCTGATCAGATCCTCCAGGATGCCCGGCGGCATCAGTTGCAGATTCGTCCGGTGGATGTGCGGGCCAGCGATTGGGAGTGCAGCCTGGAGCCGACCGATGGCCCACAGCCGGCGTTGCGCCTGGGTTTACGTATGATTCGCGGGTTTCGCGAGGAGGATGCGCGGCGGATCGAAGTGGCACGCAAGGCAGGGGGCTTCGAGGATATCGCCGACCTGGGTGAGCGGGCGCGACTGGATACCCGGGCTCAGGAACTGCTGGCCGATGCCGGTGCCTTGCAGGGGTTGGCGGGTGACCGTTATCAGGCGCGCTGGGAAGTGGCTGGGGTCGAGGCGCAGCTTGGGCTGTTTGCCGGGTTGTCGAGGCAAACCGAAACCCCGGTGGCCTTGCCGCGCCCGAGTGTCGGCGAGGACCTGCAAGCGGATTACGCCAGCCTTGGCACGACCTTGGGGCCGCATCCGCTGGCGTTGTTGCGCGGGCAATTGCAAGCCATGCGCTGTCGCAGTTCGCGGGAGCTGCTGGAGGTCGAACACGGGCGGCCGGTGAGCATTGTCGGCCTGGTCACCGGACGCCAGCGACCGGGCACGGCCAGCGGGGTGACCTTTGTCACCCTGGAGGACGAATTCGGCAACGTCAACGTGGTGGTCTGGCGCGACCTGGCCGAGCGGCAACGGCAAGTGCTGGTGGGCGCCCAGTTGCTGAAAGTCGACGGGCGCCTGGAATCCGAGGGCGACGTCCGGCATGTGATTGCCGGACGCCTGGGCGACCTGGGTTCACTGCTGGCGGATATCACCGTGCGCAGCCGGGATTTTCGCTGAGGTCTGGATATCAATCCTTCGGTTTGACCGTCGCCACATCGGACGCCTTGACCCGCACCTCTTTGCCGGAAATATCCTTGAACTCATAGAAACCATCGGCGGAGTGGGTTTGGGGTGTATCCCTGGTGATGTACTCGGTGCCGTTCTGCAAGGTCACCACCGTAGGCGTGGAACAGCCCGCCACGCTCAGGAATGTTGCTGCCAGCAATGGCAGACTGAGAATTTTCAGATACATGATGCCCTCTCTGTTTCAGTGATTGACGGTCCATGGCGCAGAAAAATCTCATGCCCGGCGCTACAGGCACGGCCACTGGCTGTGCCTATAATCAGCGCCCTGACGGGTGTATGGTCCTGACCCGTTGCCGCATTCCCTACCGCTTGCTGGAAGCTTTCCATGACTGATCTTTCCGAGTTCACCATCACGCATAAATGGCCTGCACAACATCCAGACCGCCTCCAGCTCTATTCGTTGCCTACGCCCAACGGCGTCAAGGTTTCGATCCTGCTCGAAGAGCTGGGCCTGCCCTATGAAGCGCACCTGGTCAGTTTCGCCAGCAATGACCAGCTGACGCCGGAATTCATGGCGTTGAACCCCAACAACAAGATCCCGGCCATCATCGACCCCAACGGTCCCGACGGCCAGCCGCTGCCGTTGTTCGAGTCCGGGGCGATCCTGATCTACCTCGCCGAGAAAACCGGGCGCTTCATGTCCAAGGACCTGACGCGGCGCTATGAAACCATCCAGTGGGTGATGTTTCAGATGGGCGGCATCGGACCGATGTTCGGCCAGCTCGGTTTCTTCAATAAATTCGCCGGCAAGGACTACGAGGACAAGCGCCCGCGCGACCGTTACGTGGCCGAGAGCAAGCGCCTGCTGGGGGTGCTGGACCAGCGCCTGGAAAGCCGCCGCTGGATCATGGGCGACGACTACAGCATCGCCGATATCGCCACCTTCCCGTGGATTCGCAACCTGATCGGTTTCTACGAGGCCGGCGACCTGGTGGGCATCCAGGACTTCCCCCATGTGCTCCGCGCCCTGGAGCAGTTCGTGGCGCGCCCGGCGGTGATCAAGGGCCTGACCATTCCGTCGGCATAAAAAGATCGCCCGGCACTGTCACCCAGGGAGCACAGGGGAACCGCCGAAGGGCCTTCGGCAGTTTCTACAGTGAGTCCAGATGCTGGCCCAACATGCTCTTGAACGTCTGGAGGACGTCTTCGGCGATCTCGGCGGGCTCACGGGCCTTGAGCGATACGGCGATTTTCATCAGTTCCAGCAGCATCACCGCCGTCAGTGCATGGCGCTCGGCCGGCAGCGGCGGTTGTGCCTGGGCCAGCAGCCCGGTCAGCAGCGACAGCAAGCCTGAGCGCGTGGCGGCCTTGGCTTTCTTGTCGATATCGCGCCGCTCGGCCAGGGCGATAAACGCCGGATTCTCCTCCAGAAACAGCGACAACTCCTCCAGTATCCGCTCGGCTATCTGTCGTGGGCTCAGGTTGGGTGCCTGTGGCGCCAGGCTTTCGAGCCGGCCTCGGAGCATCTCCAGTTGCGCGCTGTGCAGGGCCTGGGCCAGCAGCGCCTTGGTGGGAAAGTACTGGTACAGCGAACCAATCGACGCCTGGGCCAGGGCGGCCACTTCGGTCATGGTCGCCGCGTCATAACCTTGTTCGGCAAAGACCCGGGCAGCGGCGGCCATCAGCTCGGCCACGCGCTGCTTGCCGCGTTCCAGGCGCGGCGTGTGGATGCTGACATTTTTTTTACTTGAAGTTTGTGAGGGCATCCTCATATCCTGATTGTGAGGCTATCCTCATATTCTAACCGCAGCTTCGCCGTTCGCGCTTGCCTGGTTGCGCAAGCCGACGTCCGTCGATCAGGAGATCATCATGTCGCTTACCCTCGATCCTCGTACCTGTGCCCTTGTGATCATCGACCTGCAGCAGGGGATCATGGCCATGCCGGTTGCGCCTCACACCTCGCAAGCCGTCGCCGAACGGGCCGCGCGGCTTGGTGAGCACCTGACCCAGGCGGGTGGTCTGGTGGTCGCCGTGCGCGTGGGTTTCGCCAGCGACTACGCCGACAAACTCAATCAGCCGGTGGATATGCCGATGGCCGTGCCGCCGGGTGGCCTGCCGGAAGACTGGGCGCTGCTGACCCCTGTGATCGCTGCCTTGAACGCCCCGGTGCAGATCACCAAGCACAGCTGGAGCGCCTTCTACGGCACTGAACTGGACCTGCAATTGCGTCGTCGCGGGATTACCACTGTGATTGTCTGTGGTATCGCCAGTAACTCCGGGGTCGAATCCACTGCCCGGGATGCCTGGCACCACAACTACGCCGTGGTGGTGGCCGAAGACGCCTGCGCGGGCCTCGGCGAAGACACCCATCGTTTCTCCATGGAGAAGGTCATGCCGCGCATTGCCCGGGTCCGTTCGACCCAGGCGCTGATCGAGGCGTTGCCCATCCGTTGCTGATCAGCCCAGGCGCTCGACCAGCAGCGGCAGCAACTGTTCGCACGAGGCTTCGAACTTGAAGTTCAGCAACTCATCGGCGCGGGTCTTGCCCAGGTTGATGGCGATCAGCGGCTTGCCGCGCTCGGCCATCAGCTTGCATAGCCGGAAGGCCGAATAGGCCATCAGCGACGAGCCGATCACCAGCAACCCCGCCGCCTGCTCGGCGCTGGCCAGGGCCCTGGCAGCGGTGAGCGGAGCGACGTTTTCGCCGAAGAACACCACGTCGGGTTTCAAGCGATCGCCATCGCACTGCGGGCAGCGGGGTACTTGGAAGCGCGACTCGAAGGCGGCGTCCAGCAGGGTGTCGCCGTCGGGCGCCTGGACCGCTTCGATCCCCGTGAGATAGGGGTTCTGCGCCTCCAGCATAAGCTGGACGGCATCGCGCTCCAGGCGAGCGCCGCAATCCAGGCACAGGACCTTGTGCAGGCTGCCATGCAGCTCGATGACATCGTGACTGCCGGCCTGCTCATGCAGGGTATCGACGTTCTGGGTGATCAGGCCGCTGAGGCGGTGTTGCGCCTGCAGGCTGGCCAGCGCCCGGTGGGCTGCGTTCGGCCGGGCCATGCGCACCCGCGGCCAGCCGAGCATGGCCCTGGCCCAGTAGCGGCGCCGGGCCTGGGGCGAGCCGAGGAATTCCTGAATCATCATCGGCGGTTTACCCCTGCGCACGCCGTCGCTGTCACGGTAATCCGGGATGCCGGAAGAGGTGCTGATACCGGCGCCGGTGAGCACCAGAAAGGGCTGCTCGGCCATCAGTGGCAAGAGCGTTTCCAGGGCCGCGCTGACTTGCGGATCGGGCATGGGGACATCTCCGGTTATCGAGCGGCTGACACGGCGGTGATGGGGCCGTGCATGTCGTCGTGATCGAAGCTCAAGGATAGACGCAGGTGTGCTCAATCGTCCCGTGTCAGCACTTCCAGCAACTCGATTTCAAAGGTCAGGTCGGCACCTGGTGCGACGAGTGAGCCCATGCCGCATTCTCCGTAGGCCAGGTGCGCCGGCACGAACAATCGGCGTTTGCCGCCGACTTTCATGCCCATCAGGCCGATATCCCAGCCCTTTATCACTCGTCCTGTGCCGATCACGCACTGGAACGGCTTGCCACGGCTGTGGGACGAGTCGAACTCGCTGCCATCTTCGAGCGTACCGCGATAATGCGTGGTGATCAGCGCGCCCTTGACCACGGCCTTGCCGTCGCCTGGGCGGACGTCGGTGATCTGTAATTCGTTATTCATTGGTTCCTCTCCCGTTAATTGGCGCAGGGGCCCTGTCTGGCAGGCGTTTTCTCAGAATAAGGCTGATTTAGCAATGAGTTGTCGGCAATTCCCGGCCTGCAGGAGCGTTGGGGTAGCACGGTGCTTGAGGCGGTGCGTTTGAGCGGCGGCCGGAGTCATGGCCGGTTTCGGCGTTCATCAGTCGTTGATGGCCGAAACGGCGGCCCACTAAAAAAACATGGGCGCACGTTCAGTGTGGATTAAGATAGCCACTGGCCATTTAGTCATCGTGTGTCCATGTTCAAATCCCTTGGTTTTCAATCATGACCCCATGGCTTGAGGTCGTTGTCGTCGTGCCCGTGATCGCCTTGATCGCGGTGCTGTTTCGTCGTGAGCGCAAGGCTCGTCGGGAACTGGCCGAATGCCGGGCACTGTTGCAGCAGGTGAACGAATGTCACCGACGGGTCGAAGCCGCCGACGATGTCGAACGTTTCAAGCGCAGCCAGTACTTTGCCCGCATCGGCACCTGGGACTGGGACGTCGATACCGAGAAGCTCTACTGGTCGGAGGCCATCTACGGCATGTTCGGCTACAAGGTGGGCGAGGTGATCCCGTCCTACGAACTGTTCTGCGCCAGCGTGCACCCCGAAGACCGGGCCAGGGTGCGGGCCGGGGAGGCGCGTTGCATCGAGACCGGCGAGAACCACGACGAGGAATACCGGGTGATCTGGCCGGACGGCAGCGTCCACTGGTTGCGCGAGACCGGCAATGTGGTGAAGAACATCCATGACTCGGCGATCAAGATGATGGGGGTGGTGCGTGATATCACCGAGGAAAAGGCCTGGGCCAGCCAGTTGCATACCCTGGCCCACCACGACGCACTGACCGGGCTGCCCAATCGGCTGGTGCTGGAGGAGCGTTTGTCCAGGGCTCTGGAACGTGCCCGTACCCAGGCCTCCCGGGTGATCCTGGTGTTCCTCGACCTCAACGGTTTCAAGGACATCAACGATGTACACGGGCATGCGGCCGGTGATCGGATCCTGGTCACCACGGCAACCCGCCTGAAAAACCTGATGCGGACCTCGGATACGGTGGCGCGCATCGGTGGCGATGAGTTCGTGTTGGTCCTCGAAGGGCTGGCCCAGCAGGGCAACGGCCGGTTGGAGGAGGTTCACCTGCTGTGCGAGAAAATCCTCGTCGAGTTATCGATGCCGATTATTCTTGGCGCTCAACCGGTGCAGATCGGCTGCAGCCTGGGGGTGGGGGTATTCCCGGATCATGCGCCGAGCATGGATACGCTGATCCATACCGCCGACCTGGCGATGTACGAAGCCAAGCGCAGCGGCAACAACCAATACCGCTTCGGACGCCAGGCCGTGCATGCCGACTGAAGGTCTCCCGCCGGCGTGCGGCGTGGAGGACCGGGCATAAACGCATGTGGGACATGCACGTCGTCCAGGCTGCGATTTCCTGTCTGAATAGAGTATTGTGGTTGCCTGCGAAAAAAATGTCATAAGCCTGAGCGATTCAGGCGGTTATCAGATGATTGAGGGTGCCATGGGTCAGGAAAGCATTAACTGGGACAAGCTGGGTTTCGATTACGTCAAGACCGACAAGCGCTACCTGTCGTACTACCGTAACGGTGAGTGGGACAACGGTGTGCTGACCGAAGACAACGTCCTGCATATCAGCGAAGGTTCGACCGCGCTGCACTACGGCCAGCAGTGCTTCGAAGGCATGAAGGCCTACCGTTGCAAGGACGGTTCGATCAACCTGTTCCGTCCTGACCAGAACGCCGCGCGCATGCAACGCAGCTGCTCGCGCCTGCTGATGCCGCACGTACCGACCGATGTGTTTATCGAAGCCTGCAAGCAGGTGGTCCGCGCCAACGAACGTTTCATCCCGCCTTACGGCACCGGCGGCGCGCTGTACCTGCGCCCGTTCGTGATCGGCGTGGGCGACAACATCGGCGTGCGTACCGCGCCCGAGTTCATCTTCTCGATCTTCTGCATTCCGGTCGGCGCCTACTTCAAGGGCGGCATGAAGCCGCACAACTTCGTGATCTCCAGCTATGACCGTGCCGCTCCGCAAGGCACCGGCGCGGCCAAGGTCGGTGGCAACTATGCCGCCAGCCTGATGCCGGGCGCCGAGGCCAAGAAGCGCGGCTTCGCCGACAGCATCTACCTGGACCCGCTGACCCACTCGAAGATCGAGGAAGTCGGTTCGGCCAACTTCTTCGGCATCACCCGCAACAACGAGTTCGTCACGCCGAAGTCGCCTTCGGTCTTGCCGGGTATCACCCGTCTGTCGCTGATCGAACTGGCCGAATCGCGCCTGGGCCTGAAGGTCATCGAAGGCGATGTGCTGATCGACAAGATCGCCGACTTCAAGGAAGCCGGTGCCTGCGGTACCGCCGCGGTGATCACGCCGATCGGTGGCATCGAGTACAACGGCAAGCTGCACGTGTTCCACAGCGAGACTGAAGTCGGTCCGGTGACCCAGCGCCTGTACAACGAACTGACCGGCGTGCAGACCGGTGACGTCGAAGCCCCGGCGGGTTGGATCGTCAAGGTCTGATGCGTATGGCGGCCTGATCCGGGCAGTCTTCTGAAGAGCCCGACCTGAGCAATCAGGTCGGGCTTTTTTTGTATGTGTCGTCTTGCCACCGTGCCCTGTTCATTCAGAATGATTAAATATTTATTTTAAAAAATAATTTTAAATCATGCCTATTCTTTGTAAGGTAGAGCCAATGGGTCGTCGTGGCGATGACTGGCCCAAGGTGCCATTTACGATCGGTGCCCGTGGTTTCCCCTGACTGTTCAAAGAGGTGTGCTCATGACTTTCTGGTTGTTGCTGGCTGTGGCGGGGGCCTTGGCCCTGGGGTATCGGCAGGCGTCCGCGCGCTTGTGGTTGGCGGGCGTGCTGGTCTGGCTGGCCGGTGGTTATCTGTTCGGCGTGGTCGGGCCACTGGGCACCGCCATCGGTGCTCTGTTGCTCCTGGTCCCAGCCATGGTGCTGGCGGTCAGGCCCTTGCGCCGGGCCTTGCTCTCGCGCCGGGCCCTGGTCCTGTTCCGCCAGATCATGCCGGCCATGTCCGACACCGAACGCGCGGCGATCGAGTCCGGGACCGTCTGGTGGGACGCCGAGCTGTTCAGCGGCAAACCCCGTTGGCAGCGCCTGCTGGGCGCCGCGCCGGCACGTTTGAGCGCGCAGGAGCAAGCCTTCCTCGACAACGAGGTGGAAACCCTCTGCGACATGGCCAACGACTGGGAAACCACCCAGGTCTGGCAGGACCTGTCGCCCCAGGCCTGGCAGTACACCAAGGAGGCCGGCTTTCTCGGCATGATCATTCCCCGCCAATACGGCGGCAAAGGCTTCTCCCACTACGCGCACTCCCAGGTGGTGATGAAGCTCTCGACCCGCTGCTCGGCGGCGGCGATCTCGGTGATGGTGCCCAATTCCCTGGGCCCGGCCGAACTGCTCCTGCATTACGGCACCGAGGCCCAGCGCCAGTACTATCTGCCGCGCCTGGCCCGGGGCGAGGACATTCCCTGTTTCGCCCTCACCAGCCCCTACGCCGGTTCCGACGCCGGGGCGATTCCCGATCTCGGGGTGGTCTGCAAGGGCACTTTCGAAGGCCAGGAAGTGCTGGGTTTCAGCGTGACCTGGGACAAGCGCTATATCACCCTGGGGCCGATTGCCACGGTGCTCGGCCTGGCGTTCCGCGCCGAAGACCCGGATGGCCTGCTGGGCAGTCCGGGCAGCCTGGGGATTACCTGCGCGCTGATCCCCACGTCCCATCCGGGGGTACAGCACGGTCGCCGGCACTGGCCGCTCAACGCGGTGTTCCAGAACGGGCCGACCCAGGGCAAGGATGTCTTTATTCCCCTGGAATGGGTGATTGGCGGTCGTGAGCAGGTCGGCAATGGCTGGCGCATGCTGATGGAGTGCCTGGCCGCCGGCCGGGCGATTTCGTTGCCCTCGGCGAATGTCGGCCTGGGCAAGGTCGCCGTGCGCGGGACCACGGCCTATGCCGCGATGCGTAAACAGTTCGGCCTGCCCATCGGCAAGTTCGAAGGCGTGCAGGCGCCACTGGCGCGCATGGCCGGGCATCTGTATGCCTGTGATGCGGTGCGCAAGGTTTCGGTGGCGGCCCTGGATGCCGGCGAGAAACCCTCGGTGATCTCCGCTATCGCCAAGTACCACGTGACCGAGCGGGCCCGGGCCATTGTCAACGACGGCATGGACATCGCCGCCGGCAAGGGCATCTGCATGGGGCCGAACAATTTCCTGGCCCGGGCCTACCAGCAAAGCCCGATTGCCATCACGGTGGAGGGCGCGAATATCATGACCCGCTGCCTGATCATCTACGGCCAGGGGCTGATTCGCTGCCATCCCTACGTGTTGCGTGAAATGGAGGCGGCGCGGCGCCAGGGGCCTGAAGGGCTGGAAGCTTTCGACAGGGCGATGTTCGGGCATATCGGCTTTGTCCTGGCCAACACCGTCCGGGCCGCTGTGCACGGGTTGACGGCGGGGCGGTTGCTCAAGGCCCCGGTTAAAACCGATCCGGCCCTGGCCCCTTACTACCGGCAGATCGAACGCCTGTCGGTGGTGCTGGCGCTGGTTTCGGATATTTCCATGGGCGTGCTGGGCGGGGCGCTGAAACGCAAGGAAAGCATCACCGGGCGGCTCGGCGATATTCTCTCGCAGCTGTACATCCTGTCCTGCGTCCTCAAGCGCTTCGAGGACGACGGCCGGCCCCGGGCGGACCTGCCCCTGGTGCACTGGGCGGCTCAGGATGCCCTGTGGCGGGCCCATGAAGCCTTGAGTGAAACCCTCGACAACTATCCTTCGAAAGCCGCCAGCCGAGTGATTCGCGGCCTGGCGTTTCCGTTCGGCATTGTCCTGCGCAAACCTTCCGACCGGTTGCTGGCGGAAGTCGCCGAGCTGGTGCAAACCCCCGGCGAGAGCCGCGACCGGCTGTTGGCCGACTCCTATATGCCGCAGCCGGATATCGACAAGCTGGCCTACGGTGAACTGGCATTCCGGCTGCAGCCCCAGGTGGATCTGATCGAAGCACACCTGAAACCGGCCGTGCGCCAAGGGCTGCTCGCGCCGTTGCCGATTTCCCGCGAGGCATTTGCGCCCTGGCGGACCCAGGCCCTGGCCGCGCAACTGATCAGCGGCGAGGAGGGTGAGCTGCTCGGGCGCTATGTTGAATATGCCGACCATGCAATCCAGGTGGATGATTTTCCCCAGGACTTTGGTCTGTTGGAGGCGTTGCAGCGGCGCCAGGCGCATATCGATCAGGCGGACAAGAGCCTGGGCAAGCGTCGGGTGGCCGCGGGCAACCCGGTTTAATGATGTTTCTCGGGTTTTTATCGGAATCTATTCATGGCTGACGGTTACCTTTCATTCGTCAATACCCCCTGGGGCCACTGGCTGGCCCGGACCCTGGGCCTGCCGCAACCGCTGCCGTTGCAACGTTATCGCCCAGGTCAAGCGGGCAACCTGCTCAATCCGGTGGTGCTGGCCACCGGGCCCCAGGGCCGCTTGTTGGGCGAGCTGCAACGGATTTTTGCGGCCACCGAGACTGTGGCGGCGCTCCCCGCGAGCCTCGATGCGCCGTCGACGGTCAAGGTCCGGGGGCTGGTGTTCGATGCCAGCGGCCTGGCTGATGTGCAGCAGTTGGACGAGTTGTACCGCTTCTTCCACGCCAATGTCCGGCGCCTGAGCGCCCACGGCCGGGTGCTGGTCCTCGGCACGCCGCCGGAACACTGCACGTCGCTCGCCCAGACGGTGGCGCAGCGGGCCCTGGAGGGCTTCGTGCGCTCCCTGGGCAAGGAGCTGCGGCGGGCGATCACCGCGCAACTGCTGTATGTCGAGCCGGGGGCCGAAGCGGAAATGGACAGCAGCCTGCGTTTCTTCCTGTCCCGGCGTTCCGCCTTTGTCTCTGGCCAGGTGGTGCGGATCGCCGAACCGGTGGACGTGCCCAGGGATATCCTCTGGGACAAACCGCTGACCGGGCGCCGTGCGCTGGTCACTGGGGCGTGTCGCGGTATCGGCCTGTCTATCGCCCAGGTGTTGGCGGGTGAGGGCGCCCAGGTCGTCTGCCTGGATATCCCCGCCGTGGAAGCCGAGTTGCAGGAGGTGGCGGCCTCCCTCGGGGGCACCGCGCTGGCCCTGGACATCACCGCGCCCCAGGCGGCCGAACAACTGCTGGCATTCGCCGGCGAGCAAGGTGCGTTCGATATCGTCGTGCACAACGCCGGCATCACCCAGGACAAGACCCTGGCGAAAATGACCGAAGCCGCCTGGCGCAAGGTCCTGGCGGTGAACCTGGAGGCACCGTTGCGGTTGAGCACGGCTTTACTGGAGGGCCAGGCGATCAGTCCCGGCGGGCGTATTATCGGGGTGTCGTCGATTTCCGGTATCGCCGGCAACCTGGGGCAAAGCAACTATGCCACGTCCAAGGCTGGTGTGATCGGCCTGGTGCAGGGCCTGGCACCGTTGGCGGCGCGCCAGCAGGTCACGGTCAATGCGGTGGCACCGGGGTTTATCGAGACGCAGATGACCGCGAAAATTCCGTTGCTGATTCGTGAAGCGGGGCGACGGATGAACTCACTCTCTCAGGGCGGACAGCCCGAGGACGTCGCCCAGACCATTGCCTGGCTGGTGCATCCGGCTTCCGGCGGGATCAATGGACAGGTGGTCCGCGTCTGCGGGCAAAGCCTGCTGGGGGCCTGAATGATGAAAGCCGATTCCTCCATTCGTCTTATCGACCCGCCGCCTTCCGGCGTCCGTTTGCTCTGGCTCGGCCTGCGCAGCTTGCGCAAGCCCAAGCTCGAAGGCCTACCGCGCTTGCCCGACGAGCAACTGGTGCGGCCGGCGGTGGAGCTGTTGGAGGCGGACATCGTCCGTTACGCCCGGGCCTGCGGTTTTCGTCCCGAGCACGGGGTGCCGCTGTCGTTTCCCCATAACCTGGCCTTGCCTCTGCACCTGCTGTTGCTGACCAGTCCGGCCTTTCCCTGGCCGGCCAGCGGCATGGTCCATCTGGCCAATCGCATTCGCCAGTACCAACGCCTGGAGGCCGGGCAGGCCTTGCGTCTGGAAGTGCATTGCGAGCGCTGGGTGGCGCACCCCAAGGGCCAGGCGGTACTGATCGTGACGCGGGCCAAAGGTGGCGGCGGCCTGGTGTGGGAAGGCGAAAGCCTGTATCTGCGCCGTGGGGTGGCCGCTCCCCAGGGTGAGCCCTGGCAGGGCGTATTGGACCTGGATGAAGCTGCCCTGGTGCGCACTCAGCGCTGGTCCTTGCCAGCGGACCTGGGGCGGCGTTTTGCCCGGATCTGCGGCGATTACAACCCGATCCATATCTCCTGGCTGGGCGCGCGCCTGTTCGGGTTCCGGCGGCCTATTGCCCATGGCATGTGGACCCTGGGCCGCGCACTGGCGGCGCAACAACCGCCACAGCCGTTGGCCGCCGCGGAGCTGACCTGCGAGTTCAAGCTGCCAATCTTCCTGCCCGGCAGCGCCACGCTGTGGAATGTGCCGCCGACAGGCTCGCGTCACAAATTCGAAGTGCGCAACGCGGCAGGTGACAAACCGCATATGCGTGGACTCTTTATCCGGGGAGATCAGTCATGAGTACCTACGCTTTCAACCCGGCGCCGGTGCGTCGGGTCGCCATCCTCGGTGGCAATCGCATTCCATTTGCCCGCTCCAATACGGTGTACGCCCAGGACAGCAACCAGGACCTGCTGGTGGCGGCCTTGCAGGGCCTGATCGATCGCCACGGCCTTGAGGGCAAGCGCCTGGGGGAATTCGCCGCCGGGGCGGTGATCAAGCATTCGCGGGACTTCAACCTGGCCCGCGAGTCCCTGCTGTCCACCACCTTGTCGCCAGAGACCCCGGCCTACGATGTGCAGCAAGCCTGTGGCACCGGCCTTGAGGCGGCGTTGCTGGTGGCCAACAAGATTGCCCTGGGGCAGATCGACGTGGGGATTGCCGGTGGCGCCGATACCACCTCGGACGCGCCCATCGCGATCAACGAAGCCTTGCGCCAGATCCTCCTGCGGGCCAATCGCTCCAAAAGCCTGGGCGATAAGCTGCGCAGCCTGCTCGGGGTACGTCCGGGGATGTTCTTCAAACCCCTGCTGCCGCGCAACGGCGAACCGCGCACCGGGTTGTCCATGGGCGAGCATTGCGAGGAGATGGCCAAGCGTTGGCAGATCCGCCGACTGGCCCAGGACGAACTGGCGCTGACCAGTCACCAACGCCTCGATGCCGCCTACAAACGCGGTTTCTTCGATGATCTGATCAGCCCCTATCGCGGGCTGAAACGCGATAACAACCTGCGCGCCGATGCCAGCCTGGAGAGACTGGCCGGCCTGGGGCCGGTCTACGACCAACGCAGCGGCACCCTGACCGCCGGCAACTCGACGCCATTGACCGATGGCGCCTCGGTGGTCCTGCTGGCAAGCGAGGAATGGGCGCAGGCGAACAACCAGCGGGTGCTGGCTTACCTGCGTACCGGCGAAACCGCGGCGGTGAATTTTGTCGACGGCACCGAGGGCCTGCTGATGGCGCCGGCCTACGCCGTGCCACGGATGCTCGCCCGCGAAGGCCTGGGTTTGCAGGACTTTGACTTCTACGAGATCCACGAGGCCTTTGCCGCCCAGGTGCTCTGCACCCTGAAGGCCTGGGAAGACCCCGACTATTGCCGTGAGCGCCTTGGCCTGGATGCGGCGTTGGGTTCGATCGACCGTAGCAAACTCAACGTCAACGGCGGTTCCCTGGCCTGCGGGCATCCGTTTGCCGCCACTGGTGGGCGCTTGCTGGCGACCCTGGCCAAGGCGATTGACGAGCGCGGCCAGGGCCGTGGACTGATCTCCGTATGTGCCGCCGGCGGGCTGGGTGTGACCGCCATCGTCGAAAAATAAAACAACAACAAGGAAAGTGCCATGAGCGTCGCAAGCCTGCACAGCATTGACCAGCGCATCTGGTTGAACGCCTACCTGCCGGGGGTTCCCGCCGATATCGAAAGCGAGATCGACCGTTATCCGTCACTGCGCGAGGTGTTTCTCGAGCATATGGAGAAGTACCGTGAACGCGTCGCCTACGTCAGCATCGGCACTGAGATGGGGTATCTCGAATGGGAGCGGCGCGCCTTTGCCTTCGCGGCCTGGCTGCAGTCCCGAGGGGTGAAGAAGGGCGATCGCGTGGCGCTGATGATGCCCAACTGCCTGCAATATCCGATCTGTCTGTTCGGCACCTTGTTGGTGGGCGCGGTGGTGGTCAACGTCAACCCGTTGTATACCGCCCATGAACTCCGGCACCTGCTCAAGGACAGCGGCGCCGAGACCGTGGTGATCTTCGAGAACTTCGCCCATACCCTGGAACAGGTGCTACCCGGCAGCGCGCTGAAAAATATCGTGGTGGCGGCCATCGGCGACCTGGTGGGGACGCTCAAGGGCGCGGCCCTGAACTTTGTGCTGCGGCATGTCCAGAAACAGGTGCCGCGTTTCCATCTGCCGGGGGCGATCCGCTTTACACGGATGATGAAGCAGGCCGCAACGCTGCGGGTCAGGAAGGTCAAGCTGGCCCACGATGACATTGCCTTCCTGCAATACACTGGCGGCACCACGGGCGATGCCAAGGGGGCGATGCTTACCCACCGTAATATCCTCGCCAACCTGATGCAGGCCAAGGCCTGGGTCGGCAATCAGCTGGATGAGAACCAGCAGGAAACCAACGTCACCCTGTTGCCGCTGTATCACGTGCTGTCGCTGACGGTGAACTGCCTGATGTTCATGTGCCTGGGCGGGCGCAATATCCTGATCGCCAACCCCCGTGACGTAAAGCGGGTCCAGATGATCCTGCGCAAGGAGAAGTTCAGCGGCATTGTCGGGGTCAATACCCTGTTCAACGGGCTGCTGGAAAACGAAGCCTTTCGCGGCCGCGATTTTTCCGATCTGAAGCTGGCGATTGCCGGTGGCATGGCCACCCACACCGCCGTGGCCCGGCGCTGGAAAGAGGTGACCGGGGTGCCGATCATCGAAGGCTACGGGCTGACCGAGTGTTCGCCGGTGGTCAGCATCAGCCCCATCGATATTGCGCGGATGCGCGAGGGGGATTTCAGCGGGACCATCGGCGTGCCCTTGCCCTCGACTTGGGTGCGTTTCATGCGCGAAGACGGCGAGCTGGCGCAACTGGGCGAGGAGGGTGAGTTGCAGGTCCGCGGCCCGCAGGTGATGAAAGGCTACTGGCAGCGGCCGGAGGAAACCGCCCTGGTGCTGGACCGGCACGGCTGGCTGTCGACCGGCGATATCGGGGTAATGAACGAGCGGGGCTTTATCCGCCTGGTGGATCGCAAGAAGGACATGATCCTGGTGTCGGGCTTCAATGTGTACCCCAACGAGATCGAGGATGTGGTCGCCCTGCACCCCGGCGTCGCCGAAGTGGCGGCCATCGGCGTTGCCGATCAGGTCACCGGGGAGCGGGTGAAGATCTTCGTGGTGCGCAAGGACCCGGCCTTGACCGAGGCCCAGTTGCTGGCGCATTGCCGGGAGTACCTGACAGGGTACAAGGTGCCGCGGATTGTCGAGTTTCGCACTGAAGAACTGCCCAAGACCACGGTGGGCAAAGTGCTACGTCGTGCGCTGCGTGACCATTTGTCTCCTTAACTGACGCTTTGCAGTGAATTTCTTGTTATAAACACACTCCGATACGTCTCCACGGGACCGGCGCCAGAGCGCCTGTGTGGGCGCATCGGACGTTTTTGCTGTCATTTCAGTTGCTGACTCGATAACTCGGCCTTAGACTGCCGCCCCTCGTAAATTGAGTGCCGGGTGGCGCTTGGAATGGACGGCGCCTTTCTGTGCATCCCCTCAGGTGCGCAGAACGCTCCCTAATTCGCCTTAATGCACGTATTTTCTATAGAGAAATCAATGACAAAGGAAAAGTTGCTGGCCATGCCGGCGGACGACTACATGAACGCCGAGCAACTGGCTTTCTTTACCGAGCTGTTGCAAGCGATGAAAGTCGAAACCCACGAGCGTATCGAGCAGAACCGTATTGCCATCGAGAGTCTCGATACCCCGGCTGACCCGGCTGACGCCGCTTCCGTTGAAGAAGAACGTACCTGGCTGGTGAACGCCATCGACCGCGACCAGCGCATGCTGCCGCAGTTGGAACAGGCACTGCTGCGCATCAACGACGACTCCTTCGGCTGGTGCGACGACAGCGGCGAGGCGATCGGCCTCAAGCGCCTGCTGATCAGCCCGACCACCAAGTACTGCATCGAAGCTCAGGAACGTCACGAGCAGATCGACAAGCATCAGCGCCAGGCCTGATCGCTGCCCCCTGCAGGTGCCGGCTTGCCGGCGATCCGGACGACGCGGTGTTTCTGTCACGCCACGTCATCGTTCATCGTCGGTAAACCCGCCTCCACACCCGCCCCATAGCAGCTATCGTTGATGCATACGCCCTACAACTAACGGACCATGGCTAATGGCCCGATAGTGGCGTTTAATGCAAAAAAACAACTAGAAGCTCACGGTGGGTAAGTACATGTCTGGAGAAGGAATTCTGCCTGGGGTCGGGTCGCACGTGGACGTGCCATCGAAACCGGCGCGCTGGCTGACACCCCTGATACAGAGCGTGGGGCTGGCGCTGTTGTTGTCGGCCATGGCCTTTGCCGGCTGGTCTCTGGGCGTTTGCCTGCCCCTGGCGCTGTTGTTGATCTGGCTGCCGCGCCTGCGGATGCGCCAGGCCCCGGCGTCAGCCGTGCAGAGCGGCGGCGATACCCTGGCGCAATTGACCCGCGACCTTTCCCATACCACCAGCCATAACGCCCTGTCCGCCGCCGGCGTGGCCTTTGCGGTCAAGCAGCTGGCCGGCAAGGTGCAGTCGCAGCTCAGTGCCGCCGCGCAGATTGTCGCCAGTGCCGAACAGGTGATCAGCACCGAGCAGACCACCTCGCACTTGAGCCAGCAGGCCCTCGGCTCGGCCAGTCAGGCCCGCAGCAGCAGCGCCGAAGGGCATACGGTGCTGGCGGAGTCCATCGGCCGCATGCACCGGCTCAGCCAGCAGGCCAATGCCAGTCGCCAGACAATCGAGGCCCTGAGCCAGCGCAGCGAAGAAATCCAGCGGGTGACCCTGGTGATCCAGGCGATCGCCAGCCAGACCAACCTGCTGGCCCTTAACGCCGCCATCGAGGCGGCCCGCGCCGGCGAGCATGGTCGCGGTTTTGCCGTGGTCGCCGACGAAGTACGCGGGCTGGCCGGGCGCACGGCCACGGCGACCGATGAGGTCGGGGTCATGGTGGCCGATATCCAGCAGCGCACCACCCAGGTCGTCGAGCAGATCCGTCAACTGGCCCAGGACCTGGACGGCGGTGTGGAGCAGGTCGAGGATACCGGCCGGCACCTGGCGAATATCGCCGGCCTGGCGGCCAGTGTCGAAGCGCAGGTGGGCGAGATCGCCCGCGGTGCACAGAGCAACCGCGAGCAACTGGACAGCCTGTTCACGGCGGTGGAGCAGATGCGCGGCGACCTGGCCGTCAGCGACCAGCAGACCCGCCACCTGACCCAGGCGGCGACCCAGATGGAAGGGCAGGCCGAGACCATCAGCCAGCGCCTGGCCGAGGTCGGCCTGGACGATTACCACCAGCGGGTCTACGACCTCGCCCGTGAAGGGGCCGGACAGATTGCCGCGCGTTTCGAGGCGGATATCGAACAGAACCGCATCAGTCTTGATGACCTGTTCGACCGGACGTACCAGCCGATCGCCAATACCTCGCCGGCCAAATACCAGACGCGTTTCGACCGTTACACCGATCAGGTCCTGCCGGCGATCCAGGAGCCGTTGCTGGCGCGCCATGAAGGGTTGGTGTTCGCCATCGCCTGTACGCCCCAGGGCTATGTGCCGACCCATAACCAGGCGTTTTGCCAGCCCCTGACGGGTAACCCGCAGCAGGACACGCTGCACAACCGGACCAAGCGCAAGTTCGATGACCGTACGGGGATTCGTTGTGGCAGCCACCAGCAGCCGCTGTTGTTGCAGACCTATACCCGCGACACGGGTGAGCTGATGCATGACCTGTCGGTGCCGATCATGGTCAAGGGCCGCCATTGGGGCGGACTGCGCCTGGGCTACAAGCCGGAAAGTGCACCCAAAAAAGGGTGATGGTGTACTCAAGGGGCTCTTCGCGGCGGTGCGGCGTCCCGACAAGCCCTGCTCCTACAGTTCTCTGTTGTTCGCCGACTTCGTGTCCGCCACAGTACTGTAGGAGCAGGGCTTGCCCGCGAAGACGTCGGTTCAAGCGCCACAAAATTGCGGGGTTGGCTCAGGCCGTAGTATCAACCATCCCGGCCATCAGCTTTTCCGCCATGAACAGCGCGGTGCTGGTGCCGTTCAGCGCGGCGCCGAGGGCGGCGACCTGGGCCTTGGCCGGCTGGACCGCGGCTTCGCGCGCGGCGGCGTCGGGATGATGACCGCTTTTGGTCGCCGCCAGGCGCGCGTTGGCCCGGCGCAGTTTTTGCTGCAGCTGTTCGATCTGTGCCCGGAGTTTCTTGACCCGATCCTGCGCCGCCTTTGCATTGGCCGCCAGGCTGTCGCCCAGCAGATTCAAGCCACTGTCGCCATCCAGCAAAGGGTCGGACGAAAGACGGCTGGCGGCACTGCCGCTCTCTTCGGGGGACGACAGGAGGAAGGCGGGTGGGATCAAGGAAACATTCAAGTTGATCATCGGCGATACTCCGGGAATGACGCTTGCCAGATTATCGACCGCGGGATGGCATTCTGTAGTCTCGACGAGCGCTTCTACAGGGTATTTGCGACAGACTGGACACAATTGAGTACTTTTTGTCTTGTAAGATGCTGCTCACGGGTAGTTTGATTGGCCCGAATGGCCTGACGTGTTCTAGAATCACTTCCAGTGTCCAGGGGCTGATTTCATCCAGGGCATTTTTTGCAACCTGCATGTCGGAAATTACTTTTTTTCAGGAAGGCCTTCCCTCGCAAATTCAGTTGCCGGTTTCCCGTGATCGGTGCAATGCGGTGTTTTCCTTCAAGCGCTGATGACACTTCGCAGAAGTCATGGGACCTTGCATCCATTAGGCTTGCTGCGCACCGGTGAGCATCGCCAGGCCGCGCGGGCAAACATCAGGGCTTTCTATTCAGTAACCGACGGCGGTGACCGATCGTTTTGTGTTGCCTGACACTTGCCGGGCGGCTTCATTTTTCGAGTTTGAGGACTTTTCGTTGGCAGTCAGTAATCTGGATATGCATGCACTGTTTGTACTGGGTGATCTTCGGGCCAAGCTGGTCAAGCAGTTTCAATCGCGTTTCGTCTATATCACCGAACAAACCGCCGAAGGCATCTACATCGCCGAGATCGACACCGAAACCTCCCTGGTGGTCGATGACAAGCAGCACCTGGAGCTCAAGGTCGGCGATCATTTTCGTGCCGCGGTATTGCCCAGCCGCGAAGGCGGCAAGTTCGACATCAAGTTTCGCGAGATCAAACTGACGGTCTATGGCCTGGGCGACTATGCCTATATCACCGTACCGGAAGGCCATGGCATTGTGTTCAAGGAAGGGCATACCGTGGTGATGGTGTTTGCCGCCCATGAACAGTTGCAGGGCACCTTGAGCAAGACCCTCAAGGACGTGACCAAGAAGGCCGCGCGCTGGCGCAAGGGCGAACTGACCTTCAAGGCCAGCGAGTAATGGGTTTGACCCGGGCCGAGTTCCATCAACAGCATGTGCGGCAGGCCAGTGCCGAGGCCCGCCGGTTGTTCGAACGCAAGGCCGAACTGCAGGGCGCCTGGCTCAACTGGGTCGCGGCGCAATTGTATGCCCTGGGGCCTGCGGAGTATGTCAGCATGGTCCGACGTGAGTTGCAGCAACTTCAGTCGCCAGATACTCATTGATCGCTGGCGCATCATTCCGGGAACCTCGACTACAGTTCTGCTGACTGAATATTTCCGGGCTTTCGGACTTTTCGCCGAAAAACGATCTGCGATTGAGGTGATTCCATGAAAGGATTTCGCGCGCTGTTCGCCAGCGCCCTGGCTGTTTTCTGTATCGGCGCCATGCCGCTGGCGGTTCGAGCCGCGCCCCAGCCGATCCACTTTGCCGACCTGAACTGGGAAAGTGGCAGCCTGATCACCGACATCCTGCGGTATATCGTCGAAAAAGGTTACGGCCTGCCGACCGATATGCTGCCCGGCACCACGGTGACCCTGGAAACGGCCCTGGCCAAGAATGATATCCAGGTGATTGGCGAAGAGTGGGCCGGACGCAGTCCGGTGTGGGTCAAGGCTGAAGCGGCGGGTGAGGTTGCAGCCGTTGGCGATACCGTCAAGGGTGCCACCGAGGGCTGGTGGGTGCCGGAGTACGTGATCAAGGGCGATCCGGAGCGTGGCATCAAGCCCCTGGCGCCGGATCTGCACGGGGTCGCGGACCTGGCCCGCTACAAGGATGTGTTCCGCGACCCTGAGTCCCCGGATAAGGGTCGTTTTCTCAACAGCCCGATCGGCTGGACATCGGAAATCGTCAACCAGCAGAAACTCAAGGCCTACGGCCTGACTGACAGTTATGTGAACTTTCGCAGTGGCTCCGGAGCGGCGCTGGATGCGGAGATCACCTCATCGATCCGGCGTGGCAAACCGATCCTGTTCTATTACTGGTCGCCGACGCCGCTGTTGGGCAAGTTCAAGCTGGTCCAGTTGCAGGAGCCGGCCTTTGATGCCGAGGCCTGGAAGACCCTGACCGACCCGGAGAATCCCGATCCCAAGCCGAGCCGTTCTTTGGCTTCGAAGCTGAGCATTGGCGTGTCTACGCCGTTCAAGACGCAATACCCGCAGATACTGGCGTTTTTCGCCAAGGTCGACCTGCCGATTGATGTGTTGAACCAGGCGCTGGCGAAAATGAGCGAGGAGCGCCTGCCGCCACGCCAGGTGACGGAGGCTTTCCTCAAGGGGCATCCGGAGGTCTGGAAGGCCTGGTTGCCCGTGGATGTGGCCAACAAG
Organism: Pseudomonas sp. MWU13-2862; assembly: GCF_023242495.1. Lineage (NCBI taxonomy): Bacteria > Pseudomonadati > Pseudomonadota > Gammaproteobacteria > Pseudomonadales > Pseudomonadaceae > Pseudomonas > Pseudomonas sp. MWU13-2862. The sequence goes on along the minus strand of NZ_JALMEZ010000017.1, from coordinate 57,218 downwards.
GTTGCCGCCAGCCTCAAATAATGCAGCCCACAGGTTCTACAGTTCGCTGACGTCGACCCAGCGCCGCTCCCTGGCCGCCCGGCGAATTGTTGTCGCCAGGCGCTCCACTTGCCAGGCCTCTTCGAAGTCGGTCCCCGTCTGGCTTCGACCGGCCAGGGCCTCGATCAATGCCTGGACCTCCAGGGCCTTGAGTTCGTTGTAACCCAACTGATGGCCGGCGGCCGGGCTGAAGGCTGCGTAACGCGGTAGATGCGGCCCGGCCAGCAGGCGCTGGAAACCGTTCTGGCCGGCGCGGCAGAGTTGCAGTTCGTTCAGGCGCTCCTGGTCGAAGGCCAGGGTGCCCCGGGTGCCGCTGATCTCGAAGCTCAGGTGGTTCTTGTAGCCGTGCTTGAGCCAGCTGCTGCTGAAGGTGCCCCGGGCGCCATTGGCGAAGCGCAGCAGGGCGTGGACCTGGTCGTCGACGGCAATCCCACGGGTCTCCAGGCTGCCGGCACTGGCCGGGCGCTGTGCATGGACGGTGCGGGTGTCGGCACACACGGCGCTGATATCGCCGAGCAGATAACGAGCCATGGCCAGCAGATGGCTGCCCAGGTCGGCCAGGGCGCCGCCGGCATGCTGGGCTTCGCAACGCCAGGACCAGGGCGAGGCGGGGTCGGCCATGAAGTCTTCGCTGAATTCGCCCTGGAAACCGACGATTTCCCCCAGTTCGCCGCTCTGGATCAGCTCCCGGGCCAGGTCGATCATCGGATTGTGCTGGTAGTTGTAGCCCACGCGGGTGACCACGCCGGCCTGTCGGGCAGCGTCACGCATTTGCGTTGCCTGATCCAGGTCGACCGCCAGGGGTTTTTCGCAGTACACCGCCTTGCCCGCCGCAAGGGCGGCCATGGCCATGGGGAAATGCAGGTGATTGGGCGTGGTGATCGCCACCACCCCGACCCGGGGATCGTCAATCAGTTGTTGCCAGTCGCCGTAGGCCTGCTCGAAACCCCAGGCCTGGGCGCAGGATTCGGCACGCCGGGCGTCGGCATCCGCCAGTGCCACCAGGCGCAGCTTCAGCGGCAGTTCGAATACGGCGCTGGCATTGTGAAATGCCAGCGCGTGGGCACGGCCCATAAAGCCCGTGCCGATCAAGCCTATTCCCAACTCGTCCATCACCACGCCCTCTGATTATTATTTTCAGGAAGGGCTATTTATAGAATTTAAATTCAATAAATTCAACTGATGGAATTTTTATTTCATGATCAGGACAGGAAACCACCGTCCACGTTCAGCGCTACCCCGGTGGTGTAGCTGGAGGCATCGCTGGCCAGGTACAGCACGGCCCCGGCCATTTCGCTCGGCGCGGCGACGCGCTTGAGGGGGATCTGTTGCAGGGCGGTCTTGAGGATCGCTTCGTTGCTGACCAGGGCCGAGGCGAACTTGGTGTCGGTCAGGCCCGGGAGCAGGGCGTTGCAACGAATACCGAACTGCGCGCACTCCTTGGCGAAGACCTTGGTCATGTTGATCACGGCGGCCTTGGTCACCGAGTAGATGCCCTGGAAGATGCCCGGGGAAATGCCGTTGATCGAGGCCACGTTGATGATGCTGCCACCGCCGTGCTCGCGCATCAGCTTGCCGGCTTCCACCGACATGAAGAAGTAGCCGCGGATATTCACGTCGACGGTTTTCTGGAACGCGCTGAGATCGGTGTCCAGCACATTGCAGAACTGCGGGTTGGTAGCGGCGTTGTTGACCAGGATGTCCAGACGCCCGAACTGCTCGCGGATACCGGCGAAGACCTGGCTGATCTGTTCCATTTCACCGATATGGCAGGCGATGGCGGTGGCCTTGCCGCCGTCGGCGATGATCGCATCGGCCACGTGCTGGCAGCCTTCGAGCTTGCGGCTCGAGACAATCACATGGGCGCCTTGCTGGGCCAGCAGCTTGGCAATGGCCTCGCCGATACCACGGCTGGCGCCGGAAACAAAGGCGATCTTGCCATCGAGGTCGAACAACTGGGTCTTGGACATGGTGATTTTCCTGGTTGTAGGCGCGGTCAGAGGCTGGACGACTGGATGACTTTCAGGCTCATCTGCTCCAGCAGCTTGTTCATGTGAATGAACTGCGCAAAGCGGTTGTCCTGGGTCTGGCCGTGGAAGAAGCGGTAGTAGATCTGCTGCACGATGCCGGCCAGGCGGAACAGGCCGTAGGTGTAGTAGAAATCGAAGTTGTCGATGGCGATCCCCGAACGTTCGGCGTAGTAGTCGACGAACTGGCGGCGGGTCAGCATGCCGGGGGCGTGGCTGGGCTGGCGGCGCATCAATTGCACCGGGGCCGGGTCGCCCGCCTCGATCCAGTAGGCCAGGGTGTTGCCCAGGTCCATCAGCGGGTTGCCGATAGTGGTCAGTTCCCAGTCGAGCACGCCGATGATCTGCATCGGGTTGTGGGGATCGAGGATCACGTTGTCGAAGCGATAGTCGTTGTGCACGATGCTCGAGGTCGGATGGTCGGCGGGCATCTTGTCCTTGAGCCAGGTCCGTACCGCTTCCCAGCTCGGGGCGTCAGGGGTCAGGGCTTTTTCGTAACGCTCGCTCCAGCCACGGATCTGCCGCTCGACGTAACCCTCGGGTTTGCCCAGGTCAGCCAGGCCGCAGGCCGTGTAGTCGACCTGGTGCAGTTCGACCAGACGGTCGATAAAGCTCTTGCACAGGGTTTCGGTCTGCGCGGCATCCAGGCCCAGCTCCGGTGGCAGGTCGGAGCGCAGGATGATGCCCTCGACCCGCTGCATCACATAGAACTCGGCGCCGATCACCGACTCGTCGGTGCAGTGCACATAAGCCTTGGGGCAGTACGGGAAACCGTCCTTGAGCTGGTTGAGGATGCGGAACTCGCGACCCATGTCGTGGGCGGACTTGGCCTTGTGACCGAACGGCGGCCGACGCAGGACAAATTCCTGTTCCGGGTAGCGGATCAGGTAGGTCAGGTTCGAGGCGCCGCCGGGGAACTGGCTGATCGTCGGCAGGCCGTGCAGGCCCGGAATATGAGCCTTGAGATACGGATCGATCAAGCCGGCATCCAGCTCTTCGCCGGCGCGGATACGGGTGGACTGGTCAGTAAGCGTCATGCTTATCCCTTCTGCTTATTCTGGAGGCCAGAGATTATTGACTAATCTAATGCTCGCCCTGTCTGCCTACAAGCGCGCTCCGCTGTTATAGGCCGGGGTGTTGCAGGATGATCAGCGTGCCTGATAGGCCAGCGTAGAGGGAAAGCGGTGCTTGGCAAGAGTGCCCATTGCCGGAGCAGGCTTGCTCGGGGGGGGGGCGATATAACGCACGAAACCCGATGCCCGTGACGCCAGGGTGGGCATCGCGGGCTATCGGGTTTCGACTGTTCTACGGGCGTGGATCAGGTCGGGAACAGCTCGCTCAGCTTCATCGACAGCATCATGTCGCCTTCGACGCGCAGCTTGCCGCCCATGAATGCTTGCATGCCGTCGGTCTCGCCGCTGACGATGCCTTTCATGGTCTCGCCGTCAGTTACCAGGGTCACGTTGGCATCCGGGTTTTCGCCTTCCAGCAGTTTGCAGGTGCCGTCCTTGACGATCAGCGAGAAGTGCTGGTCATTGTCGATACGGAAGCCGAAGACAACGTCCAGGCCGGCGGCGGCGGCTGGGTTGAACTTGTGTTGCATTGCTTCTACGGCGTGGGCTACAGAGGTCATGGTTCGATCCTTTTATGGGTAAATACGGCAACGACCCCAAGGGTCACGGTGGGCCGGAGCTTATCGGAAGGTGATCAGCTCCGGGGCCTTCAGCAGTTGCAGGTGCGCTTGACTGTTGAAGGACGCCAGGGCCACCTCGCGACCGCGAAACTTGAGCTGGTTGAGCGAGGTGTTGACGATCTGCCAGTTCAGCTCAAAGGCTTCCCTGGCTGGAATTCGGGTGATCAGGTGGAGCAGGGCGGTGATGGTTCCGCCGGAGGTGAACACGGCGATTTTCTGGCTGTTGTCGGCCTGTTCGAGAATCCGCCGCAGCCCGCCCTCGACCCGGGCGACAAACCCCAGCCAGCTTTCCAGCTCCGGGGTGTCATGCTGGCCACTGAGCCAGCGCTCGATGATCAGGGCGAACAGGCGCTGGAACTCGCCACGGTTTTGCGCGGCGTTGCGCAGGATGTGCAGGGCTTCGGGTTCATCCGGCAGCAAGCCGGGCAACAGCGCGCGGATCACCGCGTCGGCGTCGAACTCGTTGAAGGCTGTATCGGTTTCCAGGGGCGGGACCAACAGGCCGGCGCCGTCGCACTGCGCCAGGGCGGTGAGCGCGGTATCCTGCTGGCGGCGCAGGTCGCCGGCCAGGCAACGGTCGAAGCTCAGGCCCAGGTCGGCCAGGTGCTTACCGAGGACCTCGGCCTGGCGAATACCGATCGGCGAGAGCACGTCGTAGTCATCCGCACCGAAGGAGGCCTGGCCATGTCGAATCAGATAAATGCTGCCCACGTCCGCGTCGTCCCGGTACGTTGAAGGTCTGGCGAGGTTATGAGGATGGCGGAAGCCTGTCAATAAAAAAACATACGCTCGTTTGAAATGTTTGTTAGAGACACAATTCAGGCGGTGCCACAACTGGCCGCAAGGCCGCCTCGACGGTATGCTGGATTGGTCGTGAGCTCCCACAGCCGGGGGCCGCCTGGTTTTGTAAGGAGTCACCGTGGAGTTTGTCGCCGAGTACGCAAGTTTTCTGGCTAAAACCGTTACCCTGGTTATTGCGATCGTCGTGGTCCTGGTGACCGCGGCCACGCTACGCAGCAAAGGTCGGCGCCGGTCGGCGGGGCAGTTGCAGGTCAGCAAGCTCAACGATTTCTACAAGGGTCTGCGCGAGCGCCTGGAGCAGAGCCTGCTCGACAAGGACCAGCTCAAGGTCCTGCGCAAGCAGCAGGCCAAGAGCGAGAAAAAACACAAGAAGCAGCCGGAGTCCAAGCCACGGGTATTCGTGCTGGATTTCGACGGCGACATCAAGGCTTCGGCCACTGAAAGCCTGCGTCATGAGATCACCGCATTGCTCAGCCTGGCCACGCCCAGGGATGAAGTGGTGTTGCGCCTGGAGAGCGGCGGCGGCATGGTCCACAGTTATGGCCTGGCCTCCTCGCAACTGGCGCGTATCCGCGAGGCCGGCGTACCGCTGACCATCTGCATCGACAAGGTCGCGGCCAGCGGCGGCTACATGATGGCCTGCATCGGCGACAAGATCATCAGCGCGCCCTTTGCCATTCTCGGCTCCATCGGCGTGGTGGCGCAGTTGCCCAACGTCAACAAGCTGCTGAAGAAGCACGATATCGATTTCGAAGTGCTGACCGCCGGCGAGTACAAGCGTACCTTGACCGTGTTTGGCGAAAACACTGAAAAAGGCCGTGAGAAGTTTCAGCAGGACCTGGATATCACCCATCGCCTGTTCAAGAACTTTGTCTCGCAGTACCGCCCGCAACTGGCCATCGATGAAGTGGCCACCGGCGAAATCTGGCTGGGTGTCGCGGCCCTGGACAAGCAGTTGGTGGACGAACTGAAGACCAGCGATGAATACCTGTCCGACCGCGCAAAACATGCCGAGTTGTTCCATCTGCACTATGCCGAACGCAAGAGCCTGCAAGAGCGCGTCGGGCTGGCGGCCAGCAGCTCGCTGGAGCGTGTGCTGGTCAATGGGTGGAGTCGTTTGACCCAGCAACGTTTCTGGTAGACCGCTACCTCGATGGTTTCTGTCAATCGTCTCGGACAGAAACCATCCGACCCTCAAATAAGTACCCCCTTTCCATGGCAAACACTCAATAAGCTGGAATCTCTAATGGATATCCAGGTTGATTGCCATGGAAGAAACAAACGTCGTTGAGTACAGCCGGATACCTGCCGAGGCAGGTATTCATTTCGATAGGATCAAAGAGAAGATTCCCAGTTGGCTCTACCGAGCCGCTCCGGAAATACGCCTGTTATTTCGCGAACATCTGCTGGCCCTGGAAACGTCGAGACATGAAGTCCGGCGGATCATGGCGCAGTTGCAGAAGATTGATGTGTTCTGTACGCCACTTCTGGTCCAGGCGCTGGAAAGACAGATCAACAGCGACCAGGACTTGCAAAGTGCCCGCTTTGTCAGGGTCGATGCTACTTACCTGTCCAGTATCTTCGAAGATAAATTCTATACCTTCTCCCACAGCCAGACGCTGCTGGAGGCGGCCTTGCAGAACTTCGAGGCTGGCGAGACCTTGTCGGGAGTGTTGTCAGGCAAGGCGGTTATCCAGTTTCCCGCTGATGCTGGGGGTGTTAACACCTCACTTGCACCGGAAGACTTTGCCTGGGCTTGTCGAACGCTGAACCTGGGGGCCTTGTACCAGGCGCATATCGACAGTGTTTTCAATCCTCCCGGTCAGCCGTCGGCCAACGGAGCTTTGTCGGTAAAACAGCACTTTGCCGAGTATGACAAGCAGACCTTGGCGGTGACCGCCGATATCGCCTACATGAAGGGGGAGATCACCGCGACCACCTACGCTTTACTGCTGGAGTTGGTCAAGGGGCAGGCAGGTTTGAGGTTGGGTGGCGAACTCCTGCATTACAGTCGGATGAAAATGTTCGATATCGAGTTGAGCGGATGGGTGGTCATCGGCGCGAAACTGGCGGAGGACTCGACCTTACCCTGTATTGCCTATATTCCGGATGACCCGCGTGGTCCACTGAAGTACTACCGGCACTTTCTCCTCCTTGAGCATGATTTGACGCTGAAACTTCGGGACCCGTCTTATCGGCAGTTTTTCGCCCGTTTCGTCCCCGAGGAGCACCGGCTGCGGTTCCTGCGAACCCTCAATGCCAGATTGCTTTCCCAGGATCGAACCTGGCCGCCCGTGCCGGCGATTTTCCAATATATCCCGCTGACCGAAGTACCCATCGAAGGCGATCTGTTCGAAAGTTTCCAGCAGCAACGCTACCGTCAGATCAAGGCGCATGCGCGGCTGCTGGCGGTGCCCACGGCCGACGTCGACGCCCGGGTGCGCCAGGCGCGTCTGGACGCCTACCGCGAAGCCGGTCTGAGCCTGTTGGCGCTGGCTTTATCGTTCGTGCCGGTAATCGGTCAGATCATCCTGGCGGCGGCGGCGGTGAAGATGGTCGTGGAGGTCTATGACGGATTCGCGGCTTGGCAACTCGGGGAAAAACGCGAGGCCCTCGGCTATCTGCTGGGTGTGGTCGAAGACCTCGCCCTGTTGGCGGCCGGGGCGGTGGTGGTGAAGGGCGGCAAGGCCCTGTTCAAGACGCTGTCCCCGTCTTCAGTCGATGCCTTGATTCCCGTTGAAGCGCCGGGAGGTCGGCGCCGCTTGTGGAGAGCCGATCTTGCCCCCTATGAGCGTGATATCCGTTTGCCTGAGGATCTCGAGGCCGACGCGATGGGGCTTTATCCGTTCCAGGACAATCTCTATTTGCCGCTGGAAGGGAAAGTATATGCCGTGAGGTATGACCGGGCTCGCCTGCAATGGCAGATTGAGCACCCGGAAGGCGAAGCGTTTCACGCCGTGCCGCTCAGGTTCAACCGTACGGGTGTCTGGCAAACGATTTACGAGCGCGTCGCTGACTGGCCCGTGGAGCAATTGTTCCGCCGCCTCGGCGAGCCCATGGTCGGACTCGGCAACCAGCTGCGTTTGAAGATCCGCCAGTTCTGTTCCGCTCAGGAGAATGTCTTGCGCAAAGCCCTGGCGGACAATCAGCCGGTGCCCGCGCTGCTGCTCGATACGATCAAGCGCTTCAGGATCGACCAGGCCATCAGCGATTTTATCGGCGAGGTACCCGACGCGCTATCGCGAACGCTGGAGCAGGGCGATCTGCGCTTGCGGGTACTGACATCGTTGCCCGACTGGCCGGAAAACCGGGTCGTCCAGGTGTTCAATGGGTTGGGTGAAGTCATGCAGGAGTACGGTCGGCGCACGGGCGAGCAGTTCTCCTCGTTGCAGATCATCGAGTCGCAGCTCAAGAATGGCAACCTGCTCCAGTCGACGCTGAACATGTTGAGCGAGCCTGAGCGTCAAACGCTGTTCGGTGCGGAGCTGACGGACAACGGGCGGCGTGTCCGGGTACTGAGCCAACGCCTCAGGCAATGGGCCGGGCAGCGAAGGCAATGGTTGTTCGACGAGTTGTACGCGGCGAGCGAGAAAACCGACGACGACAGGGTCAATCGTATTCTCGGGGTGTTCCCCGGCTTACCGGGAAGTGTCGCCCGGGAATTGATCGCCCATGCCAACAGCGCCGAACTCGATCTCTTGAGCGAGCGGGTGCCGCTACGGTTCTCGGAGGAAATTAGCTGGTACCTCAAGCAGTTGCGGCTTAACCGGGTGTGCGAGAGCTGGTATTTGCTGGCCCCGCAATACGCCCTGGCAGACCGTCTTGCACTGCATACGCTTGGGCGATTACCCGGCTGGCCGGCCAAGGGGTTGCGGATTGAGTTGCGAGAACAGCGCTTTACCAGTGAGGCGCTGGAAACGGCGGGGGATCCGGATATCACCACGCCCCGGGTGATTCTCAAGGTCGGTCGACAGTACAACGCCTTCGATCACTCGGGGACGCTCCTGGGCAGGGCCGATAACATATTCGACGCGATGGTGCGTGCCTTGCCGGAGCCTGATCGCGTTGCCCTCGGATTCCGCGGTGCGGAGCGAGGCGCCTGGCTGAAAGAACAGATTGTCGCCCAGGTTGCCCGAGATCCTTATGCCGCCCAGGATACGCTGGGCCTGTCGCCTTTCAGTCGCAGGTTCAGGCCACCGATGCGCCTGGCCTCCGGGCGCATCGGTTACCCGATGAGCGATGTCGGCAGGGTCCTGGGGTATTCCGAGCGATTGATAGGGCGTGTGCGTGACTTGTATCCGGGGTTCTCCTCGGAAGAGGTGGGTCGTTTTCTCACTTCACTCCACCTGCCCGAGTCTGCCTGCCTGGTGGAGCTCGAGCGCCTGCGGGGGGAGTATGAGGTGTTGTTCACCACACTGGATAAATGGGTGCAGCGCCAGACCTGGAGGCGTGTGCGGGGCACCTTGCAAGTCGCTCCCGTGGCCCTCGACAACAAGCAGCGGGTGGCCGATGCGATCCTGGCCTGCTGGAGAAAACAGTCCAACCGCAATCGGTTGGGTGGACAGTACTTCTACGAACTGGACCTGTTGGGCATGCGGGTCGGAGACTTGCCGGCGATCAGCGCCGACTTCAGTCATGTGGGCTTTCTGTTCATGAATGATATGGCCGTCGCCAGCACCGAAGTCTCATTTTTATCCTGCTTCAGGCAGTTGCGCTGGTTGTCCATGGGCTTCAACCATCTGGGTAGCCTGCCGGTGGAGTTGGGGCAGATGTCCGAACTGATCCATCTGCACCTGCCAGGCAACCAGATTGTGCTGAACCGCCAGAGCGCGGAGGTGTTGACCCGGCTGACCCGGCTGAAATTCCTGAATCTTTCGGATAACCCTCTGGTCCAGCCCCCCGATATCAGCCAGATGAGCCAGCTGGAGACCCTGTTGTTGCGTCATACCGAGCTGGATCGCTGGCCTGTCGGGCTGCCGGGGTTGAGCAACCTGCAGCGTGTGGATCTGCGGGGCAATCGGATTTCGACCATCCCCGAGGCGGTTTACTCCGGGCCGGTCTCCATCAACCGGATTACCCACCTTCATGACAACCCGGCGCTTTCGGTCGAGGGCATGCTGCGGTTGCAGCGTTACGAACGCGAAACCGGCATCAATTTCGGCATCGATATGCCGGGCCGGCGGCACCCCCATGCCCTGCGTCGAACCACGTCGCTTCGCGAGTGCGACAACTGGCTGGGGGCCATATCCGCCGAGCAGAAGGTTCTGAAAGAACAGCAATGGCAGTTGCTGCATCGGCAGCAAGGTTCCGCGGACTTTTTCAAGCTGCTGGCGGACCTGAGTGTCACCGCCGAATATCGCGAGGCGCGCGAGGATTTGAGCCTGCGGGTCTGGCAGGTCGTGGAGGCGGTCAGTCAATACAGTGAACTGCGCGAGGAGCTGTTTGTCTCGGCGTCCCATCCGCAGACCTGCTCCGATGGTGCGGAACTGATCTTCAGCGACATGGAGATCCGGGTCCTGGTGAATCAGGCGAGGGCCATGGTCGTGGGCACCCCGGCTACTACCGAACTGAATCTGTTGAAGCTGTCCCGGGGATTGTGGCGCCTGGATGAAGTCGAGAGCCTGGCTCAGACGGATATCGAGGCGCGGTTGAAGTTGCCCGATGCGTCAGGGGTCGACCCGGTGGAGGTGAGGCTGGCCTACCGCATCGGTCTGACGGAGCGACTTCGCTTGCCGGGACAGCCCAAACACATGACGTTTACTGAGTTGGCCCGGGTGACGGAGCAGCATCTGGACGCGGCTTATGCCAAGGTCCTGGCCCGGGAGCGGACCCCGGCGTATGCGCGGGCCTTGGCCGATCGCGAGTTCTGGGCCAGCTACCTGAAGGAGCATAACCCTTCGCGATTCAAGGGGATTGATGCGCAGCACCAGGCTGCTGTGTCCGCGCTGGATGCCCGGCGTACGAGCAGAAGTGATCCCCATTGGCATGAGTTCATCGATATCGAACTGGAGGCCCAGATGGGGGATCAACTCAGGGCTTGGCGGGAAGCCCAGGCCAGGGAGACGCTGGCGTTGACCGAAGAGGTGCTCGAGAGAATCCCAGCGCAGGAGCTGGATGCTTGAAGCCCGGCGCGGGTGCCTGGAGGCACCCGGCCGGACAAGCTTCAGCGGCGACGGAACAGCGGCAGCGGTTCGTCGGTGGCGGCCTGGTAGGTCACCGAGAAGTCCTTGAGGCTTTCCAGGGCTTCGTAGGGGTCCTTGTCCGCACGCAGGGCGTAGGCGTCGAAACCGCAACGGTGCAGGTAGAACAACTGGTCGCGCAGCACATCGCCAATCGCCCGCAGCTCGCCCTTGTAACCGTAACGGTCACGCAGCAGGCGGGCATTGGAGTAGTTGCGGCCGTCGGTGAAGGCCGGGAAGTTCAGCGCGATGACCTGGAAGTGTTGCACGTCATCGCCGATTTCCTCGGCTTCTTCATCGGCGTCCAGCCACACGCCCAGGCCGCCGTCGCGGGCCTTGAGGGCGTGGGCGTGCTCGCGCCACAGGGCCAGCGGCACGATCAGGTCGTCGCAGTTGGAGATGCCGTCGAAGGACGCGTCCTTGGGCAGCAGGTGCCAGGTCTCGTCGATAACGGCGTTGTTCTTAATGATTCGCTGCATAGACGCGCTCCTTGAAGGGGTCGATACCGATTCGCTGGTAAGTGTCGATGAAGCGTTCGTCTTCGGTACGTTTTTCCACGTAGACGTCGATCAGTTTCTCGATCACGTCGGGCATGGCCTCCTGGGCGAAGGACGGGCCGAGGATCTTGCCCAGGCTGGCGTCACGGCTGGCGCTGCCGCCGAGGGACACCTGGTAGAACTCTTCGCCTTTCTTGTCCACCCCGAGAATGCCGATATGGCCGACGTGGTGGTGGCCGCAGGCGTTCATGCAACCGGAAATGTTCAGGTCCAGTTCGCCGATATCGAACAGGTAGTCCAGATCGTCGAAGCGGCGCTGGATCGACTCGGCGATCGGGATCGACTTGGCGTTGGCCAGGGAGCAGAAGTCGCCGCCCGGGCAGCAGATGATATCGGTCAGCAGGCCGATGTTCGGCGTGGCGAAACCGTTTTCGCGCAGTTCGCCCCAGAGGGTGAACAACTGGCTCTGTTCCACGTCGGCGAGAATGATGTTCTGCTCGTGGGAGGTGCGCAGTTGGCCGAAGCTGTAGCGGTCGGCCAGGTCGGCGATGGCATCGAATTGCTTGTCGGTCACGTCGCCCGGGGCTACGCCGGTGGGCTTGAGGGACAAGGTCACGGCCACATAGCCGGGCTTTTTATGGGCCAGGGTGTTACGAGTGCGCCAGCGGGCGAAACCCGGGTGCTGCTGGTCCAGTTCGGCCAGTTCAGCGACCTGGTTGTCCAGGACCTTGTAGTCCGGGTCGACGAAGTGCTTGGCGACGCGATGGACTTCTGCCTCGGTGAGGGTGGTCTGGCCGCCGCGCAGGTGGACCATCTCGGCGTCGACTTTCTCGGCGAAGACTTCCGGGGTCAAGGCCTTGACCAGGATCTTGATCCGCGCCTTGTACTTGTTGTCGCGACGGCCGTAGCGGTTGTAGACCCGCAGGATGGCATCGAGATAGCTCAACAGGTCCTGCCACGGCAGGAACTCGTTGATAAAGGCACCGACCACCGGGGTACGGCCCAGGCCACCACCGACCAGGACCCGGAAGCCCAGTTCGCCGGCGGCGTTATGCACCGGCTCCAGGCCGATGTCGTGGACTTCGATGGCCGCGCGGTCCGAGGTCGAGCCGTTGATGGCTATCTTGAACTTGCGCGGCAGGTAGGCGAACTCCGGGTGGAAGGTGGTCCACTGGCGGACAATCTCGCACCAAGGGCGCGGGTCGATCAACTCGTCGGCGGCGACACCGGCAAACTGATCGGTGGTGACGTTGCGCAGGCAGTTGCCGCTGGTCTGGATCGCGTGCATCTGCACGGTGGCCAGCTCGGCGAGAATCTCCGGCACGTCTTCCAGCGCCGGCCAGTTGAACTGCACGTTCTGCCGGGTACTGACGTGGGCGTAGCCCTTGTCGTAGTCGCGGGCGATCCGCGCCATCATTCGCGCCTGGCGCGACGTCAGCTGACCATAAGGCACGGCAACCCGCAGCATCGGGGCGAAACGCTGGACATACAGGCCATTTTGCAGACGCAGCGGGCGGAACTCTTCTTCGCTCAGCTCACCTGCCAGATAGCGTCGGGTCTGATCACGGAACTGCTTGACGCGGTCCTCGATGATCCGCTGATCGTACTCGTCGTATACGTACATATAGATCCTGTTCTCAGGCTTCATAAATACCCCCGGCGCTCCAGGCCCCCGGGGTATCTCAACAATTCTGCGCGCACGGCCGCGCACTCCATTGACGGAGCCGGCGCACGATAGCAGTTTGCAGTTATGCGTAAAAGTGATGTTTGAGTATATGCACAGAACCAAAACGACTAACGTTCGTCGACGAACCATAACCCTGTTTGTGGTATGGGCAATTCTCTACTTAACTATCAGCGAGTTTGCAGCAATCACCGATAAAACCGACAAGAGGCGATGCGATGAGCAATCCAGTCAAAGCAAGGAAAAGCGACAGCACGGTTGATGCCTGGGCGATCCTGTTCCTGATCATCCTGGTGGTGGCCACCGCTGTATTCTGGGTCAGTCACAAATAAGGCGGCACCTGCCGTCACACGGATGCACAATCTGCCGTAACTGTAGGAGCGAGCTTGCTCGCGATGAACGCAAGGGCACTGCGCTTATCCGAGGCCCCGCGTTATCGTTGACGTCCATCGCGAGCAAGCTCGCTCCTACATTCCATAGCGTTTTTATGGTGAGAGTTGTCGGACAATTCCGATGGTCTGCCGCAAGGTACAGGCAATTTGCCTGTATGATACGCCGCTATTTTCCGGGGCGCGGTGACATGCTGAAGACTCTCTGCAAAGGCTTGCTGATCCTGAGCCTGCCGTTCTGGATGGTGGCCCAGGCCACCACGGTGGTGTTTCTCAATCCTGGTTATTCCACGGAGCCGTTCTGGGTCAGCTATGCCCATTTCATGCAGGCGGCCGCGAGCAATCTCGGCATGGACCTGACGGTGCGTTATGGCGAGCGCGACCCGCAAACCAGTCTCGCCCAGGCTTACGAAACCCTGCAGGCCACGCACCCTCCCGATTACCTGATATTCGTCAATGAGCAGTCCGTGGCCCCGCAAATCCTGCGGATGGCCCAGGGCCGCGGGGTCAAGCTGTTCATTGTCAACAACCGCTTGACCGCGGAGCAGAGCGAGCGGCTCGGTGACGTACCGGAGCTGCTGGGCAGCATGGTGCAGAACGACGAACAGGGCGGCTACCTGATGCTCAAGGAGCTGGTCCGGCAACGCTCGTTGCAGGCGCCCGGCCAGCCCATTGATTTGCTGGCCTTTGCCGGGATGAAGCTCACTCCGGCCTCGCAACTGCGCGAGCAAGGCCTGCGTCGGGCGCTGGCGGAGTTCCCGCAGGTGCATCTGCGGCAGTTGGTCTACGGCGAGTGGAGTCGCGCCCGCGCCTTTGATCAAGCCGAGCAGATGATTCGGCGCTATCCGCAGACGTCACTGGTCTGGGCGGCCAACGATGAAATGGCCCTGGGCGCCATGGCTGCCTTCGAAAAGGCGGGTCGCCGGCCTGGACGGGATGTCCTGTTCAGTGCCGTCAACAGTTCTGCGGATATTCTCCGGGCGCGTATCGACGGGCGCCTGAGCGTGCTGGTGGCCGGGCACTTCACCCTGGGTGGCTGGGCGATGGTGCTGCTGCGTGATCATGCCGACGGAGTCGACTTTACCCACTATGGTGGCCGTGATCGGCAGGTCCAGGCACTTGAACTGATCGACAAGGCCCAGGCCGAGAAACTGTTGCGCTTCAGCACCAACGAGGATTACCGCGTGGATTTCAGGGCTCTGAGTGCCCGCGGCAAGTCGGGCAGCTACCGTTATCCGTTCACCCTGAAAACCGTACTGCCCTGAGTTCGGCCGCGCCTGCCGGTGTCATACGCCGGCGAAGTGCAGCACCAGCTTGACCACCCCGTAGAGCGTCAGACCGAAGATCGCGGTGAACAGGATGCCAATCATCACGAAGTGGCTCGGTTTGCCATGGGTAAAGTCACGGGCACGGTTTTTCCCGCTTTGTACGCCAAAGGCCGCCGCCATGACGCTATGGAGCATTTGCCAGAAGGTCGGCGGCTTGTTGTCGAGCGGATCGTCCATGGAGTCCTCCACACACAAGGTTGTGTGTGGAGAGCATAGACAATTCTCCCGTTAGTTGTCGTAGCCCAGGTTCGGTGCCAGCCAGCGCTCACTGACACTCAGCTCCTGGCCCTTGCGCGCGGTGTAGCTTTCGACCTGGTCCTTGTCGACCTTGCCGACGGCGAAGTACTGCGCCTGCGGATGGGCGAAATACCAGCCGCTGACCGCCGCCGCCGGGAACATCGCGTAGTGCTCGGTGAGGAACACGCCGCTGTCGCCGGCCTTGCCTTCGCTGGCCGCCGGGTCGAGCAGGGCGAACAGGGTGCCTTTCTCGGTGTGGTCGGGGCAGGCCGGGTAGCCGGGCGCCGGACGAATACCGCTGTACTGCTCCTTGATCAGCGCGTCGTTGTCCAGTTGCTCGTCCTTGGCATAACCCCAGTAGTTTTTCCGCACCTGTTGGTGCAGCCACTCGGCACAGGCCTCGGCCAGGCGGTCGGCGAGGGCCTTGACCATGATCGAGTTGTAGTCGTCGCCCTTGTCCTGATAGGCCTTGGCGACTTCTTCGGCGCCGATCCCTGCGGTGGTGATAAAGCCGCCCACGTAGTCGGTCAGGCCGCTGTCTTTCGGCGCGACGAAGTCGGCCAGGGAGAAGTTCGGCTTGCCGTCGGTCTTGATGATCTGCTGGCGCAGGTGATGCAGCTTGGCCAGTGGCTGGCCATCGGCGCCGTAGACTTCCAGGTCATCGTCCTGCACCTGGTTGGCCGGCCAGAAGCCGAACACCGCGCGGGCGCTGATCAGTTTCTCGTTGATCAGCTTGTCGAGCATTTCCCGGGCATCGGCATAGAGCGCGGTTGCGGCTTCGCCGACCACTTCATCCTCGAGAATGCGCGGGAATTTGCCGGCCAGGTCCCAGGAGATAAAGAACGGGGTCCAGTCGATGTATTCGGCGAGGACCCTGAGATCGATATTGTCCAGCACCTTGGTGCCGGTGAAGGTCGGTTTGACCGGCTGGTAGGTGCTCCAGTCGAACTGCGGCTTCTTGGCGACGGCCACCGGGTAGCTCAGGCGCTCGGTACGGGCGCTGCGGTTGGCGGTGCGCTCGCGGACCTCGACGTACTCCTCGCGGGTCCTCTGGACGAAGCCGGGCTTGAGTTCCTTGGACAGCAACTGGGTCGCGACGCCGACGGCGCGGGAGGCGTCGGTGACATAGACCACCGCATCGTTGCTGTAGCGCGGTTCGATCTTCACCGCGGTGTGGGCCTTGGAGGTGGTCGCGCCGCCGATCATCAGCGGCAGGTGGAAGTCCTGGCGCTGCATTTCCCGGGCGACATGGACCATTTCATCCAGCGACGGGGTGATCAGCCCGGACAGGCCGATGATGTCGCACTTCTGCTCCTTGGCCACCTGGAGGATTTTCTCCGCCGGGACCATTACGCCGAGGTCGACGATATCGTAGCCGTTGCAACCGAGGACCACGCCGACGATGTTCTTGCCGATGTCGTGGACGTCGCCCTTGACCGTGGCCATGAGGATCTTGCCCTTGGCTTCCGGCTTGTCGCCTTTTTCCAGCTCGATGAACGGGATCAGGTGGGCCACCGCCTGCTTCATCACCCGGGCGGACTTCACTACCTGGGGCAGGAACATCTTCCCGGCGCCGAACAGGTCGCCGACGATGTTCATGCCGGACATCAGCGGGCCTTCGATCACTTCGATCGGGCGCTTGAAGGACTGGCGCGACTCTTCGGTGTCTTCAACGATGTGGGTGGTGATGCCCTTGACCAGCGCATGTTCCAGGCGCTTGTTGACGGGCCAGCCACGCCACTCTTCGGTCTCGGCTTCCTTGACGCTGCCGTCGCCCTTGTACTTGTCGGCGATGGCGAGGAGGGCGTCGGTGCCTTCCGGGGTGCGGTTGAGGATCACGTCCTCGACGGCGTCACGCAGTTCCGCCGGGATCTGGTCGTAGATCTCCAGCTGGCCGGCGTTGACGATACCCATGGTCAGGCCGTTGCGGATCGCGTACAGCAGGAACACCGAGTGAATCGCCTCGCGTACCGGGTTGTTGCCGCGGAACGAGAACGATACGTTGGACACGCCGCCGCTGGTCAGTGCGTGGGGCAGCTCGTCGCGGATATAGGCGCAGGCATTGATGAAATCGACGGCGTAGTTGTTGTGTTCCTCGATGCCGGTGGCGACGGCAAAGATGTTCGGGTCGAAGATGATGTCTTCCGGTGGGAAGCCGACTTCATTCACCAGGATGTCGTAGGAGCGTTTGCAGATTTCCTTCTTGCGCGCTTCGGTGTCGGCCTGGCCGGCTTCGTCGAAGGCCATCACCACCACGGCGGCGCCGTAGCGCTTGCACAGTTTGGCGTGATGAATGAACTGCTCGACCCCTTCCTTCATGCTGATGGAGTTGACGATGCCCTTGCCCTGGATGCACTTGAGGCCGGCTTCGATCACTTCCCACTTGGAGGAGTCGATCATGATCGGTACGCGGGAGATATCCGGCTCACCGGCGATCAGGTTGAGGAAGGTGACCATGGCCTTCTTCGAGTCGAGCATGCCCTCGTCCATGTTGATGTCGATCACCTGGGCACCGGCTTCCACCTGCTGCAGGGCGACTTCAAGGGCTTCGGTGTAGTTGTCCTCGCGGATCAGCCGGGCGAACTTGGCGGAACCGGTGATATTGGTCCGTTCGCCGACGTTGACGAACAACGACTGGCGATCGATGGTGAACGGCTCCAGGCCGGACAGGCGGCAGGCCTTTGGGATGTCCGGAATGGGGCGTGGCGCGTAACCGGCCACCGCCTTGGCGATGGCGCCGATATGGCCGGGAGTGGTCCCGCAGCAACCGCCGACGATGTTCAGGAAACCGCTCTGGGCGAATTCCTCGATGACCTTGGCGGTCTCTTCCGGCAGTTCGTCGTACTCGCCGAATTCGTTTGGCAGGCCGGCGTTGGGGTGCGCGGACACGTGGGTGCTGGCCTTGTTCGACAGCTCTTCCAGGTAAGGGCGCAACTCGCTGGCGCCGAGGGCGCAGTTCAGGCCCACCGAGATCGGCTTGGCGTGGGCCACGGAGTTCCAGAAGGCTTCGGTGGTCTGGCCGGACAGGGTGCGGCCGGAGGCATCGGTGATGGTCCCGGAGATCATGATCGGCAGTTCGAAGCCCAGCTCTTCATACACGCCTTGCACGGCGAAGATCGCCGCCTTGGCGTTGAGGGTGTCGAAGATGGTCTCGATCAGGATCAGGTCGGCGCCGCCTTCGATCAGGCCCTTGGTGGCCTCGGTGTAGTTTTCCACCAGTTCATCGAAGGTCACGTTGCGGTAGCCGGGGTTGTTCACGTCCGGCGACAGCGAGCAGGTACGGCTGGTCGGGCCGAGCACGCCGGCGACGAAACGTGGCTTGTCCGGGGTCTCCAGGGTTTTCGCGTCGGCCACCTTGCGGGCCAGGCGCGCGCCTTCCACGTTCAGTTCGTAGACCAGCGCTTCCATGCCATAGTCGGCCTGGGACACCTGGGTGGCGTTGAAGGTGTTGGTTTCCAGGATATCCGCGCCGGCATCCAGGTAGGCCTTCTCGATCGAGCCGATCACATCCGGGCGGGTGATGACCAGCAGGTCGTTGTTGCCCTTTACATCGCTGGGCCAGTCGGCGAAACGTTTGCCGCGATAGTCCTGCTCCTCGAGCTTGTAGCTCTGGATCATGGTGCCCATGCCGCCGTCGAGAATCAGGATGCGCTCTTTGAGAGCTTTCTGGAGAGCTTGAAGGCGAACGCTGCGATCGGACATGGAAACTACCTGGAAAGGACGGATACAGAAGAGCCGCGATGATAGCAAACCTGTGCGCTTTTAGAGCATTCCAAGGTTTTGCATGAATATCACTCATGTTTAAGACGCAATGAGGCTGTAGAATCGTCGCGTTTTTACTTCAAGGATCAGGACCATGCCGTACCGTTTTTTCAGCGCTTTCCTACTGCTGGTGCTTAGCAGTATCACCCAGGCGCAAGACTCGGCTCCGGCGATTTCCTATACCCGCGACATTCAACCGATCTTCGCCGAGAAGTGCGTGGCTTGCCATGCGTGCTACGACGCGGCGTGCCAGCTCAACCTGGGCAGCGCCGAGGGCGCGGCGCGCGGCGCGTCGAAGATCCTGGTGTATAACGGCAACCGCAGTGAGGCCTCCCAGCCCACGCGCCTGTATATCGACGCCCATACCCCGCGCCAATGGCAACAGAAGCAGTTTTACTCCGTGCTGGATGCCCAGGGCAGCCAGGCCGCCCTGATGTCACGCATGTTGGAATTGGGTCATCGTACGCCCTTGCAGCCCAATGCCAAGTTGCCGGAAGACATCGTACTGGGCCTGAACCGCGAGAATATGTGCCCGATGCCCGGCGAGTTCGAGGTCTATGCCGATGCCCACCCGAAAGAGGGCATGCCGCTGGCCGTGACCGGGCTGACCGATCAGCAGTACCAGACCTTGCAACGTTGGCTGGCCTCCGGCGCGCCGATGGATGAACAGGCCCTGGCACCGAGTGCCAGGGAGTCGTTGCAGATTACCCAATGGGAAAACCTGCTCAACGCTCCGGGAGCCCGGGAAAGCCTGGTGGGGCGCTGGCTCTATGAACACTGGTTCCTGGCGCACATCTATTTCGAAGGGGGCGAGCCGGGACACTTTTTCCAGTGGGTGCGTTCGCGCACGCCGAGCGGCCAGCCGATCGAACTGATCAACACCCGCCAGCCGAACGATGACCCGGGCATCCAGGTGTATTACCGGTTATGGCCGGTGCAGGGCGTGATCGTGTACAAGACCCATATCACCTATGCCCTGAGCGCGGCGAAGATGGCGCGGATCAAGACCCTGTTCTACAGCGGCAACTGGCAGGTCACGGCCTCGCCGGGCTACGGCCCGCAGCGACGGGCCAACCCCTTCGAAACCTTCGAGGCGATCCCGGTGGCGGCGCGTTATCAGTTCATGCTCGATAACGCCGAATACTTCGTCGACACCTTTATCCGTGGGCCGGTCTGTCGCGGGCAGATTGCTACCGACGTGATTCGTGACAACTTCTGGGTGTTTTTCCAGGCCCCGGAACATGATCTGTACATCACCGATGCGGTTTATCGCGGTGCCGCGACGCCGCTGCTGGCGACGCCGGGGCAGAATGACGATGTCGGCAGTGTGTTGAGCCTGTGGCTGGCCTATCGCGACAAGCGCAACGAGTATGAGGCCTTGCGCAGGGATGCCTACGCCACTGTCCGGGCCCCGAGTTGGTCGAGCTTGTGGGCCGGCAACGACAATGCCTTGCTGAGCATTTTCCGCCATTTTGACAGCGCCACGGTGAGCAAGGGCCTGATCGGCGAGGTACCGCAAACCCTGTGGCTGTTCGACTACCCGCTGCTGGAGCGGACCTATTACCAGTTGGTGGTGAACTTCGACGTGTTTGGCAATGTGTCCCATCAGGCGCAGACCCGGCTGTACTTCGATCTGATCCGCAACGGTGCCGAACAGAACTTCCTGCGCCTGATGCCGGCTAATTCCCGCGATGGGTACCTCGACGACTGGTACCAGAACGGCGGCAAGCTGAAGATGTGGCTGGACTACGAGCGTATCGACGACAGCAAGCCGAGTGCCCTGAAGCTGGATGAAAAGGATCCGAAGGGCGACTTCGTCAGGCAACTGCTGGTGCGTTACGGCGATCTGAATGCGCACCCGGACCCGATCAACCGATGTGAGGGCGCGTACTGTTCGCGCCCGAACATCGACCCGGGACTGCAGGAGGCCGAACAGTCACTGAGTCGCCTGACTTCGCGGCCGGCGGCCGGGCTCAAGGTTGTCGAACAGTTGCCGGAGGCCACGATGCTGCGCATTGAAAGCCGTAGCGGCAAGCGTGAGATCTACAGCCTGTTGCGCAACCGTGCCCACAGCAACGTGGCCTTTATGCTTGGCGAGGCTTCTCGCTATCAGCCGGGGTTGGACACCGTGACCATTTATCCCGGGATCCTCAGCAGCTATCCGAATTTCATGTTCAATATTCCCGCCGATCAGGTGCCTGAGTTTGTCGATGCCATGGAGCAGTCCAAGGACGCCGCGAGCTTCGAAAAGATCGTCCAGCGCTGGGGGATTCGTCGCAGTCATCCGCAGTTCTGGCAGTATTTCCATGATTTGACGACTTACCTGCAGGAAACCGACCCGGTCAATGCCGGGGTGCTGGATATGAACCGCTACGAGAACCTTTGAGGGCAGGGGTCACTGGAAATAGCGACTGGGCGATTCGCCCAGCGCCCGGCGGAATACCGTGGCAAAGGCGCTCGGGCTGCTGTAGCCCAGTTCCATGGCTACTCGCGTCACCGCTTCGCCATTGCCCAGGCGGACGATCGCCGCCAGCAGGCATGCCTGTTGGCGCCATTCGACGAAGCTGACGCCGGTGTGCTGGCGGAACAGCCGGGTGAAGGTACGCCGGCTCATGCCAGCGCCTTGAGCCATCTCGTCGATAGCGATTTCCAGGGATGGCTGGTCGAGCAAGCGGCGGCAGATCCTGGCCAGGCGCGGTTCCCTGGGGAGCGGGGCGTTCAGTGCCAGCTTCGGCATCCTGGCGATTTCGTGGAGCAACAGGCCCAGCAGGTACTCGTCGCGCTCGCTGAGCGGGGCCGGGACCTGCGCCGCCTGCTCGAGCAACTGCCGCAGCAGCTCGGAAACCCCCAGTACCTGGCAGTCTTCGGCCAGCGCCAGACGTTGCTGGTCGGCCGGCAGAATATAAGCGTTGAGCATGGTCACCGGGCCGCGCATGCACATGGCGTGAGGGAGTCCGGCCGGAACCCAGATGGCGCGCCCCGGCGGCACGACCCAGTCGCCCTGGTCGGTAAATACCGTGATCACCCCACAGGCGGCATAGGCGAACTGGCCGCGTTCGTGGTTATGGTGGTCGAATCCCTGGTTGTCGGCATAGTCGTGGCGGGTGACGACCACCTCGCGTGAGGTGCTGGGATAAAAGTCGGTGGTGAGAATAGGCATGGCCCATTTTTAATTGAAGTTGACCTTGCATTGCAAGCGGGCCAGGTACGGGCATCGGCAAAGTAGTCGGGTACCGGCGAGTCATATCGCCGTTCCTGACTATCCGGATGGTTTGCCATGCAGAAAAAACACCTGTTGCTCGCCGTGCTGGTCACGGCTGTCTGGGGTTTGAACTTCCCCATCACCAAGCTGGGCCTGACCCACATCGATCCGCTGCTGCTGACGGCGCTGCGCTTTACCCTGGCCGCTCTGCCGTGGGTGTTTTTCATTCGCCGGCCGCAAGTGGCCATGTCCTGGATCGTCGCCTACGGTCTGATTTTCGGGGTCGCCATGTGGGGCCTGATCAACTTCGGCATCAGCCTGGGGGTTCCCCCCGGAACGGCGGCGCTGCTGATCCAGACCAGCGCCTTCTTCACCCTGGGCTGGGGCGTGTTGCTGTTTCGCGAGTCGTTGAGCGGGTCCCAGCTGCTCGGCGCACTGCTGGCGGCCCTGGGCCTGGCCTGCGTGCTGTGCGACAGCCCGGCGGGCGAGAGCCGCGCCGGGTTGCTGTTGATCGTGCTCAGCGCCGTCGCCTGGAGCCTGGGCAATGTGCTGATCAAGCTGTCCCGGGTCAAGGAGGTGTTCGCCTTCGTGGTCTGGGCCAGTCTGTTCGCGCCGCTGCCGCTGTTCCTGCTCACCTGGCTCAAGCACGGCGCGGCGCCCTTCGTCGCGCTGCCGGATCAGGTCGGGCCGGGCCTGCTGTTGTCCCTGGCGTTCCAGGTCTATGGCGCCACGCACCTGTGTTACTGGGGCTGGAACCTGTTGTTGCGCGAATACCCGCTGTCGCGGGTAGCACCACTGTCTCTGCTGATTCCGGTATTTGCCATTGTCGGTTCGATGCTGTTGCTCGGCACCTGGCCAAGCCCGGCGGGCTGGATCGCCAGCGCGCTGATTTTCTCGGCGTTGCTGGTGGGGGCGATCCGTTGGCGACCCCTGCTTTCCCGACAAAAATACTAGGACTTTGTCCGGCGGCTCGATTGGCGTAAACTGGCGGCAAGTCTGTGAGGAGATTCCATGAGCGCCATAACCATTACCGATGCCGCCCACGATTATCTGGCTGATCTGCTGTCGAAGCAGAACACCCCGGGGATCGGCATCCGCGTTTTCATTACCCAGCCGGGTACCCAGTACGCCGAAACCTGCATTGCCTACTGCAAGCCGGGTGAAGAAAAACCTGAAGACACCGCGCTGGGGCTGAAAAGCTTCACCGCGTGGATCGATTCCTTCAGCGAAGCCTTCCTCGATGATGCCGTGGTCGATTACGCCACCGACCGTATGGGCGGCCAGTTGACCATCAAGGCGCCAAACGCCAAGGTGCCGATGGTCAATGCCGACAGCCCGGTCAACGAGCGTATCAACTACTACCTGCAAACCGAAATCAACCCGGGGCTGGCCAGCCACGGCGGTCAGGTCAGCCTGATCGAGGTGGTTGAAGACGGCATCGCCGTGCTGCAGTTCGGCGGTGGTTGCCAGGGCTGCGGCCAGGCCGACGTGACCTTGCGCGAAGGCATCGAGCGCACCTTGCTCGAGCGGATTCCCGAGCTCAAGGGCGTACGTGATGTGACTGACCATACGCAGAAAGAAAACGCCTACTACTGAGTTCGGTAGCAGGGCGTTCGCTGTGTCCGGTTGGATAAAAAAACGGTGCCCGTGAGCACCGTTTTTCTATGGAGGTCATTCAGCGGGCTGTATTCTCCAGATAGTCACGCAACCGTTCCTGCAGATAGGGCACACCCAACGGGTGCTCCAGGTACTCGACAATCGACATCATTCGCCAATACTGGCCTTCGTCGCCAAACCGGATCGCCTCGATTTCCTTGCGGCTCAGTTGCCCCACCAGGAACCACGAATGGGTATTGGGCTGGGTGACACTGGGATAACGCCGTGCCCATTCGATGCGCTCAGCCCCGATACGCAGGGAAAACTCCTCGTCCAGCTCCCGCAGCGCGCATTCGCTCGGTGTTTCCTCACCTTCACGACCGCCGCCGGCAAAGTCCCAATGCCCGGGATAGGGGATGCTGTCCTTCATGTCACGCAGATAGGTCAGCAGCTCGTCGCCGCAGAGCAGGGCCAGCTTGGCGCCGGAGAACAGCGGTTCGGACATGGTGTTATCCCCCAAATGATCACGGTCGATAAAGGTGGGCATGGCCGGCCCGATACAGCGAAGACTCGCTGAAGTGGTCGCTGCCCAGCACGCGCCCCACCAGGATCAGGGCCGTGCGACGAAAGCCCTTGGCCTCGACCTGGGCCTGAATATCCGCGAGCGTCCCCACAACCCAGTCCTGATCGGGCCAGGTGGCGCGATGGATCACCGCGATCGGGCAGTCCGCGCCGTAATGCGGCAGCAGCTCCTCGATGATTTTAGCCAGATGCTTGACCCCCAGGTGAATGGCCATGGTCGCCCGGTGCTGGGCCAGGCTGGCCAACTCTTCTCCGGTCGGCATCGCGGTCTTGTCGGCATAACGGGTCAGGATCACGCTTTGGGAAATATCCGGCAGCGTCAGCTCGGCACCGAGCAGGGCCGCGCAGGCGGCGGTCGCGGTCACGCCGGGGACGATTTCATAGGCGATGCCCAGTTCGCGCAGGGGACGGATCTGCTCGCCGATGGCGCCGTAGAGCGACGGATCCCCGGAATGCACCCGCGCCACGTCCTGGCCCAGGGCATCGGCCGCCTTGATCAGGTCGATGATCTGTTCCAGGTGCAGTTCGGCGCTGTTGACCACCTGGCTGGCGCAGTGGCCTTGCAGGACGGCTTCGGGCACCAGGGAGCCGGCGTAGATGATCACCGGGCAACTGCGGATCAGGCGTTGGCCCTTGACGGTAATGAGTTCCGGGTCGCCGGGGCCGGCGCCGATGAAATAGACGGTCATGACACTCTCTGGACGGACTGCACAGGGCCTCACATGAACGATGTTCATGCAGGAGGAGGGGATTATCTAGGGTTTTGCCCGGTCCAGGCCAGCGCAAAGGTCGCCATGGGGTTCTTCTGCCGTGAAACCAGCAGGTTCGCCCGTGTTTGCCCCAACTGTTCGGCCAGGGCCAGCGCGGCACTTTCGGCCACGCCATGGCAGCCGGTCTGCTCGAAGGCCAGTCGGGAACGATGGCTGAGGCGTGGTTCGTAAGGCGCCAGCTCGGTCGCGCTGAAGAACACCAGCGGCAGGTTCAGGCGCTGCGCGAGTTCGAGCAGGCCCGGCTCAGCCTTTTTTCCGTCAATGCTCGCCAGCCCCTTGATCGCCTTGAGGTCGATTCCATGGGCCTGTAACGACTGCTCCAGCAACGCCTGCAGGGTCGAAGCGCTGCAGCCCTGGCGGCAGCCGAGGCCAATCGCAAGGACCGGCGTTGTCTGGGTTTGTGTCATGGGTGAGGCTCGGGGGGGATGGCGGGGCTGGAGTGAGTTATAGAATGCTTTTGATCTTGAGTCTCAGCTGATCGATGGAGAAGGGCTTGCCGATCACCTGCACGCCGGGCGCCAGCTCGATGCTTTCGGCGTAGCCGCTGGCAAACAGCACCGGCAGCCCGGGGCGCATCTGGCAGGCGGCCTTGGCCAACTCGCGGCCATCCATCTCGGGCAGTCCGACATCGGTCATCAGCAGGTCGATACGGGTATCGGCCTGTCTGAGAATATCCAGGGCCTTGTCGCTGCCGTCGGCCTCCAGGACATGGAACTCCAGTTCCTCCAGGACGTCGACGATCAGCATGCGCACAATGGCATCGTCTTCGACAACAAGGATGGTGGAGGTGGCTGCTGGCATAAGGGGGTATCCCAAAAGTGAAGGGTGGATCAAGGCCGCTGAAATGCTCTGCCTTCTGCATCAGTAAGCCACCAGGTCGGACAAGTTCCCACACTTGTACAAAAAAAACAAAGTGTACAAGATGATAGGCTAAGGTGAGTCATCACGTCACGGCAGTGCGGCCTGGGAAATTGCATTCTAAGCTGTGAGAAAAAAGTCGGTCTTTTATTCGTATATACGGCAGACTCCTTGATAATCAATAACTTTAATCCGGGCCCTGAAATGAATTCGTCGTCTTCGGTGGATGAACAAAGCTTTCGCAAGTTATTGAGCCGCAACATCAGCCTGCCCTTGGCTGTCGGGGTTCTCAGCGCGATCTTTTTCGTTTCGCTGATCACCTACCTGCTGTCGGTGATCCAGTGGGTCGAGCATACCGACCGGGTGATCAATAACAGCAACGAGGCGATGAAGCTCTCGGTGGATCTGGAAACCGGCATGCGCGGTTTCCTGATCACCGGTGACGAGCATTTCCTCGACCCCTATGAAGTCGCCAAGCCGAAAATCATTGCCGACCTGCGTGGCTTGCAGGAACTGGTCGCGGACAATCCGCAGCAGGTCGACCGCTTCAAGCGTATCGAAGCCTTGCAGAGCTCCTGGAGCGAATACGCTCAGGCGATGATCGGACTGCGGCGTTCCGGCGGCGACTATCAGGGGGCGATCCTGTCGGGGCGTGGCAAGCGCCTGGTTGACGAGATCCGTAGCGAGTTTGAAAACGCCATCGACATGGAGCAGCAACTGCGGCTCGCGCGCAATGATGCCGTAAGCCGCACCACGATCTGGAGCATCGTCCTCTATCTCATTTTTGTGCTGGGTCTGAGCGCCTTGTTGGCCTTTATTGGTCGACGAGATTTATTAGCACTTTCAGCTAATTATGCAAAAAACCTCGCGTCACAACTCAAGAGTGCGGAGCGCCTGGAGCAGCAAGCCTGGCTGCGCAGCGGCCAGACCGAACTGGCCGAGCAGGTGCTCGGCCAACTGACTCTCCAATTGCTGGGGCGCAATATCCTGCAATTCTGCGCCCAGTACATGGGCAGTGCGGTCGCGGCGTTGTATGTGCGCGAAGAGCATGGTGGCCTGACCCGTGTCGCCAGCTATGGCTTTTCCCGTGAGCAGGAGCAGCAGGAGCAGGCGATCTTCAGCGATGAAGGCCTGGTTGGCCAGGCCGCGGGCCAGGGCCGCCTGATCCGCCTGGACGAAGTGCCGGTGGATTACTTCAGGGTCAGTTCGGGCCTGGGCAACGGCTCGCCGCGCAGTGTGCTGGTGGTGCCGACCACCAACGATGAGCGGATCAACGGGGTGATCGAGCTGGGTTTCCTGCGGCCCTTGAACGACCGTGATATCGAGCTGCTGGAACTGATTGCCGACAATATCGGCACCTCCATCGAAGCCGCGCGTTACCGCCAGCGCTTGCAGGAGGTGCTGGCCGAGACCCAACAACTCAACGAAGAGTTGCAAGTCCAGCAGGAAGAGCTCAAGACCGCCAACGAAGAGTTGGAAGAACAGTCCCAGGTGCTCAAGGAGTCCCAGGTTCATCTGGAAAGCCAGCAGAGCGAACTCGAACAGACCAACGAGCAGTTGGCCGAGCAGGCCCTGGCCCTGGCCGAGCAGCGTGATGCGATGGACCTCAAGAACAATCAGTTGAACCTGGCCCAGGTCCAACTCGAGGAACGCGCCGAGGAGCTGCAACGCTCGAGCAAGTACAAGTCCGAATTCCTCGCCAACATGTCCCACGAGCTGCGCACGCCGCTCAACAGTTCGCTGATCCTGTCCAAGCTGCTGGCGGAGAACCCCGAGGACAACCTTACGGCGGAACAGGTCAAGTTCGCCGAATCGATCTACAGCGCCGGTAACGATCTGCTCAATCTGATCAACGACATCCTCGATATCTCCAAGGTCGAGGCCGGCAAGTTGGAGGTGCGCCCGGAAAACACCAGTATCGAACGTCTGGTGGAGGGGTTGCGCAACATGTTCCAGCCACTGGCCAGCGACAAGCAGCTGGGGTTCGAGGTCGAGTTGCGCGGCGATCTGCCGACGACGCTGTTCACCGACCGCCAACGTTTGGAACAGGTGTTGAAGAACCTGCTGTCCAACGCCATCAAGTTCACCGAGACCGGTCGGGTCAGCCTGAGCGTGTCGCGCCAGCCGGGTGTCGGGATTGCCTTTACCGTCCGCGACTCCGGCATCGGAATCGCCGCCGAACAGCATGAGAGCATTTTCGAGGCGTTCCGCCAGGCGGACGGCACCACCAACCGCCGTTATGGCGGCACCGGCCTCGGCCTGTCGATTTCCCGCGACCTGGCGGCGCTGCTCGGCGGCTCCATCAATGTGGCCAGCCAGCCCGGCCAGGGCAGTGTGTTTACCCTGGTGATGCCGGAGCGGTATGTGGAGCGCCACGATGGCGTGGGCCCCGCGCCGGTGGTAGCGCCGCCGGCACCGCTGGAGTCCCTGGATCCGCCGCGCAAGCTGGCGCCGGTGGTGGTGATGGAAACGCCGATCCAGCGTTTTGCCGATGACCGTGAAAAAGGCCCGTTCAGCAGCCGCTGTATCCTGGTGATCGAAGATGAACAGAAGTTTGCCCAGATTCTCTACGACCTGGCCCATGAGCTGGGTTACCAGTGCCTGGTGGCCCATGGCGCGGACGAGGGCTTCGAGCTCGCCGCGCAGTTCATCCCCGACGCGATCCTGCTGGACATGCGCCTGCCGGATCATTCCGGCCTGACGGTGCTGCAGCGCCTCAAGGAACAGGCACCGACCCGACATATCCCGGTGCATGTGATTTCCGTGGAGGACCGCGTCGAGGCCGCCATGCACATGGGCGCCATGGGCTACGCGCTCAAGCCGACCACCCGCGACGAACTCAAGGAGATCTTCACGCGCCTGGAAGCCAAGCTGACCCAGAAGCTCAAGCGCGTACTGCTGGTGGAAGACGATGACCTGCAACGCGACAGCATCGCCCGCCTGATCGGCGACGACGATATCGAGATCACCGCCGTGGGGTTTGCCCAGGAGGCCCTCGATCTGCTGCGCGATACGGTCTTCGACTGCATGATTATCGACCTCAAGCTGCCGGACATGCTCGGCAACGAGTTGCTCAAGCGCATGGCCAGCGAAGACATCCGCGCTTTTCCGCCGGTGATCGTCTATACCGGGCGCAACCTGACCCGCGACGAAGAGGCCGAGCTGCACAAGTACTCGCGCTCGATCATCATCAAGGGCGCGCGCTCGCCGGAGCGCCTGCTCGATGAAGTGACACTCTTTCTGCACAAAGTCGAATCCCAGCTGTCCCATGAAAGACAGCGCATGCTCAAGACCGCCCGCAGCCGCGACAAGGTCTTCGAAGGGCGCAAGATCCTGCTGGTGGACGACGATGTGCGCAATATCTTCGCCTTGACCAGCGCGCTGGAACACAAGGGCGCGATTGTCGAAATCGGCCGTAATGGCCGCGAAGCGATTCAGCGACTCAACGAAGTGGAGGACATCGACCTGGTGTTGATGGACGTGATGATGCCGGAGATGGATGGTTACGAGGCCACGCTGGAGATCCGCAAGGATCCGCGCTGGCGCAAGCTGCCGATCATTGCGGTCACGGCCAAGGCGATGAAGGATGACCAGGAGCGCTGCCTGCAGGCCGGCTCCAATGACTACCTGGCTAAACCGATAGACCTGGATCGACTGTTCTCGTTGATCCGTGTCTGGCTACCGAAGATGGAACGGATCTAGTGGATCGAAGTACCGACATCGAGTTGCGGTTGTTGATCGAGGCGATCTACCTCAAGTACAGCTACGATTTTCGCGATTACTCCGGCGCGTCGATCAAGCGCCGGGTTCACCATGCCTTGCTCCAGCTCGATTGCGCAACCATCTCGGCGCTGCAGGAGCGGGTGCTGCACGATCCGGCGGCGTTCATGCAGTTGCTGCAGTACCTGACCATTCCGGTCAGCGAGATGTTTCGCGATCCCGGGCATTTCCTGGCGATTCGCCAGGAGGTGGTGCCGCTGCTCAAGACCTATCCATCGATCAAGATCTGGATCGCCGGGTGCAGCACCGGTGAGGAGGTGTACTCCATGGCGATCCTGCTGCGTGAAGAAGGTTTGCTCGAACGCACGATCATCTACGCCACCGACATCAACCCCCATTCGCTGGAAAAGGCCAAGCAGGGCATCTTTACCCTGGACAACGTGCGCACCTACGCCGATAACTACCGGGCGTCCGGCGGCGAGCGCGACTTTGCCGAGTACTACAACTCGGCCTACGGCTACGCGATATTCGACAAGACCCTACGGGAAAACGTGACCTTTGCCGACCACAGCCTGGCGACGGATAGTGTATTCTCTGAAACACAGCTGATTTCGTGTCGTAACGTATTAATTTATTTCAATAAAAAACTCCAGGATCGAGCCTTTGGGCTGTTCCATGAGTCGTTGTGTCATCGGGGCTTCCTGGTGCTGGGCAGCAAGGAGACGCTGGACTTTTCAGCCTATGGCAAGCGGTTCGAGGCGTTGCTCAAACAAGAACGGATCTACCGTAAATCATGAACGACCCGTTACTGCAAAGCATCGACCGCCAGCGGGTCGAAGCGGTCGTGGTGGGGGCCTCGGCGGGTGGCGTCGAGGCCCTGATGACCGTGCTCGGCTCGCTGACCACGCGTTTCAGCCTGCCGATCGTGACCGTCCTGCACATGCCGGACGGGCACCGTAGCCAGTTGGCCGAAGTGTTCGGGCGGCGCCTGGCGCTGCCGGTGAAAGAGGCGGACGACAAGGAAAGCATTGTGCCGGGTACTTTGTATTTCGCCGCTCCCGGGTACCACCTGTCCATCGAGCAGGACCGCAGCTTTTCGTTCAGTCGCGAAGAGCGGGTGCATTACTCCCGGCCCTCGATCGATTATCTCTTTGCTTCGGCGGCGGACGCTTATGGTTCGCGGCTGATGGGCATACTCTTGACTGGCGCCAATCAGGATGGCGCCGCGGGTCTGGTACAGATCCAACGCCAGGGTGGCTTGACCGTGGTGCAAGACCCGAATGACGCTCGGGTCGCGACCATGCCCGAAGCCGCGTTGGCGTTGCACCAGCCGGACTACCTTCTTTCTTTGCAGGGCATCGGCCGCCTGCTTGTCGAGCTGGAACGAATCACATGCTGAGTACTATCCAGGCCAAACTGCTGATCGTCGACGATCTGCCGGAGAATCTGCTGGCGCTGGAAGCGCTGATCAGGCGCGAGGACCGCATTGTCTACAAGGCGCTCTCGGCGGATGAGGCGCTGTCGCTGCTGCTTCAGCACGAATTCGCCATGGCCATTCTCGATGTGCAGATGCCGGGCATGAATGGTTTCGAACTGGCCGAGTTGATGCGCGGCACCGAGAAGACCAAGAATATTCCCATCGTCTTTGTCAGCGCCGCCGGCCGCGAGCGCAACTACGCCTTCAAGGGCTACGAGAGCGGCGCGGTGGACTTTCTGCACAAACCCCTCGACACCCATGCGGTGAAGAGCAAGGTCAGCATCTTTGTCGAGCTCTATCGACAGAGCAAGGCGATGAAGCTGCAAGTCGAGGCCCTGGAGCAAAGTCGCCGCGAGCAGGGGCTGTTGTTGCAGCAACTGCAGCTAACCCAGGAAGAGTTGCAGCACGCCGTGCGCATGCGCGATGACTTCATGTCGATCGTCTCCCATGAGGTGCGCACGCCGCTCAACGGGCTGATCCTGGAGACCCAACTGCGCAAGATGCACCTGGCCCGGGACAATGCCGACGCCTTCAGCCTGGACAAGATGCGCAGCATGGTCGCGCGGGACGAGCGGCAGATCCAGAGCCTGATTCGCCTGATCGAAGACATGCTCGATGTCTCGCGCATTCGCACCGGCAAGCTGTCGATCCGCCCCGTACGCCTGGACCTGGTGCAACTGGTGAGCAAATTGCTGGAGAGCTTCGCTGCGCAGGTGGACGCGGCCGGGTCGACGATCAGCTATTCGGGCGAGGCATCACTGGTGGGCGAGTGGGATGAGTTCCGCATCGAACAGGTGATCTCCAACCTGCTGACCAACGCCTTGCGCTATGGCGCCAAAAGCCCGATCGAGGTGCGTGTGTACCGCCAGGCGAACGAGGCCCGGGTTGAAGTGCGTGACCGCGGCATCGGCATCGGCGAAGATGACCAGGCGCGGATCTTTCAGCAGTTCGAGCGGGTGTCCGGCAGTCATGTCGCCGCCGGCTTGGGTCTGGGCCTGTTTATTTCCGAGCAGATTGTCGCGGCCCATGGTGGTCGCATCACCGTCGAGAGTACCCTTGGCGAGGGGGCCTTGTTCTGCGTTTGCCTGCCCTTGTAGGAAAAGCCGACATCAGACGCAACCTCTGGCTGAGCCGATGGTCGTATTGGCAGCAATTTCAGGAATAAAGGCTTCCCATGAGTGAAGATGCACAAGACGTCGTATTGATCGTCGAGGACGATGCCTCGATCCTGATGGTCCTTTCGGCCTACCTTTCCAGCGAGGGCTATCGGGTACTGCAAGCGGAAAACGGCGAGCAGGCGTTCGCGATCCTGGCGAGCAAACCCAACCTGGACCTGATGATCACCGATTTTCGTTTGCCTGGTGGTGTTTCCGGGGTAGAGATCGCCGAGCCCGCGGTCAAGCTGCGCCCGGACCTCAAGGTGATCTTCATCAGTGGTTACCCGGCGGAAATCCGCGAGTCCCACAGTCCCATTGCCCATAGCGCGCCGATCCTGGCCAAGCCGTTCGACCTGGATGTCCTCCAGGAGCAGATCCGCAAGCTGTTGGCCTGACCCCCGTCACACACTGATCATCTCGCGAACCTTGGCCGTCAGCAGCTCGAAGGTGAAGGGCTTGGTGATCATTTGCATGCCCGGGTCGAGGAAGCCGCCGCGCACCGCCGCGTGTTCGGCGTAACCGGTGATAAACAGGATCCTCAGTCCGGGCCGCAGTTGCCGGCCGATTTCCGCCAGTTGCCGGCCGTTCATCCCTGGCAGCCCGACGTCACTGATCAACAGGTCGATGCGCTGGCCGGAGTCAAGAATCGGTATCGCGCCATTGGCATCGCAGGCCTCGACAAAACGGTAACCCAGCTCACCGAGCACTTCGCTGACCAGCACCCGCACCGCCGGATCATCCTCGACGATCAGTACGGTTTCACCGTCTTCGGCATGGGGCGCATGGCCGGAGTGCAGCGCTTCGTCCTGGACCACCGGGGCACCCTGGTAGCGCGGCAGGTACAGACTGACCGTGGTGCCCTGGCCGACGGTGCTGTCGATGGCCACATGGCCGCGGGACTGTTTGCTGAAACCATAGATCATCGACAGGCCCAGGCCCGTGCCCTGGCCGATGGGTTTGGTGGTGAAAAACGGATCGAAGACCCGGTTGATGATGCTTTGCGGTACGCCGCTGCCGCTGTCGCGCACCTGCAGTACCACATAGTCGCCGGGCTCGAGGTTGGCCTGGGCTTCGGTAAACGCCAGGTCCAGCGATTGGTTGAAGGTCCTGACCAGCAGGTTGCCGCCGTCCGGCATGGCGTCGCGGGCATTCAGCACCAGGTTGAGCAGGGCGCTTTCCAACTGGTTGGGGTCGGCTTCGGCGGTCCACAGGTTTTCACCGAGGGCCATTTCCAGGCGAATGCTTTCATTGAGGCTGCGGTTCAGCAGCTCGCCCATGGAGGTCACCAGCTCGTTCATATTGACGGGCTTGGAGTCCAGCGACTGGCGCCGGGAAAAGGCCAGCAGGCGGTGGGTCAGGCCGGCGGCGCGGTTGGCCGAGGTCACGCCGAGGTCGATCAGGCTGTCGAGGTCCTCGAGGCGACCACGGGCCAGCCGCCGCTTGAGCAACTCGAGGCTGCCGATAATGCCGGTGAGCATATTGTTGAAGTCATGGGCGATGCCGCCGGTGAGTTGGCCGACGGCTTCCATTTTCTGCGACTGGCGCAAGGCTTCCTCGTTGTGACGCAGTTGCGCGGTGCGCTCTTCAACCTGTTGTTCGAGGGTTTCGAGGGTGTCCTTGAGGCGCAGTTCGCTTTGGCTGAGGTCGAACAGCCGGTCGCGGGCTTCATACTGGCGGCGGCGTCCGCGAATGGCGGCGGTCACCAGGCTGATCAGGGTTACCGGGTGGAACGGGCGCTCGAGAAAGGTCACATTGCCCAGCAGCGCGCCGAGCCGGGAAGAGGGCGGTTGGTCCGGGCCGCCGTGATGGGTCAGCAGCACGATCGGCAGGTCGGACCAGGCCGGCTGCTGTTGCAGGTACGCCTGCAGGGCGCCCAGGTCCGCTTCGCGCAGGGCCTCGGCGGCGATGATGATCAAACCCACGCCTTGTTCCAACTCGGCGCCGAGTGCCGCCAGGTCCCGGGCGATTACCGCGGGAAAACCGGCCTCGGCGAGAATCCTCAGGGCAATCTGGCTGTCGCGCCCCAGCGGAGCGAGGATGATGGCCCGTTCGGAGACCACGTCGGGGGTAGTCACAAACCTTCTTCCTTGAGCAGGGGCGGGCCTTCACCGAGGTAGGTCGGTACGCCACGCAAGACTCCCTGGAACGCCTCCAGCGGCGCGCCGATGGTGATGCCCCGCGCATTGATGCGGTATTCGCGGATCGTCGACTCGTGGGCGCCGGTGCGTTTCTTGATGATGGAGATGGCCCGGCGGACCTTGCCCAGTGCTTCGAAGTAACGCAGCAGGATCACGGTGTCCGCCAGGTAGGTGATGTCCACCGGGGCCTGCATGTCGCCCACCAGCCCGTGCTGGGCGACGGTCATGAAGGTCGCCGCGCCCTGGCGATTGAGGTAGAGCAGCAACTCGTGCATATGCAGGATCAGCGCATTTTCTTCCGGCATCGCGGCCTGGTAGCCGTTGATGCTGTCGATCACCACGGTCTTGATGCCGCCCTGATCCACGCAGCGGCGCACCCGATGGGAGAACTCACCGGGCGACAGTTCGGCGGCGTCGACCTGCTCGATCAACAGGTTGCCAGTGTCTTGCAGGGCCTGGAGATCAATGCCGATATTGCGCATGCGTTCGAACAGCAAGCCGAGCTCTTCATCGAAAATAAATAACGCGGCTTTCTCGCCGCGGGCCACCGCCGCGGCGGCGAAGACCATCGCGATCAGCGATTTGCCGGTGCCGGCCGGGCCGAGGATCAGGGTGCTGGAGCCGGTTTCGATGCCGCCGCCAAGCAGTGCGTCCATCTCGACGATGCCGCTGGTGAGTTGCTGGCGCACATAACGGCCACGGTGTTCGGCCGCCACCAGCCGGGGGAAGACATGCAGGCCGTCGCCCATGATGGTGAAGTCATGGAAACCGCCACGGTATTTCTGCCCACGGTACTTCACCACCCGCACGCGGCGTCGTTCGGCGCCGTAGTTGGGGGTCAGTTCCTCCAGGCGGATCACGCCATGGGCGACACTGTGCACGGTCTTGTCGAGGGATTCGGTGGTCAGGTCGTCGAGCAGCAGGACGGTGGCGTCATAACGCACGAAGTAGTGCTTGATCGCCAGGATCTGCCGGCGATAGCGCAGCGAGCTCTGGGCCAGCAGGCGAATCTCCGACAGGCTGTCGAGGACCACGCGGGTCGGCTGGACCCGTTCCACCACTTCGAAAATCTGCTTGGTGGCTTCGCCCAGTTCCAGGTCCGAGGAGTACAGCAGGCTTTGCTGATGGTCGGCGTTGAGCAGGCTTTCCGGCGGGGTCAGCTCGAACAGGCTGATGTTCTCGTCCAGTTCCCAGCCGTGGGACGCGGCGCCCTGGCGCAGTTCGCGTTCGGTTTCCGAGAGCGTGATATACAGCGAGCGTTCGCCGGCCTGGGCACCGGCGAGCAGGAAGTGCAGCGCCACGGTGGTCTTGCCGGTGCCGGGTTCTCCTTCGAGGAGAAAGACATGGCCGCGGGACAAGCCGCCGCAGAGGATATCGTCCAGCCCTTCAATGCCGGTCGCTGCCTTGGGAGTGATGGGGGCAAGTGATGTAGTCAAGTCCAGACCTCTTGTTACCTAGGAGGGGTCTTGTACTGGACCTTGGGCATTTATCGGGGTTCAAAATTATTGAGCGACTCAGCCGGCTGAACACGATCTCTCCCTGTGGGTGTCGGCTTGCCGGCGATGGGGGCTGCAAGATAGCCAGAAGCTTCGCGGGCAAGCCCTGCTCCTACAACGTTGTGCCGTACACACAATCGGTGAACGACGCCATACTGTAGGAGCAGGGCTTGCCCGCGAAGAGGCCCTCGAACCCGCCAAAAGTCTCGCGGACGAGCACTTACAACCCCTGCTGCAACGCCGGATCATCCGGGTTCTGCTGCTCCAACTGGGCCAGCAGGATCTGCACGTTCTGCAATTGCCCGGTTTCCTTCCAGTAACTGATCAGCAGCACCCGCGCCTTGCGGTTCGACGGCTGGCGCTGGACGATTTCCTCCAACTGCCGCTGGGCCGCCTCGACCTGCTGCAAGTCATGCAGGGTGGTGGCCAGCTTGTAGCGGTACTCGGCGTTCTCCGGTTGCAGTTCCACCGCCTTGGCCAACCCCAGCACCGCGAGTTCGGTCTGGCCGTGACGCAATAGCCAGACCCCCAGGGCATGTTGCAGATAGGCCGATTGCGGCTGCACCTGCAGCTGCTTGGCCAGCAGTTGCCGGGCCTGGTCCGGCTGGTTGCGCTTGTCCAGCAATTCGACCTGGGCCACCAGCGCCTTGAGGTTGTCCGGCTCCAGCCGCGAGACATGCTCCAGCGCCGCCTGGGCCTTGTCCAGCTGTCCCTCATGCAAATACAAGCGCGCCAGCTGGAACTGCGCCTCGGCGCTTTCCGGCTGGGCCGCGAGGGTCCGTTCGTACTCGTCCACCACCTGTTGCAGCGGGCCGTAATACAAGCCCTGGTCGTCCGGTGACAAACCGAGCATGGCGTTGGCGGCGGCGAAGCGCACGGCTTGCTCGTGGTCTTCCAGCACCGGGCCGAGCAACAGGCTGCGCTGGGCCCCGGGTACCAGGCCGACAATGCTCTGGATCGCCGCTTCGCGAACCACCGGCGAGGAGTTCTGCAGGTCCGCATCGGCCAGTTTCAGGGCCTGGGGGCTGGGGTAGTTGGGCAGTTCGGCATGCAGGGCGGCGCGGCGGGCATCCGTCAGGTCTTTGCGCGCCAGCTGCTGGTAGAGCACCCGCGCCGCGCCGGGCAGGCCGTTATGCGCTTGCTTCAGCGCCTGGCCGTAATTGATATGCGGGGCCTGGGGCGCCGCCGGCTTGCCGGGCAGCCAGTGCCAGACAAGGCCGAGGGCAAGCAGGAGCGACAGGCTGGTAAGCAGGTAGCGGCGAGGCTTCGTCATGCAGGGTCCGTGAGCTGGCGAGCGTTGAATGTACCAGCTTCGGTCAGCCGCGCTCAGGAGTCAAACCCGCGCCACCGATCAGCCCGCCTCAGGTCAGCACATAGTCCACCGGTTCCAGCACCGGTGGCAGTTCGCTGTGCCCGAGGCTGGCGAGGACTTCGCGTTCCACGCTGCGCAGGATCGCATTGCACGGCAGATCGTTTTCATCGAAGCCGAACGGGTCCTCCAGGTCGTCGCCGATCTCGTCCAGGCCGAGGAAGGTGTAGCTGACGATGGCGGTGAACACCGGCGTCAGCCAGCCCAGCGGTTCGGCCATGGCGAAGGGCAGGAGAATGCAGAACAGGTAGATGGTGCGGTGCAGCAGCAGGTTGTAGGGGAAGGGCAGTGGCGTGTGCTTGATCCGCTCGCAGCTGGCCTGGACCTGGCTGAGGCTGAGCAGCAGCGCCGAGAAGATTGTATAGCGGTACTCGCTGATCAGCCCTTGTGCCGCGAACCCGGAGCAACGTGCGCCGATCCGTTGCAGCAACTGGTCGGTGGCATTCGGATGGCCGGCGGCGGGCGTTTCCTGTTGCCAGGGTTCGATGGCCTGGCGTTCGTCCTCCAGGCGCAGACGGGCAATCAGGCCGTGGGCAAAACCGCAGAGCTCGCGCAGCAGCGCGGTCCGTTGCGGCCCATCGCCGAGCACCTGGCTTTCGCGAATCAACGAGCGCACGTCGATGATCAATTGCCCCAGCTGCTTGCGACCTTCCCACCAGCGGTCATAGCAGGCGTTGTTGCGAAAGCTCAT
The DNA here is from genome assembly GCF_023242495.1 of Pseudomonas sp. MWU13-2862. Lineage (NCBI taxonomy): Bacteria > Pseudomonadati > Pseudomonadota > Gammaproteobacteria > Pseudomonadales > Pseudomonadaceae > Pseudomonas > Pseudomonas sp. MWU13-2862. Next base: position 19,526 of record NZ_JALMEZ010000017.1, on the reverse strand, counting down.
GAAGATCGACAGGGACAAGCCAAGCAAGGTGAAGGGCGTGGCATTGACCTTGGAGAAATAGTCCGGATGCCAGGTCTCCACCAGCACGATGACCGAGGCCAGCACGGTCACCAGCAGGCAGCGCAGGGCAATGCGCTTGGCAATCGAGCCCTTGAGGGAAAACAGGATGGCGATCAGGTTCGGCTTGGAGCGGACGATCATGGCGAGGGTCTTGGGGCTTGGGAAAAATGACGGTACTGCACCTTAAGCGCCGCTGCCCGCCGTTGTCCAATCACCCTGGCCGACAAGATGATCGAAGGGCTCTATGACGGCATTAGCCGGGCAGCATCAAGCCGCTGGTCTCCCGCGTCAATGACTGGCGCTGGTGGACGAATTCCGCCATGCGCTCGCCGGGGATCGCCTTGCTGAAGTACCAACCCTGGATCACCAGTTCCGTCGACGAGTGCAGGGCATCGTACTGCTCCTGGGTTTCCACGCCTTCGACAATGATCCCCAGGTTCAGGGCTTCACACAGCCGCAGCATGCCATTCAAGACCCGCGCGCCCTCGGGATGGCAGTGGGCGACGACAAAGCTGCGGTCGATCTTGATGCAGTCGATCTTGAACTGGTGCAGGTAACTCAACGCCGAATAACCGGTGCCGAAGTCATCGATATACAGCTTGGCGCCGAAACCGTGCAGGCGCTCGATCAGGCGGTTGATCACCTGGACATCGCCGACCAGGGCGTCCTCGGTCAGTTCGACGGAAATCATGCCCTGGGCCTGGGCGAGTATCTCCAGCAGGCGCTCGCCGTACTCCGGCATGCACAAGGTGGCGCCGGTCACGTTGATGGTCATCGGCAGTTCAAAGCCGGCCTTGTGCCAACGCCGATATTGCTCCAGCGCCTGGGAGGCCACCCACAGGTCGACATCCGGCATCAGGTTGGCCTGGCCCAGCCACTTGAGGAACTCCCAGGGCTGCTGGGTATTGCCGTCCTTGTCACGGGCGCGCATCAGGGCCTCGCAACCGGTGCACAGGCCGGTGGTCTTGGAGATTTGCGGCTGGAACTCCAGGTAAAACTCGTATTCGCTGATCTGGCGGATGCGGTCCACTTCCCGGGCACGACGGGCGTCGTTCTTGTACGAGGCCGCCACCGGGTCGAGTTCGAACAGCCGGCCCTTTTCCTCGAGGCTGCGGAAGGTGGTGTCGAAGGACTTGATATAGATGCCGTTGTCGGCGTCCTGGTGACGGTGCAGGCCAATCACATAGGGGGCGTAGATCAGGCTGCCGATACCCAGCAGCACCAATTGCAGGACCACCGCGGCCCAGTCGCCGTTGGTGCTCAGGTAGGCGTTGAGGAGCACCGGCGAGTTCAGCGGCATGCCGGTGACCATCGGTGCCACCCAGCCGGCCTGGGTCACCGCCACCGCGATCAGCGCGTTGAGCAGCGGGGTGATCAGAAAGGGGATGAACAGGCGCGGGTTGAGAATGATCGGCAGGCCGAACAGCAGGATCTCATTGACGTTGAACAACGACAGCGGCACCGCGGCCAGGGCCAGCAGGCGCAGGGAGCGGTCACGGGTAAACAGCAGCACGGCGACGATCAGTGACAGCGAGGCGCCGGAGCCGCCGATAAAGGCGAAACAGCCCAGCAGGCCGCTGTTGAGGATATAGCGGTGCGGTTCCCCGGCGGCGAGGTTGATCTGATTGATAGTCACCGCCTCGTCGAGGACGCTGAACACCGGCTGCATGGCGTGCAGGCCGTGGATGCCGAAGAACCACAGGACCGAGTTGCTGGCGCTGATCAGCGCGCCGTAGCGGTAGGGATGCTCCAGTGCCCCGCGGTCGAAGGGCACCTGCATCTGGGCGACCAGGGGAATCTCCAGCAGCAGTGATAGCACGGTGACCAGCAGGGCGGTGGCGATCAGGCCGGGGAGCACCACGTTGATGCTGTCGCGGACATTGAAGCCGACCACGTTTTCCCGTACCAGCCGTGTCCAGGATTGTCGGTACAGCCAGGCCATGATCGGTACGTTGATCAGCGGCGAGGCGATGGCGATAAACAGCACCAGGGTGGCCGCGGCCCGGGGAAAGTCGCTGAGCAGGTAAATGGCGATTTCCACATGGGCCAGGCACAGGAAGGCCACCGGCACCTGGGGCAGGCGATAGCGGATGGCAAGCATATAGCCGATGGAGGCGGCCACCAGCAAGGGCAGGATGCCGCTGATCTTCTCGTGCAATCCGGCGAGGAAATTCACCCAGTCGTCGGGCAGCCCGGCCAGGCGGGCGCAGGCCGACAGGATCAGGAACGCCGTCGACACCAGCAGGCAGGGCAGCAGCCACAGCAGGCCTTCGCGGATGGCTCGCAGCGAATCGGCCCCGGCCAGCGCGGCCAGGCGCTGGGTCAGGAACAACTGGAAGACTGACTGTGACATTGCCCAACCCCTTTAGACCTTCAGTCCTTTCGGGGCAAATAGCTATCAGTTCGGCCCCTGGCGACGAGCATATCCCGAGATGGCCCGAAAAGGCCAAGTCGCTGCTTGAAAAAGCCCCGAGGCCAAAGGCACTCGGGGCCGGTCGATGGGTGTACGGGCGAAAAATGGCGGCGTCACTGATGTCCGCCGGATTGCAGTTGGTGACCGAGCCGAGCAGTGGCGGGAGCAGGCTGTTCGCTGTCCCGGTGGCGGTCCAGACTACCGGCGTGACCTCGCCCGCGGCGCAGGCCCCTGCGACTCCGGCACTGGAGGTGAACAACGACGGCAGGATAGTGGCCCCGCCTGAATTGAGATCTGAAACGGCGTAGTGGACGAAGTCCTTTCCAATGGAGTTGGCAATCGTCAGATGATTGTTAGTGACACCAACGGCATAACTGTGACGTTGTACATGTTGTCGGTCCAGGTGACAGCCTGGGCCGTCGTGGCCAGGTTGACACCTGCGATAACCAATCCAAGTGAAGTAACAAGACGAGAGGGGCGTTTCATAACGCTTCTCCTTGCGATGAGTGTGAACGCACGATCTGTGCGCGCACTTACCGTACCCCTGGGCCCACTCCACCAGTAACTGTCAGAAATGACAGTTCGTTAGAGCAATTCGAAGCTGCTGAAATATCCAGCAACGCTATTGCCAGGGCTTATTCACGGACGAAAAAAAGCCCCGCGACCAAGGTGGCGCGGGGCTGAAAAAGGGTCGGAGGGCATCCAACCCCGGGAGGTCTTGAATCAGTTGCTGCTGGCGACCGTCTGTGGCTCGTAGCCGCCACCGAGGGACTTGTAGATCGCCACGATGCCGCGATACAGATCGGTCTCGGCCTGGGCCTGGCTGTCTTCGGCGGCCAGGCGTTCGCGCTGGGCATCGAGCAGGACCAGGAAGTCAGCAGTGCCTTCGCGGTAGCGAATCGCAGCCAGATCGGCGGCGGCACGGCTCGATTCGCTCTGGCGGATCAGCGAGATCAGCCGTTGCTGGCGCTTGCCGTAATCGCTGAAGGCGTTCTGGGTTTCTTCCAGGGCCAGCAACACTTGCTGCTCGTAGCTGGCCAGGGCGCCTTCGGCCTCGGCGTTGGCACCGCGCAAACGGGCCCTGACGCTACCGAGGTTGAACGCCGGCCAGGTAATACTCGGACCGAGGGCCCAGGCATTGGCGGCCGGCGAGCCGATCTGCGAACCGCGCCCGGCGGTAAAGCCGAGGAAGCCGCTGAGGCTGACCCGGGGGAACAGGTCGGCCTTGGCCACGCCGATCCGCGCGGTGGCGGCGGCGAGCTTGCGTTCGGCGCTGACGATATCCGGACGGCGTTGCAGCAGGTCGCCCGGATTGCCAATGGCCAGGGCCTTGGAAATCGCCGGCAGGTCTTTCGGACCCAGGTCCACTGTCAAAGTGTCCGGACGCTCTCCGAGCAAGGTCGCGATACGGTTGCGCTCACGGGCCTGTTCGGCCTGCAATTGCGGCACCGTGGCTTCGACCGCCGCGAGGCGGGCGTCGGCACGGACCACGTCGAGCTGATCGCCGACACCGGCGTCACGCAGGCTTTCGGTGATGCCCTTGGATTCCTGTTGGTTCTTCAGGTTGGCCAGGGCGATCTTTTCCCGCAGTTGCGCGCCACGCAGTTGACCGTAGGCATCCACCAGTTCGGCAATCATGGTGACTTGCAGTTGGTAGAGGTCGGCTTCGGCCACCTGCTGGTCGGCATCGGCGGCTTCCAGGTTGCGGCGGATACGGCCGAACAGGTCGACTTCCCAGGCCATGTCCAGGCCCAGGTCATAGCGTTCGCTATTGACCCGCTGCTCGGTGGTGCCCGGCACCTGGCCCTTGCCGAGGTCGGCGCTGGCACGGCTGGTGATGGTCGGCATGGTTTCGGTGCTGACATCGTCGCGGATCGCCCGCGACGCTTTCAGGCGGGCGAAGGCCACGCGCAATTCACGGTTGCCGGCCAGTGACTGGGTCACCAGCTGGTTCAGGGTCGGATCGTCGAACTGCTGCCACCAGATACCCTGGAAGTGCGCACGGTCATAGTTCTTCTGACCGGCGCTGCCATCGGTGGCGGCGGTGATGTTCGCCTTCTCCGTGGCCGGGGTCTTGTAGTCCGGGCCGACGGTGCAGGCGCCCAGCGCCAGCACCAGCAGGCTCGGTAGAAAGGCCTTCAGACTGCTCATTGTTGCGCCTCCAGCTTGAGGGCCCGGGCGGCTTTGCGAGCATCGCTGCGCTCGACAAAGCGGCGAATCAATACGTAGAACACTGGCGTCAGCAGCAGACCGAAGAAGGTCACCCCGAGCATCCCGGAGAACACCGCCACACCCATGGCATGACGCATCTCGGCACCGGCACCGCTGGAGAACACCAGGGGCACCACACCCATGATGAAGGCGAAGGAAGTCATCAGGATCGGCCGCAGACGCAGGCGGCAGGCTTCCAGTACCGCGCTCAGCGGATCGAGGCCTTCCTGCTGTTTATCCTTGGCGAACTCGACGATCAGAATCGCGTTCTTGCACGCCAGGCCCACCAGTACGATCAGGCCGATCTGGGTGAAGATGTTGTTGTCGCCACCGGAAGCAATCACCCCGGTAATCGCCGACAGCAGGGTCATCGGTACGATCAGGATCACCGCCAGCGGCAGGCTCCAGCTTTCGTATTGGGCGGCCAGTACCAGGAACGCCAGCAGTACGCAGAGCGGGAACACGAACAGCGCGGTATTGCCCGAGAGGATCTGCTGGTAGGTCAGGTCGGTCCACTCGTAGGTCATGCCGTTGGGCAGTTCGTCCTTGAGCAGTTTCTCGATCGCCACCTGGGCCTGGCCGGAGCTGTAGCCCGGTGCGGCGGCGCCGTTGATTTCCGCGGTGATAAAGCCGTTGTAGTGCATGACGCGGTCCGGACCCGAGGTGTCGCTGACCTTGATAAAGGTCGCCAGGGGGATCATCTCGCCTTTGTTGTTACGCACTTTCAGCTGGCCGATCTGGTCGGACTCGAGGCGGAACTGCTGTTCGGCCTGGACGTTGACCTGATAGGTGCGACCGAAGCGGTTGAAGTCGTTGGCATACAGCGAACCCAGGTAGATCTGCAGGGTGTCGAAGATGTCGCTGACGGCCACGCCGTGGGTCTTGGCCTTTTCCCGATCGATAGCGGCATCGACCTGCGGCACGTTGACCGTGTAGCTGGTGAACAATCCGGCCAGTTCCGGCACGCTTCGGCTCTTGCCGATGATGTTCATGGTTTCCTTGTACAGCTCGTCGTAACCCAGGTTGCCACGGTCTTCGATCTGCAGGCGGAAGCCGCCGATGGTGCCCAGGCCTTGTACCGGCGGAGGCGGGAAGATCGCCATGTAGGCTTCCTGGATCCCGGCGAACTTGCCGTTCAGGGCACCGGCAATGGCACCGGCGGACTGGCTCGGGTCCTTGCGCTGGTCGAAAGGCTTCAGGGTCACGAACACGATACCGGCGTTCGGGCTGTTGGTGAAACCGTTGATCGACAGGCCAGGGAAGGCCACCGCGCTTTCCACGCCAGGCTGTTTCAGGGCCAGGTCGGACATGCGCTTGATCACGTCTTCGGTACGGTCCAGGCTCGCCGCATCCGGCAGTTGGGCGAAGGCCACCAGGTATTGCTTGTCCTGGGCCGGGACGAAACCGGTCGGGGTGCTGGCGAAACCGAACCAGGTCAGGACCATCAGGCCGGCGTACAGCACCAGGGCGATGCCGCTGGCACGGATAACGCGGGTCACGGTACCGACATAACCATGGCTGGCGCGGTCGAAGAAGCGGTTGAACGGACGGAACAACCAGCCGCCCAGCAGTTTGTCGAGGACCTTGGAGAAACCATCCTTCGGTGCGTCGTGACTTTTAAGCAGTACGGCCGCCAGTGCCGGCGACAGGGTCAGCGAGTTGAATGCCGAGATCACGGTGGAGATGGCGATGGTCAGGGCGAACTGCTTGTAGAACTGCCCGGTCAACCCGGAAATAAAGGCCGCCGGGATAAACACCGCACACAGCACCAGCGCCGTGGCCACGATCGGACCGGTCACTTCACGCATGGCGCGCTTGGTGGCTTCCACCGGATTGAGGCCGAGGCCGATATTTCGTTCGACGTTCTCCACCACCACGATGGCGTCGTCCACCACGATACCGATGGCCAGTACCAGGCCGAACAGCGACAGGGCGTTGAGCGAGAAGCCGAACAGGTGCATGACCGCGAAGGTACCGATCAGCGACACCGGTACTGCTACCAGCGGGATGATCGAGGCACGCCAGGTCTGCAGGAACAGGATCACCACCAGGACCACGAGGATCAGGGCTTCGAACAGGGTGTGAACCACCGCTTCGATGGAACCGCGGACGAAGATCGTCGGGTCATAGACGATGCTGAAGTCCATGCCTTCGGGGAAGTCCTTCTTCAACTCGGTCATCTTGGCGCGGACTTCGTTGGAGATATCGATGGCGTTGGAGCCCGGACGCTGGAAGATCGGGATCGCCACCGCCGGCTGGTTGTCCAGCAACGAGCGCAGCGCGTATTGGCTGGAGCCGAGCTCGACCCGGGCGATATCTTTCAGGCGGGTGATCTCGCCGTCGTCGCCGGCTCGAATCACGATGTTCTCGAATTCTTCCTCGGAGACCAGGCGCCCCTGGGCATTGACCGACAGCTGGAAGCTGGTGGCGTTGGGGGCGGGGGGCGCACCCAATTGGCCGGCCGCGACCTGGCGGTTCTGCTCGCGAATGGCGTTGACCACATCGGTGGCGGTCAGGTTGCGCGATGCGGTCTTGTTCGGGTCGAGCCAGACTCGCAGGGAATAGTCGCCCATGCCGAACAACTGCACGTCACCCACGCCGCCGAGGCGCGCCAACTCGTCCTTGATATTGAGCAAGGCGTAGTTGGACAGGTAGAGCATGTCGTAGCGTTTGTCCGGCGAGGTCAAGTGCACAACCATGGTCAGGTCGGGCGAGGCCTTGTCGACAGTGATACCGATCCGCGTCACTTCCACTGGAAGTTTCGGCTCGGTACGGGTCACACGGTTCTGCACCTGTACCTGCGCGTTGTCCAGGTCGGTACCCAGGGCGAAGGTGATGGTCAGGGTCAGCTTGCCGTCGGCGGTGGATTGCGAGGACATGTAGAGCATGTTCTCGACGCCGGTGATCGCCTGTTCCAGCGGCGCGGCCACGGTTTCACCGATTACCTTGGGGTTGGCGCCAGGGAAGTTGGCACGCACGACCACGGTCGGCGGTACCACTCCCGGGTATTCACTGATAGGCAACTGGAACAGCGAGATGGCACCCGCGATCAGGATCAGCAGCGAAAGCACCGCCGCGAAGATCGGTCTTGATATGAAGAACTGGGAAAAATTCATCGTGTGTATCCCTTAACCGCGTGGAGTCGCTACGGCCAGCTTGGTAGCCGGTGCCGGTGCGCTCTTGGCGGGCGTGACCTGGGGCAGGTTGCTGGCTTCCAGGGCTTGTTTTTGTAGGGCCAGGGCCGCGAGGGTTTCCTTGGACGCCATCGGGATCACTTCCGGATCCACGGGCGAGCCAGGGCGAACGCGTTGCAGGCCCTTGACGATGATGGTGTCGTCCTTGTTCAGGCCATTGCGCACGATGCGCAACCCTTCGATTTTCGGACCCAGCTCGACCGAGCGGTAAACGGTCTTCTTGTCGGCGTCCATGACCAGCACGAACTTTTTGCCAAGGTCGGTACCCACGGCTTCGTCGTTGATCAGCACGGCGGCGTAGGTGCCGCTGCCGACCAGCTTCAGGCGTGCATACAGGCCCGGGGTGAAGGCGCCGTCGGCGTTGTCGAACACCGCGCGACCGCGAATGGTGCCGGTCTTGGGGTTGACCTGGTTGTCGACGAAGTTCATCACGCCCTGGTGCGGGTTGCCGGCTTCATTGGACAGGCCGAGGTAGACCGGGGTGGTCTGGCCACGTTTGCCCTGGCGCGCGAGTTGGGTGTACTTGAGGTAGACCCGCTCGTCGGCGTCGAAGTAGGCGTAGACCTTGTCGGTGGAAACCACGCTGGTCAGCGGGGTGACATCGGCGGTGACGATGTTGCCGGCGGTGATTTCGGCACGGCTGACGCGGCCGCTGATCGGGGCGGTGACGCGGGTGAAACTCAGGTTCAGTTTCGCCAGGTCCAACTGCGCCTGGGTGGCGTCGACCGCGGCCTTGGATTCCTGGGCGGAGCTGCTGCGGGTGTCGGCCAGTTCGGCGGAAATCGCGTTGCTGGTCAGCAGGCGCTTGCCGCGCTCGGCCTCGTTGGCGCTGCGGCTGGCGCTGGCGCGGGCTTGTTGCAATTGGGCTTCGAGGCGATGGACCTCAGCCTGGTAAGGACGTGGGTCGATCTGGAACAGCAGATCGCCTTTCTTCACCAGGGCGCCTTCGGTGAAGGCGACCGAGTCGATCTGCCCAGAGACGCGCGGACGGATCTCGACGGTTTCCGGGGCTTCGAGGCGACCGGTGAACTCGTCCCATTCATTGACGGGCTGCTCGATGACCTTGGCCACGCTGACCTTGGCTGCCGGCATCGCGCCACCTGCCGCCACGGGCGCTTTACCGCAGGCGCTCATCACCACGACCGCCAGGGCAGCCAGAGGGAAGCGCAAAAGTTTAAGTGACTGTTCCATGGGGGGAGTCCGCCAATCTATTGAGATGGGCGGATCATGCTGTGGCGGGGTGGTTGCGCACGAATCGAATGAAGCGAAGGTAACTATCATTCGGAATGATATCAATCCGACTCGAGCCCTCTAGCATGCGCTTTCCGTTAGGTTGCTATCTATTCCGGAAATGACAAATCACTGTTGCTGGGAATGCAAAAGCCCCTCTGGCGTCATCCCGCGGGGCGCTGTCGCGCAGGGTAATGTCGGGAATGTCGCTACCGTCTTGAAAGGCCCTTGCAACGGAGGACAGTTACACGGCGATCGATCTGGATATTCAGAATTATCCGGTCATTGATGGGAATAATGCCTACATCGCCTGCAAAAAGGTTCAGTAAAATGGCAAGTCCGACCGACGGGTCGGTACGTTAGCAGGGCGTTGTCCTACATGATCGGTAAACATACCGTGAGCCTTTGCAGGATCGCAATTTCAGACAGGGACCACGTTTCGGACACCCATTCATTCGCCTCCTTTGATTATCGACTCCGTTAATCAACGACACGAACACGCCTATTCAAACCTCGACATTCGGGTTGTCGGGGCGGCTCGACTTTGTCCAGAACAGGGTCAGACAAAAATAATTACCGAGGATTATCCATATGGTTCAACTCGACTTCTACGGCACACTGGTAGCCGCTTCGCTGGTGCTGCTGCTTGGTCGCGGACTCTGTCGCCGCGTTGGTTTCCTGCGTACCTACAACATTCCCGAGCCCGTTGCCGGCGGCCTGGTGGTGGCTCTGGTGCTGTTGCTCCTGCGGGTATTCGCCGATTTTAAAGTGAGCTTCGACACCTCTCTGCAAGTCCCGTTGATGCTGGCCTTCTTCGCTACAATTGGCTTGAGCGCCGACTTCAGCAGCCTGAAGAAAGGCGGACGGGTACTGGGTGTTTTCCTGCTGGTGGTCGTGGGCTTGCTGGTGGTGCAAAACGCCCTCGGTGTGTCACTGGCCGCCGCGTTGGGCCTGGATCCGCTGATGGGGTTGCTGGCCGGTTCCATCACCTTATCGGGCGGTCACGGTACCGGCGCCGCGTGGAGCTCGGTGTTCACCGAGCAGTATCGCGTGGCGTCGGCTTCAGAGCTGGCCATGGCCTCGGCGACTTTCGGCCTGGTGCTGGGAGGCCTGATCGGCGGGCCGGTGGCCAGGTTTCTGCTGAAGCGTGTAAAGACCCAGGAACTGATCGGTGAAGTACCGAGCATGCCGAAGGGCTTCGAGCAGCCCAATCGCGAGCGGATGATCACACCGGGTTCGTTTATCGAGACATTGGCGTTGATTGCCATCAGCCTGTTGGCCGGTACCTTCCTGAGCGAGCTGATCAAGGGCACGGCCCTTGAGCTGCCGACCTTCGTCTGTGTGCTGTTTGTCGGCGTGCTGCTACGCAATAGCCTGTCGGTGCTGGGTTGGCACGAGGTGTTCGAACGAGAGGTATCGGTGCTGGGCAATGTCAGCCTGTCGCTGTTCCTGGCCATTGCGCTGATGTCGCTGAAACTGTGGGATCTGGCGGCGCTGGCCTTGCCGATCTTTATCCTGCTGACGGCCCAGGCAGTGCTGATGGCGCTGTTCGCGATCTTCGTCACCTTCCGGGCGATGGGCCGCAGCTACGATGCCGTGGCCATGGCCGCCGGGCATTGCGGTTTTGGCCTGGGCGCAACGCCCACGGCGATTGCCAACATGCAGGCGGTGACCCAGCGTTACGGCCCGTCGCGGATCGCGTTTCTGGTGGTCCCCATGGTGGGGGCGTTTTTTATCGATATCGCCAATGCCATTGTGATCAAGCTGTATCTGGCGTTGCCATTTGTAGGCAACATGACCTGATGGATGGACAGGGTGCTGGATTGACGCTTCGGCCCGTTGTCGGGGGATCCGGGCAATCGTCAGAGGCTGTCCGGGTCGCCGCAGAACATCTGGATCCGCGAGCGCAGCCAGCGTTCGCCCGGGTCGTTGTCCTGGGAACCGCGCCAGGCCATGTGCAGTTCGAAGGTCTGGGTGTCCAGCGGCGGGTTCTCGGCCCGCACGCCACCGGCTGCCGTCAGCGCATCGGCGGTGTAGTCCGGCACGGTGGCAATGATGTCGGTGCCGGAGATCAGGGTGCTCAGGCCGTTGAACTGCGGCACCGCGAGCACCACGTGGCGCTTGCGCCCGAGTTTTTCCAGCTCGGTATCGATAAAGCCACTCAAGTCGCCGGCGAACGACACCAGGGCATGGGGCCGCGCGCAGAAGTCATCCAGCGACATCGGGCCGGGCATGGTGTCGGCCCGCAGCAATTTCGGCGAACTGCGGCGTAGCACCTTGCGCTTGGCGTTGGCCGGCAGGTCGGTGGTGTAGCACACGCCGATGGAAATCTCGCCGGAGCCCAGCTTGGCCGGAATCAGCAGATAGTTGACGCGGCGGATCACCAGGACGATGCCGGGCGCCTCGGCGCGCAGGCGCTTGAGCAACTGCGGCAGCAAGGCGAACTCGACGTCATCGGACAGGCCGATGCGAAACACCGAGGTGCTGGTGGCCGGGTCGAACTCCGAGGCGCGGCTGACCGCGGTGGAAATCGAGTCCAGGGCCGGGGAGAGCAGGGCGAAGATCTCCACGGCACGGGCCGACGGCTCCATGCTGCGGCCGGTGCGCACGAACAGCGGGTCATCGAACAGGCTGCGCAGGCGCGACAACGCCGCGCTGATGGCCGGCTGGCCGAGGAACAGCTTTTCGGCGGCCCGGGTCACGCTCCGCTCGTGCATCAGGGTTTCGAATACGATCAGCAGGTTCAGATCGACGCGACGCAAGTCGTTACGGTTCATCGGGCTCGCTTCACAGGATATTCACTGGCGGGGAAGGTCAATCTTACGGGCAAAAGTGGTTGATTCGCACGGAAATTTGAACTGTGTACAATGGTCGCCAATCAATGACAGGCATGTCGACTATTAATAGCCACTGATGGTCTTGCACGAAAAGCCCGGATAGAGTTCGTGGCATTAGAGGTTCATTTGACGAGGTTTGCGATGTCCCGCACGATCCGTTTTCACAAGTTTGGCCCGGCCGAGGTGCTCAAATGCGAAGAGCATACGGCCACCCTGCCTGCGCCGGGCGAAGTGCAGGTGCGTGTCGAGGCCATTGGCATCAGTTGGTATGACGTTCTCTGGCGGCAGAACCTGGCGTCGTCCCAGGCCCGCCTGCCGGCCGGTATCGGTCATGAGATGGCCGGTGTGGTCACCGCCATCGGCGATGGCGTCGATGACCTGGCCGTCGGCGACAAGGTCGCCAGCTTCCCGGCCCAGAGCCCCAACGATTACCCGGTCTATGGCGAGCAGATCGTCCTGCCACGCTCGGCCCTGACCCGTTACCCGGATGTGTTGACCCCGGTCCAGGCCAGCGTGCACTACACGCCGCTATTGATCGCCTATTTCGCTTATGTGGACCTGGCGCGGGTCAAGCCGGGGCAGTTCGCCCTGGTCACCGATGCCAGCCACTGTGCCGGGCCGTCCTTCGTGCAACTGGGCAAGGCCCTGGGTGCCAAGGTGATTGCCGCGACCAAGATCCCGGAAGAGCGCGAGTACCTGTTGTCCCTGGGTGCCGACAAGGTGATTGTCACCGAAGAGCAGGACCTGCTGATGCAGGTCAACAAATACACCGATGGCCGTGGCGTCGACATGGTCTTCGACGGCCTTGGTGGCCCACAGATGTCGATGCTCGGCGATGTCCTGGCGCCCCGTGGCAGCCTGGTGCTCTACGGCCTGCAGGGCGGCAACCAGACCCCGTTCCCGGCGTGTGCGGCGTTCCAGAAGAACATCCAGTTCTTCGTCCACTGCATCGGCAACTTCACCGGCAAGCCGGAACTGGGCATCGTCCAGGATCAGGCGGCGCTGCAAAGGGCCTTGCGCGATATCAACCAGTTGACGGCCGACCGGGTGTTGCCGCCGCTGGAAATCCGGACTTTCCCGTTCGACGAGTTTGTCGAGGCGCACCGTTTCATGGATGGTTGCCCGTGCCGCGGTCGGGTCGCGCTGCAAGTTGAGCCCAGTTGAGCTGACTGAAGCGGTTTGACATAACCCCGTATCGTTCTGCGATACGGGGTTTTTTATTAATGCCTTGAAATATTTACTAACAACTTTCCAGGCGTTTACTCGCGCCGAAAAATACCATCAACTGAACCGGTTTTTTGCCGGATTCTGTATCTGTTAATCGCCGGTTAAGTGCTGATAATTGAAGCGTCACTTACAGCTCAAGGAATGAGTTATGGTTCACTACCAGCCGCCGTATCGGAGTCTCGTTGTTTTTCGAAGTTTCAGGTCGAACTCTTTTGAATGCAACGTGTGGGATGTCTCGTCTTCAGGGTCTCGGGCGAAGATGGTTTCCTTATGTCGTTAAATTCTTGCGGGTAGTTAATAGTTGTAGGTCATTGTAAGAATATTCCTAAGATATTTTTATTGGCACGCAGACTCCCAGCGCTAACTGGCAATCCGTGACGTCGGTCATGCTCGAAAGCTCTTGTCGTGGGTGTTTCAGGCCTGTGCAATACTTCGGGTGTTGCTTGTCCGCATTCAGGATTATATGGGGCAGGCAATCTTCCGTCTGATCCGGCCGCTGCCGGTAATGCGAGCGCTGTTTGCCCGACACTGAACTCAAACCAGGTGTATAAAGGCTATGAGCTCCATTCATGAGCAGGCAATGAATTATGTTTATCAGCAGGTGTTGCAGCGTCTGATGAGTTACTTTACGCGCGCTGAACGTATTGCACTGCAGTTGTTGATTCAACGTCTGATCGTAGCGGCGGGCGGTATTGAGCGTATTGGCGAATTCAAGGTCATGGTGGCCCACGGCGGCGGCAAGGACAGCAGTTATACGCTGGCGTTCTTGCGGGCGGCGCAGTTGAGTATTGCCGGACGTTCGCCGGCCACCTTCAACCTGCGGGTCGCCACGTTGCGCCATGCCGGTGTGACGGCTACGGTCATGCACAATATCCACCGCAGTTACAGTGCCTTGTTTGTCTATGACGACCCCCGGGTCGAGTTGTTGATGGTGGATAACAAACATGTCCGGCCGTTCAATCATCGCCTGCCGATGTCGGAACTCAATCGCGATATCAACCGTCGCAATCTGCTGATGAGCGGCCACCTGACCGCGGGTGACGGGCGCGCGACCTTCTGCAATGGCTGTTATCTGTCCATGGCCGATTTCTACGAGCGCTCCAGTGCTTGGGATAAAGGCGTCGATGCCCTGGTCAGCGGCGAGTCGCCCCGGGAGCAGAAGCAGTACATGACCTGGTTGCTGCGGGCGACCGAGACGCCGGAGCGAACCTGGGCCGGAGGGCGGGCGCTGGAGTTCGACGAGGCGGTCAAAACCTGTCACGACCTCGGCCTGGATTATTACCGCGAGCTGTATGGCGAGGCCCTGGTGGAGCCCGAAGGTCCGGCCATCAGTCGTTCCAGTCGGGCCTCGGCGCCGATGCTGGTCAGCGTCTATGACCTGGTCGGTCGCGACCTTGAGGAGCGCTGGCCGTTGCTGACCGAGTTTCTCGGTTTCCAGTTCGATGACCTGGCGTTCCACTTCAGCGAATCCGATTGCGCCAATCCCTTGCTGATGGCCCATATGCGCGGTTTGCAGGCGCAGTACGTGCGGGGTTTGAGCTACGAGGGTGGCATCGGCGAGTACCTGCAACTGGCCGCCGCCATGATGCGCCGCAAGCGCATGCCGGCGCGGTTGGTGGAGCAGGCCATGGGGGCCTATGACAGCGACGAGAAGATCCTCGATCGACGGGCGCTGGCCAGTGCCTACGCACAAGAGGCCTTCGGCCTGAGCGAAGTGCAACTGACCTGTTTGTTGTTCGCGCCCTTCGTCAACCGTGGCCATGGGCTCGAGCTGTTCCTGCGCAGTTACCACCCCGGCATGCTGGTGGCGCTGCCGGACTTGCACAAGGCGCTGTCGGGGCAGGGGGGGGCCGAGCAGATCTGGCAATGGCTGAGCGAAGTCAGCGGCCTGACCCCGACCTTGCTTGGTGATCTCTACACCAAGGCCCAGGTGGACTTTTCCGGCGTCAGTTCGCTGATTGCCCGGGTTCGCGCCAGCGACCCGGACAAGTACCGCATCGACATCGTCAATCCCGACAACGGTGAAGTATTCAAAGAAGTCTTGTCGGGACGTTAAAAAGGATTGGTATTGATAGTTTCAGACACTCCCAAGCCGGGTGCGGATTCGTCCGTACCACAGGACATGACTCAACCCTTACCTGACAAGGGGCGTAAACACTCGGACTTCGCCTACCAGGCGGTCTACCGTTATCTGGTCAGCCTGATCAGTGAAGTCGAGACCGATGCCCGGGTCAAGTTGCCGTCCCTGCGTCAGTTGGCCGAGCGCCTGAATGTTTCGATTTCGACCATCCAGTACGCCTATTCCCTGCTGGAAAAGGAGGGGCGGGTGTACTCGCTCGCCAAGTCGGGTTACTACGCGCTACCGGTCTCCGGGGTGTCGTTTGTCAGTGGCAGCGCCGATGTGCTGGAGCGCCTGTATGTGCATTCGCGGCGGCCCGGTACCCTGGTGCTGAGCAGCGATGAGCCGGCGCTGCTGTTGTCGCTGGACAATCCGTTGCTGTTGCTCGAACGCGAGCTGGTGCGCCAGTACCCGCGCCAGCAGGCGCCACAGTTCCAGCCGTTTGGCGAGTTGGAGCTGCGCACCGCCCTGGCCGTGCGCTACACCACCTCGGCCCAGCGTTACTGGCATGCCGACGATGTCTATATCGGCGCGGACCTGCGCAGCGTGCTGGAAACCCTGATGGCCGCTATGAGCCTGAAACAGGCCACGGTGCTGGTGGAGTCGCCCTGCGATTGGGTGATTCTACGGCTGTTGCAGGCCGGCGGAGTCAATATCGTCGAGTTGCCGCTACTGGACGACGGTGGCTTTGACCTGATGGCCCTGGAGCATTTGCTGCAGACCCAGCCGGTCAAGCTGTTGCTGATGTCTTCCGGGCTCAGTGTGCCCCGTGGCAGCCTGATGCCCCTGGTACAGCGCGAGCACCTGGCACGGTTGCTGGAGCATTTCGGCGTCTGGTTACTGGAAAACGACAGCCATGGCGAGTTCGCCTTCGAGCCTGGCGGACCGCGGATGCGCGACCTGGTGGACCCTGATCGCCTGCTGGTGTTCGCCAGCTTCGAGCGGATCATGGGCGCCGAGGCGCCTTTCGGCTACCTGCTGTCCCGGCACCTGGGGGCGGAGTTGCAGCGGCATTTCCTGTTGCGTTCGTTCCGCATGTCGCCGACCCGGCAGAAGGCGATTGCCCGGCTCTACAGCAGCGGTCGGATTGATCAGCACCTGGCGACCTTGCGTCGTTTGTTGCAGGAGCGCATGGCGCATATGGGCGGTCTGCTACGCGAACGTCTGGCCGACAGCCTGGCGTTCGTGCCGCCAGAGGGGGGCGCGACGGTATGGGCGCAGGCGACCCGGCCAGTGGACATGCGCAAGGTGTTCGAGCGACTGCTGGAGCAGAAGATCGTCATCGCCCCCGGCGAACTCTTCAGCCTGCATGGCTTGCATCAGCAGCACCTGCGTCTGTGCAGCACCGCCAATGCCCACCGTCATCTGGACCAGGCCCTGGGCGTGCTGGCCGATGCCTTGCGCCTGGAACAGCTCGACTGAGGCGCCCTTTGTCCGTTTGTATTTGCCAGGGGCGGGAGGGCCTGTTATCTGTATGCATAACCAGCATTCGATAACCGTGGTCCTTCCCGCCTGTGACAACCCAGCCCCTCGACGATCCGTTCTACTACCTGAACAACTTCCAGCAAGTGCTCGACTGGCTGGCCGCGCGTTATGCCGACCTGTTGGACGCTCGGGAGCAGGCCTTTATCCGCGATTTTGCCGGCTTGCCCAAGGCCTCCCGGGCCTTGCTGGTAAGAATGGTGATGCGCAAGGGCGAGCACTTTCGCGCCGGCAAGCTGAACTATGCCGAAATCGGCGACCCCGAGCAGGCGGCGCGGCCGTTGCTGGTCCTGGGCTGGGTACGTGATGACGCGCCCCTAAGCCTGGCGCAGTTGTTCGCGGTCCTGCAAAAGGCCGAGGTGCTGAGCAGTTTCAAGGCCGATATCACCCAGCCCAGGGCCAACAAACCGGAGCTTTATGGGCAACTGGCCCTGCGCTTCGACGAGAACCGGTCGTTTGCCCGATGGTGCCCGAGCATTCCCGAACCGCTTTACAGCCTGCAGGTGATGCTCCTGTGCGACCGCCTGCGGCTGATGTTTTTTGGCAACCTGTACCAGGACTGGTCCGAATTCGTATTGGCGGACCTGGGCATCTTTACCTATGAAAAGGTCGAACTCCAAGCGTCGTCCCGCGGCCTGCGCAGCCGCGCCGACCTCGATGGCTACCTGCATCTGCATGCAGCCCGCGAGGCCCTGGAGGCCGGCGAGGAGCCAGGCCTGATACACCAGCACGTCAACCGGTTGGACACCGACAACCCCTGGCTGGAACGGCGTCGGGGCAAACTGCTGTTCCAGCTCGGGCAGCAGAGCGAGCGCTTGCAGGACTGGCCCGGCGCACTGGCGATCTATAGCGGCTGCAGCCACCCGCCGGCACGTTTGCGGCGGATCCGCGTGCTCGAACGCCTGGGCGAGTTCCAGTCGGCCATGGACCTGGCGTTGCAGGCACAGGACGCGCCCCGCAGCGCCGAAGAGCAACAGCATCTGCTGCGTATCCTGCCACGGCTGCGGCGCAAGCTCGGCCTGCCGGCGATTGCCCCGATAGCGCCGGTGGCGATTACCCGGCTGGACCTGGTACTGGTCAATGACCCGGCCCTGTCCGTCGAGGAAGGCGTCGCCCGGCACCTGCACGAACCGCAGGCCCCGGTGCACTACGTGGAAAACACCCTGGTCAATTCGCTGTTCGGCCTGTTGTGCTGGCCGGCGATCTTCGCGCCGCTGCCGGGGGCTTTTTTCCACCCGTTCCAGAGCGGTCCGGCGGACCTGCATGACGAAGACTTCCACGCCCGTCGTGCCGAGCTGTTCGCCGAGTGCCTGGGACAACTGGAGGACGGTCGCTACCGGGACAGCATCCGCTCTACCTTCAACGCCAAATGGGGCCTGCAATCACCCTTTGTGTTCTGGAATATCCTCACCCCGGAGTTGTTGGAGCAGGCCCTCGACTGCCTGCCCGCCGAACATCTGCAACACTGGTTCGAGCGCCTGCTGCTGGATATCCGCGCCAACCGCGCCGGCATGCCCGACCTGATCCAGTTCTGGCCGGCGGATAAGCGCTACCGGATGATCGAAGTCAAAGGCCCGGGTGACCGCTTGCAGGACAACCAGCTGCGTTGGCTGGAGTTCTGCCGCCAGCACCAGATGCCGATTGCCGTCTGCTATGTGCAATGGACAGTGGAGGAACCTTGACCTACCGCGTTGCCGTGCGCGCCTTGTGCGAGTTCACCGCCAAGGTCGGCGACCTGGACCTGCGCTTCACGCCGTCGCCGACGGCCCAGGAGGGCATGCTCGGCCATCGCACCGTGGCTTCGCGGCGCGCCGAGGGTTACCAGGCGGAACTGGCGGTGGAAGGGCATTACCGTCACCTCAAGGTCCAGGGCCGGGCGGATGGCTATGACCCGGGGCAAAACCTGCTGGAGGAAATCAAGACCTATCGCGGCGACCTTGCCGCCCAGCCGGCCAACCATCGCCAACTGCACTGGGCCCAGGCTCGGATCTACGCCTGGCTGCTCTGCCGGCAGTTGCAACTGCCGGAAATGAACCTGGCATTGGTCTACTTCGATATCGTCAGCGAAAAGGAAACCGTGCTGCGGGAAACCTGGAGCGCCGCGCAGCTTGAGGCGTTCTTCGTGCAGCAGTGCGAACGTTTCCTGCATTGGGCCGAGCAGGAGGCCGGCCATCGCCAGGCCCGCGACCAGGCAGCCCGGGACCTGGCCTTTCCCCACGACGCTTTTCGCCCCGGCCAACGAACCCTGGCCGAGACGGTGTACAAGGCCGTCAGCACCGGTCGCTGCCTGATGGCCCAGGCGCCGACCGGGATCGGCAAGACCCTCGGCACGCTGTTCCCGATGCTTAAGGCCCTGGCGCCGCAGCAACTGGACAAGGTGTTTTTCCTGACGGCCAAGACCCCGGGTCGTCAGTTGGCCCTGGATGCGGCGCAGGTCCTCTATGGGCGCTCACCCGAGTTGCCGCTGCGGGTGCTGGAGTTGGTGGCCCGGGACAAGGCCTGCGAACACCTGGACAAGGCCTGTCACGGCGAGTCCTGCCCCTTGGCCCGAGGCTTTTACGACCGCCTTCCCGCAGCGAGACAGGCCTCGGTCGGCGTGCCCTTGCTCAACCAGCAGGCGCTGCGAAGTGTCGCCCTGGCCCATGATATCTGAGAATCATCTGGCCGGCCTCCCCACCTCACGGAGGTGGCGCAAAATTCAAGGTGCGAACTTAGTCTTTTGCTGTGAGGAGGCCGTGATGAAATTCTGTGGT
>NZ_JALMEZ010000016.1:0-182835 GCF_023242495.1 Pseudomonas sp. MWU13-2862 | reverse complement strand
CAAAGGTCAAAAGCACCGCAAAAACGACTATGGGAGCCTGCGGCTCCCATAGTCTTGGTTTCTATCTATAAAGCAGCATTACTCGGCCTTGAGGGTAATCCGCGCAAACGCTTTCTTACCGGCCTGGCAAACATGGGTAGCACCGAGCTTGTATATAAAGGCGCGATCGACAACCTCACCATCTATACGCACGCCACCGGAACCCAGCAGATCACGAGCGACCGCCGAGTTCTTCACCAGACCGGCCTTATTGAGGACGGCAGCAATCGGCATGTCTTCAGTCGCACTGATTTCAACTTCAGGCAGATCATCCGGCAACTCGCCTTCCTTCATGCGATTACCTGCCGCACGATGAGCATTGGCCGCAGCCTCCTCACCATGGAAACGCGCGACGATCTCTTCAGCCAGCTTGATCTTGACATCACGCGGGTTGGCACCCGCCTCGACATCCTTGCGCAGCTGATTGATCTCATCCATCGAGCGGAAGCTCAACAACTCGAAGTAACGCCACATCAGCGCATCCGGGATCGATACCAGCTTGCCGTACATGACGCCCGGCGCTTCCTGGATCCCGACATAGTTACCCAAAGACTTGGACATCTTCTTCACGCCATCCAGCCCTTCGAGCAATGGCATGGTGAGAATGCACTGGGCCTCCTGACCGTAGGCGCGTTGCAGCTCACGCCCCATCAGCAGGTTGAACTTCTGGTCGGTACCGCCCAACTCGACATCCGCGCGCAGCGCAACGGAGTCATAGCCCTGTACCAGCGGGTAGAGGAACTCATGGATGGCGATTGGCTGGTTGTTGGTATAGCGCTTGTCGAAGTCGTCGCGCTCGAGCATGCGCGCCACGGTGTACTGCGACGTCAGGCGAATGAAGTCCGCCGGCCCCATCTGATCCATCCAGGTGGAGTTGAACGCCACCTCGGTCTTGGCCGGATCAAGGATCTTGAATACCTGGGCCTTGTAGGTCTCGGCATTCTCGAGAACCTGTTCACGGGTCAACGGTGGACGCGTGGCGCTCTTGCCGCTCGGATCACCGATCAAGCCGGTGAAGTCGCCGATCAGAAAGATCACCTGATGCCCCAGATCCTGGAACTGGCGCAGCTTGTTAATAAGGACCGTGTGCCCCAGGTGCAGATCCGGTGCCGTCGGGTCGAAGCCGGCCTTGATACGCAGCGGCTGGCCACGCTTGAGCTTCTCGACCAATTCGGACTCGACCAACACCTCTTCCGCACCACGCTTGATCAGCGCGAGCTGCTCTTCAACCGACTTCATAACCAACCTGCAAGGCTCAGATTCAAAGGGGACCAACCATACAAGATCGCCGCCCAAATACAAGTTTTGCCCGGCATACGGGCACGAAACGCCCGCCCGCACATGACAGACTTGCTTCAGGGATGATTTGGTTATATTTTATACAGTTATTTCATCTTCATCATGTCATTCATCTTTTCCAATTCATCTTCTTCAAAGTCAAATTACCTATGACCACAGAGCCGACTAAAGCGCCCCCGCTTTATCCGAAGACCCACCTGCTGGCCGCAAGTGGGATCGCCGCCCTTCTCAGCCTGGCGCTACTGGTATTTCCTTCCAGTGACGTAGAAGCCAAGAAGACAACGCTGAACCTGGAGCTGGAAACCCCAGCCGATCAACTGACACAAGACAAAGACGCCGTCGAACTCGATCAAGCCACAAATGAAGGCAATCCATCGCCTTTCGCCCAGATCGACAACAGCGCCGAAGACACCCAGGAAACCGCCAAGACCGCCCCGGCCCCGGCCCCCGAGGAAAAAAAGCTCCCCGGCCATAGGGAGGTCACCGTAGCCCGCGGCGACACGCTTTCCACGCTGTTCGAAAAGGTCGGGCTGCCTGCTGCTTCGGTACATGAGGTCTTGGCCAGCGATAAACAAGCCAAGCTGTTTTCCCAGCTCAAGCATGGCCAGGTCCTGCAGTTCGAACTGACTCCCGACGGCCAGTTGACCAACCTGCACAGCCAGGTCAGCGACCTTGAGACCATCACCCTGACCAAGGGCGCGAAAGGCTTCACCTTCAAGCGCGTGATCACCCAGCCGGTGGTTCGCTCAGCCTACGTGCACGGCGTGATCAACAGCTCGCTGTCGCTCTCTGCCCAACGTGCCGGCATGCCCCACAGCCTGACCCGCGAAATGGCCCATGTATTCGGCTACGACATCGACTTCGCCCAGGACATCCGCCCCGGCGACGAATTCGAAGTGATCTATGAACAGAAAGTGCTCAACGGCAAGACCGTCGGCACCGGCAGCATCCTCTCCGCACGCTTTACCAACCGTGGCAAGACCTTCACCGCCGTGCGTTACACCAACAAGCAAGGCGTCAGCAACTACTACACCGCTGACGGCAACAGTATGCGCAAGGCCTTTATCCGCACCCCCGTGGACTTCGCCCGCATCAGCTCGCGCTTTTCCATGGGCCGCAAGCACCCGATCCTGAACAAGATCCGCGCCCACAAAGGCGTCGACTACGCAGCCCCGCGCGGTACGCCGATCAAGGCCGCCGGCGACGGCAAGGTGATATTGGCTGGTCGTCGCGGCGGCTACGGCAACACCGTGATCATCCAGCACGGTAATACCTACCGGACCCTGTACGGTCATATGCAGGGTTTTGCCAAGGGCATCCAGACCGGCAGCAACGTCAAGCAGGGCCAGGTGATCGGCTATATCGGCACCACCGGCCTGTCGACCGGCCCGCATCTGCATTACGAGTTCCAGGTCAATGGCGTGCACGTCGACCCGCTGGGCCAGAAACTGCCCATGGCCGATCCGATCGCCAAGTCCGAACGCGCCCGCTTCCTGCAACAGAGCCAGCCGTTGATGGCGCGCATGAACCAGGAAAAACCCAGCAAAGTCGCCTCGGCCAAACGGTAAACCACAATGCTCTACATAGGTGTGATGTCCGGAACCAGTCTCGATGGGCTGGACATTGCCCTGGTAGCGCTCGACGGTTCCATCCGGCTGCTGGCCAGCCACTACATTCCCATGCCCGAGGCCTTGCGCGTCGAGTTGCTTGGCCTGTGCGCCAGCGGCCCCGACGAAATTACCCGCTGCGCCATCGCCGAGCAGAACTGGGTGACCCTCGCCGCCCAGGGCATCAATACCCTGCTGGAACAACAAGGGCTCGCGCCGGGCGCCATTCGCGCCATCGGCAGTCACGGCCAGACTATCCGCCACGAACCGGCACGCGGCTTTACCGTGCAGATCGGCAACCCGGCCTTATTGGCGGAGCTGACCGGTATTACCGTCGTCGGCGACTTCCGCCGCCGCGATGTGGCCGCCGGCGGTCAGGGCGCGCCACTGGTTCCCGCCTTCCATGAAGCACTTTTCGAAGAACGCGCAGGCCATCGCGCGGTACTGAATATCGGCGGTTTCAGCAATCTGAGCCTGATCGAGCCCGACAAGGCGGTCTCCGGTTTCGACTGCGGCCCTGGCAATGTGCTGCTCGACGCCTGGATTCAGGATCAACGCAACGAATCCTATGACCGTAACGGCCAATGGGCGGCCAGCGGCCAGGTGGAGCCCGCGCTGCTGCAGGCACTGCTCAGCGATCCGTTCTTCCAGACCAAGGGTCCGAAAAGCACCGGTCGCGAAGTATTCAACCTGCCCTGGCTGAAGCAGCACCTGAGTCACCTGCCGCCCCTCGCGGCCGAAGACATCCAGGCCACCTTGCTCGAACTCAGCGTACGGACCATCGTCGAGTCACTGACTGGCGCCCAGGAGAACACCGAGGAATTGCTGGTCTGTGGCGGCGGCGCCCATAACGCGGCACTTATGGCTCGACTCAGCCAATTGCTGCCGGCCACTCGGGTCTCCAGCACCGCCACCCACGGCGTGGACCCCGACTGGGTCGAAGCCATGGCCTTCGCCTGGCTGGCCCGGTGCTGCCTTGACGGCATCGCCGCCAATCGCCCCAGCGTCACCGGTGCCCGCGGCCTGCGGGTACTGGGCGCGATCTACCCGGCCTGACACACAGCAAAACGCCGCGAAATTCGCGGCGTTTAGGGTAAAGCACAAGCAATGATCAGATCGAGAACGACGACCCGCAACCACAGGTGGTGGTGGCATTCGGGTTCTTGATCACAAACCGCGAGCCTTCCAGGCCTTCCTGGTAATCCACCTCGGCGCCTGCCAGGTACTGGAAGCTCATTGGATCGACCACCAGGCTGACGCCTTCGCGCTCGACGATGGTGTCGTCATCGGCCACTTCTTCATCGAAGGTGAAACCGTACTGAAACCCTGAACAACCGCCGCCCGTAACGAATACGCGCAGCTTCAAGCGATCATTGCCCTCTTCATCGACCAGGCTCTTCACCTTGTGCGCGGCACCGTGGGTGAATTGCAAAGCCGTGGGGGTGAAGGATTCGACGCTCATGCTGACTATCTCCCGGCGTTACGCCGCCATAATGCGTGATGACGGGCATTATCCGCTTCTCCTAGAAAAGCGGTCAACTATTGTTATGGTATATCAATCAACCCGGGCGACCTCACAGAATGCAAGAAGGCCCGTTAAACGGGCCTTCTTGGCAAACGCGAGCGACGCCTTACGGCAGCATGCCGGCATGGGACAGGCCCAGACGCTCGTCCAGACCGAACAGGATGTTCAGGTTCTGCACCGCCTGGCCCGAAGCGCCCTTGACCAGGTTGTCGATCACCGACAACACCACCACCAGGTCGCCATCCTGCGGACGGTGCACGGCAATCCGGCAGACGTTGGCGCCACGCACGCTACGGGTTTCCGGATGGCTACCAGCTGGCATCACGTCGACGAACGGCTCGTTGGCATAACGCTCCTCGAACAGCGCCTGCAGATCCACCGAGCGGTCGACCACGGTCGCGTATAGCGTGGAGTGGATACCCCGGATCATCGGCGTGAGGTGCGGCACGAAGGTCAGGCCCACATCATGGCCGGCAGCGCGGCGCAGTCCCTGGCGAATTTCCGGCAGGT
Organism: Pseudomonas sp. MWU13-2862; assembly: GCF_023242495.1. Taxonomy (NCBI): domain Bacteria; kingdom Pseudomonadati; phylum Pseudomonadota; class Gammaproteobacteria; order Pseudomonadales; family Pseudomonadaceae; genus Pseudomonas; species Pseudomonas sp. MWU13-2862. The sequence goes on along the minus strand of NZ_JALMEZ010000016.1, from coordinate 177,855 downwards.
GACGGTGCCCCTTGACCGCATAGGCCTTCATGCTTTCGGAGGTTTCCGAGTACAGCGAACCGACACTGGCACCGCGACCGGCACCGCTGACGCCCGACTTGCAGTCGGCGATCAACCGCGTGGTATCCGCCAGTCCCGCCTCAAGCAGCGGCAGGAAACCCAACTGGGTCGCGGTCGGATAGCAACCCGGCACGGCAATCAGACGGGCTTGCTTGATCTTCTCGCGGTTCACTTCCGGCAGACCGTAGACCGCCTCTTCCAGCAACGCCGGGGCACCGTGGGGTTGGCCGTACCACTTGGCCCACTCTTCGGCGTCCTGCAGACGGAAGTCGGCGGACAGATCGATCACCTTGGTGCCGGCGGACAACAGCTCACCGGCCAGGGCATGGGCCACACCATGGGGCGTGGCGAAGAACACCACGTCGCAGGCAGCAAGGGCATTGATGTCCGGAACGCTGAACGCCAGGCCGTCGTAGTGGCCACGCAGGTTCGGGTACATATCGGCCACGGCGAGGCCCGCCTCGGATCGCGAAGTGATGACTGCCACTTCTGCCTGCGGATGCTGTGCCAACAGACGCAGCAATTCGACACCGGTGTAACCCGTGCCGCCGACGATACCGACCTTGACCATGACCTACCCTCAACGAAACCACTGGAAAGCCCACGATAATAGGGGCCGCGCGCGCCTGCGACAACCGTCAAGGTGACGTGCGGACGCTCAAGCCTCTACTATTCGACCTACCGTGAACCTGGGAATAACTAAAAATGCTCTATCTGTGGGTCAAAGCCTTTCATATCGTCAGTGTCGTCTGCTGGTTTGCCGGCCTGTTCTATCTACCACGCCTGTTTGTCTACCACGCCCAGAGCGAGGACAGCGTCAGCAAGGAACGCTTCAGCGTCATGGAGCGCAAACTGTATCGCGGGATCATGGGCCCGGCGATGATCGCCACGCTGATCTTCGGCGGCTGGCTGATCGCTCTCAACCCGAGCCTCTTCAGCCAGGGCGGCTGGATCCACGCCAAACTGACCCTGGTGGTGGTGCTGATCGGCTACCACCATATGTGCGGCGCCCAGGTGAAACGTTTTGCCCGTGGCGAAAACACCCGCAGTCATGTCTTTTATCGCTGGTTCAATGAAGTGCCGGTTCTGCTATTGCTGGCTATTGTCATTCTGGTCGTTGTCCGACCGTTCTAGCTACACGTCACTCATCCCTGATCGGAGCACTCTCCATGTCGCTGCCCGCCCTGCTCGAACAACGCCTGCGCTTGCCCGTGGTGGCCGCGCCGATGTTCCTGATTTCCAACCCGCAACTGGTGCTCGCCTGCTGCCGCAATGGGGTGGTGGGCAGTTTCCCGGCCCTGAACCAGCGCGAAAGCAGCGGCTTCAAGGCCTGGCTGGAGGAAATCGAAGCGGGCCTGGCGACCCTGGATAATCCGGCGCCATACGCCGTCAACCTGATCGTGCACAACAGCAACCCACGGCTACAGGCGGATCTGCAGATCTGCATCGAACACAAGGTGCCGATCGTCATCACCAGCCTGGGCGCGGTCAAGGAACTGGTGGACGCCGTACACAGCTACGGTGGCCTGGTGTTCCACGATGTGACTACCCGCCGCCATGCCGAAAAAGCCGCCGAGGCCGGTGTCGACGGACTGATTGCCGTGGCGGCCGGTGCCGGTGGCCATGCCGGCACCTGGAGTCCGTTTGCCCTGATCGCCGAAATCCGCCAGTTCTTCGACAAAACCCTGCTGCTGGCCGGTTGTTTGAACCATGGTCACGAGATTCTCGCCGCGCAGTTGCTTGGCGCGGATCTGGCCTACTTCGGCACGCGATTTATCGGCACTACGGAAAGTCATGCATCCGACGCGTATAAAGAGATGCTGCTCACATCCCAGGCAGTCGATATCGTGCACACTGCGGCGGTATCCGGGGTGCCCGCGAGCTTTATGCGCCAGAGCCTGGAAAACGCCGGCTTCGACCTCGCCGCGCTGCAAGGCAAGGGTGAAGTCAACTTCGGCTCCAAGCTCAAGCCCATCAGCGACGAGGCCAAGGCCTGGAAAACCGTCTGGTCGGCCGGCCAGGGGGTGGGGGGTATCGATGATTTGCCCAGTGTCGACCAGTTGGTCGCCCGGCTCGAGGCCGAGTACCGCAAGGCCCAGGCGCTGGCAGCAGAGTTGCCCCGGCACTGGCCACGCCCGTAATATCTGTGTTGCAGGCTTGGCCTGCAACGCCAATGACTTGTGACAAGGACGCCCTTCATGAGCGACAACCGCTTCAAAATCGTGTTCGACGGCGCCTTGCAGGCCGGCGTGGACAAAACCACCGCCCAGTTCAACCTGGCCGCGCTGTTCAAGACCGACGTCGCTTCGGTGGAACGTTTGTTCAGCGGCCAGCCGGTCGCCCTTAAGCGCGACCTTTCGGCCGCTGAGGCCGAGTCCTACCTGCAAGCCTTGCGCAAAACCGGTATCGAGGCGCGCCTGGAGGCCGAACCACCTACCGTTGAACTGAGCCTGGCGGATATCGATGACCTGCCGGCCAGCACACCGCCACCGGACACCACGACTTACCAATCCCCCTACGCCCCGCCACAAGCCCGGGTCGGCGACAACCTCCCGGCCTTCGGCCAACTCAAGGCCTTCACCACAAACGGGCGTATCGGTCGGCTGCGCTACCTGGCCTGGAGCATGGTGCTGATGTTCGTGACCCTCCCGGTGGCAGGCGCGATCTTCGCCTTCGCCATGGGCGCCGCGGCAGCCTCCGTGAATACGGCGATCGTCATTGGTGTGGTGCTCGGTGGTGCGGCCCTGATTGCCTTCGTGATTTTTTCCGTACAGATCGCTGTGCAGCGCCTGCACGATATCGGCTGGTCCGGCTGGCTCTGGCTACTGACGCTGGTCCCCTTCGTCGGCAGCCTGTTCCCCTTCGTGCTGATGTTCTGCCCCGGCAATGCCGGCGCCAACCAATACGGTGCACCGCCACCGCCCAACAGCACCGCGGTCAAGGTCCTGGCCGTGCTCTCGGTCGTCAGCGGGGTCATCTTTGGCGTTGTAGCCGTGACCGGTGGCCTGACCAACCTGGAAAGATACAACACGGAATCGGCCAGCTATTCCGAAAGCAGCGATGCCGTCAACAGCGATGACGCCGACAGCTCCAGCGATGCAGCAGCCGAATCCGCTCCGCCCGCTGTAGACTATGACAAAGATGAAAAAGAATAACGGTTTCTGAGCCTGCGACCCTCTGTCCCAAGGCTCGCCGCCGTTGTGATGGAGAACTGCATGACCCGTTACGCCCTGATCACCGGCGCCTCCAGCGGCATCGGCCTGGCACTGGCCGAAGCCCTCGCGCGCCGCGGCCGCAGCCTGATTCTGGTGGCCCGCCAGCGTGATCAGCTGGAAACCATTGCCCTCGAACTGACCCAACGCTTCGGCGTCGAGGTGCTGTTTCGTGCCTGCGACCTGAGCGAGCCGCTGCGCCTTTCCGGTTTTCTGCTGGAACTGGAAGAAGGTGAGCGGCAGATCGACCTGCTGGTCAACTGCGCCGGCCTCGGCACCTGCGGCCCGTTCCTGGCCCAGGATTGGGGGACGGAGCAGGATCTGATCGAGGTCAACATCCTCGCCCTGACCCGACTTTGTCATACCCTGGGTAATCTCATGGCAATACAGGGTGGCGGGCAGATCCTCAACGTCGCCTCCGTCGCGGCGTTTCATCCCGCGCCCTGGATGAGCAGCTATTACGCGAGCAAGGCTTATGTGCTGCACTTCTCCGAAGGTCTGCGCGAAGAGCTGAAGAAAACCGGCATCAAGGTGTCGGTACTCTGCCCGGGCCTGACCCGGACCGCGTTCTTTCGCACAGCACAGTTGGCCGTCGAAAAGCTTTCGAACAGCAAGCTGATGATGAGCCCCGAAGAAGTGGCGTTGTACGCCGTGCGCGCGCTGGACAAGAACCGCGCAGTGATCATTCCCGGCTGGCGTAACCGCTGGCTGGCCCGAGCTCCGCGCCTGATGCCGCGCTGGGCGATGCGCAAGCTCGCCGGTGTCGTGACCAAGGCCTATTGTCCGCGCTGAAACTTGAACTCACGGCCTTGTCCGTACAGACTCTGGCCCGACCCACTCAATGGAGAAACAGCTGTGGATACTCTGTTCACCAAGATCATCAACAGAGAAATACCCGCGAAGATCATTTACGAGGATGACCAGGTCCTGGCCTTCCACGATATCGCCCCACAGGCGCCGGTGCATTTCCTGGTCATTCCGAAAAAGCCGGTACGCACGCTCAATGACCTGACCGAAGAGGACAAGGCCCTCGCCGGGCATATCCTCTTCACCGCCCAGCGCCTGGCCCTGGAACTGGGCTGTGAGAAAGGCTTTCGTGTGGTGATGAACTGCAATGAAGAAGGTGGGCAGACCGTCTATCACATCCATATGCATGTGCTGGGTCAGCGCCAGATGCATTGGCCGCCGGGCTGATACCCCCCAAGGAACACACCGTTCTGTAGGAGCCTGGCTTGCCAGCGAAGGGGGCCTTGAGGGCGCAAAAGCTTCGCGGGCAAGCCCTGCTCCTACAGGGTTAGCGGTGTCTGCAAGATTGTGTATAGCTGTAACATTCCCCGCCCACTGACCCAACTCAAACCTTCCGCTCTCGATTGCGGTAAACTGCAGGCCGAGATTTTTCCCGGAGGTCAGCATGACTACCCAACGTCACTACTCGCCGATTGACCGTCTTCTGCTGCAAGCCGATACCGCCATGCGCACCCTGCTGCCGTTCAGCGGCCAGCCTTACCGTCCGTCGCCGGCCATCGTGCAGCCCGACGCGTCGCTGAGCGAGGACGACAGCCGTCACGTCGCCGGCCTGATGCGCATCAACCATACCGGGGAAGTCTGTGCCCAGGCGCTTTATCAAGGCCAGGCCCTGACCGCCAAGCTGCCCCACGTCCGCGCCGCCATGGAAAAGGCCGCTGAAGAAGAAGTCGATCACCTGGCCTGGTGCGAACAACGCATCCGCCAGCTGGGCAGTCATCCCAGTGTGCTCAACCCGCTGTTCTATGGCTTGTCCTTCGGCATCGGCGCCGCCGCCGGGCTGATCAGCGACAAAGTCAGCCTGGGTTTTGTCGCCGCCACCGAAGACCAGGTGTGCAAGCACCTGAACGAACACCTGGAACAGTTGCCGGCCGAGGACGAAAAGTCCCGGGCGATCCTCGAGCAGATGCGCATCGACGAAGAACATCACGCCGAATCCGCACTGAACGCTGGCGGTTTCCGCTTCCCGGCCCCGGTGAAGTTCGGCATGAGCCTGCTGGCCAAGGTCATGACCAAGAGCACCTACCGCATCTGACCCACCGCGACTCCGCCACGGAGCCGACAAAAAGAAGGGCGCCACAGGGGCGCCCTTCTTTTTGTCGGCCGAAAAACCTACGTCGGCATATTTCGCGCGTAGAAGATTTCCAGCATTTCGTGTTTCACCCGTTCAGTCACCTGGCTGCGCTGTTCCGCCGAGAGGTTGCTGGTGGCGTCACCGAACAGGTAGTTGTCCAGTTCAAAGTCCTTGAGCAGCATCTTGGTGTGGAACAGGTTTTCCTGGTAAACGTTCACATCCGTCATCTGATAGCTCTTGCGGCTGTCTTCCGAGAGATAGTTCTGGATCGAGTTGATCTCGTGGTCGATGAAATGTTTCCGGCCTTCGACATCACGGGTGAAACCGCGCACGCGATAATCGACGGTGACGATATCCGAGTCGAACTGGTGAATCAGGTAGTTGAGGGCTTTGAGCGGTGAGATGACGCCGCAGGTCGACACATCGATGTCCACACGGAATGTCGCGATACCGTCGACCGGATGGATTTCCGGGTAGGTATGCACCGTGATATGGCTCTTGTCGAGGTGAGCCAGGATGGTCTCGGGCAACGGGCCCGGGGATTCTTCGATCTGGCTGTCGGTTGGCGTCACCGGCTGCTCGGAGATCAGGATAGTGACACTGGCACCTTGAGGGTCGTAGTCCTGACGCGCGATGTTCAGGATATTGGCACCAATGATATCCACCACTTCCGTGAGGATCTGCGTCAGGCGTTCCGCGTCGTATTCCTGGTTGATGTACTCGACGTAGGCCTGCTGGTCCTGCGGGGTTTCCGCATAGCAGATGTCATAGATGTTGAAGCTCAAGGTCTTGGTCAGGTTGTTGAACCCGTGGAGCTTGAGTTTGCTTTTCACCGTTGGAAACTCTCTATGTCGATGCGGCACCGCCGCGTGATCAAGCATGCCCGTCAGTTGTGAACGACACAGCTGCGTAGGACGGTTAACACCTCTTCGCGATGGCGACTCTGGTTGCTGTTCGGATCCGCGGCCGCAGGCGTGCTGCTGGCCGGGCGCCCTGAAAAAAGTGGCGCGCTATGCAGACCTGAACGAGTGCTCGCCAGAGTCTGCATGGACTTTATGATAGTTGAATGTCGACTCAGCCGAGTTCGATGATCTCGTAGTCGTGAGTGATGGCAACGCCAGCAGCACCGAGCATGATCGAAGCCGAGCAGTATTTCTCCGCCGACAGCTCGATCGCCCGCTTGACCTGGGCTTCCTTCAGGCCACGGCCCTTGACCACGAAATGCAGGTGGATCTTGGTGAATACCTTGGGATCTTCAGTCGCGCGCTCGGCTTCGAGAAAGGCTTCGCAGCTTTCAACCGGCTGACGGGCTTTCTTCAAGATGCTGACCACATCGAAGTTGCTGCAACCGCCCAGGCCCAACAGCAGCATTTCCATGGGACGAACGCCCAGGTTGCGACCACCGCTTTCCGGCGGACCGTCCATGACCACCACATGCCCGCTACCGGACTCTCCGAGGAACATGGCTTCGCCAGCCCATTGGATGCGTGCCTTCATCACCTAGACTCCACTGCTGAAAAAAGGGAGCCAGCTTAGCACAGCCCCCCGCTCCGACAGGAAGCCGACAACGGGCGACGACCGGTTAGTCAGCCACCTAAATTCCCCATTTTCCACACAATGCCTCTGTTATGCTGGCGCCAAATCGCTGGCGTTCTGCCAGCGTTGCAGCTATGCCTAAAAAAACAAACCACACCGCGCAGTCTTTTCGGGATACCACCATGGTTGCTCTGGCTTCCGCTTCCTCCCCCAAGATCAAGAACCTCGACAAACTGCTGATGCATTGTCAGCGCCGCCGCTACCAGGCCAAGAGCAATATCATTTGTGCCGGTGATCGTTCGCAAACCCTGTCGTTCATCATCAAGGGCTCGGTCACGATCCTGATCGAAGATGACGACGGACGGGAAATGATCATCGCCTACCTCAATGCCGGCGATTTTTTCGGTGAACTGGGTTTGTTCGAGCAGGCCGGCCATGAACAGGAGCGCAGCGCCTGGGTGCGGGCCAAGGTCGAATGCGAAGTGGCGGAGATCAGCTACTGCAAGTTTCGCGAACTGGCCCAACAAGACCCGGATATTCTCTACGCCCTCAGCGGCCAGATTGCCCAACGCCTGCGCAACACCACGCGCAAGGTCGGTGACCTGGCGTTCTTCGACGTCACCGGTCGTGTTGCCCGTTGCCTGCTCGAACTGTGCAAGCAACCCGATGCCATGACCCACCCCGACGGTATGCAGATCAAGATCACCCGCCAGGAAATCGGCCGGATCGTCGGCTGCTCGCGGGAGATGGTCGGACGGGTGCTCAAGGATCTGGAAGAGCAAAACCTGGTGCACGTCAAAGGCAAGACCATGGTGGTATTCGGCACCCGTTAAGGCTGGAAGATATCCTGCAACATCTGTTGGTACAGCTCGCTGAGCCGCTCAAGGAATAGCGGCGCGGCATACACCTCATGCAAGGCGACATGGCTTTGCGCCCTGACCCGGGCATCCAGCTGACAGGCCTGGTTGAAGCGATTGACCGCCGCCGCCATCGAATCGCGCTCGTTATCCATCAGCATCGCCCCATGCACCAACCCCACCGGCCGAGTGCCACCCTGGCTCTGGCGCCAGCGCTGGGCGGTGCCGACCATCTTGCGGCCATTGAGGTTGACGTTGAAGCGGCCGTCGCAAAACGCACCGTCGATTTCGCCCAGGGATGACACGCCCCCCAGCTCATCGAGGGCATCGCAGATCGGCTGGCACAGGCGCCGATAACCGGTTTCGATACGATTCTGGTCACCTTCGTGACGGGGCGGAGCATACACCAGGGCAATATTGACCGTGGCGCCGGACTGCGGCACCGGCTCGCCGCCGGTTTCACGCAGCAATACCGGCCAGCCGGTGGCCGCCAGGTCATCGCACGCCGCGTCGAACCCCGGCAAACGATTCAAGCGCCGTGGCATCACCAGGGCACGGTCGCTGGGTTGCCAGAACAACAACCCCCAATCCTGCTCACCGGCACAGACCGAGGCCAGCAAATCCTGCTCGGCGCGCAGTCCAGCTTCTACGGTGAGGGCAACAGCCAGGGGCATCGAGGTCATCCTGATAGCAAGTCCCGGTCAGTCGAGGGTCGAACCGCTGATGGCCGGTGCACCACGCTCGGGGAAAAACAGCCGCTGCAGTTCATCGCCCGGGCTGTCCGCGCGCATGAAGGCCTCGCCTACCAGGAACGAATAGACCTCGCTGATTTCCATCAGCTCGACATCCGCCCGGTTGAGAATACCGCTCTCGGTAATCACCAAACGATCCCGAGGGATGATCGGCAACAGGTCGAGGGTGGTTTCCAGGCTGACCTCAAAGGTGTGCAGGTTGCGGTTGTTGATCCCGATCAGCGGCGTGTCGAGGACCTTCAAGGCCCGCTCCAGTTCGGCGGCGTCATGGGATTCCACCAGCACATCGAGACCGACGCCCTTGGCTACCGCGGCCAGTTCGGCCATCAGCCCGTCGTCCAGCGCCGCGACGATCAGCAGGATGCAATCGGCGCCGAGGGCACGGGCTTCGACGATCTGATACGGGTCGACCATGAAATCCTTGCGGATCACCGGCAACTTGCACGCCGCGCGCGCCTGTTGCAGGTAAAGGTCGGAACCCTGGAAATAGTCGACGTCGGTCAACACCGACAGGCAGGTCGCCCCGCCCTTTTCGTAGCTGCGGGCGATATCGGCCGGAATGAAGTTCTCGCGGATCACACCCTTGCTCGGCGAAGCCTTCTTGATTTCGGCAATCACCGCCGGCTGCTTCTGCTTCGCACGCCCGATCAGCGCCTGGGCGAAACCACGCGGCGCATCGGCGGCCCGTGCCAGCGTCTCAAGCTCGGCCAGACTCACACGGGCGCGGCGCTCAGCCACTTCCTCGGCCTTGCGGGCGAGGATCTTCTCCAGAACGGTTGGCACACTCATCCTTCATTCTCCTGCTTGAATACGGCGGTGAACGCGCCCAGCTCTTCGAGTTTTTCCCGGGCAAGGCCGGTGTGCAGTGCATCGTGAGCCAAGGCTACGCCTTCTTTGAGGCTGCTGGCATGGTCGGCGGCATACAGCGCGGCGCCGGCATTGAGCACGATCATTTCGGCGGCCTTCTGGCCGTTCTCGGTCTTGCGACGACCCAGGGCATCGCGGATCAGTTCCAGGGATGCCGCCGGACTCTCGACCACCAAGCCAAATAGACTCTGGCTTTTTATACCCAAGTCTTCCGGCTGAACCCAGTATTCAGTTATTGCACCATCTTTCAGCTCCGCCACAAAGGTCGGCGCGGCAAGGCTGAATTCGTCCAGGCCATCCTGGGAATGCACCACCAATACATGCTTGCTACCCAGGCGGTGCAGCACTTCGGCCAATGGCCGGCACAAGGCCTGGGTGAAGACACCGACCACCTGATGTTTCACGCCGGCCGGATTCGTAAGCGGGCCGAGCATGTTGAACAAGGTGCGCAGGCCGAGATCGCGGCGCGGACCGGCGGCGTACTTCATGGCGCTGTGATGGGTCTGGGCGAACATGAAGCCGATGCCGACATTGTCGATGCAACGCGCCACCTGGACCGGGGTCAGGTTGAGGTAGATACCGGCGGCTTCGAGCAGGTCGGCACTGCCGCTTTTACCCGAGACCGCGCGGTTGCCGTGCTTGGCCACAGTGCAACCGGCAGCGGCCACCACAAAGGCGGAAGCGGTGGACACGTTGAAAATATTCGCCCCGTCACCGCCGGTGCCGACCACATCGACCACGCCGTCGAGGGTCTTGAGTTCGACCTTGTCGGCCAACTCGCGCATCACCGAGACCGCGCCGACGATCTCGTCGATGCTTTCGCTCTTCATGCGCATGGCCATCATAAAGGCGCCGATCTGCGCCTCGGTGCATTGCCCGGTCATGATTTCACGCATGACGTCGCGCATTTCTTCGGTGCTCAGGTCCAGATGGCCGACGATACGGCCCAGGGCTGTCTTGATATCCATGAAAACTCCTTAGCGCGTGCCGCCGGTCTGTTTGAGAAAGTTGGCGAACAGCTCGTGGCCCTGCTCGGAGAGAATCGACTCGGGGTGGAATTGCACCCCTTCAATGTTCAGTGTCTTGTGCCGCAGGCCCATGATCTCGTCGACCGAGCCGTCTTCCAGTTGGGTCCAGGCGGTCAGCTCCAGGCAGTCCGGCAAGGTTTCGCGCTTGACGATCAAGGAGTGATAGCGGGTAACGGTCAGCGGCAGGTTCAAACCGGCGAACACGCCCTTGCCTTCGTGGAACAGCGGGCTGGTCTTGCCGTGCATCACCTGGCGGGCCCGCACCACATCGCCGCCAAAGGCCTGGCCGATGGATTGGTGACCGAGGCAGACCCCGAGGATCGGCAGCTTTCCGGCGAAATACTTGATGGCCTCCAGGGAAATGCCCGCCTCGGTCGGCGTGCACGGGCCTGGAGAGACGACAATGCGTTCCGGCTTGAGGGCTTCGATTTCGGCCACGGTCAATTCGTCATTACGCACGACCTTGACGTCCGCGCCCAGCTCACCGAGGTATTGCACGACGTTGTAGGTAAACGAGTCGTAGTTATCGATCATCAGCAACATGACAAAAAGCTCCTCAGGCGTCGGACGCGGGGGTTTGTTCAGCGAGGGCGACAGCACGGAACATCGCGCGACGCTTGTTCAGCGTTTCTTCCCACTCCAGCGCCGGCACCGAGTCGGCGACGATGCCGCCACCGGCCTGCACATGCAGCTCGCCGTCCTTGATCACCGCGGTCCGAATGGCGATGGCGGTGTCCATATTGCCGTTCCAGGCGTAGTAACCGACCGCGCCGCCATACACACCGCGCTTGACCGGCTCCAGTTCATCGATGATTTCCATCGCGCGAATCTTCGGCGCACCGGACAGCGTGCCCGCCGGCAGGATCGCGCGCAGGGCGTCCATGGACGTCAGGCCGCTCTTCAGTTGCCCGGTGACGTTGGACACGATGTGCATCACATTCGAGTAACGCTCGATCACCATCTTCTCGGTCAGCTTCACCGAACCGATCTCGGACACCCGACCGGTGTCGTTGCGGCCCAGGTCGATCAGCATCAGGTGCTCGGCGATTTCCTTGGCGTCGGACAGCAGGTCGTCTTCCAGGGCCAGGTCGGCTTCCTCGGTAGCACCCCGTGGACGGGTACCGGCGATGGGGCGGACGGTGATCAGGTTGTCTTCGACCCGCACCAGCACCTCCGGCGAACTGCCGACCACATGGAAGTCGCCGAAGTTGAAGAAGTACATGTACGGCGTCGGGTTGAAGCAGCGCAACGCCCGGTACAGGTCGATGGGCGCGGCCTTGAAATCGATGGACATGCGCTGCGACGGCACGACCTGCATGCAGTCACCGGCAAGGATGTATTCCTTGATGGTGTCGACTGCCCGCTCGTAGTCACCCTGGGTGAAACTCGAACGGAACACCGGGTCGGCGGCCGGTGGCCGGTCGAGTTCCAGGCCGCGACGCGGAATGATCGGCTGGCGCAGTTGTTCCAGCAATTCCTGCAGACGCGCCTGGCCTTGTTCGTAGGCGTTGTCCTGGGACGGATCGGCCAGGACGATGGCGTGCATCTTACCCGCCAGGTTGTCGAAGACCACCACGGCGTCGGAAACCATCAACAGGATATCGGGTACGCCCAGTGGATCCGGGTTCGGGCATTTACCCAGACGCTTTTCCACATAACGCACACAGTCATAACCGAAGTAGCCCACCAGCCCGCCGTTGAAACGCGGCAACCCGGCGATGGTCGGCACGTTGTAGCGCGCCTTGAAGGTCTCGACGAAATCCAGCGGATCCTCGGCCTCGCAACGCTCGATCTCGACGCCGTCGTGAGTCACGCTGACCTGGTGGTCGTGCACCCGCAGCACGGTGCGGCACGGCAGGCCGATGATCGAATAACGGCCCCATTTCTCGCCGCCCTGCACCGACTCCAGCAGGTAGGAGTTGGGCTGGTCGGCCAGTTTCAGGTAGATCGACAACGGGGTATCGAAGTCGGCCAGGGTTTCGCAGGCAAGCGGGATGCGGTTGTAGCCGGCAGCGGCCAAACGCAGGAATTCTTCGCGGGTCATCATATGCCTCGTGGCTTGAGGGTCGAACAGTCAGGTATGCAAACGCGCCGCATGAGTCGCGGCCAGGATCAAGTCAGGCGCGCCAACGCCAGCGGGCCAGGGCCTTGATGACTTTCATCCAGAGTTTGCGAGTAACCACCACGATGGCGTTTCCAGGAGGGGATTGAACAGAGTCCACCGACATTAGCTCAGCGCCAGCTTCCAGGCAACCGGGAATCAGCGCCCGCAGATCGTCGATGACCAGCGCGGGCTCTTCTTCGGCGATCGGCCGGCCATGGTTGTAGCCATAGCTGAGGGCCACGCAGGTGACGCCGGCGGCCTTGGCGGCCTGCACATCACTGCGCGAGTCACCGATAAACAGGCACTGCGAGGCCGGGATACCAGTCATTTTCATCACATGGAACAGCGCCGCCGGGTCGGGCTTGCGCTGCGGCAAGGTGTCGCCGCCGATGATCAGGCGGAAAAACCGTCCCAGTTTCATTTCATCCAGCAAGGGCGCGACGAACTGCTCCGGCTTGTTGGTGATCAGGGCCATTTCCATGCCCTGCTTGTGCATCCAGCTCAGGGTTTCGTGCACGCCGGGATAGACCTGGGTCAGCTCATGACCACCGGAATAGGCCTCCATGAAGATCGCCAACGCCTGCTCGGCTTCGTCGTCGTCGACGCCCGAGTGATCGATATGACCGGCCAGCGCCCGACGTACCAGGACCAGCACGCCGTTGCCAACCCACTCGCGCACCGCGTGCAGCCCGGCCACCGGACGCCCGAGGGCGAGCAGCATTTTATCCACCGCCAGGGCCAGGTCGGGCACCGAATCCACCAGCGTCCCATCCAGATCGAACATCACCAGCTTGGGCAAACGGCCCGGAAAAAGCTGCTCGAACACGGTCATGATCGAGCCAGCGCCAGTTCGGCGCGCATTTTCTCGATGACTTCAAGGTAGTTCGGGGCATTGAAGATCGCCGAGCCGGCGACAAAGGTGTCGGCACCGGCCGCGGCGATTTCGCGGATATTGTTGACGTTCACACCGCCGTCGATTTCCAGGCGGATATCACGGCCAGAGGCATCGATCAGGGCCCGCGCTTCACGCAGCTTGTCGAGGGTGCCGGGAATGAACTTCTGCCCGCCAAAACCCGGGTTGACGCTCATCAGCAGGACCATGTCGACCTTGTCCATCACGTACTTGAGCACATCCAGGGGTGTGGCCGGGTTGAACACCAGGCCGGCCTTGCAACCGCCTTCGCGGATCAGTTGCAGGGAACGGTCGACGTGCAGCGTGGCTTCCGGGTGGAAGGTGATGTAGGTCGCACCGGCTTCGATGAAGTCGCCGACGATGCGGTCCACCGGGCTGACCATCAGGTGTGCATCGATGGGCGCGGTGATGCCGTACTTGCGCAGTGCCGCGCAGACCATCGGGCCGATGGTCAGGTTGGGCACATAATGGTTGTCCATGACATCGAAGTGCACGAAGTCGGCTCCGGCAGCGAGCACGTTGTCCACTTCCTCACCCAGACGGGCGAAATCGGCGGAGAGAATCGACGGAGCAATGACGAAGGGCTGCATGACGCACCTTTTTTGAGCAGAATCACGATGGCGGGCATTGTATACCGCCCGCTTTGCCCCGCCCACCGTGACCGCGACGATTGGCCATGCAAGCCTGGAATGCTTGAGCCAAAGCCCTCAGTAAGCGGCGCGGTAGATCTTTTCGATGTCCACCGCACTCAGGCGACGGGGATTGTTGCGCATCAAACGCTCGGTGGCCGCCGCCTCCTCGGCCATGGCCGGGATCGCGTCCAGGGGGACGCCGAAGCTTGCGAGACCGGCGGGAATCTCCACCGCGGCGCACAGATCGGTCATGGCGGCTACGGCTTTGTCGGCCGCTTCGATCAGGCTCAGACCCGTGACATTGACGCCCATGGCGATGGCAATGTCACGCATGCGCTCGACACAGGCGATCTTGTTCCAGCTCATGACATAGGGCAGCAACAGGGCATTGCTGACCCCGTGGGCGATATTGAAGCGTCCACCCAACGGATAGGCCAGGGCATGTACGGCACCGACGCCGGCATTACCGAAAGCCATCCCGGCCATCAGGCTGGCGGTAGCCATTTCCTCACGGGCCTGGAGGTTGGACGGGTTGGCGTAGGCCTTGGGCAGCGCCGTGGCAATCAGCTTGATCGCGCCAATGGCCAGGGCATCGGTAATCGGCGAGGCATTGAGTGACAGGTAGGCTTCAATCCCGTGGACCAAGGCATCGACGCCACTGGCGGCGGTGACGCTGCGCGGGCAGGTCAGGGTCATCTGCGGACTGACCAGTGCCACATCCGGCAGCAGGTAATCGCTGACGATGCCCTTTTTCAGCTGGGCCTGCTTGTCGGAGAGAATGGCGACATTGGTCACCTCGGAGCCGGTGCCGGCTGTGGTGGGGATGGCGATCAGCGGCGGGCCCTTGCGCGGCACCTGGTCAATGCCGAACAGATCCTCCAGGGCCCCGTGATAACCGGCGTAGGCACCCACGCTTTTAGCGATGTCGATGGCGCTGCCACCGCCCAGGCCGATCAGGCCGTCGTGCCCGCCTTCGCGGTAGGCCCGCATGCAGTCCTCGACAATGGCGATTTCCGGGTCGGGCAGCACACGGTCGAAGATTGCATAGGTGCGCCCACCCAGGTGAGCCAGTGCCAGCTCGACGGTCCCTGACTTGACCAGTGCGGCATCGGTCACGATCAACGGATGGTCGACATTCAGCCGGGTCAGCTCATCGGCCAATTGCTCGATGGCGCCACGGCCGGTGATCAGTTTATGGGCGATCTTGAATGAGGAAATGCTCATGCTCGCAGCCTTCTTGTCGTGATGATCAGGGCACGGGCAAGCATAACCGGGATTGGCTTTGCTCTGTCATCCAGAAGATGAATTCAGGTTATGAATGGGAAATGCGCTCCCATGAGCGCCATGAAACCTGTAGGAGCAGGGCTTGCCCGCGAAGGCGTCCTTAAAGGCGCCAAAAGCTTCGCGGGCAAGCCCTGCTCCTACAGGTCCCATGGTGTTTTCAAGAGATCATTTTCAGACCTGGGTCGTGCGCAGTTTCTCGCTGCGCCCGCGCAGCCATTCCAGGGTCAGCAGCAGGATCACCGAGAAGACAATCAGCAAGGTCGCCGCCGCGGCGATGGTCGGGCTGAGGTTCTCGCGAATGCCGCTGAACATCTGCCGGGGCAGGGTCGCCTGTTCGGGGCCGGCAAGGAACAGGGTCACCACCACTTCGTCGAACGAGGTCGCAAAGGCAAACAGCGCCCCGGAAATCACCCCCGGCGCGATCAGCGGCAGGGTCACCCGGCGGAACGCCGTCAGTGGCGAGGCCCCCAGGCTGGCCGCGGCACGTACCAGGTTGTGATTGAAACCCTGCAAGGTCGCCGACACGGTGATGATCACAAAGGGCACGCCCAACACCGCATGCACCACGATCAACGAGAAGAAACTGTTACCCAGCCCCAGGGGAGCGAAGAACAGGTAGCTGGCCACACCGATGATCACCACCGGCACCACCATGGGCGAGATCACCAGGGCCATCACCAGCGGCTTGCCCGGGAAATCGCCCCGGGTCAGGCCGATCGCCGCCAGGGTCCCGAAGACCATCGCCAGCGCCGTGGCCGCCGGAGCGACGATGATGCTGTTGCGCAAGGCGCGCATCCATTCCGCCGAGGCGAAGAAGTCCTGGTACCAGTGCAGCGAGAAGCCTTGCAGCGGATAGACGAGGAAACTGCCCGAGTTGAACGACAGCGGGATGATCACCAGCACCGGCAGGATCAGGAACAGCAGGATCAGCCCGCACAGGGTGCGCAAACTGTAGAACCAGACCCGCTCGACGGGCGACATGTAGGGACTCAGCATTTCTTATTCTCCTTAGCTCAGGCGCAGGCGGCTGGCGCCCACCAACCGGCTGTAAATCAGGTACAGGACCACGGTCGCCAGCAGCAGCAAGCCACCCAGGGCGGTCGCCATGCCCCAGTTGATGCTGGTGTTGGTGTAGAAGGCGACGAAGTAGCTGACCATCTGGTCGTTCGGACTACCGAGCAGGGCCGGGGTGATGTAGTAACCAATCGCCAGGATGAACACCAGCAGGCAACCCGCGCCCACGCCGGCATAGGTCTGCGGGAAGTACACCCGCCAGAAGCTGGCGAACGGATGACAGCCCAGGGAGATTGCCGCGCGCATATAGGTCGGCGAGATGCCCTTCATCACGCTGTAGATCGGCAGGATCATGAACGGCAGCAGGATGTGCACCATGGAGATGTAGACGCCGGTGCGGTTGAACACCAACTCGAGCGGCTTGTCGATCACCCCCATGGCCATCAACGCGCTATTGATCAGGCCACCAGACTGCAACAGCACGATCCAGGCCGCGACCCGCACCAGGATCGAAGTCCAGAACGGCAGCAGCACGAGGATCATCAACAGGTTGCTCTGCCGCGACGGCAGGTTCGCCAGCAGGTAGGCCAGCGGGTAGGCCAGCACCAGGCAGATGGCGGTGATCACCAGGCCCATCCAGAAGGTGCGGGCAAAGATATCGAGGTAGATCGCCTGGTCCGGGGTGGCCGGGGCCAGTTCGCCGAGGTCGTCGATCCGATGGTCGACGGCCGCCAGCAGGTAATAAGGGGTGATGCTGCTGGTATTGCGCCGGATCGCCTGCCAGTACGCCGGATCACCCCAGCGTTCGTCGAGGGCTTCCAGGGCTTCTTTATAGGAGGCCGGTTCGGTCTTGAACGGCAGGGCGCGCGCGGTCTTGGTCAACAGGCTGCGATAGCCGGCCAGTTCCATGTTCAGGCGCTTGGACAGATCGCCCAGGGTCTGATTCTTGCGGGCGTCGCCGAGGTCTTCGCTCAAGGCCTTGTAGACCGGCTCGCCGGGCAGGCTCTTGCCGTCCCAGGCGGCGACGGCGACCACGGTGCGCGGCATGGCGCCGACCACTTCCGGGTTACCGACACTTTTATAGAGCAGCGCCACGATGGGCACCAGGAACACCAGCAACAGAAACAGCACCAGCGGTGCAATCAAGGCCTGGGCCTTCCAGCGGTTGACCCGCTCGGCACGCGCCAGGCGCTGCTTCAAGGTGGGACTGGTGACCTCGTTCAGAGGAACGGTGAGGGCCATGGCGAACTCCGGAATTCTTTTATTGTTACAGCGGGCGGTGTCGCGTTGCCGCGCACCGCCCGCTGTTCTTGGGACCTGCTGTGTTACTTGGCAGCCCAGGCGTTGAAGCGCTGTTCCAGCTGCTCACCGTTATCCGCCCAGAAGGCAACGTCGATCTGCACCTGGTTGGCGATGTTTTCCGGGGTGGTCGGCATGTCTTTCAGGATGGCTTTATCGAGCAACGGCACCGCCTGGACGTTGGCCGGGCCGTAGGCGATGTTTTCCGAGTAGACCTTCTGCTGCTGCGGCATCACCGAGAAGGCGATGAATTTCTTCGCCGCTTCAAGACGCTCGCCCTTCAGGCCTTTTGGAATCGCCCAGGCGTCGAAGTCATAGACGCCGCCGTTCCAGACCACTTTCAGGTTGCTTTCTTTCTGTACCGCGGCGATCCGACCGTTGTAGGCCGAGCTCATCACCACGTCGCCGGAGGCGAGGTACTGCGGCGGCTGCGCGCCGGCTTCCCACCACTGGATATTCGGCTTCAGCTCGTCGAGCTTCTTGAACGCACGGTCCTGGCCATCCTTGCCGGCCAGTACCTTGTAGACGTCTTTCGGCGCCACGCCGTCAGCCATCAAGGCGAATTCCAGGGTGTACTTGGCGCCCTTGCGCAGGCCACGCTTGCCGGGGAATTTCTTGGTGTCCCAGAAATCGGCCCAGCTGGTCGGTGCACTGCTCACTTTGTCAGCGTTGTAGGCCAGTACCGTCGACCAGACAAAGAAGCCCACGCCGCAAGGCTGGATGGCGCCCTTGACGTAATCTTCGCCCTTGCCGAACAGCGCCGGGTCGAGGGGTTCGAACATGTCTTCGTCGCAACCGCGGGACAGTTCCGGCGACTCGACCTCTACCAGGTCCCAGGACACGCTCTTGGTGTCGACCATGGCCTTGACCTTGGCCATTTCACCGTTGTACTCGCCGGCCACGATCTTGCCCTTGCCCGCCGCCTCCCACGGCGCATAGAACGCCTTGACCTGTGCGGCCTTGTTCGCGCCACCAAAGGACACCACGGTCAGGTCGGGCCCCGCCATGGCATTTGCCGCGCACATCAGCCCAAGGGTCAGGGCGCTGAATTTCAGGGATTTAAGCATTTATTCTTCTCTCCACAGTGCAGGTTGGTGAAGCACGGGGCGATGGATTCGCCTCTTGGGTTACCGCGGTCAACTGGCGTCCAGTAACGGATCGAGCGCGCGAACGTGCTCCACTTGCCAGCCGATAGGTACGACGTCGCCGACCGCCAGGGCTGGGTCCAGCTCGGCAATGGGCTGTTTCACGAAAAAGTCGGTCTTGCCGCAGACTTCCAGGCGCACACGCACGTGGTCGCCCAGATAGATGAACTCGGCCACACGGCCCGAGAAGCGGTTGACGCAGGACTCGCTGGAGCCGTTGAGGCTGATGCGTTCCGGGCGGATCGACAGGGTCACCGGCTCGCCGGTCTTGCCGACGTTCACCGCCAGTGCCTCGACCTTCTCACCACGGCCGAGCTCGACCACGCAGCGATCACCGCTGTGACTGTGCAGGCGGCCGTTGAGGCGGTTGTTCTCGCCGATAAAGTTGGCGACGAAGGTGTTCTTCGGTTCTTCGTAGAGGGTGCGCGGCGGCGCGATCTGCTGGATCTCGCCCTGGTGGAACACCGCCACGCGGTCGGACATGGTCAGGGCTTCGCCCTGGTCGTGGGTCACGTAGACCACGGTCACGCCGAGGCGCTGGTGCAGGTGCTTGATTTCCATCTGCATGTGTTCGCGCAACTGTTTGTCCAGTGCACCGAGGGGTTCGTCCATCAGCACCAGTTGGGGCTCGAACACCAGGGCCCGGGCCAACGCCACCCGCTGCTGCTGGCCACCGGACAACTGCGCCGGGTAGCGCTGGGCGAACTTGTCGAGCTGGACCATGCCCAGCACCCGCTTGACCCGCTCGCTGACGTCGGTCTTGCTCAAACCGCGCACGGTCAACGGGAACGCCAGGTTCTCGGCGACGGTCATGTGCGGGAACAGGGCGTAGTTCTGGAACACCATGCCGATGTCGCGTTTGTGCGGTGGGACATTGTTGATGGAGCGGCCGGCCAGCAGGATCTCGCCGGCGGTCGGGGTTTCGAACCCGGCCAGCATCATCAGGCTGGTGGTCTTGCCAGAACCGGAAGGCCCGAGCAGGGTCAGGAATTCGCCCTTGCGAATGTCCAGGTTGAGGTCTTTGACGATCAGGTTCTCACCGTCGTAGCTTTTCTGTACGCCACGAAAGCTGACCAGTACATCGTTCGCCCCAGCGCTTGAATCAACCTCGCTCATACCCTCACCTTTTTGTTTTGGACTGCCGTGGGGCTAAGCCTAGTGAAGGCTGGTGGCAGCGCAAATCGGGGGGCGGGAGAGATTGTCCTCAGCCGTCTGGAAGAATTGGGGTAGGGATTGCCCTACAAGGATGGCGGGATTGGATAAGCCCATGAAGCGCTCTCGACGGAGAGGCCCGGAACATCGTCAGACGACCATCCAAGGCTGTCGCAAATGGATATGTGCATACCTGTTTTTGTAGGAGCGAGCTTGCTCGCGATGGTGACCCAGGCTCCGCGGGGCATCAGACTTCCCGCGTTATCGTTAACGTCCATCGCGAGCAAGCTCGCTCCTACAGGGTCAGGGAATTCCGCCTCAGAGCAGCTTGTGCTCCATCGCGTATTTCACCAGTTCGGCCAGGGAGGTGATGTTGAGCTTCTGCATCAACCGCGCCTTGTGGGTGCTGATGGTCTTGCTGCTCAGGGCCAGTTGCTGGGCGATGTCGTTGACATTGGCGCCCTGGGCCAGGCGCTCGAAAACCGAGAACTCGCGCTCCGAGAGCAAGGCGTGCAGTGGTCGCGAATCGGTCAGGCCGACTTCGAAGACCATGCGGTCGGCCAGGTCCGGGTCAATGTAGCGACCGCCGGCCGCGACCTTGCGGATCGCCGTCAGCAACAGCGCCGGATCGCTGTCCTTGGTCGCATAGCCGGCGGCACCGACCTTGAGCGCCCGAGCCGCCATCTGCGCCTCGTCGTGCATGGACAGCACCAGGATCGCCGGGGGATTGTTCAACGCGCGAATCCGCGGGATGGCCTCCAGGCCGTTGACACCCGGCATCGAGATATCCAGCAGGACCACTTCGCAGGGCGTATGGCGCAGGACTTCGAGCAGTTGTTCGCCATTGCTGGCCTCCCCCACCACGGACAGGTCCTTGGCCAGACCGATCAACTGCTTGATGCCCTCGCGGACAATGGTGTGGTCTTCGGCTACCAGTACGCGGATCAATGTTATCTCCCGGTTGAATCAGTTGAACCGCTATCAAGGCCTACACGTCCAACGGCACCCGTGCGCTGAGGGTCGTCCCCTCACCCACCACGCTTTCCAGGCGCAACGTGCCGCCGAGCATCAATACCCGCTCACGCATGCCGACCACTCCAAAGGAGGTCGGCCTGCCGCTGGCGGAGACGAATCCTACGCCATCATCACTGATGGTCAGGCATAAATCCTCGCCCTCAACGGTCAGTGTCAGCTCAACAGTATGCGCCTGGGCATGGCGCATGACGTTGGTCAGCGCTTCCTGGAGGATACGAAACAGGCCGATGGCTTTTGCATCACTGAGTGCCGGCAGATGCTCCGGCACTTGCACCAGGCAGGGAATCTGCGTCCGCGCCTCGAACCGCCGGGCCTGCCATTCGATGGCCGAGGCAATGCCGGCATCGAGAATCGGTGGGCGCAAGGCCGTCGCCACATCCCGGACCAGTTGGAACAGTTGAGCAATCAGCTTCTTCATGCTGTTGAGCCGATCATTCAGGCCAGGATCGAGCTGAGCATAGGCCAGTTCGCACATGGACGTTTCCAGCTTGAGCACCGTCAGCATCTGCCCCAGTTCGTCGTGAACCTCCCGGGCGATACGGGCCTTCTCCTCTTCACGGACGCTTTCCAGGTGGGCCGACAGCTCGCGCAGCTGTTCGCGGGACGCCGCCAGTTCCAGCTCGATGCGCTTGCTCTCGCTGATATCCCAGACGATACCGTCCCAGACCACGCTGCCATCCTCCAGCCGACGGCTGATGGCCTTGATCTCGGCCCAGCGCTGGCGGCCTTCGCGGGTCATGATCCGGCCTTGCCAGGACCAGTCGCTGTCCGCCTCCAGCGCCCGATCCTGGGTCTGGTGGTAACCGGCCCTGTCGTCCGGATGCACCAGGCTGCGCAAGCCGATGTCCTGCTGGCGCAGGGTCGCCGGGGCATAGCCCACCAGACTCTCGCTGCCTTCGCTGATATAGGGAAAATGCAGCTCGCCGGTCAACGGTACACGCTCCAGTCGGAACACCAAGCCCGGCACATTGGCGGCGATTGCCTTCAAACGCGCTTCGCTTTCCTGGGCTGACGCCAGCGCACGGCGGCGCTCGGTGACGTCGTTGAGGTAGACCACCAGGTATTCGCCCTCGCGAAAACGCAGGAAGCTCAACGACACATCGGCCGGCAGGATGCTGCCATCGGCGCGAACGCATTGGGTTTCCAGACTTTGCGGGCCTTCCTCGCTAGCCCGGGCACGCTTCCACAGGTTCAGCCAGCGATCCATGTTCAGGTTCGGATCGAAGTCGATCAAGGGGCGGTCGAACACCGCGCCCGGCGGATAACCGAGCATCTCTTCCGCCGCTCGGTTGGCATAACGGACATGACTGTCCCAGTTGACCCAGAGAATCCCCACCGTGCTCTGGTCGATGGAAAACTGGGTCAGGCGCAGGGCTTCTTCACTCGCCTCACGTCGGGCGAGGGCTTCCCGGGCGGCGAGCAGCTCATGCTCCAGGCTGTGCTGCTGGCGACGCAGCCAGAAGATGATGGCCAGGCCCGCGAACAACAACACCACCAGCAGCAGACAGAGGTTTTGCCAGAAGCCCGGTGACTCCGTCAGGCGCGGGTACTTCGGTTGCAGCCAGCGGGCATGCAGTTGCTCCAGATCCCGCGCCGGGATCGCATGCAGAGCCTTCTCCACAACCCCCGCCAGTTCCGGCCAGTCGCGCCGTGTCGCCACTCGCAGTAGCTGCGGCAAGCCGATATCGCCGACCACTGCCAGCCCGGCAAACTCTTCTTCGTTGGACAGGCGACTGAGCTGCGCCTCATCGATCACCGCGTAGCGAGCCTGCTGGCTTGTCAACAATTGCAGGGCCTGGCGCTCCAGCGGCACACCCTGCAGATTGAGATTGGGGTAGGTGTTGCGCAGGTAATCGGCGACCGTACTGGGCATGCGCACGGCCACGCGGGTCTGGCTGTCGAGTTTTTCCAGCTCCACGGCGCCGGCGCCGTTGCGTTCGCCCACCACCAGTTGCGGTACACGCATATAAGGATCGGAGAACAGCCACAGGCGCAGCCCCGCCGGGGTCTGGGTCAGCCCCGGTGCGAGGTCGATCTCGCCTTCGCGCAAGGCTTTTTCCAGTTGCGTCTGATCGGGAAAGTTACGCCAGGTCAGTTCGACATCGAGGCTCTTGGCCACCCAGGCCATCAGTTCCACATTGGCCCCGGACAAGCGCTGCAGCCGACGGTCGTATTGCGCATACGGCGCCTGCAGGACCAGACCGACCCGCAACTCGTGGTGCTGGTCGAGCCACTCGCGCTGCTCGCCGGACAAGACAACCCCTTGCCCATGGGAAGCAGGCGCCGCCCAGGCAATCAAGGGAAAACACAAACAGCCGATAACCCACAGGCAGCAAAACCGTATCATTCGACGCTCACACACTGACAAATGCTGACCAACCCATTAGGCTGCCAGGATGACTCTGGCCTGGAAAATTCGATGCCTCTTCTCTACCGCCTGGCACTGCCCGCGCTGTGCCTGTCGCTGATACTACCTTGTGCCGCGCCCGTCATGGCCGCCGACCCGGCGCAGAAGCCCGCCGAAAAGCCGGTGGAGCGCCAGCCCCTGCTCGAGCGTAGCCAGGAAGACGCGACCGCGCTGGAACGCCAATTGCCCCAGCAGGAACAACAGCAACTGCAAGCCGGCGGCGACAGTTTCCTGGCCTTGTGGAAACCGGCCAACACGCCTTCGCCCCTGGGCGCGGTGATCCTGATTCCCGGTGCCGGCGAAACCGCTGACTGGCCCCAGGCAATCGGCCCGTTGCGGCGCAAGTTCCCGGATGCCCAGTGGAGCAGCCTGAGCCTGACCCTGCCGGACCTGCAAAGCGACGCGATCCAGCCACGGGTGGACGAAGCGCCCAAGGCACCGGCGGCGACCGCCAGCAACAGCAAGGACGCCAGCACCACGGCCAAGCCCATCGAACAGGCGGCCAGCGCCGAAGCCGAGGTGGTCGACCAGGCCGCCGCGCAAACCGCTGAAGATCAGCTGAAGGCCGACGCGGAACGGATCTTCGCACGAATCGACGCGGCGATTGCCTACGCCAAACAGCAAAATGCCCGCAGCGTGGTCCTCCTGGGCCATGGCACCGGCGCTTACTGGGCGGCCCGCTACATGAGCGAGAAGCCTTCGCCGCAGATCCAGAAACTGCTGTTGGTGGCCGCACAGACGCCGACTACTGCGCCACAGAACCTGGCCCAGATCACCCCCGGACTGAAACTGGCGACGGCGGATTTCTTCTACCAGGACCGGCCGCTGGATCGCAAAGCCGCACTGGAGCGGTTGCAGGCCAGCAAGCGGCAGAAAACCACAAGCTACAACCAGATCGCGCTGAAGGCCCTGCCGGGCAATGCCGGGCAGGAACAGTTATTCCGGCGCATCCGTGGCTGGTTGAACCCGCAGGATGTGGGCGGTCTCTGAAACGTAGCGCCTAACGGAAATCCCGGCGATCGCGAATCAGCACATAGGCATTGTGCAAATCGCGGGTTTTTTCCGTGGCCTCGCGCACTTGTAGAGGCGTGGCGCCACTGCCCGCGATCTTGTCCGGGTGGTGGCGACTGAGCAGGCGCCGATACGCCCGCTTGATTTGCGCCGGCTCACTGTTGGCCGCCACGCCCAGTAACACCAGCGCCTCCTCATAAGTCCCGGTCGTGTTCGACAGCACCTTGCGCCCCGGCTCGTAGTCATGGGCCAGGGCCTGGACCTGATGGCTGGTCCAACCCAGCCATTTGCCCCAGAGCATGATCAACTCACGCTCCTTCGTCCCGACCCGACCGTCGGCCCAGACCATTCGCCAGCACGCCCGCAAAACGCCTTCGGCGGCATGGGGCTGGGTCTTCAGGTGATTCAGGTAGCCGCGCAGTCGATCATTCCCCGACTTGCCCCGGTTGAACGCGGCAATCGCCCGGCTCCGCGCCGCATCAGCCATATCCAGTTGACGCATTTCCTCGCGCGCCTGCTGGATATGTCCGTCGACCACCTGCCCATCGCTCTTGGCCAGTCGCCCCAGCAAGACAAACAGCAATTCATCGTTGCGTAACGCCGGCTTGCCCCCCAGGCGCTCGCGCAAATGGGCAAGGCTGTGCAATTGCAGGCGCCGATCCAGCGCCTGCCCGAGTAACGCGCCCAACATGGCCCCCGGAATACTGGCGATCGCAAAACCCGCCCCGGCTCCAATCAGAGTCCCTGGCCACAACATAATCAGTGTCTCTCTTTCAACAATTGCTCGACTTGCGCCAGGCGCTCCACGGTGCCGACATCCACCCAGTGTCCGTGCATGTGCTCTCCACTCACCAGCCCCCGCGCCATCGCCTCGCGCCACAACGGCGCGATCTTGAAGGCGCCGTCCGAGCAGGCGGCAAACAGTTGCGGGTGCAGGACTGAAATACCGCTGTAGGTCAGCTTCTCGCCCAGCGCCCCACCGTCATGCAGTTGGCCGTCGAGCAGGTTGAAGTCGCCCCCGGCCGGGTGGTGCGGCGGATTGTCGACCATGACCAGATGCGCCAGACCGGCAATCGGCCGACGTAGCGAAGCAAAGTCATAGTCAGTCCAGATATCGCCATTGACCACCAGGAAGGGCTCATCACCCAACAGCGGCAACGCACGGAAGATACCACCACCGGTTTCCAGCGGCTCCCCCTCGGGCGAATAGGCGATGCTCAGGCCATAGCGGGAACCGTCGCCGAGGTAGTCTTCGATCTGCTGTCCCAACCAGGCGTGGTTGATCACCACCTCCTTGAACCCGGCGGCCGCCAGCGCCCGCAGGTGATAGTCGATCAGCGGCGTGCCGTTGGCACGGATCAGCGGCTTGGGGGTGTGCAAGGTCAACGGACGCATCCGCTCGCCTTTGCCGGCAGCCAGGATCATTGCCTTCATATCTCGGCCCCCACCGGGCGACGCAGGCTGGCCAGCAACTCGCCCAGTTCGGCCAGCTCCGGACGGCGCGCTACCACCGCTTCTATATAAGCGAAGAAGCGCGGTACATCCGCCAGGTAACGTGGCTTGCCGTCACGATGGCAGATGCGTGCAAAGATCCCGATCACTTTCAGATGACGTTGCACGCCCATCAGGTCGCTGGCCCGGAGGAATTCCTCGAAATCGGCCTGTACCGCGATACCGGCACCTGTCGCCTTCTGCCAATAATCCTGCAGCCAACCACGCACCCGGGCCTCGGGCCAACTGAGGAAGGCGTCCTTGAACAGGCAGGTGATGTCGTAGGTCACCGGCCCATAGACCGCATCCTGGAAATCCAGCACACCAGGGTTGGGCTCGCTGGCCATCAGGTTGCGCGGCATATAGTCACGGTGCACCAGTACTTTCGGCTGGGCCAGGGCGCTGTCGATCAGCCGGTCGCTGACCCGTTGCCACATCGCCAACTGCGCGGGATCGAAAGCGCGGCCCAGCTCATGCCCGACGTACCACTCGGGAAACAGCTCCAGCTCACGGCGCAGCAAGGCCACGTCATAACTCGGCAGTTCGCTGTCCATCGGCAGTTGCTGGAAAGCCAGCAAGGCGTCGATGGCATCGGCGAACAACCCATCGGCGTTGTCGCTGTCGATCACGTCCAGATAGGTCTGGTTGCCCAGGTCATTGAGCAAAAGAAAACCGTTTTCCAGATCCTGCGCGTGAATTTTCGGCACGTTGATTCCGGATTTCGCCAGCAAATGGGCGATATCCACAAAGGGTTTGCAGTTTTCCCGGGGTGGCGGAGCGTCCATGACGATCAAACTACGGCCCCCGCCCTCCCAGCGGAAGTAGCGTCGAAAACTCGCGTCACTGCTGGCCGCGGTCAACGTAGCCGGGGGGATGGTGCCCCAGCCTTCGCCCAGAAAGAGCGTTTCCAACTGCCGATCCAGCCAAACTTTCAGGTGTTGCAAGCGTACATCTTGGTCAGGCATTACATGGGTCTCCGACGACGCTAGCCGTCAAGCGGGTGTTGCTTTATTATCCAGCATCTTTTTCTGACCATCGATAGGCGTGTGACCCCCACCGCGGGCAGATGGCACGCAGGAAGCCCGGACTAATAAGATGGCATTGAAATCCCCCGCGTTTCGTAAAAAATTCCCGTTGCTGGTTACCGGCGGTTTGCTGGCTCTGCAACCTCTTGCCACCCCGTTCGCTGTCGCCGCGGAACAGTATGACTGTTCCGTCTCTGCTTCCGGTGCCTGGGACTGTGCGCCCAAAACCACTACGGCCCAGTTGCCACCTCGCCCCGTGCATGACGGTAATGCCGAGGCCTTGGGCACTGCCGCCACGGCGGACAGCGGTTCCAGCAGCGAGAAAGCTGCCGGCCCGGTGCTGGTCACCGAAGCCAAGGGCCGCGGCCTGAAGTCGCGCAGTGCCGACTACAGTCACCTCGACTGGGTCCCGCGTGACAAGCTGACACCTGCCCAGTTGGCCGAAGCCGGTCCTTATTGCTCTGGTTCCTATATCGAACCGATTCGTCCTGGCATGAATGACACGACGAATAAAAGTGATGCGCCGACCTTCATCGGGGCCAAGGCCTCGCGTTATGAGCAGGACAAGCAGGTCGCGACACTGGCCGGCGACGTGGTCATGCGCCAGGGCAGCATGCAGGTCGAGGCCGACGAAGCCAGCCTGTACCAGGCTGAAAACCGTGGCGAGCTGAACGGCAACGTTCGGGTTCGCGACCAGGGTGCCCTGCTGGTCGGCGACCATGCCGAAGTACAGCTGGACACCGGCGAATCGCGGGTCGACAACGCCGAATACGTGATGCACAAGTCGCGGGTCCGTGGTAACGCGCTATATGCCAAGCGCGCAGAAAACGCGATCATCCGCCTCAAGGACGGTACGTACACCACGTGCGAACCGAACAGCAACGCCTGGCAGCTCAAGGGTAACAACATCACCCTGAACCCGGCGACCGGCTTTGGTACGGCGACCAACGTGACCTTGCGCGTCAAGGACATTCCGGTCCTCTATACCCCGTACATCTATTTCCCGATCGACGACCGTCGCCAGTCCGGTTTCCTGCCGCCGAGTTTCTCCAGCGACAGCACCTCAGGCTTCAACCTGACCACGCCTTACTACTTCAACCTGGCACCAAACTACGATGCCACGTTGTATCCGCACTACATGAGCAAGCGCGGCATGTTGACCGAGGGCGAGTTCCGCTATCTGACCAAGTCCAGCGAAGGGCAGTTCGGCGGTGCGTACCTGAACGATGAGAGCAATGATCGCTCCCTGCAGTCGGACGCCACTAAAGATCGCTACATGGTCAACTGGCAGCACAAGGGCGGCTTGGATTCCCGCGTACTGACAACGGTCAACTACACCAAGATCAGCGACCCGTACTACTTCCAGGACCTGCAGAGCAACCAGATCGGCGTCAAAAGCGCTGACTATGTAAATCAACAGGCCACGACGAGCTATCGCGGTGACAACTTCATCGCCCAGGTGAACGTACAGGCCTATGAGCTGGCGAGCGTGGCGGTTATCACACCGTACAACCGCCTACCACAGATCACCTTCAACGGTAGCCTGCCGTATCATCCGGAAGGCCTCAGTTTCACCTATGAAACTGAAGCCACCCGTTTCGAGCGGAGCCTGGAAAACGGCACCTTCTCCGACAAGGATGGCGTCACCTCGCCACGCCTGGATACCAACGTGACCGGTCTGGCCCGCGCCAACGGCGACCGCCTGAATCTGAAGCCGGGTGTCAGCCTGCCGCTGAATTGGACGTACGGCTTCATCACGCCGTCGCTCAAGTATCAGTACACCCAATACGATCTGGATCTGGGCTCACTGGGCCAGTCTCAAATCGTGGCAGCCCAGGCGGCTAATCCGAATTACGTCGGCGGAACCTACAGCAGCTCGCAAAGCCGTGGCGTCCCTATTGCCAGCATCGACAGCGGTCTGTACTTCGACCGCAACACTGAACTCTTCGGCACAAACTATCGCCAGACCCTGGAACCGCGCCTGTTCTATCTCTACGTTCCGGAGAAAGATCAGAAAGATATTCCGGTGTTCGACACCGGCGAGTACAGCTTCAACTATGCCTCGCTGTTCCGCGACAACCGTTTCTACGGCAGCGACCGCGTCGGTGACGAGAACAAACTGTCCCTGGGTGTCACCAGCCGCTGGATCGAAGACAACGGTTTCGAACGTCAGCGCGTGAGTGTCGGCCAGGCTTACTACTTCAAAGATCGAACCGTGCAATTGCCAGGTGTCGACTTCAATACCCGTGCCGACGCCAAGACCAATGTCTCGCCGTACGCCCTGGAATACGCCTACAACTTCAACCGCGACTGGCGCGCCACGGCCGACTACAACTGGGATCCGAAAAGTCACCAGCCACGTTCCGGCAGCGCGATGTTCCACTACCAGCCTGAAGACAACCCGAACAAGGTCATCAACGCCGGCTATCGCTATCGCAACGACCAGGTGATCTACAACCAGAACACTGGCCAATGGCAGTTCGGCGGCGACTACGGCACACCTGGCCAACCCGGCTACGTGAAGGACTACTACAAGATCGAGCAGCACGACTTCTCGGTCATCTGGCCGGTCGTTCCACAGTGGAACGTCATCAGCCGCTGGCAGTACGACTACAACCGCAACCGTACGCTGGAAGCCTTCGGTGGCTTCGAGTACGACAACTGCTGCTGGAAAATGCGCCTGATCAACCGCTACTGGGTCCAGTATGACGAGTTCAGTCAACAGGCTCCGCAAAACGAACGAGGCGACCACGGTATCTTCCTTCAGTTTGTACTGAAGGGCCTGGGTGGCGTCATGGGCAACAAAGTCGAGAGCTTCCTCGACAAAGGCATCCAAGGTTATCGTGAACGTGAAGATCAAGCTTTCTGATTGTCTGCGCCCGCTGATGCTGGGCGCGCTGGTCCTGAGTGCGGCGGTTCACGCCGCTGTGCAGCCCCTCGACAACGTCGTGGCCATCGTCGACAACGATGTGATCATGCAGAGCCAACTGGACCAGCGTGTCCACGAGGTTCAGCAGACCATCGCCAAGCGCGGGGGCGGCGTGCCGCCCACCAGCGTCCTCGACCAACAGGTCCTGGATCGCTTGATCGTCGAAAACCTGCAATTGCAGATCGGCGAGCGCTCGGGTATTCGCATCAGCGATGATGAGTTGAACCAGGCCATCGGCACCATTGCCCAGCGCAACAACATGAGCATCGATCAATTCCGCGCGGCCCTGACCCACGACGGCCTATCCTATGAGGACGCCCGTGACCAGGTTCGCCGGGAAATGATCATCAGCCGTGTGCGTCAGCGTCGTGTCGCCGAGCGGGTCCAGGTGTCGGAGCAGGAAGTGAAGAACTTCCTCGCCTCGGACCTGGGCAAGATGCAGCTCTCCGAAGAACTGCACCTGGCCAATATCCTCGTGTCGACCCCGGACAGCGCCAACTCGCAAGTCATCCAGGCCGCCGCAACCCAGGCCCAGGACCTCTACCGGCAACTCAAGCAAGGCGCTGACTTCAGTCAGTTGGCCATTGCCCACTCCGGCAGCGATAACGCCCTGGAAGGCGGCGACATGGGCTGGCGCAAGCCGGCTCAATTGCCACCACCGTTCGACCACATGCTCAGCAGCATGGCGGTTGGCGACATCAGCGAACCGACACGCACCCCAGGGGGCTTCATTATCCTGAAGGTCCTGGAGAAGCGCGGTGGCGAAACGCAGATGCGCGACGAAGTGCATGTTCGTCACATCCTGATCAAGCCCAACGCCATTCGCAGCGAAGCCGACACCCAAGCCCTGGCGCAGAAGCTCTACGAGCGGATCTCCAACGGCGAAGACTTCGGTACGCTGGCCAAGAGCTTCTCGGAAGACCCGGGCTCGGCGCTTAACGGCGGCGACCTGAACTGGGTCGACCCGAACGCACTGGTACCGGAATTCCGCGAAGTGATGGCCAAGACCCCGCAAGGTGTCCTGTCCAAGCCGTTCAAGACCCAATACGGCTGGCACGTACTGGAAGTCCTTGGCCGTCGCGCCACCGACAGCACCACCCAGGCACGCGAACAGCAAGCCATGACCGTGCTGCGTAACCGCAAATACGATGAAGAGCTGCAAACCTGGCTGCGTCAGATCCGCGACGAAGCCTACGTTGAAATCAAGCTCCCCGGCGCGGAACAGGCGCCAAAGTGAAACCCCGGCGTTTCGCGTTGACACCCGGCGAGCCGGCGGGCATTGGTCCAGACCTTTGCCTGCTGCTCGCCTCGCGCCCCCAGCCTTACCCCCTGATTGCCATTACCAGCCGCGACCTGCTCTCCGAGCGGGCCGCGCAACTGGGCGTGGCCGTCGATCTGCTGCCAGTCGCGCCGGGCCAGTGGCCTGAGCAACCGGCAGCGGCGGGTAGCTTGTATGTCTGGGACACCCCGCTGGCGAGCCCGGTCATCGCAGGGCAACTGGACCAGGCCAATGCCGCCTTTGTCCTGGAAACCCTGACCCGTGCCGGTCAAGGCTGCCTGGACGGCGATTTCGCCGGCATGATCACCGCCCCGGTGCACAAAGGCGTGATCAACGACTCCGGGATCGCCTTTTCCGGCCACACCGAATTCCTCGCCGACCTGACCCACACCCCCCAGGTGGTGATGCTGCTGGCAACCCGGGGACTGCGCGTGGCCCTGGTGACCACCCACCTGCCCCTGCGGCAAGTCGCCGATGCGATTACCCCAGAGCGCCTGGAGCGGGTCACCCGTATCCTGCATGGCGACCTGCGGGAAAAGTTCGGCATTGCCAACCCTCGTATCCTGGTCTGCGGGCTCAACCCCCATGCCGGCGAAGGCGGGCACCTGGGTCACGAAGAAATCGACATCATCGAACCGACATTGGAGCGCTTGCGCGGCGAGGGCATGGACCTGCGTGGCCCGCTGCCTGCCGACACTCTGTTTAACCCCAAATATCTGGAGCACTGCGACGCGGTGCTGGCGATGTACCACGACCAGGGCCTGCCCGTGCTGAAATACAAAGGTTTCGGCGCCGCAGTCAACGTGACCCTGGGCTTGCCGATCATCCGCACGTCGGTCGACCACGGCACTGCCCTGGACCTGGCCGGCAGCGGCAACATCGACACCGGCAGCCTGCAAGTCGCCCTGGAAACCGCCTACCAGATGGCCGAGACCCGTTTATGACTGAGCAATACCAACACCGGGCGCGCAAGCGCTTCGGGCAAAACTTCCTGCACGACGCCGGCGTGATCGACCGCATCCTGCGCGCCATCCATGCCAAACCCGATGACCGCCTGCTGGAAATCGGCCCGGGCCAGGGCGCCCTGACCGAAGGCCTGCTCAACAGCGGTGGACAGCTGGATGTCGTCGAGCTGGACAAGGATCTGGTACCGATCCTCAATGAGCAATTCGGCAGCCGAGCCAATTTCAACCTGCACCAGGGCGATGCGCTGAAGTTCGACTTCACCAGCCTCAACCCGGCACCCAACAGCCTGCGGGTGGTCGGCAACCTGCCCTACAACATCTCCACGCCGCTGATCTTCCATCTCCTGCACAACGCCAGCCTGATTCGCGACATGCACTTCATGCTGCAAAAGGAAGTGGTCGAGCGCCTGGCTGCCGGCCCCGGCGGTGGCGACTGGGGTCGCCTGTCAATCATGGTCCAGTACCATTGCCGCGTGGAACATTTGTTCAACGTCGGCCCGGGCGCCTTCAACCCGCCGCCCAAGGTCGACTCGGCCATCGTGCGCCTGGTGCCCCACGCCGTCCTGCCCCACCCGGCCAAGGATCATCGCCTGCTGGAGCGCGTCGTGCGCGAAGCCTTCAACCAGCGTCGCAAAACCTTGCGCAATACCCTCAAGGCGCTGCTCAGCAACGCCGAGATCGAAGCCGCCGGCGTCGACGGCAGCCTGCGTCCGGAACAGCTCGACCTGGCCGCCTTCGTGCGCCTGGCCGACAAACTCAGTGAGCAAGCCGTCACCGCCCCCGACGTCGACTGACCCCATCGGTAGCAGGCCAGCGCGCATGTCTGGCCTACTACCCGGGACTTGACCTAGACTGGGCTTCGTCCAGCGTCTCTTGCGCTTCAGCTTCCAAGGCCTCTTGCATGTCCGATCCTCGTTACCAGGTCGACGTCAGCGTCGTCACCCGCTTCCTTGCAGAACAATCGCAACCCGAGCAGAACCGCTTTGCCTTTGCCTACACCATCACGGTGCGGAACAACGGCGAACTGCCCGCCAGGTTGATGTCGCGGCACTGGGTGATCACCGATGGCGACGGTCACGTGGAAGAAGTTCGCGGTGCCGGTGTCGTCGGTCAGCAACCGCTGATCGAGGTCGGCCAGAGCCATACCTACAGCAGCGGCACGGTGATGACGACGAAAGTCGGCAACATGCAGGGCACCTACGAGATGGTGGCCGAGGACGGCAAGCGCTTCAACGCCGTGATCGCCCCCTTCCGCCTTGCCGTACCCGGGGCCCTGCACTGATGGCGGTGTATGCCGTCGGCGACCTGCAAGGCTGTCTGGAACCGCTCAAGTGCCTGCTCGAACGCGTCAAGTTCGACCCTACCTGCGATAAGCTGTGGCTGGTGGGCGACCTGGTCAACCGGGGCCCGCAATCCCTGGAGACCCTGCGCTTTCTCTACGGTATGCGCGAATCGCTGGTCTGCGTGCTGGGCAATCATGACCTGCACCTGCTCGCCGCCGGGCACAATATCGAGCGCCTGAAAAAAAGCGACACGCTGCGTGAGATCCTCGACGCCCCGGATCGGGCCGATCTGCTGGACTGGCTGCGCCGCCAGAAGCTGCTGCACCACGACGCCGAGCGCAACGTCGCCCTGGTCCACGCCGGCATCCCCCCCCAGTGGACGCTGAAGAAAGCGCTCAAATACGCCGCCGAAGTGGAAACCGCCTTGCGCGACGACAACCTGCTGACGCTTTTCCTCGACGGCATGTACGGCAATGAGCCGAACAAGTGGGACGGCGATCTGCAGGGCGTGGCCCGCCTGCGGGTGATCACCAACTATTTCACGCGGATGCGCTTCTGCACCGCCGACGGCAAGCTCGACCTCAAGGGCAAGGAAGGCGCCGACACCGCCCCCCGCGGCTACGCCCCCTGGTTCAGCTACAAGGAGCGCAAGACCCAGGGCCTGAAGATCATCTTCGGCCACTGGGCCGCCCTTGAAGGCCGATGCGACGAGCCCGGGATCTTCGCCCTCGACACTGGTTGTGTCTGGGGCGGGGCCATGACCCTGATGAACGTCGACACCGGCGAGCTTCTGACCTGCAAGTGCGATGCCCAGGGTGGCGTTGCTCCGCCACCGACCCTGGCCGAGCGCTTCCGGGCCTGGTTATATCGCTAGACTGTACGACCTACCTGCCCCAGATGGAGCCCATCATGACCGAATTCAAACGTATCCCGCCCGAACAAGCCCAGGCCCTGCGCGAGCAGGGCGCCGTGGTCGTCGACGTCCGCGACCCGCAGACCTTTGCCCTGAACCACATCAGTGGCGCCCGTCACCTGGACAACCACAACATCGCCGATTTCATTCGCGCCGCCGACCTCGACGCACCCACGGTGGTGTGCTGCTATCACGGCAATTCGAGCCAGAGCGCGGCCGCCTACCTGGTCAGCCAGGGCTTCAGTGACGTCTACAGCCTGGACGGTGGCTTTGAGCTGTGGCGCACGACCTATCCGTCAGAAATTGCTCAAGATATTTCCGAATAATTTTTTTCTGCTGCTGGAGCCCGCGGGATTCGCGGGCTAGAGCCTTTCCTGACGAACGGTCAGGCGTAACTAATTGCTCATCTTGACTTGCCCCCGCCGATTCCGAACTATCCTTAAGCGCAGGCCATCCAAATCAGGGGAGAGCCGGTACACCGGCGTACGGGTCATCGGTAGTAATTTTCAAAGTGATCATCGCTTTGAAGGTGTTCTGGGGGGTAAACGGCAACGGCTTTCGCGGTTGCATGCCAGCACTGGACTGACTGATCCGGCACCGGCTCCACGTATCGAGCGAGGTGACGTCATGAGCATTTTCAGCCATTTCCAACAACGCTTCGAATCCACACGGCAAGAAGAACTCACGCTGCAGGAGTACCTTGAGCTGTGCAAAAAGGATCGCAGTGCTTACGCGTCGGCAGCTGAACGGCTGCTACTGGCAATCGGCGAACCCGAACTGCTGGATACGTCCACCAACTCACGGTTGTCGCGCATCTTCTCCAACAAGGTGATCCGGCGCTATCCGGCCTTTGAAGACTTCCACGGGATGGAAGAATGCATCGACCAGATCGTTTCGTATTTCCGCCACGCCGCCCAAGGCCTGGAAGAGAAGAAACAGATCCTTTACCTGCTCGGCCCCGTCGGCGGCGGTAAATCGTCCCTGGCCGAAAAGCTGAAACAGCTGATCGAGAAGGTCCCCTTCTACGCCATCAAGGGCTCGCCGGTCTTCGAGTCGCCCCTGGGGTTGTTCAACGCCACTGAAGACGGCGCGATCCTCGAGGAAGACTTCGGGATTCCACGGCGTTACCTGAACACCATCATGTCGCCCTGGGCGACCAAGCGCCTGGCCGAATTCGGCGGCGACATCAGCCAGTTCCGGGTGGTCAAGCTCTACCCCTCGATCCTCAACCAGATCGGCGTGGCCAAGACCGAACCGGGCGACGAAAACAACCAGGACATCTCGGCCCTCGTGGGCAAGGTCGATATCCGCAAACTGGAAGAGTTTCCACAGAACGACGCCGACGCCTACAGCTACTCGGGCGCCCTGTGCCGGGCCAACCAGGGCCTGATGGAGTTCGTGGAAATGTTCAAGGCACCGATCAAGGTGCTCCATCCATTGCTCACCGCGACCCAGGAAGGCAACTACAACAGCACCGAAGGCCTGGGGGCCATTCCGTTCACCGGAATCCTGCTGGCCCACTCCAACGAATCGGAGTGGCACACCTTCCGCAACAACAAGAACAACGAAGCCTTCATCGACCGGATCTACATCGTCAAGGTCCCGTACTGCCTGCGGGTCAGCGACGAAGTGAAGATCTACGACAAACTTCTGTTCAACAGCTCCCTGGCCAAGGCCCACTGCGCACCCGACACCCTGAAGATGCTCGCCCAGTTCACCGTGCTCTCGCGCCTCAAGGAGCCGGAAAACTCGAACATCTACTCGAAAATGCGCGTCTACGACGGCGAAAACCTCAAGGACACCGACCCGAAAGCCAAGTCGATCCAGGAATATCGCGACAGCGCCGGTGTCGACGAAGGCATGAACGGCCTGTCGACCCGTTTCGCCTTCAAGATCCTCTCGAAAGTCTTCAACTTCGATCCCCACGAGATCGCCGCCAACCCGGTGCACCTGCTCTACGTGCTGGAACAACAAATCGAACAGGAACAGTTCCAGGCCGAAACCCGTGAGCGCTACCTGCGCTTCCTCAAGGAATACCTGGCACCACGCTATATTGAGTTCATCGGCAAGGAAATCCAGACCGCGTACCTGGAGTCCTACAGCGAGTACGGCCAGAACATCTTCGACCGCTACGTGCTGTACGCGGACTTCTGGATTCAGGATCAGGAATACCGCGACCCGGAAACCGGCGAAATCCTCAACCGCGTGGCCCTGAACGAAGAGCTGGAGAAAATCGAAAAACCGGCCGGTATCAGCAATCCGAAGGATTTCCGCAACGAGATCGTCAACTTCGTCCTGCGTGCCCGGGCCAACAACAACGGCAAGAATCCGACCTGGCTCAGCTACGAGAAGCTGCGGGTGGTGATCGAGAAGAAAATGTTCTCCAACACCGAGGATCTGCTGCCGGTCATCAGTTTCAACGCCAAAGCCAGCAAAGAGGATCAACAGAAGCACAACGACTTCGTCACCCGCATGGTCGAACGTGGCTACACCGACAAACAGGTACGACTGCTCTCCGAGTGGTACCTGCGGGTCAGAAAATCGCAGTAGTAACGGCAGCTGCAAGCGGCTCGCGACAAGCCGCAGGCACGTTTATCGACGTGCCTGCGGTGCAGGAGCTGACCGCTTGTCTTTAAGCTTCCAGCTTGGCGCTTGAAGCTTGTAACTTGAAGCTGTCCGGAGGGCTCCTCATGAGCTATGTGATCGACCGACGTCTCAATGGCAAGAACAAGAGCACGGTGAACCGTCAGCGCTTCCTGCGGCGTTACCGTGACCATATCAAAAAGGCTGTCGAGGAAGCCGTGAGCCGGCGCTCCATTACCGATATGGAGCATGGCGAGCAAATCAGCATCCCCGGCCGCGATATCGATGAACCCGTGCTGCACCATGGCCGTGGCGGCAAGCAGACCGTGGTGCATCCCGGCAACAAGGAATTCACCAGCGGCGAGCATATCCCCCGGCCACCCGGCGGCGGTGGCGGCCGAGGTCCGGGCAAGGCCGGCAACTCGGGCGAAGGGATGGACGAATTCTCCTTCCAGATCACCCAGGAAGAGTTTCTCGAGTTCATGTTCGAGGACTTGGAGCTGCCGAACCTGGTCAAACGCAACCTCACCGGCACCGACACCTTCAAGACCGTTCGCGCCGGGATCAGCAACGAGGGCAACCCCTCGCGCATCAACATCATCCGCACCCTGCGCTCGGCCCACGCGCGGCGGATCGCCCTGTCCGGCAGCAGCCGGGCCAAACTCAAGGAAGCCAAGGCCGAGCTGGAGCGTCTGAGACGCGAAGAGCCGGACAACTTCGGCGATATCCAGGAGATCGAGGCGGAAATCGAGAAACTCAGTGCGCGTATCCATCGCATTCCGTTCCTCGACACCTTCGACCTCAAGTACAACCTGCTGGTCAAGCAACCCAACCCCAGCTCCAAGGCCGTGATGTTCTGCCTGATGGACGTCTCCGGCTCCATGACCCAGGCGACCAAGGACATCGCCAAGCGTTTCTTCATCCTGCTGTACCTGTTTCTCAAGCGGAACTACGACAAGATCGAAGTGGTGTTCATCCGCCATCACACCAGCGCCCGGGAAGTCGACGAGGAGGAGTTCTTCTACTCGCGGGAAACCGGCGGCACCATTGTTTCCAGTGCACTGAAGCTGATGCAGGAAATCATGGCCGAACGCTACCCGACCAATGAATGGAACATCTACGCCGCCCAGGCTTCCGACGGCGACAACTGGAACGATGACTCGCCCATCTGCCGCGACATCCTGATCAACCAGATCATGCCGTTCGTGCAGTACTACACTTACGTAGAGATCACCCCCCGCGAACATCAGGCCCTGTGGTACGAATACGAACGCATCAGCGAGGCGTTCGGCGATACGTTTGCCCAGCAGCAGCTGGTGTCGGCCGGCGATATCTACCCGGTCTTCCGTGAACTCTTCCAGCGCAGGTTAGTGACATGACCGCCAGAGAGCCGAAACAACAGAAACGCCAACCCCTCTCCACCGGTTCGGAGTGGACCTTTGAGCTGATCCAGGCCTACGACCGCGAAATCAGTCGTATCGCCAATCGTTATGCCCTGGATACCTACCCCAACCAGATCGAAGTCATTACCGCCGAACAGATGATGGACGCCTATGCCTCCGTCGGCATGCCCCTGGGTTATCACCATTGGTCCTACGGCAAACACTTTCTAAGTACGGAAAAGTCCTACAGCCGCGGCCAGATGGGCCTGGCCTACGAAATCGTGATCAACTCGGACCCGTGCATTGCCTACCTGATGGAAGAAAACACCATCTGCATGCAGGCACTGGTGGTGGCCCATGCCTGCTATGGCCACAACAGCTTCTTCAAGGGCAACTACCTGTTCCGCACCTGGACCGACGCCAGCTCGATCATCGACTACCTGGTCTTCGCCAAGCAGTACATCATGCAATGCGAGGAGCGCCATGGCATCGACGCGGTCGAAGACCTGCTCGACTCCTGCCACGCCCTGATGAATTACGGCGTCGACCGCTACAAACGCCCCTACCCGATTTCCGCCGAAGAGGAACGGCGGCGGCAGAAAGACCGCGAAGAGCACCTGCAAAAGCAGATCAACGACCTGTGGCGCACCATCCCCAAGGGTGCGGACAAGTTCAGCGACAAGGACAATGCACGCTTCCCCGCCGAACCCCAGGAAAACATCCTCTATTTCATCGAAAAACACGCACCGCTGCTGGAACCCTGGCAGCGGGAAATCGTCCGGATCGTGCGCAAGATCGCGCAGTACTTCTATCCCCAGCGCCAGACCCAGGTGATGAACGAAGGCTGGGCAACCTTCTGGCACTACACCCTGATGAACGATCTCTACGACGAAGGCCTGGTCACCGACGGCTTCATGATGGAGTTCCTCACCTCCCACACCAGCGTGGTCTTCCAACCGGGCTTCGACAGCCCCTACTACAGCGGCATCAACCCCTATGCCCTGGGCTTTGCCATGTACCGCGACATTCGGCGGATGTGTGAATCCCCCACGGAAGAAGACCGTCACTGGTTCCCGGACCTGGCCGGCAGCGACTGGCTCTCGAGCATCAAGTTCGCCATGAGCAGTTTCAAGGACGAGAGCTTTATCCTGCAGTACCTGTCACCCAAAGTGATTCGCGACCTCAAGCTGTTCAGCATCCTCGATGACGACCAGCGCGACGACCTGCTGGTGCCGGCCATCCATGACGAAGGCGGCTACCGGACCATCCGTGAAACCCTGGCCGCCCAGTACAACCTGGGCAACCGCGAGCCCAACGTGCAGATCTGGAGCATCGACCGCCGTGGCGACCGTTCGCTGACCCTGCGTCACCAGCAGCACGACCGCAAACCCCTGGGCGACTCTACCGAGGAAGTGCTCAAGCACCTGCACCGCCTCTGGGGCTTCGATATCCACCTGGAGACCCTGCAAGGCGACCAGGTCATGAAAACCCATCACGTCCCACCCAAGGGCGAGCACGGCGAAGGGGAGTACGGTCGACTGGACCTGGCCGTGATTCATCTCTGAGCAGCTCCTCACCTCCGTTGACGCGATTCACGGGTTATCCTGTCGTGCCAACGGAGGTTTTTCATGCAGATTTATAAAGTCGGCGGCGCGGTCCGCGATCGCCTGCTGGGTCAGCCGGTTACCGATATCGACTGGGTGGTGGTGGGTGCCAGCGCCGAAGAGATGCTCGCCAAGGGGTTTCGCCCGGTCGGTGCGGACTTTCCAGTTTTTCTTCATCCATCCAGTGGCGAGGAATATGCCCTGGCCCGAACCGAACGCAAAAGCGGACGCGGTTATGGCGGGTTCACGTTCCACGCCAGCCCCGATGTCACCCTGGAAGAGGACCTGATCCGCCGGGACCTGACCATCAACGCCATGGCTGAAGACGAGCACGGCAAGCTGACCGACCCCTATCACGGCCAGGCGGATCTCGCCGCCCGCCTTCTACGTCATGTTTCCCCCGCATTTGCCGAAGATCCCCTCCGTGTTCTGCGCGTTGCCCGCTTTGCCGCGCGCTATGCCGCCATGGGTTTCAAGGTGGTCCCCGAGACCCTGGCCCTGATGCGTCAACTGGCCGAATCGGGCGAACTGCAAGCCCTGACACCAGAGCGCAGCTGGAAAGAAATCTCCCGGGCCCTGATGGAAGACCAGCCCCAGGTGTTTATCCAGGTGTTGCGCGACTGCGGCGCGCTCGCCGTGCTGTTTCCGGAAGTCGACGCGCTGTTCGGGGTGCCGCAACCCGAGGCCCATCACCCGGAAATCGACAGCGGCGTACACACCCTGAGCGTCCTGGAGCAAGCCGCCCGCCATCAGCAACCACTGACCGTGCGCTGGGCCTGCCTGCTGCACGACCTCGGCAAGGGACTGACACCCGAAAGCGAGTGGCCCAAGCATATTGCCCACGAGTTCAAGGGCCTGAAGCTGATCAAGGCGGTGAACGAGCGCTACAAGGCGCCACGCGACTGCCAGGAACTGGCCTTGCTGGTCGGCGAATACCACACCCATGGCCATCGTGCCCTGGAGCTCAAGGCTTCGACCTTGCTGGAGTTGTTGCAGAGTTTCGATGTCTATCGACGCCCGCAACGTTTCGAGGAGTTTATCGCCTCGTGCGAGATGGATGCGCGGGGACGCCTGGGGCTGGAGGAGCGAACTTATCCACAGGCGGACTATTTACGCGGGGCTGCGACGGTCGCCAAGGCAGTCGCGGTTCAACCGCTGCTGGAGCAAGGCTTCAAAGGGCCGGAGTTGGGTGAAGCGCTCAAACGTGAGCGCCTGAAAGCCCTCAAGGCCTACAAGGAGCAGGCCGCAGGCTAGGTGCGCAAAAGATCAGGGGGCGTCAGTTGCCCCCCACGCCATTCAAACGCCACGGGGGCCAGCACCTGATCGATCTGCGCCTCTTCCCACAACATTGCGAAAGACTTCCCCGCCTCTGGATGCAAACGGTCCGGCGCAATCAGCGCCAACGGCCACAACACAAAGGCATTCTTGAGAATTTCCGCCCGCGGCAGGATCAGCCCGTCGAAATTCCCGACCTGCTCACCATACAACAGCACATCGATATCCAGCGGCAGGCCCTTGCGGTCCGGCGCATAACGGCCATTGTCGGCCTCGATGAACTTCAACCGGCGGTCCAGCTCCAGCAACGGCAGGTCGGTAAACGCCGACACCACCAGATTGAAGAACGGCCCGCTCTTGATGCCCACCGGCTGGCTTTCGAACACCGCCGAACAGCGGATATCCACCAGGAACGCGGCCAGTGCGTCCAACCCGGCACACAAGTGGGTTTCGCGCTCGATATTACTGCCGAGCCCGAGATAAACCTGAGTTAGCGACATCCGCGCTCAATCTCCACGCCCACGCCCCTGGCCGCCGCAACGGCCCCCGGCTTGGTCAGTTTGAGGTGCAACCAGGGAATCTGGAACTCGCTCATCAGCACCTGGGCCAGACGTTCGGCGAAGGTCTCCACCAGTTGGAACTGCGACTGCTCGGCAAACAGCTGGACGCGCGCAGAAACACTCGCATAATCGAGAGCCAGGCTCAGATCGTCGCCGGCCGCCGCCGGGCGGTTGTCCCAGGCAAAACTGAGATCAAGGCGCAGGCACTGACGGATGCCGCGCTCCCAGTCATAGGCACCGATCACGGTGTCGACTTCCAGGCCCTCGATAAACACTCTGTCCAAGCACTTCTCTCCGCAGCACGACAAGGGCGCAATGCGCCGTTAGAATCAGGGCGTCCCCGCCCGGAATAGTTAGCATGTTTTGGTTACTGGCGATCCTCGCCTACCTGCTCGGCTCTCTGTCCTTTGCCATTTTGCTCAGCCGCCTCACGGGAAATCCCGATCCGCGAATGAGTGGCTCGGGCAATGCCGGCGCGACCAACATGCTGCGCCTGGCCGGCAAGAAGCTGGCCATCCTGACCTTGCTCGGCGACCTCTGCAAAGGCCTGCTGCCGGTGCTGATCGCCGGCTACGCCGGGCTGTCGCTCCAACAGCAAGCCTGGGTCGGGCTCTGCGCCGTCCTCGGCCACCTGTTTCCGTTGTACTTCCGCTTTCGCGGCGGCAAAGGCGTCGCCACGGCCGCCGGCATGCTGCTGGGGCTGTATCCCCCCGCTGCCCTGTTGGCCCTGCTGACCTGGCTGCTGACCTTCTACCTCACCCGCACCAGCTCGCTGGCCGCCCTGATCGCCACGCCACTGACCCTGCCGCTGCTGGCCTGGCAGGAACCGGCCGCATTGCTGCCGATGAGCGTGGTGACCGGGCTGATCGTCTGGCGCCATCGCGGCAATCTACGCGACCTTTTCGCAGGGCGCGAACGACATTTCTGATCCTGATCGTGAAGGTGACTCACGCGCCACCTTGCACCGATCCCACTCAAATCGCCGACAACTGCTCCATCGGCCAGCGTGCCTGCACGCTGATCGCCAGGCTTTCCTTCTGTCCGGCCTGCAAGCGCTGGCACCCGGCAAACGCAATCATCGCGCCATTATCGGTGCAGAACTCGGGACGGGCATAGAACACGTCGCCCTTCATCTCACCGAGCATCTTTTCCAACGAAACACGCAGGGCCTTGTTGGCGCTGACGCCCCCGGCGATCACCAGACGCTTCATGCCCGCCTGCTTCAACGCACGCTTGCACTTGATGGTCAAAGTCTCCACCACCGCCTGCTGGAAGGCCAGCGAGATGTCGCAACGGGTTTGCTCGCCGTCGTCTCCAGTGCTCGCGCACTGCTGCCAGGTATTCAGGGCGAAGGTTTTCAAACCACTGAAACTGAAATCCAGCCCCGGGCGATCGCACATCGGCCGCGGGAAGACGAAGCGCCCCGCTACACCCTGCTCGGCCAGGCGGGCGATTTCCGGACCGCCCGGATAATTGAGCCCCATCATCTTCGCGGTCTTGTCGAAAGCTTCGCCGGCCGCGTCATCCAGGCTTTCCCCCAGCAACGCGTATTGGCCGATGCCATCGACCCGAACCAGCTGCGTGTGCCCGCCGGAGACCAACAAAGCGACGAACGGAAACTCCGGCGGTCGCTCCTCCAGCATCGGCGCCAGTAAATGGCCTTCCATGTGATGCACACCCAGGGCCGGTATATCCCAGGCAAAAGCCAGGGCCTGGGCGCACGAAGCCCCGACCAGCAAGGCCCCGACCAGGCCCGGACCGGCCGTGTAGGCAATCGCGTCGATCTCGGTCGGCGCGCAGTCGGCCTCGGCCAGGACCTGGCGGATCAACGGCAGCATGCGCTTGACGTGATCGCGTGAGGCCAGCTCCGGCACCACGCCACCATAGGCGCGATGCAAGTCGATCTGACTGAACAACGCATCGGCGAGAAGCCCGCGTTCACTGTCATACAGCGCGACGCCGGTTTCGTCGCAGGAGGTTTCTAATCCCAGTACTAGCATGGGTTTGCGCCTTGTAGAGGCTAGATTCGAAGGCGCGCATAATAGTCGTCACTCCAGGCCCCTACCAGCGGTTTTCGATCAGAGGCTTTGCATTCCGCGTCATGAGGGGTTAACATCCGCAACCCTTAAAAACCGACGATCTCCAGTGCGCTTTTGCCTGAGGACGTCGACCCCGGTAATGAATGAAGGTAGCTCTGGATGCCAGCCGTCAAAGTTAAAGAGAACGAACCCTTCGACGTAGCTCTGCGTCGTTTCAAGCGCTCCTGCGAAAAAGCCGGTGTTCTGGCTGAAGTTCGTAGCCGCGAATTTTACGAGAAGCCGACTTCGGAGCGTAAGCGCAAGGCAGCTGCTGCTGTTAAGCGTCACGCCAAGAAAGTTCAGCGCGAACAGCGCCGCGCCGTTCGTCTGTACTAATACACAGACGTTCGTTGCAAGCTTCTGCCAAGCCCGGCCCTCAGCCGGGCTAATGGCATTTGCGGATATCGCTTGATGCTTCACCGTCGAAGCCGCCGATGCGACCCAGACGAACCTGCTTGACCCCGTCAGACCTGGCACTTGCCAGCGGTGCGCGTCTTTCTGACGAGCCTTCCAAGGCTACCGACGAGCACACCCTTTCCGTTCCAGCTATCGAGCACTCTGCGATGATGAGAACGCCATGGCCGGGCTAATTCCCCAAAGCTTTATTGACGACCTTCTCAACCGCACCGACATCGTCGACGTGGTGAGTTCCCGTGTGCAACTGAAAAAAGCCGGCAAGAACTACACCGCCTGCTGCCCGTTCCACAAGGAAAAGACACCGTCCTTCAGCGTCAGCCCGGACAAGCAGTTCTACTACTGCTTTGGCTGCGGCGCTGGCGGCAATGCCCTCGGCTTCCTCATGGACCACGACAACCTGGATTTCCCCCAGGCGATCGAGGACCTGGCCAAAGCCGCCGGCATGGAAGTACCCCGCGAGGAAAGCGGACATGCGCGCAAACCGCGCCAGCCGACCGATTCGCCGCTCTACCCGCTCCTGACCGCGGCCGCCGACTTCTATCGCCAGGCCCTGAAAAGCCATCCGGCGCGCAAGGCGGCGGTGGACTACCTCAAGGGCCGCGGCCTGACCGGTGAAATCGCCCGGGATTTCGGCCTGGGCTTTGCCCCGCCGGGCTGGGACAACCTGTTCAAGCACCTGTCCAGCGACACCCTGCAGCAGAAAGCCATGATCGACGCCGGCCTGCTGATCGAGAACGCCGAAACCGGCAAGCGTTATGACCGTT
The DNA here is from genome assembly GCF_023242495.1 of Pseudomonas sp. MWU13-2862. Taxonomy (NCBI): domain Bacteria; kingdom Pseudomonadati; phylum Pseudomonadota; class Gammaproteobacteria; order Pseudomonadales; family Pseudomonadaceae; genus Pseudomonas; species Pseudomonas sp. MWU13-2862. The sequence goes on along the minus strand of NZ_JALMEZ010000016.1, from coordinate 132,901 downwards.
TCCGCGACCGCGTGATGTTCCCCATCCGCGACAGCCGCGGCCGGATCATCGCCTTCGGCGGCCGGGTGCTGGGCGACGACAAGCCGAAATACCTGAACTCCCCGGAAACCCCGGTGTTTCACAAGGGCCAGGAACTCTACGGCCTGTTCGAGGCGCGCAAGAACAACCGCAACCTCGACGAAATCATCGTCGTCGAAGGCTACATGGACGTCATCGCCCTGGCCCAGCAAGGCCTGCGCAATGCCGTCGCGACCCTGGGCACCGCCACCAGCGAAGAACACCTCAAGCGCCTGTTCCGCGTGGTGCCCAACGTATTGTTCTGCTTCGACGGCGACCAGGCCGGCCGCAACGCCGCCTGGCGCGCACTGGAAGCGACCCTGGGCAGCCTGCAGGATGGCCGCCGCGCGCGCTTCCTGTTCCTGCCCGAAGGCGAAGACCCGGACACCCTGATTCGCGCCGAAGGCACCGACGCCTTCCGCGCCCGGATCAACCAGCACGCGCAGCCCCTGGCGGATTACTTCTTCCAGCAACTGACCGAAGAAGCCGATCCACGCTCGCTGGAGGGCAAGGCACACATGGCCACCCTCGCCGCGCCGTTGATCGACAAGGTGCCGGGCGCCAACCTGCGCACCCTGATGCGCCAGCGCCTCACCCAGATCACCGGCCTGACCCACGAAACCGTCAGCCAACTGGTGCACAGCGCACCGGCCGACGCGCCGCCGGCTTATGACCCCGGTATCGACTATGACGCCATGCCCGACTATTCGGACTATCATGTTCCCCAGCAGGAGGCTTACGCGCCCCAGCAGGAGTGGACGCCGAAAAAGCCCGGTGCGGGCGGCAAGAAGTGGGACAAGAAGCCCTGGGACAAGAACGGCAAGCGCGGTGGCGACCGCGACGAGCCCCGCGGCCCGCGCATCCCGGCCGCCGTCGAGCCACCGACGCTCACCGCCCTGCGCACCCTGGTCCATCACCCGCAACTGGCCGGCAAGGTCGAGACCGCCGGTCACCTCGCGGACGAAGAAAACACCCATGCACAGCTGCTCGTGGCCTTGCTCGAAGCCGTGCAAAAGAATCCTGGGCTAAGCTCATTTCAACTGATATCGCGTTGGCACGGCACCGAACAGGGTCGATTACTCACCCGTCTGGCGGAAAAGGAGTGGCTGATTGAAGGAGAGAACCTTGAACAACAGTTTTTCGACACCATAACCAGCTTGTCAGCCCGTCAAACCGAGCGAAAGCTGGAACAACTCATCAGGAAGTCGCGACAAGGCGATTTGAGCGCTGAAGACAAAATTCAGCTGCTTGAGCTGCTAAAACGCAATCTTCCTGCATCAAACCCGACCTCAACTGGCGCGTGAGGTCATAGCTCGGGTATAATCCTCGGCTTGTTTTTTGCCCGCCAAGACCTTCAGTGGATAGGGTGTTATGTCCGGAAAAGCGCAACAGCAGTCTCGCCTCAAAGAGTTGATCAGCCGTGGTCGTGAGCAGGGTTACCTGACTTACGCCGAGGTCAACGACCACCTGCCGGAGGATATTTCAGATCCGGAACAGGTGGAAGACATCATCCGCATGATCAACGACATGGGGATCAACGTATTCGAGAGTGCTCCGGATGCGGATGCCCTTTTGTTGGCCGAAGCCGATACCGACGAAGCCGCTGCCGAAGAAGCAGCGGCTGCGTTGGCGGCCGTGGAAACCGACATCGGTCGCACTACTGACCCGGTGCGCATGTACATGCGCGAAATGGGTACGGTAGAGCTGCTCACACGTGAAGGCGAAATCGAAATCGCCAAGCGTATCGAGGAAGGCATCCGTGAAGTGATGGGCGCAATCGCGCACTTCCCTGGCACGGTTGATCACATCCTCAGCGAATACGATCGTGTTACCAGCGAAGGCGGTCGGCTGTCCGACGTCCTGAGCGGCTACATCGACCCGGACGACGGCATTGCGCCGCCGGCCGCCGAAGTACCGCCGCCTGTCGACGCCAAGGCCGTTAAAGCCGACGACGACACGGACGACGAAGAAGCCGAAGCCAGCACCGACGACGAAGAAGAAGCCGAAAGCGGTCCCGATCCGATCATTGCCGCACAGCGCTTCGGCGCCGTGGCCGAGCAAATGGAGATCACCCGCAAGGCCCTGAAAAAGCACGGTCGCAACAACAAGGCGGCGATTGCCGAACTGTTGGCCCTGGCCGAGCTGTTCATGCCGATCAAACTGGTACCGAAGCAATTCGAAGGCCTGGTCGAGCGTGTTCGTGGTGCCCTGGATCGCCTGCGTCAGCAGGAACGCGCCATCATGCAGCTGTGCGTGCGTGATGCCCGCATGCCGCGTGCCGACTTCCTGCGCCAGTTCCCGGGCAACGAAGTCGACGAAAGCTGGACCGATGCACTGGCCAAGGGCAAGAGCAAATACGCCGAAGCCATTGGTCGCGTACAGGCCGATATCGTTCGCTGCCAGCAGAAGCTGACCGCGCTCGAGACCGAAACCGGCCTGACGATTGCCGAGATCAAGGACATCAACCGTCGCATGTCGATCGGCGAGGCCAAGGCCCGCCGCGCGAAGAAAGAGATGGTTGAAGCGAACTTGCGTCTGGTGATCTCCATCGCCAAGAAGTACACCAACCGCGGTTTGCAGTTCCTCGACCTGATCCAGGAAGGCAACATCGGCCTGATGAAGGCCGTGGACAAGTTCGAATACCGTCGCGGCTACAAATTCTCGACTTATGCCACCTGGTGGATCCGTCAGGCGATCACTCGCTCGATCGCCGACCAGGCCCGCACCATCCGTATTCCGGTGCACATGATCGAGACGATCAACAAGCTCAACCGCATTTCCCGGCAGATGTTGCAGGAAATGGGTCGCGAACCGACCCCGGAAGAGCTGGGCGAACGCATGGAAATGCCTGAGGACAAGATCCGCAAGGTATTGAAGATCGCTAAAGAGCCGATCTCCATGGAAACCCCGATCGGTGATGACGAAGACTCCCACCTGGGTGACTTCATCGAAGACTCGACCATGCAGTCGCCAATCGATGTTGCTACCGTTGAGAGCCTTAAAGAAGCGACACGCGAAGTACTCTCAGGCCTCACTGCCCGTGAAGCCAAGGTTCTGCGCATGCGTTTCGGCATCGACATGAATACCGACCACACCCTTGAGGAAGTCGGTAAGCAGTTCGACGTTACCCGTGAGCGGATTCGCCAGATCGAAGCCAAGGCGTTGCGCAAGCTGCGCCACCCGACGCGAAGCGAGCATTTACGCTCCTTCCTCGACGAGTAATACCAAAACCCCCGGCTCGCCGGGGGTTTTGCTTTCTGCAGTTTCCCTTCTCTCTGCCCGCCGTCCGTGCGCTGCCCGTCTACACTCGAATCATTCCTCCGAGCCATAACGAGACCGTTATGCCCAGACTGTCGGCCCTGCTTCTGTTTTTGCTGCTTACCTGGACCGCAACGGCTGGCGCGTTGAATCTCACCGATGATGAACGTGACTGGCTGAAAGCCCACCCGCAACTGCGCCTGGGTGTGGATGCCTCATGGCCGCCCTTCGAGTTCAGGGGCGAAAATGGCGCTTACCAGGGACTGACGAGCGATTACGTTCACCTGATCGAAAACCGCCTGGACATCACGCTCAGCCCCATCGAGCCGGTGAATTGGACCGAGGTGCTGGAACAGGCGAAGGCCGGCCAGATCGACCTGCTGCCCGGCATCATGTCGACCCCGGAACGGCAAGCCTATCTGTCCTTTACCCGCCCTTACCTGGATTTTCCGATTGTCATCCTGGCCCATGAAGGCGGCGCCAACCCCCATGACATGAAAGAACTCTATGGCCTGAAAATAGCCGTGGTGGAGAACTACGCACCCCACGAGCTATTGCGCAGCCATCATCCGGACCTCAACCTCGTCCCCATGCCCAATATCAGCTCGGCCCTGCAGGCCCTGGCCACCGATGAGGTCGATGCGGTCATCGGCGATCTCGCCTCCAGTGTCTGGAGCCTGAACCAGCTCAAGCTCGAAGGGCTCTACGTCAGCGGTGAAACGCCCTATCGCTACCAGTTGGCGATGGCCGTGCCCAAGGAACAGAAAGTCCTCGTGGGGATTCTCGACAAGGTCATGGCCGACATGACCGTCGCCGAAAAGGAGACGATCCAGAACCGCTGGGTGGGCAACGTCCTGACCAGTCGCTCCATCTGGGCCGATCTACTGCTTTACGGCTTGCCCTGTGCCCTGCTGCTGATCGCCATACTGGCTGCGGTCATTCGCATCAACCGCCGCCTGAGCTCGGAAATATCCCAGCGCGTGGCCCTCGAGCAGGAACTGCGCAGTAGCGAATACCATTACCGCGGCCTGGTGGAGAGCCTGTCGGCCATCGCCTGGGAAGCGCGCATGGACTTCACCTACACCTACGTCTCGCCCCACGCCGAAGCCTTGCTCGGTTATCCGCTGGCCCATTGGCTGATTCCCGGCTTCTGGCGCAGCATCACCCACCCTGCCGACCTGACCCGTGCCCAGGCCTTCTGCGACAAGGAGATCATCGAGGGCCGCGACCACACGCTCGACTACCGGGTGATCAGCGCCGACGGTCGCACGCTCTGGGTCCGCGACCTGGTCAGCCTGATCGAACACGACAGTGAGCCGCTTATCCGTGGCCTGATGATCGACATCAGCGAAACCAAACGGACCGAAGAGGCGTTGCGCCTGTCCGAACAGAAATTCGCCTCGGTCTTCCAGCAATGCCCGGACATCCTGGTGATCGCCCGCCTGTCCGACGGCCACCTGCTGGAAGTCAACACCGCCTTCGAGGAACAGATCGGCATGAGCGCCCGGGAGGTGATCGGGCATACCGCTACCGAGCTCAATATCTGGGGCATCGACGGTGTCGGCTCGGGACTGCTGGAGCGGTTAAGGGGCGGCAGTATCCGTAACCTGGAGATGCCCTTCAGGCGCAGCAATGGCCAAATGTTCACCGGACTGATCTCCGCCGAGCCCTTCGAACTCGACACCACGCCGGCCCTGGTGGTGGTGGTCAGGGACATCAGCCAGCTCAAGCAAACCCAACAACAACTGCAAACCTCCGAAGAAAAGTTCGCCAAGGCCTTCCACGCCTCCCCCGACGGTTTGCTGTTGAGCCGGCAAAGCGACGGCCTGCTGCTGGAAGTCAATGAAGGTTTCAGCCACCTCACCGGCTACAACAGTGCCACCTCGCTGGATCGATCGACCCTGGAACTGGGCATCTGGGTCAACCTGAACGAACGCAAACACATGCTCGAATTGATGCGGCGCGATGGTTTCGTCCGCGATTTCAGCTGCCATATCCGCCGCAACGATGGGCAGATCCGCCTGTGCGAAGTGTCCAGCCGGCCGCTGCCGATCGGCGGAGAGGATTGCATGCTGACCATCGCCCGGGACATCACCGAACGCCACGTCATGCAGGAAAAGCTGCAACAGGCCGCCACCGTCTTCGAAAGCACTGCCGAAGGCGTACTGATCACCGATATCCAGCAACACATCAGTGCGGTCAATCGGGCCTTCAGTGAAATCACCGGCTACAGCGAAACCGAGGCCCTGGGCCACACCCCGCGCCTGCTTGCCTCCGGCCAGCATGACAGCGCCTTCTATGCGGCCATGTGGCACCAGTTGACCGCCGAAGGTCATTGGCAGGGGGAGATCTGCAACCGGCGCAAGAACGGCGAGCTCTATCCTAGCTGGCTGACCATCAGTGCCGTGCGTAACCGCGAGAACGTCATCACCCACTTCGTCGCCGTGTTCGCCGACATCTCCAGCCTGAAACATGCCCAGGCGCGCCTGGACTACCAGGCCCACCACGACCCGCTGACCGGCCTGCCCAACCGCACCCTGTTCGAAAGCCGCCTGTTGGCCGCCCTGAACAGCCAGGCCGAAAACGGCGGCCAGGGGGCGGTGCTGTTTCTCGACCTCGACCGTTTCAAACATATCAACGACAGCCTCGGCCATCCGGTTGGCGACCTGCTGCTCAAGGGCATCGCCGTCAGGCTCAAGGAGCAACTGCGCGACGTCGACACCGTGGCCCGACTGGGCGGCGACGAGTTCATCATCCTGCTGCCGGGCCTGCACCAGGCCAGCGACGCCACGCACTTGGCCAACAAGCTGCTGGGTTGCTTCGGCGCGCCGTTCCAGGCGGGTGAACACGAGTTTTTTATCAGTGCCAGCATCGGCACCAGCCTCTATCCCAAGGACGGCAATGACGTCGCCAGCCTGATCAAGAACGCCGATGCGGCGATGTACCGCTCCAAGGCCAAGGGTCGTAACCGGGTCGAAAGCTACACCCGCGACCTCACGGCCCAGGCCAGCGAACGCGTGGCTCTGGAGCACGAACTGCGCCGGGCCATCGAGCGCCAGGAACTGCAACTGCTCTACCAACCCAAGATCAGTCTCCACGGCGGTCAACTGGTGGGGGCCGAGGCCTTGATTCGCTGGCAGCATCCGACTCTGGGCGAGGTACCACCGGAGCATTTCATTCCGCTGGCCGAAGAAAACGGCATGATCCTGCAGATTGGCGACTGGGTGCTGGAGCGCGCCTGCCGGCAGATGCAGCGTTGGAACAGGACCCACGGAGACTTCGGCCCGCTCTCGGTCAACCTCGCCGGCGCGCAGTTGCGCCAACCGAACCTGCTGGCGCGGATCGAACAGTTGCTCAGGGATTACCGGCTAGAGCCCGGCTGCCTGCAGTTGGAGATCACCGAGAACTTCATCATGAGCCAGGCCGAGGAGGCCCTGGAGGTCCTGCATCAACTCAAGCACCTGGGGGTGCAATTGGCCATTGATGACTTCGGCACCGGCTATTCGTCACTGAGCTACCTCAAGCGCCTGCCGCTGGATGTGTTGAAAATTGACCAGTCGTTTGTACGTGGTTTACCGGACGATCCCCATGATGCCGCTATTGTGCGCGCCATCATCGCCTTGGGCCGCAGCATGCAGTTCACGGTGATTGCCGAGGGTGTGGAGAACCAGGCACAGCAGGATTTCCTGGCCGTCGAAGGGTGCGAACAGATCCAGGGTTACATCGTCAGCCTGCCGCTACAGGCCGAAGAATTCGCCGCGACCTTCCTTCATATGAGGCTTTCGGAGTTTTCGGATAGCCCCCGCGAGAAACCATCGCTATAATTCGCGGCCTACTGAGGGCCTATAGCTCAGTTGGTTAGAGCAGAGGACTCATAATCCTTTGGTCCACGGTTCAAGTCCGTGTGGGCCCACCATACTCAAAGCCGCGCATTGCGCGGCTTTCGCGTTTCTGGGCGGCTCACCACAGATACAGTCCTATGGTCCAAGGGTACAATTTAGGTACAGTGCTGGTTCGCCAGCCGCCTAGGAGCCCCCTCTCATGGCTACTCTCATCAAAACCCCTTCCGGCACCTGGAAGGCGCTCATTCGTAAAAATGGCTGGCCCACTGTCGCCGTACTATTCACCGGGGCCTCACATCACAGACCGTTTGCATCTTAGTCACCGCTTGTAGAAAATCATCGTCTTTTTGCACGAATGGATACGCGCATGAAGTTCGAGAAGACCACGCAGTACAGGTCCGAGGAAGGGATCGTCTTCAATCTGTCTCAAATCACCCTCATGGAAAGCGACCGAGGTCGCCTGCGCGAGCTGCACTTTGGCGAAGCGAAACGCGCCCATTACCAAGTCAACAGCATGGTCGTCGATATGTACGACCGAATGCAGGCTCGAAACCTGCCATGCCTGCTGACAGTCTGCATTTCCAATCCCCTGACCCGGCAGCAGGCCGATGCTATCAGCACTATGCGCGGCAACGTCGCCAAGGGAATTGCTGCGGCCTCAGGTGGCGTTGCCGGGAGGGTAGGTACGTTGGGCGGGCCGCTCATTGGCTGGGCTTCAGGTGCAGTCGTGACGACAGGTGTCAACTGGTACCTCAAAGGGGCCCTGCCGAACCTGCATGCAGGTGACGTGCTGGTCAGCATCGAGGGAGAGGTCCATGGCGGGATTGGCCCACAGCGCTCTGTCGTGACGCTGGTCATCAAGGTCTGAGGAACTGCACATGCCCTACATCATGCAAACTGTCGTCCTTCTGGTGCTGGGCGCGATCCTCGTTCAGTTTCTGAAACCATACCCGCTGCGCAAGTGGCTGGGTTTGGCGCTGCTGGCAACGGGCTTGGTCAGCATCTTCAAGGTTGGTGAGCAGCAGGTGCTGGGCTTTGACCTGGAGCTGCTAGCACTGCTGGCCGTGCCGCTGGGCGTGGTGCTTTTCCTGACGCGGCGGCGGTTCACGGAGGGGGACTGAAGCCCTGGCACGATTTTTCGGTGCCGTCTCTGACCCAAAATCATATGGGACAACAGTCGATCAACAGCGCGTTGATCGATGATCTTAGCGTTGGACCTTGCCGGCGGATTGGGGGTTACTTTGAACATACTGGTAATGTTGGCGCTGATTGAAAACTGACCCACTGGCCTGGGTCTCGCGGCATAACCAGTCCAAGTTTTTTGCCGCACCCTCAACTGCTCGTAGAGGCACATCTCACACAGCTCGCTATGGAAGCGCAAACGCCTTGCTTTCAAGCGAGCTGGTGAGAGCCAGGGCGACTTGTCGCGCGGGGTATCTCCAGCATCCATGCCACTGAGATTGCGGACTTGTACTGGAATGCCGACGTGCCAGTACAACTGGTGGTAAAGTCATGAGCTACCGCAGATTTCTAAAAATTACGCCAAACCCACGGATTACGCCGCTTTCAGCTTTTTTCACTTTACCAGTGCACTACCCTGCAAGCTTTTTTAACTCGTTGGCCGAGAAGTGAGGGTTACCCAAAGAGATGAGATCGGCATGCCGGCTATTGGCCGTGTTCGGCCTCTTCCAGCTACGACTGCTGGTCGGCCAGGGCTGCTTGTCTATGACTGCGAGACTGGTTTCCAGGATCTCCTCGGCTGTTCACTGACGCGACAAGGGCCTGGGCCTGGAACTGCCAATGGCAATCCCCTCCCCACGAATCTGACTCGGCATCACATTCAGCCACCTGCGTAGCAACCGTCGTAGGGTCGCCGCATCTCCTAGTCCCACCTCGGCAGCCACTTCCTCTACCGAAAGTCCGCTACCTTCCAATAGCACGCGCGCCTTGTTCAATCGCACCGACTGGATCAGTTGCTGCGGCCCGTAGCCTAGCACTTTGGTGACCTGCCGGTTGAGCGTGCGCGTGGATACGTTCGCCTTGAGAGCCAGCGCGCCCACTGTCACCGGCGCTGGAATTGTCTGCGCAATATGCGCGGTCAGTTGGGCAATCAGACCGTTCTCGGGCGCCATCATCGTCGGGGACATATAGGGCGACTGCAGGCGTCGACGCTCCACCAGGAGTGCCTGACCTATCATCGCGGCCAGCCGCTCACCGAAGCTCTGGCGCAGTACATACAGCAGCAGGTCCACGTGGGCCAGCGCTGCGCCTGCGGTGATCAGTGGACCATCGGCGTGCACCATGCGGTCCGGTTCCACGCGTGCCTGAGGAGCCGCGTGACGCAACGCGGATGCCAGCCACCAGGTGGTGGTGACGCAGCGCCCATTCAGCAGTCCGGCGGTGTTGAGCAAGAACACGGACGAGCACGAAGCAGCAATCTTGCCGCCAGCTTCGGCGTGACGACGCAGGGCTGCAGCCAGTGGTGCGACGTCCGGCTGGGCCATCCGTACTCTGAGTTGCGCGGCGTCGTCTACATCCAGCCCAGGCAGGATCCAGCAGTCGTGCTTGTTCGTTTGGAGGGGCAGGTTTGCGACCTTTAGTTGCAGGCCGCCGGACAACTCTAGGGTACCGGCGCTAATACCACACACGCGCCAGCGTGGCGCGACCACACCTACCCGGGACGCAAGCTTGGCGGCGGTGGCCAGTAGATCCAGGGTAAGGGTGACGCTAGAAGCGAAGGCGCCTTGGGGCACCACCAGAGTGAAATCGTACATTGACTGATAGTGCATGATTTACGGCAAATCGGCCACTGTTGCTCGCGGTGGTCGTGCTCTTTAATGGAGGTTCTTTCCCACAGGAGCTGTGATCAATGCCGACTATTTTCATCAAGACCCCTGCCGGCGCACTGAGCGCGCAGCAGCGTGAACGGATGCTCACCGCCGTCGACGCGGCAGCCACACAGTGCAGTGGGCTGGGACCGGACCCGCGTCAGCGCCGTCTATGCTGGGTGATCGCCGAGGAGATTCCTGCGGGCCTGTGGCGCTGCGGCGGCAGCGACGACTTCAGCCAGTTTGTACCATGCCTAGTGCAGATCCTGGCCCCAGCCGGTGTGCTGGATGACGCGCATCGTGCGCGTTATGCCGCAGCAGTGCATCAGGCGATCGTGGAAATCGTGCCGGTACCTGAAGCACAGCGGCTGGTGACCTCCATCATCGTCAGCGACGTAGAGGATGGGACGTGGGGCGCAAACGGTCAGTTGTGGCGACTTCCGCAGTTCGTGGCAGCGGCGGGGTATGCACATATGCCACAGGTGGTGCCCTCCAGCGCTCCGTGAATCGCCCACTTCATTGAACATGTGCTTACGTCTGCCAAGGGATACGGTTGGCCTCAAGGAGAATGCTCCGACTTAAGAGCCGGAGCATCGGGATCGATCAGTCCAGCTGTTTCCCCTTGGTTTCGGGTAACTGCATAACTGCATAGTGGAGCGAGCCTCAAACGCTGCAAAATCAGTACAACCACGGTACAGTACTCAGCTTGAGCAACCTTCTCAAAGTTACGCTTAACACCACGTACTACGGGGCCTCCAGCTATGCCAACCTACGTTCACCTACGAACGCTTTCTCTAGGCATACCAGTTCGCCCAGCAACTCATAATCCTTTGGTCCACGGTTCAAGTCCGTGTGGGCCCACCACCTCTGAAGGCCGCGTCTTACGCGGCCTTCGCATTTCTGGCACAGCGCATTTTCCGGCTCTAAAAAGGGCCAAAAGTCGCCTTCCGTCCAAGATTCGTCCAATCTCAAAAATTCACACCATTTCAAGCAAATGGTCGGTCATCTAGATGGGATGAGGTCGATCCCTCGAGCAGAGCATCCACAACAGCCCGAGCCATTTCTACCGAGTGAAGCATGCCCCAGAACAGGGATCGCTCCACCGGATTCGTATGCAAGCTGATTTCGTCACCGTTCAGTTCGGCTGCTTCGAGCAATTTCGAGACATAGATCAGCGCGTCCTGGGCATTGACGCCTGGTTGGATGGCAAAAATCGAGGGTTTGAGAGGGTCAGCGTGATCGATGGTTTTGGATACTGTAAAAGAGAGAGTACCAAGCAAACGGGCCGTATCAGACCGGATCAACTTTACAGAGTCGTTGGTGCCTTCAACGACGCCACGAACGAGAGCACTGCCCTCATCTGAGTTGGGGGCCTTGGAAACGGAAGGCGGATCGGGAGTGATTTTCTTGGTCACAGGTAAAACTCCTACGTAAGAAATACCTCAAGGAGTTCGTACATTTTCGTGTCCAGCGAAAAGGTGACGAACTGTACGCAGGTGGACAACCGGGTAACGTAGGACCCGGCACACCCCTCAAGGATGTCCCGCGCACAGTCCGCCATAAAGCGAACACAAGAATACCGCATGCGCGGCATTGTGCGACTACGTTTGAAAACCACGGGTGTCCAGCCCGATCGCTGAATTTGCAGCGACAGTCAAAAGGTAATTGTCGTACTTAGCTGGCGCAACTTGAAAAACGTGTGCAAATGTATGTTCCTCAAGGTGCACACGCGGGTAGATCTTGATGAAACTGAGCGCGCACAACTGAGAAAAATGTTGAGCGGCGACAAACAGGCGACGCGCAGAATCAAACAAGCGCCGATTCCGCTGGCCGCCGACACTGGGCTCAGTGATGAAGAGATTACTCCTCCAGACCAGCGCCCAGCCCTTATTGCAGCTCGAACCCCTGGCTTTTCAAAGCGACGACGCAAGCATCATGATCCTGTTGCGCGTTACCGCCCGAGATGCCGATTGCTCCGACAACCTCACCATTGAGGATGATTGGGTAGCCACCGCCGACCGCGACAAGTCGAGGACGATGCGCCAGTTGGGCGACCTGCCCATTCTCGAGGATCTCGTTCCATTTCTGCGTGGCCAAACCGAACGACGCGGCGGTCCAAGCCTTGTCGATGGCAACCTCAGCAGTCAAAAAAGCCGCTTTGTCGGAACGCTCGAAAGCCTTCAAGTGGCCGGCTGCGTCAGTAACGGCGATCGTAACCTCAATGCCGATATCGCGGCCGGCCGCGCGTGCGGCATCGATCAAGGCCAATGCGGCGTCGCGGGAAATGGTCGAGATGGCGACCGTTTGGCGGGACTGGGTGATTGCAGGTGCGTTCATAGTGCCTCCGATTGCGTGGCGAGTTGTCGTGAGGCGAATTCTGTATTGGTAAGATAAAATTGATAAGGCCCATTCATGGCTATTACTTTCAAATGAAAATTGAAAATATCGGCGACCTGGTGGTACTGGTATATACGGCGCGCACTGGCAGCCTAACCGGGGCGGCCAAGGTCATGGGGGTGACCCCGGCAGCCGCTAGTGCGATGCTCAAACGGCTGGAAACACAGTTGGGTACACGCTTATTCGAGCGCTCGACACGCGCCATGCGTTTGACCGAGCAAGGCCAGACGCTACTTGAATACGCGAGCCGCGCATTTGACCTGGTTGCGGAAGGGGAGGCTCAGGTAGCGGCGGAACATACGGGCCTGGTTGGAAGGTTGCGCGTGGCGGCGCCTTCCGATCTGGCCCGAACCACGTTATTGCCCTGGTTCGATGAATTCCTTGCCCTGCATCCAGCTATCGAGTTCGCCCTTGCAGTCGGGGACCGAACACTCAATGTCATACAGGATGAAGTAGACATCGCCATTCGATACGGCAATCTGGCGGATTCTCGTATGGTTGCACGCCCGCTATTGATGCAAAGGCCTATCGTTACGGCATCGCCCGAGTATTTGAGACGGCATGGTACGCCCATGACCCCGCTCGATTTGACGCAGCATAACTGCCTTGTATTTGGCCGTGGCGGGCAGGAACACCGTCTGTGGAAGTTCTCCAGGAATGGTAAGGACATGCAGGTGCGGGTGAGTGGTGACCGCTGCGTCGACGACGCATCCCTCGCCCGCGAATGGGCCATCGCGGGCGCTGGCTTTCTATTCAAGACCCCACTCGAATTACAACCAGAACTACGGGCAGGGCGTCTGGTACGTGTCCTGCAGGACTGGGAAACCGATCCCTACCCCTTGCAGGCGCTACTCCCGAGCGGGCGGTTCGTTCCAAACCGGGTGCGAGTCTTCGTGGCATTCATCTCCGGCAAGTTCAGCGAGTCGGCATTCGGCGAACACATAACAGTGCCACGTGACTGACGGGACATTGGCTTGTTCATCTGGAAGATCGGGTGCAACTCTCGGTGACGGTATTCATCCGGGCGTACAGGCATCAGTAAACTGATTGCAGCCTTCAGGCGTCGTAACTTGCAGTACGGTCGTCATCAATCGAACACTCCCCGTATTTCGTCCAACGTGGGCATTACCGCTGGCACCACGGCGAACTCACAGTCCAAAGCACCCAGGGCTCGCGCATAGGCGACCATACCCACTGACAGATCACCCTTCTCGATGGCGATGACCTTCTGTCGGGTGATGCCAGCCAAGGTAGCGAGTCGGGCTTGAGTCAACCCGCGACTCAGACGACGCTGCCGGACCTGCTCGCCAAGACGCGTTGTGATAAGGGCATAATCCATGTTCTGTATACGCGACAAACTATATTAAATGTAACGTATACCGAACCTCTGAAAAATCAAAGCAGATATGCCGCTCAACCCAAGTGCAGCCTGCAGCGTCTCCCAGCTAGACGATGAGCCGAATAAATCGCACAATCGGCTCACCAAATGAGCCGAATAAGCCTTTTATTCGGCTCACGCTCATGCGGAGTCCTCTATGAACGATCTGCCTCACTGGATCTGGCAACAGCCCGACTGGCCTCATTTCACCTGGCAGGAAAAGGTCCTGACGCCGCTGCTGCTGGAATGCGGACACGCCCAGGGACGCTTGCTCGGCATGGCCGCAGCCATCGGCGAGGACAGCAGTGCGCAGAACGAACTGGATGCCTTGCTGCAAAACATCATCACGTCATCGGCCATCGAAGGAGAGCCGCTGAATGTCGGTTCAGTCAGGTCTTCGTTGGCAAGACGCCTCGGACTGAGCGCCGACCAATCCGCCAGCCCACGTAGCGAGGGCCTGGCGGAACTGCTGTTGGACGCAACGCAACACCACCAATCGCCGTTGAGCCTTGAGCGCCTGCTGTATTGGCAAACACTGCTTTTCCAGCCCGACGAAAGCCCTCTGGCACCGAAAATCCGTATCGGCAGGCTGCGCGGTAACGAGCCGATGCAGGTGGTCTCCGGACGTCTGGATCGACCTGTCGTGCATTTCGAGGCACCACCGCAGGCCGGGCTCGACGAAGAACTGACGGCGTTTATCCACTGGTTCAACGCCAGTCAGGCCGACACGGCACTCGACCCACTATTGCGAGCCGGAGTCGCGCATTTCTGGTTCGTGACCTTGCATCCATTCGATGATGGCAATGGTCGCCTGACCCGTACCCTCACTGATCTGGCACTGGCCCAGGGCGAACAACAGGCGATTCGGTTCTATGCGATGTCCGCGAGCATTCTCGAAGACCGGAAGGGCTATTACGAAATACTCGAGTCCAGCCAGAAGGACTCGCTGGATATCACCCCTTGGCTGCAATGGTTCCTGAAAACCCTGCTGCGCAGCCTGGAGCAGGCCCAGGCCAACATCGATCGGGTACTGGTCAAGGCACGGTATTGGCAACAACGTCGCCATCTTCAACTCTCGCCGGAACAACTCAAAGTTATCAACAGGCTGCTCGATGGCGGTGAGAGAGGTTTCGAGGGTGGTATCAATGCCGCGCAATACCAGGCAGTCGCCAAAGTCAGTAAGGCGACGGCAACCCGTCATCTGGCGGATCTTCTGGAGAAAGGCTGCCTCTATCGCCTTCCCGGAGGCGGACGCAGTACCCGCTATCAGATTCCCGGCCTAAGGCCGGCGGATCCTTCAAGCCTGTAACATGGCACCACTCTCAACACCCGCCACCGGAGCCCGACCTTGTCCGACACCCGCCCTCCCGCACTCGACGAAATCGACCGACAGTTGATTTCCGCCCTGCAGATCAATGCCCGTGAAAGCGTGGCGATGCTGGCTCGGCAGTTGGGGATCGCGCGCACCACGGTCACCTCAAGGCTGGCACGCCTGGAAAAAGCCAAGGTGATTACCGGTTATGGCGTGCGACTGGGTCAGCGGGTGGTCGATGGTGGTTTGCAGGCCTATGTCGGGATCACGGTGCAGCCGCGTTCGGGCAAGGATGTGGTGCGGCGGCTCAGTGCCATGGCGCAGATCCAGCAGCTCTGCGCCGTGAGTGGCGAGTTCGACTATGTAGCCTGGCTGCGTAGCGATTCGCCGGAACAGCTGGACCAGTTACTCGACCAGATCGGCAGCGTTGAAGGGGTGGAGAAGACCACGACCTCGATCATTCTCAGTAGCAAAGTGGATCGGGGGCAGCCGGTTTAACCCCGCAAGTTTGCTGGCTGGACGCGTACCTGTAGGAGCGGCCGGTCGACGCTCGATTGCCCGCGAAGCTTTTAGCGCCCTCAAGGTCCTCTTCGCGGGCAAGCCCTGCTCCTACAGGTACGCGTCACTTCGAACAAATAGTTCGTCATAAAGCATCATACAAGATCAAAACGACGACACTTTGCGTCTTATTAACGCACTCCCCGCTCCCTACAATGGCCTCAGTCTTTTCCTATCTATACTCCAGCCGGACACACCGCCCGGCCCGAGTCGCCAGCAAGGTCAGCCATGAACAAGAACAATCGCCATCCTGCCGACGGTAAAAAACCCATCACCATCTTTGGCCCGGACTTCCCGTTCGCCTTCGATGACTGGATCGAGCACCCGGCCGGACTGGGCAGCATCCCGGCGGAAAATCACGGGGCGGAAGTGGCGATTGTCGGCGCCGGGATCGCCGGATTGGTGGCCGCCTATGAACTGATGAAACTGGGCCTCAAGCCGGTCGTCTACGAAGCCTCGAAAATGGGCGGACGCCTGCGCTCCCAGGCCTTTGAAGGCGCCGAAGGCATCATCGCCGAGCTCGGCGGCATGCGTTTCCCGGTCTCGTCCACGGCGTTCTACCACTACGTGGACAAGCTCGGCCTTGAGACCAAACCCTTCCCCAACCCGCTGACCCCGGCCTCCGGCAGCACGGTGATCGACCTCGAAGGCGAAACCTACTACGCCGAGAAACTCGCCGACCTGCCCGCCCTGTTCCAGGAAGTCGCCGACGCCTGGGCCGACGCGCTGGAAGACGGTTCGCGCTTCGGCGATATCCAGCAGGCCATTCGCGACCGCGACGTGCCGCGCCTGAAAGAACTGTGGAACACCCTGGTCCCACTGTGGGACGACCGCACCTTCTACGACTTCGTCGCCACCTCCAAGGCCTTCGCCAAGCTGTCGTTCCAGCACCGCGAAGTGTTCGGCCAGGTCGGTTTCGGCACCGGCGGCTGGGACTCGGATTTCCCCAACTCGATGCTGGAAATCTTCCGCGTGGTGATGACCAACTGCGACGACCACCAGCACCTGGTAGTCGGCGGTGTGGAGCAAGTCCCCCTGGGCATCTGGCGCCATGTGCCGCAGCGGTGTGCCCATTGGCCGGCCGGCACCAGCCTGAGCAGCCTGCACCACGGCGCGCCACGTACCGGCGTCAAACGTATTACCCGCGATGCCGACGGTCAGTTCGCGGTCACCGACAACTGGGGCGATACCCGTCAGTACGCCGCCGTCCTCGTCACCTGCCAGAGCTGGCTGCTGACCACCCAGATCGAATGCGAGGAGTCGCTGTTCTCCCAGAAGATGTGGATGGCCCTGGACCGTACACGCTACATGCAGTCCTCGAAGACCTTTGTCATGGTCGACCGGCCGTTCTGGAAGGACAAGGATCCGCAAACCGGTCGTGACCTGATGAGCATGACCCTCACCGATCGCCTGACCCGTGGCACTTACCTGTTCGACAACGGTGACGACAAGCCCGGGGTGATCTGCCTGTCGTACTCATGGATGAGCGACGCCCTGAAAATGCTTCCGCAACCCATCGAAAAACGGGTGAAGCTGGCCCTGGACGCGCTGAAGAAGATCTACCCGAAAGTGGATATCGCCGCGCGCATCATCGGCGATCCGATTACCGTGTCCTGGGAAGCCGACCCGCATTTCCTCGGTGCCTTCAAAGGCGCCCTGCCCGGCCACTACCGCTACAACCAGCGGATGTACGCGCACTTCATGCAGGCCGATATGCCCGCCGAACACCGCGGCATCTTCATTGCCGGTGACGATGTGTCCTGGACGCCGGCCTGGGTCGAAGGCGCGGTACAGACTTCGCTCAATGCCGTGTGGGGCATCATGAACCACTTCGGTGGACGCACCCACGCCGAGAACCCGGGACCGGGCGATGTCTTCAAGGACATCGGCCCGATTGCCCTGGCCGACTGAAAGGAACGCGCCTGTGCAGATCGCTCTCTATCAATGCCCGCCGCAACCGCTGGATGTCGCGGGCAACCTGCAACGCTTGCAGCGCCTGACCGTCGAGGCCCGTGGCGTGGATGTGCTGGTGCTCCCGGAAATGTTCCTGACCGGCTACAACATCGGTGCCGAAGCGGTAGGTGCCCTGGCCGAAGCTAGCGATGGCACCAGCGCACAGCATATTGCCGCCCTCACCCGGGCGGCGAACATGGCCATTGTCTACGGCTACCCGGAGCGTGCCGAGGACGGCCAGATCTATAACGCGGTGCAGTTGATCGACGCCCAGGGTCAGAGCCTGTGCAACTACCGCAAGACCCACCTCTACGGCGACCTGGATCATTCGATGTTCAGCGCCGGGCCTGACCACTTCCCGGTGGTGGAACTGGGCGGCTGGAAACTCGGACTGTTGATCTGCTACGACGTCGAGTTCCCGGAAAACACCCGGCGCCTGGCCTTGAGCGGCGCCGAGGTGATTCTGGTGCCCACCGCCAATATGGTGCCGTTCGACTTCGTCGCCGATGTCACCATCCGCGCCCGGGCCTTCGAGAACCAGTGTTTTGTGGCGTACGCCAACTACTGCGGGAACGAGGGCGATATCCAGTACTGCGGCCAGAGCAGCATCGCCGCACCGGACGGCAGCCGCCTGGCCCGCGCCGGCCTGGATGAAACCCTGATTGTCGCCACCCTGGACCGTTCGCTGATGCAGGCCTCACGGGCCAGCAACCGCTATCTGCTGGACCGCCGTCCGGAGCTCTATACGGACCTGAGCCAGGACTGAGCGAGCGTTATCCGCTAAAATGGGCGTTCCTCTTCCAAGGAAACGCCCATGTCCCTGCCAACCGCTCCCGACTCCGAAGGTCCGGTGTCCTCGAACGAATCCGTGGAGCCAACACAAACACCGCCGCCCGTAGCGCCCTCAGAACCTGCCGATCGCGCCGGTTTGATTCGCGGACAAACCAGCGCCCACCGTGGGCTGCGCACCTTTGCCCAGGACCGCTCACGCAATCGTCGCGAACGTTAGGCCAATATCTGCAAGCCGTATTTCTGCACGATGCTCAACAATTTGAGCGCCATGCCGCTGGGTTGCTTGTCGCCCGCCTCCCACTGCTTCACGGTCGAGGCGCTGGTGTTCAGGTAACGGGCAAAAACCGGCTGGCTGACGTGGTTACGCTCACGCAGCTGCTTGATCTGTTCCGGCGCGATTTCATCCGGGACCTGCGCCAGGCAGGACTCATCGAACTCACGCATGGTCGCCTTGCTGATCGCCCCAATGGCCTGCAACGCGCTGGCCGATTCATGAATCGATTCCAGTGCCTCGCTTTTAAATGTCTTGGTCATGACCTATCTCCACAAACTCTTTCATTTCCACTAGCTGTTGGACCTGCTCTTCGCTGAGTCCCTCATAGGCTTTGGCCAGCGCCTTGAAGGCACTGAGCTCCTGTGCCGTGATATTGCTCTGATCGCTTTTGGCGAACAGAAACTGGAAGACCCAGTAACAACGCCCCCTCGCCAATACAATGGAGCGATGACGGTTCTCGTTGAGCCGCTTCTTCCAGACACCGCCGCCCAGATTGTCCGCCTGACCACTAATGGCTTCCCTCATAGCCGCGACTAGCGCTGCATCGGTGATCAGTGCCTTTCTCGCATCGACGCTGAAGCGCCGAGTTTTGAAAAACCTGTATGGCATGGAAATCCTTCTCCAAAAAACATACCACTTAGTGGTATATAGATTCAAGTCCGTCACACACCTCGTTGGTCGGACTCCTGAAGGAGCGTCCTTGTGTAAACAGTGCGCCCTGAACGCCGCCCACAAAAAAAACACCCCGTGCCAAAAGAGTCAGGCACAGGGCGACGCGTTATACCGCGAGACGGTTCTTGAATTCGTTGGGGAAAAGGCGCCAGTCAATATCAGACGGCAATGCCCTTGCGGCACTGGACCTGGGCGGTCCGCACTCGGGAAAAGGCGCGGGCCAGGCGCAACAGCATCTCGTCGATGTCGCCCTTGCTGACGTTCAGTGCCGGTGAAAAACGCAGGCAATCGGCTTTCGGCGCATCCAGCAGCAGCCCTTCCTGCAGTGCCGCCTTGAGCAGCGCATCCGCCGAATCATCCCCCAGGGTCAGGCCCCAGAGCAGGCCCGTACCGCGCAACTCTCCCTGTGCATAACGTTGGGCCAGGCGCGTCAACCCATCACGCAGGTACTGCCCGGTTTCGCGGACCCGTGTGAGGAAATCACCCGCAAGCAGCGTCTCCAGCACCGCCAGCCCGGCACTGCACATCATCGCATTGCCATGGTGACTGCCACCGATTTCGCCGGGTGCGAAGCAGCACGCCTTGCCCCGCGCCAACAGGGCGGCCAGCGGCACGCCGCCGCCCAGGCCTTTGCCCAGGGTGACGATGTCCGCCTTCACGCCATACTGCTGTTCGACCAGCAAGGTGCCACAACGCCCCATGCCGGTCTGCACTTCATCCAGGATCAGCAGGATGCCCAACTCACGGCATAGCCGTTCGACCCCCTTGAGGTAGTGCCCGGTCGCCGGAATCACCCCGGCGGCACTCTGGATCGGTTCCAGCATGATCGCGACGGTCTTGGCATCCACGGCGGCATGCAAGGCCGGCAAATCATTGAATGGCACCTGGCTGAAGCCCGGCAGTTGCGGCTCGAATCGATTGTCAAAAGCCTCCGACGCTGCCATGGCGCCGAAACCACTGCCGTGACAGGCGTTGCTCACCGAGATGATCCGAGACGCACCACCACGATTTAGTTGCCCCCACTTGCGTGCCAGCTTGATCGCGCCGTCGCAGGCTTCGGAGCCGCTGTTGAAAAAATGCACCTGATCGCAGCCAGTGCTCTCGCACAGTCGCTGGGCCAGATTCAGTTGCCCCTGGTTGTGAAATCCACCTCCAGCGTTGATCAACCCGTAGGCCTGGTCGGACAACGCCCGAGCCAGAACACCAGGGCTGTGGCCGAGACTGTTGCTGCCACCCCCCTGGCTGAAATCCAGATAAGCCTGGCCTTGCGTATCCCACACCGAAGAGCCCTGGCCACGAACGAACACCGGAGCGAGACGCGCATTAGCCGGCATCAGGTATTCATGGCTGACACTGTCTTGCCGGGAGACTTGCCGGTACTCGGCCGTCAGGTCATCGAGACTCGGCGGCGTACGACGTAAGCTGAACAGGTTCATGCGCGCAGACCTTCCAGCGGCAGGCCGAGCAACCGCGCCGACCAGTCTTCCACTCGCCCGCTGCGCAGGCGCTTGATGGCCGTGTCGCGCCAGCGCGAAGACAGCGCAGGACAATCCACCAGCATCTTCAAGCCTGCCTGTTCCAAGGGCTCCTGGAAGAAGGCATGCAGCGCCCAGGCCACGGTCAAGCCGGGATAGCTGCGCTGAATCAGTTCGAACGGTTGGTCGGCGCTGACAAAGCCCGACTTGAGCACCCGATAGAACCAACCGCAGCGCCCTGTGTCCTGAGCCTCTTGCGGCAGGTCCGGCAAGGTTCCGAGACGACTCAGGCGATAACAGGCCGAGCGCGGCTGGCTGACCTGCAACAACGCACCGCCCCAGCGAAACAGATCGCCCAGGCAGACCTGCTCCTCGGTCAGGCCCCGCGTCGACAAGTTCTCGCCAAAGGCCGGTGCCGCCCAATCGAGCTGTGGATAACGTTGCCGCCAGTAGGCGTAATGCTCGGCGGGATAGTGATGCAGCGCCCGCTCGGGCCCGGTATGGAAGCGCGGATCGCCGTGCTCGTCGCTGCCCAGGCCCTGTGGCCACAACCAGAGCCGGTTGGCAACCCGGTGTTTATCCGTATCGCCGAGCAAACCCTGTCCGAGATTTTTTGCCTTGCCTATGTAAACACCGTCCACGCAAACAGTATTCATCGCGTTCTATGGCCCTGTAAGCCTTGTGATTGGGGTTAGACTAGGCTTCCCCGGCACTCGCGGCCATTTCGTTTTTCGAGCATTTTCGATAAGTACAGCTTATGGATTTCAAGCAACTGCGTTATTTCGTCGCGGTGTATGAAGAAGGCCATGTCGGCCGGGCCGCCGAACGCCTGTCGATCTCGCAACCGGCCCTGTCGCAGCAGATCCGCCAGCTCGAACACAACCTCGATGTGGGCCTGTTCGAACGCAGCAGCAAGCGCCTGCTGCCGACCCTCGCCGCCCATACGCTCTACAACCACGCACTGCCGCTGCTCGATGGTCTGCAACGGGCTCGGGACGACCTGCGCAACTTCCAGGGCCAGGCCCTGCGCACCCTGGCCATCGGCGTGCTGCAGACCGTGCACACCAGCCTGGTGCCGCAGATGCTGGAACGGGTGCGCAAGGCCCAACCGCACCTGGTGGTGCAGATCTACGAATTGACCGGCATGGAGATCGAGCGACGCCTGCTCAATGGTTCGCTGGATATCGGCATCAGCTATCTGCCGCCGCGCCAACCAGGCTTGCATGGGGTGCTGTTGTACGAAGATGAGCTGCAACTGGTGATCCCGAGCGATCATCCACTGCGCGAATTCAAGAAGGTCTCCTTGAGCCAGGCCGCCGAACTGCCGATGTTGCTGCTCGGTGAGGAATTCCAGATCCGCCAGATCTGGCAGGGGCAACTGGCCAATCTGGGGCGACGCCCTCAGGTCCAGGCCGAGCTGAACAATATGGCCGGCATCCTCGACAGCCTGCCACACACACGATTGGCAACGGTGCTGCCGGGCCGCTCACGGCATGAGCATGACGACGACCTGTTGCTGTGGAAGCCGCTGACCGAACCGCGGGTTGCCTTGAAAGTCGGGCTGGTATGTCGTGATGTGCAGCGCCAGCAGGCAACACTGGAGTTGTTGCGCAACTTGCTCGAAGACGTGATGGTGACGAACCGCCCGGGCGGGCATCCGCCGCCAGTACGAGAAGGGCTGAACTGACCGCTACTTTTTCGCGGGCAAAAGAAAACCCCGCCTAAGCGGGGTTTTGCAGACTGTTTCCCTGACATCCCTTTCACTCCGCCGTCCTGGCAGAATCCTACGTGTCCCTGTTGTTGCTTTTGAGCTTCCTGCTCGACGTCCTTGTTGCAAAGATTATCGCTGGATCCAATTTGGCGATAGGGGCAAAAAGCAGCGCGTTATGTAAGTAAATGCTTACATAGCATCCAAAGAATCAAAATTGCTCGGCATCCAGTAGGAACAACGACTCGCTCCCGGCTTTCACCGAGGCTGTCAGCGAGTGAATACGCGGCAACAGACGTGCGAAATAGAACCGCGCGGTGCCCATTTTGCTCGCGTAGAACGTCTCCTGACTCTCCTTGCCCAACGCCGCCTTGGCCATCAGTGCCCACATGTAGGCATAAGTGGTGTAACCGAAGGCTTGCAGGTATTCGACAGATGCCGCACCGATCTCGTCCGGATTGCTCTTGGCGCGCTCCAGGACCCAGGCGGTCAGGTCATCGAGGTTATCCAGCGCGGCGCCCAGCGGCTGGGTGAACTCGGCCAGCCCGGCGTCGGCGGTCTGGATGAAATGGCGAATCTCTTCGGCGAACAACTTGTAATAGGCGCCGCCGTTGCCGACGATCTTGCGCCCCACCAGGTCCAGGGCCTGGATGCCGTTGGTGCCTTCGTAGATCTGGGTGATGCGCACATCGCGCACCAACTGCTCCTGTCCCCACTCGCGGATATAGCCGTGGCCGCCGAACACCTGCTGGCCGTGCACGGTGGTTTCCAGGCCGAGGTCGGTGAGGAAGGCCTTGGCCACCGGGGTCAGCAAGGCCACCAGGCCATCCGCGCGCTCGCGGGTGGTAGCGTCTTCGCTGAACTTGGCGGTGTCCAACTGCATCGCCACATAGGTGGAAAATGCCCGGCCACCTTCGTTCGAGGCTTTCATGGTCAACAGCATGCGCCGTACATCGGGGTGCACGATGATCGGATCGGCCACCTTGTCCTTGGCCTTTGGCCCGGTCGGCGAACGGCTTTGCAGGCGATCACGGGCGTACTCGACCGCGTTCTGGTACGAGCGCTCGCCCGATGCCAGACCCTGGATGCCCACCCCCAGGCGCTCGTAGTTCATCATGGTGAACATCGCCGCGAGGCCCTTGTTCGGCTCGCCGATCAGGTAACCCACGGCTTCGTCGAAGTTCATCACGCAGGTCGCGGACGCCTGGATACCCATCTTGTGTTCGATGGAACCACAGCTCACCGGGTTGCGGGCGCCGAGGCTGCCGTCGGCATTGACCATGAACTTCGGTACCAGGAACAGCGAGATGCCCTTGGGACCGGCCGGGGCGTCCGGCAGCTTGGCCAGCACCAGGTGAATGATGTTCTCGGTCAGGTCGTGTTCGCCGCCGGTGATAAAGATCTTGGTGCCGCTGACCTTGTAGGAGCCGTCCGCCTGGGGCTCGGCCTTGGTGCGGATAATCCCCAGGTCGGTGCCGGCGTGGGGTTCGGTCAGGCACATGGAGCCGGCCCAGACACCCGAATACATGTTCGGCAGGTAAGTGGCTTTCAGCTCTTCGCTGGCGTGGGTGTTGATCGAGACACAGGCACCGGCCGTCAGCATCGGGTACAGGCCGAAGGCGAGGCTGGAGGAGTTGATCATTTCTTCGACCTGGGCCGACACCGCCTTGGGCATGCCCATGCCGCCGAAGGCCGGATCACCGCCGACGCCGACCCAACCGCCTTCGGCGTAGGTCTGGTAGGCCTGGGGGAAACCGGCGGGCGTGAACACCGCGCCGTTGTCCCAACGGCAGCCTTCCTCATCGCCGCCACGGCTCAGGGGCGCGATGCTCTTGGCGGTGACCTTGCCGGCCTCTTCGAGAATCGCTTCGACGGTTTCGGCGTCGACGGTCTCGGCCAGGGCAGGTAGTTGAGCCCAGAGTTTCGCGACCTCGAACACTTCATTGAGGACGAAGCGCATATCGCGCAGGGGCGCTTTGTAGTCAGCCATGGCAAACCTCGCAGGATCTAAACGACGGACCCCGGATGGGGCCGATTTTCTATGGCTCGAGTTTACCCTAACAACTTTTACGACACATAGGGTCTATGCGTGACTTTTTTGTTATTTTTAGTCACGCGCATATCCGAGGCATGAGGTGTCTGTTCTGACGCCTTCGCGGGCAAGCCCTGCTCCTACAGTTTTTCGGTGGGCACGATATCTGCGCACAACACAAAACCTGTAGGAGCAGGGCTTGCCCGCGAAGAGGCCCTCAAGAGCACCCACACTCCTTCGGGCCCACTCGAAAGCAGCTACAACGCAAACAACTCCGCCGGCAAACGCATCAAACACTCACTCCCCGCCTCCACCGCCGCCCGATGTGCGGTCGTGCGCGGCAACAGCCGCTTGAAGTAGAACTCGCAAGTCGCCAACTTGCCCTGGCAATACTCGGCGTCACCACTCCCCGCCTCCAACTGGGCCTGGGCCACCAGCGCCATGCGCAGCCAGAGGTAAGCAAGAATGATGTAGCCGCTGTACATCAGATAATCCAACGCCGCCGCCCCCACTTCATCCGGGTTCTTCATCGCCGCCATCCCGACCTGAGTCGTCAGCTCACCCCACTGCTGGTTCAACTCCCCCAGCTGCGCCACATACCCCTTGAGCTGCGGATGCCCGGCATTCGCCAGACAGAACCGGTGCACGATCCTGGTAAAGCCGCGCAGCAACTTGCCCTGGCTGCCGAGCACCTTGCGCCCCAGCAGATCCAGCGCCTGAATCCCGTTGGTACCCTCATAGATCGGCGCGATCCGGCAATCGCGAACCAGTTGCTCCATGCCCCACTCACGAATGAAGCCGTGGCCACCAAACACCTGCATCCCATGGTTGGTCACCTCAAGACCGGTCTCGGTCATAAAGGCCTTGCAGATCGGGGTCAGGAAGGCCAGCAGGTCCTCGGCCTCCTGGCGCTGGGTCGCATCGCTACCCAGATGGGCAACATCCAGCCACTGTGCGGTGAAGTAGGTCAGCGCCCGGTTGCCTTCGTTGAAAGCCTTCATGGTCAGCAGCATGCGCCGCACATCGGGATGGACGATGATCGGGTCGGCGGCCTTGTCCGGTGCCTTGGGACCAGTGAGCGAACGCATCTGCAGTCGATCGTTGGCGTACCGGACCGCGCCCTGGAAACTGGTCTCGCCCAGGCACAGGCCCTGCATCCCGGTGCCGAGCCGGGCATGGTTCATCATGGTGAACATGCAGTTCAGGCCCTTATTGGCCTCGCCGATCAGATAGCCCTTGGCATCATCGAAGTTCAGCACGCAGGTCGCGGAAGCCTTGATCCCCATCTTGTGCTCGATGGAGCCGCATTGCACACCATTGCGCTCGCCCGCATCACCGGCGGCATTGACCAGGAACTTGGGCACGATAAACAGGGAAATGCCCTTGGTCCCCGCCGGCGCGTCCGGCAGCTTGGCCAGCACCAGATGCACGATGTTCTCGCTCATATCGTGCTCGCCGGCGGAGATGAAGATCTTGCTGCCGCTGATGGCATAACTGCCGTCGGCCTGGGGCACGGCGCGGGTCTTGATAAGCCCCAGGTCAGTGCCGCAATGGGCCTCGGTCAGGCACATGGTGCCGGTCCAGCGACCCTCGGTCAGTTTGCTCAGGTAGGTGTTTTTCTGTTCCTCGGTGCCGTGGGCATGGATCGCCGACATGGCGCCGTGGGTCAGGCCCGGGTACATGCCCCAGGAAGTATTGCTGGAGCCGATCATCTCGCTGATCACCAGCCCCAGGGACAGCGGCAGGCCTTGCCCGCCATAGGCCGGGTCCGCCGCCAGGCCATGCCAGCCGCCTTCGACATACTGGGCAAAGGCCTGCTTGAAGCCCTTGGGCGTGGTCACCACGCCGTTGTCGAAATGGCAGCCTTCTTCATCGCCGGAGCGGTTCAACGGCGACAGCACCTGCTCGCAGAACTTCGCGCCCTCTTCGAGGATCGCGCCGACCATATCGGGGCTGGCATCGTTGGCGCCGAGGGCGAGGTAGTGGGCGTGGAAATCGAAAACGTGGTCGATCAGAAAGCGCATATCCCGTAGCGGGGCTTTGTACTCAGGCATGGTCATTTCTCCGGCAGCAGATACCCCAACCTACTGCCCTGCCCGCCCCCGGACAATCACCGTCCAACCGCTGAATGCTCCACCATCACTCAGCCGACAGCTTCTCCCGTGCGAACCGCACCGCGCCGACTTTGCCCCGCCGCGACCACGCAGTTACGCCCCGCCCCCTTGGCGGCATAGAGCGCCTGGTCGGCGGACTTGAGCACTTCTTCCGGGGTGCGCTGCTCCGGCTGACGCTCGGCGACCCCGATACTCACGGTCACCGAGACACTGGTCGCCCCACTGCCGGCCCGGCGTTGACGACCTTGCTGGTCGTCCTGGGGACGATTGTCCTGGTTGCGCAACTGGATATGGTAGTTGGCGATCACTTCGCGAATGACCTCCAGGTGCGGCATGCACTCTTCCAGCGTCTTGCCGGCAAACACCACCGCGAACTCTTCACCGCCATAGCGATAGGCACGACCGCCACCGCTGACCTTCGCCAGCTTGCTCGCCACCAGGCGCAACACCTGGTCGCCGACGTCGTGACCGTGGGTGTCGTTGAATTTCTTGAAGTGGTCGACGTCGGTCATCGCCAGCACATAGTTGCGCCCCAGGCGCTGCATGCGTTCGTTCAACGCGCGGCGTCCCGGCAGGCCGGTGAGCTCGTCGCGGAAGGCCATCTGATAAGCCTCATGGGCCACCGCCGCGGCAATCATCAACATCACCTGGCTGCACATGATATTCAGGGTGAACGGCAGGATGAAGGTCTTGGGCAACATCCAGAACAACCCCAGCAGCCCGGTCAGTTGCGCCGCGTGCAGCGGTCGCGGGTGGCGCCAGTACTGGACCGTGAGCAACAGGAAGGACGCGAAGAACACCGGATAGGACAGCTGGATCAGGCTCATCCAGTCCCCGTGCAGCGCCGGCCAACGGATTTCCGCCAGCCAGTCGAGCAAGGTCTGCGGATAACTCTGCTCCAGGCCCAATGCCACACTGCCCACCGCCAGCAGCACGGCGAACCGCGCGACCATGTCCTGGAACAGGTGCGTGCGCTCCTCCCAGGCGGCGTACACGCCAAACAGCAGGGGCAGCAGCAGGCAACAGAGGTGGAAGACCACCGCGGCGTCCTCGCGGACCTTGCCGTGATCGCGGTAATAATCGGTCTGGGTGGAGAGCAGGAAATAGGCGATATACACCGTCACCATCAGGAACAGTTCGCGCTGACGTCGGTACACCGCGCAGTAGGACCCGCCCAGCAACAGCACCAGAGTCGGCAGCACATTGAACAGCGAGGTGAAGAAGACGTTGAGTTCCTTGACGTAGGCAGCCGCGAGCCCCGCAAGCAACAACAGGAGGGAGGGTAAAAAATGACCAGCATGGACAGTGGAAGAACGCGGCAAGGGTAAAGCTCCGACCGGCAACGCAATAAATGGCATTGTGCCTGTATTGTAAAACCTAAGGTACGGCAATGTGACATCAGTCACAAATGCCATCTCTTTAACGGCAGCGCGGCGATTCTTCTTAGCGATTTAGTCAGGAATTTTTTCTCCGCCCGTCGCCAAGGGCCACACGCAAAAAAGCCGCTTCCCCCGAAGGCGAAGCGGCTTTTGCAGAAGGCTCAGTGAGGCTTAGTAGCCCAGGCTGAAGTTCTCTTCTTTCATGTCCATCAGGTTGTTCGCGCCCGACAGCATGGTTGCCACGTGAGTGCGGGTACGCGGCAGGATGCGCTGGAAGTAGAAACGCGCGGTCTGCAGCTTGGCGGTGTAGAAGCCTTCCTCGCTGGTACCGGCCGCCAGTTTCTCGGCAGCCAGGCGCGCCATGTCGGCCCAGAAGTAAGCCAGGCAGGCATAACCGGAGTACATCAGGTAGTCCACCGAAGCGGCACCGACTTCTTCACGGTCCTTCATCGCGGCCATGCCGACTTTCATCGTCAGCTCGCCCCATTCCTTGTTGATGGCCGCCAACGGAGCGACAAACTCGCTGACCGCTTCGTTGCCTTCATTGGCCTGGCAGAACTTGTGGACGATCTTGGTGAAGCCCTTCAGCGCTTCGCCTTGGGTCATCAGCACCTTGCGGCCCAGCAGGTCGAGGGCCTGGATACCGGTGGTGCCTTCGTACAACATCGAAATGCGGCTGTCGCGAACGTTCTGCTCCATGCCCCACTCGGCGATAAAGCCGTGGCCGCCGTAGATCTGCACGCCATGGTTGGCCGCTTCGAAGCCGACTTCGGTCATGAACGCCTTGGCGATCGGAGTCATGAAGGCCAGCAGTGCGTCGGCTTTCTTCTTCT
Source organism: Pseudomonas sp. MWU13-2862 (assembly GCF_023242495.1). NCBI lineage: Bacteria > Pseudomonadati > Pseudomonadota > Gammaproteobacteria > Pseudomonadales > Pseudomonadaceae > Pseudomonas > Pseudomonas sp. MWU13-2862. The sequence continues at coordinate 104,039 of NZ_JALMEZ010000016.1, read as the reverse complement.
CTTCTTCATCCTGGCCGTACTTGACGATATCGACCTGCTTGGCAGTGAAGTAGACCATTGCCCGGTTACCTTCGGCGAAGGCCTTCATGGTCAGCAGCATGCGACGCACGTCAGGGTGCACGATGATCGGGTCGGCGGCCTTGTCCGGCGCTTTCGGGCCCGTCAGGGAACGCATCTGCAGACGCTCGCGCGCATATTTCAGGCCACCCTGGAAACCGATCTCGGCGTGGGCCAGGCCTTGCAGCGCGGTCCCCAGGCGAGCGGTGTTCATGAAGGTGAACATGCAGTTCAGGCCCTTGTTCGGCGGGCCGATCAGGAAACCGGTGGCCGCGTCGAAGTTCATCACGCAGGTGGCGTTGCCGTGGATGCCCATCTTGTGTTCGAGGGAACCGCAGGAAACGGCATTGCGCTCACCGACGCTACCGTCGGTGTTCGGCAGGAACTTGGGCACGATGAACAGCGAAATCCCCTTGGTGCCGGCCGGTGCATCCGGCAGGCGGGCCAGGACGATATGGACGATGTTGTCGGCCATGTCGTGCTCACCGGCCGAGATGAAGATCTTGGTGCCGCTGACCTTGTAGGAACCGTCGGCCTGAGGCTCGGCCTTGGTCCGCAGCATGCCCAGGTCGGTCCCGCAGTGCGGTTCGGTCAGGCACATGGTGCCGGTCCACTCGCCGGAGACCAGCTTGGTCAGGTAGGCCTCTTGCTGCTCGGGGGTACCGTGTTCGGAAATGGTGTTCATCGCGCCATGGGACAGGCCCGGGTACATGCCCCACGACCAGTTGGCTTCGCCGACCATTTCGCTGACCGCCAGGCCCAGGGACTCCGGCAGGCCTTGGCCGCCGTGTTCGACGTCGTGGGCCAGGCTTGGCCAGCCGCCTTCGACGAACTGCTTGTAGGCTTCCTTGAAACCGGTGGGCGTCTTAACGCCGGACTCGCTCCAGGTGCAACCTTCGGTGTCGCCGACCCGGTTCAACGGGGCCAGTACCTGCTCACAAAACTTGGCGCCTTCCTCGAGGATGGCGTCAACCATGTCCGGGGTAGCGTCCTGGCATGCCGGCAGGCTCTGATAGTGCGCTTCGTAACCGAGCAGCTCGTCACGGACGAAGCGAATATCACGCAAGGGGGCCTTGTAGTCAGGCATAGCGATAAACCTCTGCTGATGAATCCTGGAATGAGCGACCGCGTCGATTTGCCACGCCGGTCAAACGGTTGTTTGAAACATACGTTTGCGCTCAATTCTTGTCAAGTGTCGTTCATAGTCCATTCGTCATACATGGATGAAGGAGGCGCAGGAAAAGGCCGGCAGCCTTGAGCGGCAGCCAGGGGACACGTCATTAGAGAATAGTCGAGGGGGAGAATGGGTTATGCGAGGGAGCGACTAAAACCGAACATTTAAAAACGCAGCAAAGCCCTGTAGGAGCCGGCTTGCCGGCGATGAGGCCAGTAAGTCTTGCATCAACTTATCGGCCGCCATCGCTGGCAAGCCAGCTCCTACACAGGATCGCGTTTCAATTCTGATGGAGAGGTGAAGCTATCAGGCATAGGTATCGATCAACGTACCGAGGGCCTGATCCGCGGCCTTGGCCACCTTGGCACCCGCTTCGACCTGAAGCTTGCCCTGGGTCATGTCCACCATGGTGCTCGACAGATCTTGCTGGCTGCGGTCCACCGACAACAGCCGGTTGACCTGGGTATCGGACGATTGGCTCTTCAGCGAGCGTCCGTCTATGGTATCGGCGACCTGACTGGCCGACTGGTCGACACGGTTCTGCCCGGACCGAATAGTGCTCAGACCGGCATAAACAGCGGTATTTCCTGAGATTTCCATGGGCAGACTCGACTGAAAACGGGATCGACAGCCTGCATTTAAGCAGACCTGTCAAAGAAACACCCGTCAAAAACAATAATGGCAGATTGCCTGTTGATAGGCAGAATCTTAGGAAAGCCTCAGCCACCCCGCAGACGTCGCAGCCCGGCGTCTAGTCCAGCAGATCCAACTGCAGGTACTGCGCGACCGCTTCGGCGCTCGCCGCCTTGAGCCTCGGCACCCGCCCCAGGCAAGGCGCCGGCAGGCGTTCGGCCAGGGTCGCGAGGTTCTCTTCCAGGCGCGAAGTCTTCGGCTCGATGATATTGGCGACCCAGCCGGCCAGTTGCAGACCATCTCGCTCGATGGCTTCGGCGGTCAGCAGGGCATGGCTGATGCACCCCAGGCGCACTCCCACCACCAGGATCACCGGTAAGGCCAGCGCCTGGGCCAGATCCGACAGGCTGGCCTGATCCGCCAAGGGCACCCGCCAGCCCCCGGCGCCTTCGATCAGGGTGAAGTCGGCCTGCTTGGCCAATATCCGCTGCATCGGTCCCAGCAAGGACTGCACGGTCAACTTCACCCCCGCCTCGCGCGCCGCCAGATGCGGGGCAATCGCCGGCTCGAAGGCCACTGGATTAACCTCGGCATAGGCCAGCGGCAGCGAACATTCGGCCAGCAACGCCAGGGCATCGGCGTTGCGCAGCCCTTCGGGCGTCACCTCACAGCCGGACGCCACCGGCTTACCCGCCGCGGTACTCAGGCCGGCCTGACGGGCCCCGTGCAACAACCCGGCGGCAATCGTGGTCTTGCCCACATCGGTGTCGGTGCCGGTAATGAAATAGGCAGCATTCATAATGGCTTCTCCAGAATGGCATAGACCACCTGATAGGTCGCCGGCAAACCCTCGGCCTGGCGAAACGCTTCATAGGCCTGCACCAACCCGAGAATCCGCGCCCGCCCGGTCAAACCGCCCGGCCGGCCAGGATTGAGGTTATGCGCGCCCAGCGCCTTGAGTTCATGGGTCAGCCTGCGCACATCGGGGTAGTGCAGCACCTGCGGCCGGCTTTCCAGGCTGACCACGCGCAAACCGCTGTCCCGGCACAACTGCTGATAGTCGCTGAACAACCGGAAGCGGTTGACGTGCACCAGGCCATCCACCGCCCGCCAGCTTTCCCGCAACTCGTGCAGGGTGCCAACGCACAGACTGGCAAAGGCCATCACGCCGCCCGGTCGCAATACCCGGTGGGCCTCGCCGAGTACCGCGGCAAAATCGGCACACCACTGCACGGCCAGACTGGAGAACACCAGATCGCAACTGCCGGCCTGCAATGGCAGGCGCTCGGCATCCCCGGCGACAAAGTGCCGGGCACCGCCGAGCGGACGCGCGTGCTCCAGCATGCCCTGGGCAATATCCAGTGCCACGCCTTCGCTCTGCTCGAAACGAACGGCCAAGGCCCGGCTGAAGTAGCCGGTACCGCAGCCCATATCGAGCCAACGGGACGGGCTCAACTCCTCCGGCAAGCGTGCGAGCAATTCATGACCGATATCGCGCTGCAATTGGGCGACGCTGTCATAGCTGGCCGCCGCGCGGGAAAACGAGGCAGCAACCTGACGCTTGTCGGGCAAGCCGCCCGGCAAGACAGGGTGGGAAAGATCAGTCATCACCGGACTCATGCAAAAAGGCCTGGATCGCCCCGGCCACTCCATGGGGGTCATCCAGTAGAAAGGCGTGGCCGGCCTGTTCGATCAGGCCGATTTCGACATCCGGCAGCAGCGCCAGCAAATCACTGGCGGCCTCGGCCGGCACCAGGCCATCCTGGCCGGCGAACAGGTGCAGTTGCGGACCGCGAAAAGCCTGCAGGGCCTGGCGGGTATCCAGTTGTGCCAGCACCTCCAGCCCGTTCAACAGGGTCTCGGGGGTAGTCTGCGGCGCACCGGCCAGGAGCAGTCGCGCCTGGCCGCGCGGGTCCGCCGAACCCTGGGCACAGAGCAGGCTGAAACGCTTGAGGGTCGTTTGCGGATCGGCGCGGCAGCCGGCCAGGAACAGGTCGAAGGTGTCGTTGGCCATCGCCCCGGACCAGTCGTCACTCACCACAAAACACGGGTTGCTCGCCAACGTCAGCAGACCGCAGCAGCGCTCGCCACGCCGCGCCGCCAGCGCCGAGGCGAGCATACCGCCCAGGGACCAGCCGCCCAGCCAGGCATTGTCCGGCAGGGTGGCGTCCAGTTCGTCGAGCCACTCTTCGGGATCGCCGCTGGCCAGTTCCGGCAAGGGTTCGATTTCCACCCGCAAGTGCTCATCCAGCCCGCGCAAGGCCGCCGCCAGGGGTTCCAGCGGCGAGATGCCGAGGCCCCAACCGGGCAACAGGATCAGACGATCACGCATGGTTTGGCTCCACTGGATCAAAGGGGCCCAACAGGCTGAAACACGCAGCCAGCCCCTCTAACAATAGCTGCACCTGCGCCTCGCTGTGGGCCGCGGACAAGGTCACCCGCAACCGGGCACTGCCCGCCGGAACGGTCGGCGGACGAATCGCCGTCACCATCAGCCCGCGCTCACGCAGCAACTGCGAGAAGCGCAACGCCCGACCGCTGTCGCCGATCAGGATCGGCTGAATCGGGGTAAAGCTGTCCATCAGGGTCAGGCCGATCTGTTCGGCGCCCTGGCGGAACTGGCGAATCAACGCATTCAGGTGCTCGCGCCGCCAGTGCTCGGTGCGCAACAGTTCCAGGCTTTTCAACGTCGCGCAGGCCAAGGCCGGCGGTTGGCTGGTGGTGTAGATATAGGGGCGGGCGAACTGGATCAGGCTTTCGATCAACTCTTCACTGCCGGCGACAAAGGCGCCCGCCGTGCCGAAGGCCTTGCCCAGTGTGCCGACCAGTACCGGCACGTCCTCCTGGCTCAGACCGAAGTGCTCGACGATCCCGCCACCGTTGGCCCCCAGCGGGCCGAAGCCGTGGGCATCATCGACCATCAGCCAGGCGCCCTTGGCCCGGGCTTCGCGGGCCAGGGCCGGCAAGTCGGCCAGGTCGCCGTCCATGCTGAAGACCCCGTCGGTGACCACCAGGATATTACCGGTGGCCTTTTCCAGACGCTTGGCGAGACTGGCGGCGTCGTTGTGCAGATAACGATTGAAGCGCGCGCCCGAGAGCAAGCCGGCATCCAGCAGCGACGCATGGTTGATACGGTCCTCCAGCACCGTATCACCCTGCCCGACCAAGGCCGTGACCGCACCGAGGTTGGCCATATAACCGGTGGTGAACAGCAGCGCCCGCGGGCGCCCGGTGAGATCGGCCAGAGCCTCTTCCAGCGCGTGATGCGGCCCGCTATGACCAATCACCAGATGCGAAGCACCGCCGCCGACACCCCAGCGCGCCGCGCCGGCCTGCCAGGCTTCGATAACCTGCGGATGATTGGCCAGGCCCAGGTAGTCGTTATTACAGAAGGCCAGCAGCGGCTGGCCATCGACCACCACCTGCGGACCTTGCGGACTCTCCAGCAGCGGACGCTGGCGATAGAGGTTTTCGGCGCGCCGGGCGGACAGCCGGGCGCTGAGATCGAAGGGCATGCAAGGCCTCGCGGGATCAGACAGCGGCGTTATAGAACTGCTCGCTGCTCTTTTGCTCCACCAGCGCCTGCTCGATGGCCGCCTGGTGCACTTCGTCAGCGTGCTCTTCACGGGCTTCGGGGAGGATGCCCAGGCGCGAGAACAACTGCATGTCCTTGTCGGCCTGCGGGTTGGCGGTGGTCAGCAATTTATCGCCGTAGAAGATCGAGTTCGCGCCGGCAAAGAACGCCAGAGCCTGCATCTGATCGTTCATCGCCTCACGGCCCGCCGACAGGCGAACGTGGGATTGCGGCATGAGAATCCGCGCCACCGCGAGCATGCGGATGAAATCGAACGGATCGACATCATCGGCGTTTTCCAGCGGCGTACCGGCAACCTTCACCAGCATGTTGATCGGCACCGACTCCGGGTGTTCCGGCAGGTTCGCCAGCTGGATCAGCAGCCCGGCGCGGTCGTCGAGGGACTCACCCATGCCGAGGATACCGCCGGAGCAGATCTTCATCCCGGCATCACGAACATAGGCCAGGGTCTGCAGGCGCTCGCCGTAGGTACGGGTGGTGATGATGCTGCCGTAGAACTCCGGCGAGGTGTCGAGGTTGTGGTTGTAGTAGTCGAGGCCGGCGTCGGCCAGGGCGGCGGTCTGGTCCTGGTCGAGCTTGCCCAGGGTCATGCAGGTTTCCAGGCCCATGGCCTTGACCCCTTTGACCATCTGCAGCACGTAGGGCATGTCCTTGGCCGACGGGTGTTTCCACGCCGCGCCCATGCAGAAACGGGTCGAACCTATGGCCTTGGCCCGTGCGGCCTCCTCCAGCACCTTCTGCACTTCCATCAGCTTTTCTTTTTCCAGCCCGGTGTTGTAGTGGCCGGACTGTGGGCAGTACTTGCAGTCTTCCGGGCAGGCGCCGGTCTTGATCGACAGCAGGGTCGACACTTGCACGCGATTGGCGTCGAAGTGCGCGCGGTGCACGGTCTGGGCCTGGAACAGCAGGTCATTGAACGGCTGGACGAACAGAGCCTTGACCTCGGCCAAAGACCAATCGTGACGCAAAGTGGCGGTGATGCTGGCGCTCATCGGCGGAGTTCCTTGTTTTATGCTGGGCAAGCGTCTGGGGCAAAGGAATACCCACAGGCGCGACACGGATGCTCGGCATATTTAAGGAAGACTCATGCGCTGTCAACCACGATACGAAGGACCGGTTTACATCTGGTTAAAAAACAAACAGACCTGTTTGTTGTGCGATGAAACCACCGATACACCCCACCCGATCTGTACGCCCTGCGAGAGCGAACTACCCTGGCTGATGGAGGCCTGCCAGGTCTGCGCCCTGCCCTTGGCGGCGACGGGGCTGACCTGCGGGCAGTGCCTCAAGCAGCCGCCGGCCTTCGAGCAGGTGATTGCGCCCTGGACCTATCGTTTTCCACTGGACAGCCTGATCACCCGCTTCAAGCACCAGAGCCAATGGCCGCTGGGGCGACTGCTGGGTGAATTGCTGGCCCAGGCGTTGCGTGAGCGCTTTGACGATGGCTTGCCGCGACCGGACCTGTTGCTGCCGGTGCCCATGGCGACCCGGCGTCTGCGTCAACGGGGTTATAACCAGGCGGCGATGCTGGCGAACTGGTTGAGCCAGAGCCTGGAAATCTCCGCAGATGAACACCGTTTACAGCGTGTTCAGGACACCATCGCGCAACAGGAACTGGACGCCAGGGCTCGCCGACGCAACCTGCTGAAGGCCTTTGCCCTGGCGCCTGGGGCGAAAGTCGAAGGCCTGCACCTGGCGCTGGTGGACGATGTACTGACCACCGGCGCCACCGCCGAAAGCCTGGCCCGCTTGCTGATGAAGGCGGGAGCGCGGCGGGTCGATGTCTATTGCCTGGCGCGTACACCGAGCCCGGAAAATCGCTAGCCGTCTCAAAGACACCACAAACCCTGTAGGAGCCTGGCTTGCCAGCGAAGAGGCCCTTGAGCCTTGCGGCGATCTTGCGGCCGCCATCGCCAGCAAGCCGGCCACAGAAACCGCGTTTGGCTTGCGGCGGCTTGACGTCGAAAGCACCGAGAGGCACCTTGCCCAATACCCCCGCCGCCCGAAGTCCGTCCCATGTCCCTGCCCGTCCTGCTGACCCAACACATCGTCCGCCGCCCGCAGCGCATCGCCCTGCTGCAACATATCGCCGAACAGGGCTCCATCACCCGCGCCGCGAAAAGCGCAGGCTTGAGTTACAAGGCAGCCTGGGACGCCATCGACGAGTTGAACAACCTGGCGCAAAAGCCCCTGGTGGAACGCAGTGTCGGCGGCAAGGGCGGCGGTGGCGCCAAGCTGTCGGCGGAAGGCGAACGGGTGCTGCGTCTCTATCAACGCCTGCAAACCCTCCAGGCCCAGGTCCTCGAAGCCGCCGAAGACAGCGGCGACCTCGACCTGCTCGGCCGCCTGATGCTGCGCACCAGCGCCCGCAACCAGCTTCACGGCACAGTGCAGGACATCACCCGCCACGGGCGCAACGACCTTGTGCGTCTGGCCCTGGCCGGCGGACTCACGCTGCAGGCACAGATCACCCACGACAGCACCCAACGCCTGGAACTGGAGAGCGGCACCGAAGTCGTCGCCCTGATCAAGGCCGGTTGGCTGGAATTGAGTGCGATCGGGCATCCCGCAAAATCCGGACACAATTCTCTAAGCGGTCAAATCGAGGACATTTCCGAGGATGAAGACGGCCCTTCGGAGGTCAGAATCGCCCTGCCAAACGGACAAATCCTCTGTGCGCTGGCGCGACCGGAGCAGATAAAAAGCCTTGCTCTGAACGTGGGAAGCCCCGTGCAGGCGGTGTTTTCGCCGTCCCTGGTGATTTTGGGTACACCGTTATGACGCCATCGCCAGCAAGCCGGCTCCTACAGAAGAACGCATCCCACCTGTAGGAGCCGGCTTGCCGGCGATCGATCGCGCAGCGATCCCCCGCTTTTCCTGCAACAAATCCGTCACAACGCATTACTAAGGTGACCCCCTGACCCGCAGGGAGCCTGATCATGAACCTCTTAGAAGAAAACCAACCCACCGACCTGGAACAGATGGTCGGCCTCAGCCGTCGTGGCTTTATCAGTGCCGGCGCCTTGTGCGGCGCGGCGATGTTCCTCGGCGGCAACCTGTTGAGCCGCAGCGTGATGGCTGCCAGCGCCAGCGCCGCCTCCGGCCAACTGCTGGGTTTCGACAGCATCGCCGCCGCCACCCGCGACACCCTGACCTTGCCACCCGGCTATACCTCCTCAGTGCTGATCAGTTGGGGCCAACCCCTGGCCAAGAACGGCCCGGCCTTCGACCCGAGCGGCAACGGCAGCGCCAAAGCCCAGGAAGTCCAGTTCGGCGACAACAACGACGGCATGAGCCTGTTCCCCTTCCCCGGCGACGACAACCGGGCGCTGATGGCGATCAACAACGAATACACCAACTACCGCTACCTCTATCCCCATGGTGGCCAGCCGCAATCCCTCGAAGACGTGCGCAAGGCCCAGGCCAGTGAAGGCGTGTCGGTGATCGAAATACAGCGCAAGGACGATCAATGGCACTTCGTCCAGGGTTCGGCCTATAACCGGCGGATCCACGGCAACACACCGATCAAATTCAGCGGCCCGGCAGCCGGTCACCCCTGGTTGCAGACCCAGGCCGACAAGCAGGGTCGCAAAGTCCTCGGCACCTTCCAGAACTGCGCCAACGGCAAGACACCCTGGGGCACCTACCTGACCTGCGAAGAGAACTTCACCGACTGCTTCGGCAGCAGCAATACCGAACAGAAATTCGATGTCGCGCAAAAGCGCTATGGCGTCGTGGCCACCAGCAAGGAGATCAACTGGCACGCCCACGATCCGCGCTTCGACATGGCCCTGAATCCCAACGAACTGAATCGTCATGGCTGGGTGGTGGAAATCGATCCGTTCGACCCGCAGTCCACCCCGGTCAAGCGCACCGCCCTGGGTCGCTTCAAGCACGAGAACGCCGCCCTGGCCGAAACCCGTGACGGCCGCGCCGTGGTCTATATGGGCGACGATGAGCGCGGTGAATTCATCTACAAGTTCATCAGCCGCGACAAGATCGACCACAAGCACCCCAAGGCCAACCGTGACCTGCTGGATCACGGCACCTTGTATGTCGCACGTTTCGACAACGGCGATGGCAACCCGGATCGTCCGAAAGGTTCTGGTGAATGGGTCGAGTTGACCTTCGGCAAGAACGGCATCGACACCGGCAGCGGTTTCACCAGCCAGGCCGAAGTGCTGATCCACGCCCGGCTGGCCGCCAGTGTGGTCAAGGCGACGCGCATGGACCGTCCGGAATGGATCGTCGTCAGCCCCATCGACGGCCAGGTCTATTGCACCCTGACCAACAACGCCAAGCGCGGTGAGGACAGCATGCCGGCCGGCGGACCGAATCCCCGGGAGAAGAATGTCTACGGGCAGATCCTGCGCTGGCAGGCCGCTGGCAATGATCATGGAGCCCACACATTTAGCTGGGACTTGTTCGTGGTAGCAGGTAACCCGGCGGCACATCCCGGCACGGCCAAGGCCGGCTCTTCCAACATCACCCCGCAGAATATGTTCAACAGCCCGGACGGCCTGGGTTTCGACAGGGCCGGCCGTCTGTGGATCCTTAGCGACGGCGACTACAGTAACGCCGGGGATTTTGCCGGCATGGGCAATAACCAGATGCTTTGCGCCGACCCGGCAAGCGGGGAAATCCGTCGGTTCATGGTCGGCCCGGTGGGCTGCGAAGTGACCGGCATCAGTTTCTCGCCGGACCAGAAAACCTTGTTCGTCGGCATCCAGCATCCGGGTGAGGCCGGCAACTCGACCTTTCCCGAGCATCTGCCGAACGGCAAGCCACGCTCGTCGGTGATGGCGATCCGGCGAGAGGATGGCGGGATTATCGGCGCCTGATCAACCGCCTTCGCGGGCAAGCTCCGCTCCCACAGTATTTGAGTCGAGACTGGATACCGCATACGACAGAAAACCTGTGGGAGCGGAGCTTGCCCGCGAAGAAGCCGGAACAGCCGACACCTTTCTACGCCCCGGTGCGCTAACATGCTTGGCCGGACGCGGCCGCCTGCCGCCCGCAGGAGTCAGCATGTCCCACCCGTTTGAAACACTCACCCCCGACCTGGTGCTCGACGCCGTGGAAAGCATCGGCTTTCTCAGTGACGCCCGGGTCCTGGCGCTCAACAGCTACGAAAACCGTGTCTATCAGGTGGGCATCGAAGACAGCGAACCCCTGATCGCCAAGTTCTACCGCCCTCAGCGCTGGACCAACGAGGCCATCCTCGAAGAACACCGCTTCACCTTCGAACTGGCCGACTGCGACGTCCCGGTCGTCGCGCCGATGATCCACAACGGCGAAAGCCTGTTCGAACACGCCGGTTTTCGCTTCACCCTGTTCCCCCGGCGTGGCGGCCGGGCCCCGGAACCGGGCAATCTCGACCAGCTCTATCGCCTCGGACAACTGCTCGGCCGCCTGCACGCCGTGGGCGCCACCCGTCCGTTCGAACACCGCGAAGCCCTCGGTGTGAAGAACTTCGGCGAAGACTCGCTGACCACCCTGCTGGAAGGCAACTTCATTCCCCGCAGCCTGCTGCCGGCCTACGAATCCGTGGCCCGCGACCTGCTCAAGCGGGTGCAACAGGTCTACGCCGAGACCCCGCACCAGAACATCCGCATGCACGGCGACTGCCACCCCGGCAACATGATGTGCCGCGACGAGATGTTCCATATCGTCGACCTCGATGACTGCCGCATGGGCCCGGCGGTGCAGGACCTGTGGATGATGCTCGCCGGCGATCGCCAGGAATGCCTCGGCCAACTGTCGGAACTGATGGACGGCTACAGCGAGTTCCACGACTTCAATCCCCGCGAACTGGCGCTGATCGAACCCCTGCGCGCCCTGCGCCTGATGCACTACAGCGCCTGGCTCGCCCGCCGCTGGGACGACCCGGCGTTTCCCCACAGCTTCCCGTGGTTCGGTAGCGAGCGTTACTGGGGCGACCAGGTCCTGGCCTTGCGCGAACAACTCTCCGCGCTGAATGAAGAACCGCTGAAATTATTCTGACGGTTGTGGCAGGATTTAGCGGTGTTGGCGTCTGAAAAGACGCCATCGCGAGCAAGCTCGCTCCTACAGTAATGGATTGCATCCCCCCTGTAGGAGCGAGCTTGCTCGCGATAGGGCCCTCAGCCCCACCGCACCAGCCAAGACCAGCGCACCAACCCCCATAATTAGTTAGCAGCCTAAGCAAGGACTCTGCATGCAAGCCGCCAACCCGCGTCGCGGGTACATCCTTGGCCTCAGCGCCTACATTATCTGGGGCCTGTTCCCCATCTACTTCAAAGCCATCGCCGCCGTACCGGCCGTCGAGATCATCATCCACCGCGTGCTCTGGTCCGCCCTGTTCGGCTCCCTGCTGCTGCTGGTCTGGAAACACCCGGGCTGGTGGCGCGAACTGCGGGACAACCCTCGCCGCCTGGCGATCCTGGCCCTGAGCGGCACCCTGATCGCCGCCAACTGGCTGACCTACGTCTGGTCGGTCAATAACGGACGCATGCTCGAAGCCAGCCTGGGCTACTACATCAACCCGCTGGTCAACGTGCTGCTGGGCATGCTGCTGTTGGGCGAACGCCTGCGCCGCCTGCAATGGATCGCCGTCGGACTCGCCGCCGTGGGCGTGGCGCAGCAGGTCTGGCAAGTCGGCAGCCTGCCCTGGATCTCGCTGGTGCTGGCACTGACCTTCGGTTTCTACGGGCTGATCCGCAAACAGGCACCGGTCAAGGCCCTGCCGGGGTTGGTGGTGGAAACCTGGATGCTGGTGCCCATCGCCATCGGCTGGCTGTTGCTGAACCCGCTCGCCACCAGCGCCCAGGCCGAATTCTGGACCACCTCGCAAGCCTGGTGGCTGATCGCCGCCGGCCCGGTCACGCTGATCCCGCTGGTAAGCTTCAACGCGGCGGCGCGTCACCTGCCCTACACCACCCTGGGTTTCCTGCAATACATCGCGCCAACCCTGGTGTTGCTGCTGGCCGTGCTGCTGTACGACGAACACCTGACCGCCAGCAACCTGATGGCCTTCGTGTTTATCTGGACGGGACTGGCGGTGTACAGCGTCGATGCCTGGCTCAGCCTGCGCAAGCGCAGCTGATCAAAAAACACACAAAAGCTTGCAAGCCTTGCTCCACCTGGGCTGCAGGCTTCTACCCCAAGGTTATCCACAAGCCGGTCCACGCCGTTTGTGCACAAGCTCTTGAAACTGCTCGTTTTTTGCTCATATCCTGGAAAGTCCCGGCCGGCCTGGCCGGGCGTAGGCTCTCCCCAGGTTATCCACAGGCCCGTCCCCGTTAAAACTGGATAACCCGCCTCAGTCTTCGTCGCTGCGCAACATCAACTCCACCATCAGTTCGTCGGCCAGGGTTTCCAGGCCCGACTGCAAGGCTTCCAGCGGCAGGTCAAACGGCACCGCCAGGATCGCCTCGGCGTGGAACAGCGGGTCGCCGCTCATGGGCGCGGGGCTCACGTCGGTCACCAGTTGCTCCAGGCTGATGCCCTGTTCAGTCAGCAAGCGGGTGATGTCCCGCACGATGCCCGGGCGATCATTGCCCACCAGTTCCATCGCGATGGGTTTCCAGCGGCCGGGCGCTTCGCCGCCGCCGGGAATCACCTGAATCTGAATCCCTTGGCTGGCGAGCGCTTGCAGTGCCTTGATCAACGCGTCATGGGCCTCGGCGGGCGCCTCGACCCGGACAATCCCGACAAACTGCCCGGCCAGGCCCGACATCCGGCTTTCCAGCCAGTTACCGCCATGCTCGGCGATGCACAGGGCAATCTGTTCGACCTGGCCGGCCTTGTCGGGTGCGAATACAGTCAGTACGAGATGGTCCACGGGATAGCCCTCTGGTGATGGATCGATCCAGTATAGGCAAAGGGTGCCGCCCCAACGACGGGCTTGGAAAAACAAGCCCCTGCTCTGGCAGGGGCTCGCTCAAAAACTTCTCATATGGATTTGCGGAGCTGGCATGACCCGTTCTTTCGAACCGGCCCTCAGTAATGGCGATAGACATCGAAACGCACTTCACCCTGGCTGAAGTATCGAGGATCGGCAGCGTATAATCCCCTGACGCCTGTCGACGTTACAGAAGGGACATTCAAATAAGTTCCGCGACCTGACTCCATAATGACCCACCCCGCGCCAGAATCGGTGCCGCCGCCCGATATATCCCTTTTGATGAAAATACTCCCGGAGGCGCCTTGAAGAGGAACGAAATACAGGTGGGCCGTATACTTGGCAGCGTATCCTTCCAGGAAATTAGGTCCACTCCTAGCTGACTGGCCAGGCAAAGGAGCATTTTTGCTGTATGACTCTTCCAGGAAAATAGCTTCAGGAGAAACGCCTGGAGGATTGGCCCCTATTCGGAACTTCTGATTGCTCGACCCGCCCTTTGGATAAAGAATAACTTTGGTACCATCCGCAGTGCCGGATCCGGAGACGTCCAGAACCCGACCGTTGCCCTGGTTTTCGATATAGACAAAACGACTGCCTGCATCCGTGATCAGCCAGAATTGATTACTGGCCCCAGTATTGTTCGTCGTAATGGCATCCCCATTGCTGGCTGCCGTCAGGTATCCATCAGTAATTGGAAACACTTGAATCTGGTAAGCCTTTTTTTGTTCGTTATATTTGAAAACCCAGGTTGAAAACACCAAGTTCTCACTACTGTAAAGTCTTACAACATTATCAGAACCCATCTTTATAAAGCTTTTCCCGTTTAAAGCAGTGAATATTTTTTTGGGACTCGTTGGAACGGTTACTGCCCGACCCGAGCCGGTCCCGATTATCTGCTCGATGATTGCGGGATCAAGGGTTTTGCTGCGCGGTTTCATTACAGTTCTCCTTTGTTTGCTGGTGAGGCAACCACTATGGAGACAGCAATGGCGAAGTATTGACAGCGCTTGCCAACGACCGGCTGACACATAACACCCAAAAGCCCAACTCAGCCTGATTATGAAAAGCAGTGAAGGGGGCGCTTTATACGCCCCTCATATTTTACAAAGTTTTGCCCCCACCTACAGATCTTAGTTTGAACTGTTGATGCTTGTTGTCAAGCTGGGGCGTGGTGAGGGTGACGGCAGTACCATCTGTGTTACTGGCGAGAGTCACGGCCCTTCCACTACCAGACCATCTGGCCTCAAATATATATACCAGACCGTTTCCCGCATCCCAAACTTCCCAAAGTTGATCAGCCCCCCATTATTTGGTGAAACGTAAACTTTACCATCTTCTGTTGCTGTAAAATACGATTCAAATCCGTAATTTTTAATTCTGAAAATCAAGCCATTCTCATCTGGCACAAACACCCAGAGTGAAAACAACAAACTTGCCTCGTGAGTAACCCTAATGTAAGGATCGCCACTACCAAGATGATATAAGAAATGGGTTTTATTTGGCTCTATAACTGAGAATATTATTACTGGACCTGTAGGAATGGTTACCCGACTCGAGCCGAGTTCAAGTACCTGATCCGGCCTTACAAAATCGGGGGCATTGGTGCTCTTTTTCATTACCGTTCTCCTTGGCTTGCTGATTGAGGCAACAGCAATGGATACAGCAATGGCGAAGAGTAGAGCGTTTGCCAACAACTGGCTGATACATAATACCCGAACGCTCAGTATAGCTCAGTAATGAAAGGCGCAAGCTTGCCCACCTGACGAACGATGGCCTAGATAGGGCCCAGGTGCTTGGTCTTGCTGGAGCAGGTTTCGGTGATATACAGCGTTATCGTTCTTCGTCGGAAGCCGCCCAGACCAAGCACCGCTCCCACACACCCATCCACCACCACACGTAGTCATCGCGGGCCCCAAGGGCGGAGGTCAGCCGCAAAACAAATCGTGTACCATTTTCAGATTTATCTGGAACAATCCATGCTTTTCTTGAGAACATTAGTGGCTTCTGCGTGACCGGACAGAACCCACTGGTCGCGAAACGACGTATTTAGTCTAATTTTCACAACCGTAATGCATCATGTAGTATGCGCCGGAACGCACTACATAACGTTGGATCGACGTCTGCCCGAGTGTCTGTGAGATCACGGAAAGCCCCGCCGGCTCAGGTCGGTCGGGCGAGCCCAGCCGCCCGCGAGGGCATGTTCTGGTACTGTGTTCAGAGAAGCACGCAAGGCTTTAAACAGAAGAGCTGAATAGCTGAGCAGAGTGAGGCAAGCAATGACTGAACACGTTCAAGTCGGTGGCCTTCAGGTCGCCAAAGTCCTGTTCGACTTCGTGAATAACGAAGCCATTCCCGGTACCGGTCTGACCGCCGACCAGTTCTGGGCCGGCGCCGACAAGGTCATCCATGACCTGGCCCCGAAGAACCAGGCCCTACTCGCCAAACGCGATGATTTCCAGGCCCGGATCGATGCCTGGCACCAGTCCCGGGCCGGCCAGGCCCATGACGCCGTGGCTTACAAAGCCTTCCTGCAAGACATTGGCTACCTGCTGCCAGAAGCGGCGGATTTCCAGGCCACTACCCAGAATGTCGACGACGAGATCGCCCGCATGGCCGGCCCACAGTTGGTGGTGCCGGTGATGAACGCGCGTTTCGCCCTCAACGCCTCGAACGCCCGCTGGGGCTCGCTGTATGACGCGCTCTATGGCACCGATGCCATCAGCGAAGCGGACGGCGCGGAAAAAGGCAAAGGCTACAACAAGGTCCGTGGCGACAAGGTCATCGCCTTCGCCCGCGCCTTCCTCGACGAAGCCACGCCCCTGGCCGCCGGCTCCCATGTCGACGCCGTGGGCTACAAGATCGTCGACGGCAAGCTCGTGGTCGCCCTCAAGGGCGGTACCAACAGCGGCCTGCGCAACGATGCCCAGTTGATCGGCTTCCAGGGCGATGCCGCGGCACCCAGCGCGATCCTGCTGAAAAACCACGGCCTGCACTTCGAAATCCAGATCGACGCCAGCAGCCCGGTCGGCCAGACCGATGCCGCCGGCGTGAAGGACCTGCTGATGGAAGCAGCCCTGACCACCATCATGGACTGCGAAGACTCGGTCGCCGCCGTCGATGCCGATGACAAGGTGGTGATCTACCGCAACTGGCTCGGCCTGATGAAGGGCGACCTGGCGGAACAGGTCGCCAAGGGCGGCACCACCTTTACCCGGACCATGAACGCCGACCGCCGCTACACCGCCGTCGACGGCAGTGAATTGAGCCTGCACGGTCGCTCGCTGCTGTTCGTGCGCAACGTCGGTCACCTGATGACCATCGATGCGATCCTCGACAGCCATGGCAACGAAGTGCCCGAAGGCATCCTCGACGGCCTGATCACCAGCCTCGCGGCGATCCATAGCCTCAACGGCAACAGCGTGCGCAAGAACAGCCGCACCGGCTCGGTCTACATCGTCAAGCCGAAGATGCACGGTCCGGAAGAAGCGGCGTTCACCAACGAGCTGTTCGGCCGCATCGAAGAGGTCCTGAACCTGCCGCGCAATACCCTGAAAGTCGGGATCATGGACGAAGAACGACGCACCACCGTCAATCTGAAAGCCTGCATCAAGGCCGCCAGCGAGCGCGTGGTGTTTATCAACACCGGCTTCCTCGACCGCACCGGCGACGAGATCCACACCTCCATGGAAGCCGGCGCGATGGTGCGCAAGGCCGCCATGAAGACGGAAAAATGGATCGGCGCCTACGAGAACTGGAACGTCGATATCGGTTTGAGCACCGGCCTGCAAGGTCGCGCCCAGATCGGTAAAGGCATGTGGGCCATGCCCGACCTGATGGCGGCGATGCTCGAACAGAAAATCGCCCATCCACTGGCCGGCGCCAACACCGCCTGGGTCCCGTCGCCGACCGCGGCCGCGTTGCATGCGCTGCATTACCACAAGGTCGACGTGTTCGCCCGCCAGGCCGAACTGGCCAAACGCGCGCGGGCTTCGCTCGACGATATCCTGACCATCCCGTTGGCGAGCAATACCGACTGGTCGGCCGAGGAGATCCGCAGCGAGCTGGACAACAACGCCCAGGGCATCCTCGGCTACGTGGTGCGCTGGATCGACCAGGGTGTCGGTTGCTCGAAGGTGCCGGACATCCATGATGTCGGCCTGATGGAAGACCGCGCCACCCTGCGCATTTCCAGCCAGCACATCGCCAACTGGCTGCGCCATGGCGTGGTCACCCAGGACCAGGTCATGGAAAGCCTCAAGCGCATGGCCCCGGTGGTTGATCGGCAGAATGCCGGTGACGCGCTGTACCGCCCGCTGGCCCCGGACTTCGACAGCAACATTGCCTTCCAGGCGGCGGTCGAACTGGTGATCGAAGGGACCAAACAGCCCAACGGCTACACCGAGCCGGTACTGCACCGTCGGCGTCGTGAGTTCAAGGCCCGCAACGGCCTGTAATCCCGCGCTGATGGCGAAAAGAAAAAGCCCTGATCGGTAACGATCAGGGCTTTTTCATTCCGGTCGCCTCAAGACACCGCTACCTGTAGGAGCGAGCTTGCTCGCGATGGGCGTCAACGATAACGCTGGGCATCTGATACCCCACGGTGCCTGGGCCACCATCGCGAGCAAGCTCGCTCCTACAGGGCCTAAGCCACCATCCCCAGCTCACGCTTGACCAGCTTCAGCAACTGCGTGGTATCGATGGGCTTGAGCAAGAAATCCACCACGCTCAAATGCATCGCATCAATAGCATCACGCACCTGGGCATTGCCGGAGACGATGATGATCGGCAGCGCCGCCCGCTCCGAGCCGCGCACCTTGCGAATCAGGTCCAAGCCATCATCGGCCATGCGCAAATCAGTGATCAGCAGACCGATGCCGCGGTTGGACTCCAGCAACGCAAAGGCCGCCGCGCCACTGGCGGCGGTCACGCAGTGGATATCGTGGAGGGCGAGAATTTCCGACAGCAACTCCCGGGCATCCTGGTCGTCATCGACGATCAGGACCCGCTGATACGACAATTGCGGTGCCTGCATCACCTGCAGAATGGCCTCGCGCTCGGCATCGCTTAAAATATCGTGGTCAGACATACGGCTCTCTGGTATCCCTTCGGCAATCCAATCCCCTAGCACAGTGCTCAGACATCGCTAAACGGATGCTCAATGTGCACTTCGTCGGAAAGTTTTCCAAGTCGATATTTGTTAAGAATCTGCTTCTTCAACTGTAGGCCATTTCTCAAACCTAGACTTACGTCCAATGGGCACCCGGGAAGCGGGGGCCGAACATGGGTAGAACGGCGATTCTTCGCGCCCATAACAACGGACAAAAATCGGTAGCGGTCATGAGCAAAGCGGATGCCTTCAGCCAGGCCGGGAAGACCGCGGTGTTGCAAAACATCCACGGCACCTTGCAGTTCCTGCAGCGATTCCCACCCTTCAATCAGATGGAGAACGCCCATCTGGCCTATCTGGTTGAACAGTGTCAACTGCGTTTCTACAGCACGGGCGAGAGCATCATCAAGCCCGCCGACGGGCCGGTGGAGCACTTTTATATCGTCAAGCAGGGACGGGTGGTCGGCGAACGCCCGCACACGGCCAAGGGCGGCAGCGAAACCGTCTTCGAAATCACCACCGGCGAGTGCTTCCCCCTCGCGGCGCTGCTCGGTGAGCGGGCCACCCGTACCGAACACCTGGCCGGCGAAGACACCTTCTGCCTGCAACTGAACAAACCGGCGTTCATCAAGCTGTTTTCCTCCTCCGAGATCTTTCGCAATTTTGCCCTGCGTTGCGTCAGCAGCCTGCTGGACCAGGTCAACCAGCAAGTCCAGCGCAAGGCCGTGGAAACCCTCGGCACCCAGTACTCGCTCAACAGCCGCCTCGGCGAGCTGGCGATGCGTCACCCGGTGACCTGCAGCCCGAGCACTCCGCTGCGCGAAGCGGTGACCCTGATGCACGAGCAACAGGTCGGCAGCATCGTGGTGGTCAATGAGGCCAAGGCCCCACTCGGCATCTTCACCCTGCGCGACCTGCGCCAGGTGGTGGCCGACGGCGTCCATGACTTCAACCAGCCCATCGACCAACACATGACCCAGGCCCCCTTCGCCCTGACCCCGGACCACAGCGCCTTCGACGCCGCGATGGCCATGACCGAACGGCACATCGCCCATGTCTGCCTGGTGAAGGAGCAGCGCCTGTGCGGCGTGGTCTCCGAGCGCGACCTGTTTTCCCTGCAACGGGTCGACCTGGTGCACCTGGCGCGGACCATCCGCAGCGCGGCGCG
The DNA here is from genome assembly GCF_023242495.1 of Pseudomonas sp. MWU13-2862. Taxonomy (NCBI): domain Bacteria; kingdom Pseudomonadati; phylum Pseudomonadota; class Gammaproteobacteria; order Pseudomonadales; family Pseudomonadaceae; genus Pseudomonas; species Pseudomonas sp. MWU13-2862. The sequence continues at coordinate 84,423 of NZ_JALMEZ010000016.1, read as the reverse complement.
CCTGGACAACCTGATCGCCATTCGCGGCGAGATCGGCCAGTTGGTGGAACGCATGCTGGCCCACGGTGCGTCATCGACCCAGATCACCCAGATCATCACCCTGCTCAACGACCACAGCGTCTGCCGGGTCATCGAACTGACCCTGGCCGAGAAAGGCGACCCGGGCGTGCCGTTCAGCTGGCTGTGTTTCGGCAGCGAGGGCCGCCGCGAGCAGACGCTGTACACCGACCAGGACAACGGCATCCTGTTCGAGGCCCGCGACGCCGCCCATGCCGCCGAGATTCGCGGCAAGCTGCTGCCCCTGGCGCAGCAGATCAACCAGAGCCTGGCGCTGTGCGGCTTCAGCCTGTGCAAAGGCAATATCATGGCCGGCAACCCTGAGCTGTGCCTGTCGCGGGCCGAATGGGCACGGCGCTTCTCCGCCTTTATTCGCGAAGCCACGCCGGAGAACCTGCTGGCCTCGAGCATCTATTTCGACCTGCGGGTGGTCTGGGGCGAGGAACAGGCCTGCCAGCAACTGCGCCAGGGCATCCTTGCCCAGGTCGCCGACAACCGGCTGTTCCAGCGCATGATGGCCGAAAACGCCCTGCGCCAGCGCCCACCGGTGGGGCGTTTGCGTGAGTTCGTGCTGAGCCGCAACGGCAGCGACAAGGCCACCCTGGATTTGAAAGTCCAGGGCCTGACCCCGTTCGTCGACGGTGCCCGCCTGCTGGCGCTGGCCAATGGCATCGAGGCCAGCAATACCCTCGAACGCCTGCGCCAGCTGGTAGCCAAGGAAGTGATCGAAGGCCTCGACGGCGCGGCTTATGAAGAGGCCTATCACTTCATCCAGCAGACCCGATTGCAGCAACATCAACTGCAGACCCGGCAGAATCTGCCGTATTCCAATCGGGTCGATCCGGAAAGCCTCAACCAGCTGGACCGACGCATCCTGCGTGAAGCCCTGCGCCAGGCCCAACGCCTGCAAAGCAGCCTGGCCCTGCGGTATCAGCTATGAAGCTGTTTTCCTGGCTGAGGGCCAACGAGCCGACACTGGATGCCGCGACACAGGCGCGGCTCAGGCAACTGCCCGCCGCCAAGCCCCTGGACGAGTGTTCGCTGCGGGAACAGCGCTGGGTTGTCCTCGACCTGGAAACCAGCGGCCTGAACCTGAACCGCGACCAGGTGCTGTCCATCGGCGCGGTGGTGATCGAAGACGGCGCCATCGACCTGGGGCAGTGCTTTGAACGGACCTTGTTGCGCCCCGGACAGAGCGTCAACCCCAGCGTGCTGATCCATGGCCTGGGGCCGAGTGCCCTGGCCGCAGGCAGCGATCCGGCGCAGGCGTTGCTGGACTTTATGGAGTTCGTCGGCGACAGCCCGTTGCTGGCGTTCCATGCGCCCTTTGACCAGCACATGCTCACCCGTGCGCTGAAAGACAGCCTCGGGTATCGCCTGCAACATCCATTTTTTGATGTCGCCGATATCGCGCCGTTGTTATGCCCGCAAGCGACCTTGCGCGAAGCCGGGCTGGACGATTGGATCGACCATTTCAAGTTGCAGGTGGAGGAGCGGCATAACGCCAGCGCCGACGCCCTGGCCACCGCCGAACTGGCGCTGATCCTGTTCAGCCGGGCGCGGCAGCAGCAGATCGATAGCCCGTTGAAGCTGCAACAACGCCTGGGGCAGTGGAAACGTCGTCAGCAGAGTCCCTCTTTCTAAAGCCTGCCACATCCCCTTGTAGGAGCCCGGCTTGCCGGCGATGGCGGCCGCATGGGCGGTGCAAGGCTCAAGGGCCTCTTCGCGGGCAAGCCCTGCTCCTACAGTTTTGCGTCGAGCACAGATTTGGCGCACGACAAAGAACTGTAGGAGCAGGGCTTGCCCGCGAAGACGTCAGTCCCGGCACCGCAATACCCAAGGAGCCCACCACCAGCAAGCCCACCTCCCACAACCCAATCTCCATTAAGACAAATGGCACACCGCCAACCGACCAGCAGCCATTGCGCCTTTTCCTGGGCCCTGACACAATCGCGAATAATTCTCGTTATTTTAAACTTCTTGTCGGTGATGTCCGTTGTCGTCAGTCCGAAGCCCCCATCATGCCCTTGTCGACTCGCTGTATCGCGACCATCGCAGCTGGCTGTTGGCTTGGCTGCGCCGCAACATTGCCTGCCCGCAGCGGGCCGAAGACCTGAGCCAGGACACCTTTGTCCGCCTGCTGGGCCGCGACGAACTGAACACACCGCACCAACCCCGGGCCTTCCTCGTGGCCATCGCCAAAGGCCTGCTGTTCGACCACTTCCGCCGCGCCGCGCTGGAACAGGCCTACCTCAGTGAACTGATGCTGATCCCGGAGGGCGAGCAACCGTCCCCGGAAGAACAGCACCTGATCCTCGAAGACCTGCGAGCCATCGACCACCTGCTCGGCAAGCTCTCGAGCAAGGCCCGCGCCGCGTTCCTCTACAGTCGCCTGGACGGCCTCGGCCATGCCGAGATCGCCGACAAGCTCGGCGTTTCCGTACCCCGCGTGCGCCAGTACCTGGCCCAGGGCATTCGCCAGTGCTATGTCGCGCTGTACGGCGAGCCGACATGAATCAGTTCAGCGCCAAACCGGTTTCCGCCCGCGTCCTCGATGCCGCCATTGCCTGGCAGTTGTGCCTGGACTCGGGCGGTCGCAACACCGTGGAACAGGCCGAGTTCGAGAAATGGCACGCGGCCCATGAAGAACACGCCCGCGCCTGGTCGCAGTTGGGCATGCTCGACCAACGCTTCAGCGGCACCAGCGGCCCGGCGCGGGGCGCCCTGCTGAAATCCCGTGACGGCGTCCGCCAGCGGGTACGCAAGCTCGGCAGTCGCGTGGCCAGTGTGATGCTGGCCTGCGGCCTGGCGCTGTTTCTCGGCAATCGCTACCTGCCCATCGATTACTGGCTGGCCGACCAGCGCACCGCCACCGGCGAGCAACGCACCCTGCACCTGGCCGACGGCACGACGATCCAGCTCAACACCCACAGTGCCCTGGATGTGCGCTTCGATGAGAAGACCCGACGCATCGTCCTGCGCGACGGCGAAATCCTGATCGAGACCGGCCATGGCGATGCCCGGCCGTTTATCGTCGAAACCGATGAAGGGCGCATGCGCGCGCTGGGGACGCGTTTCCTGGTCAAGCGTGAAGACGACGGCACGCTGTTGAGCGTCCTGCAATCGGCGGTGGCTGCTCGTCCACAAGCCAGCGCCGACGAACAGATCCTCCATGAAGGCCAACAGGTGCTGATGCGCCGTGACAGCCTCGGTCCGTTGCAGGCCCTCAACCCCGGCGCCGATGCCTGGACCCGGGGCATGCTGGTGGTGGACAACGTGCGCTTGGCCGACATGCTCGAAGAGTTGGGTCGCTATCGGCGTGGCCATCTGGGTGTCGATCCGCACGTTGCCGACCTGCGGATCACCGGCAGTTTCCCGCTGCATGACACCGACCTGGCGCTGACCGCATTACTGCCGACCTTGCCGGTACAGATCGCCCGACATACGCAGTGGTGGGTGACGGTGCAGGCCAAGGCCGAAACCAAGCCCTGACACGCCTTAACTCTGGAATACATACCCCTTGCCGGCGATGAGGCCCTTGAGTCTTGCATTGATCTCAAAGACGCCATCGCCAGCAAGCTGGCTCCTACAAGGTCGGTGTTCGTCCTTATCGCCGCTGTGAATCTAAATTATTTTCAATCAGACCTATCACTTTCTGAATCTCGTTCGGCCCATAGGCATTGAGAAACATTTCCATTCAGGAACCCGCCCTATGTCCCGCCCGCTCGACACCTTGCTGCGCCCCAGTCTCCTCGCCGCCGCCATCGCCCTTGGCACCCCGTTGCTCAGCCCGACGCTGATGGCGGCCGAACAGGCTTCCAGCGTTCATGCCTACAACCTGCCGGCCGGACCGCTGGGTTCGACCCTGAGCCAGATCGCCAGCCAGGCGGGCCTGGCCCTGAGCCTCGACCCGGCGCTGGCCTCGGACAAAACCTCGGCACCGGTCAAAGGCCAGTTCGACGCCATCACCGCCCTGCACACCGCTCTTGGCGGTACCGGTCTGCAATTGATCCAAAGCAGCGCCGGGACCTACACCCTGATCGCGATCCCGAGCGGCGTCGTGGCCTTGCCGGAAACCAATATCACCGGCCAGGGCGTTGCTGAAAGCGCCTGGGGCCCGGTCGAAGGCTATACCGCCACCCGCACCGCCGCCGGCACCAAGACCGATACGCCGATTGTCGAGGCACCGCGCTCGATTTCGGTCATTACCCGTGAACAGATGGAAGACCGTGGCGTCCAGAACCTCGACGACGCCCTGCGCTACACCCCCGGCGTGATCGCCAGCAGCTACGGCAGCGATTCGCGCGCCGACTGGTTGCGGATCCGTGGCTTCGAACCGACCCAGTTCCTTGATGGCCTGCCACTGCCCAAAGGTTCCTACGCCAACCCGAAACTCGAAACCTGGGACCTGGAACGTATTGCCGTCCTGCGTGGCCCGGCCTCTTCGGTCTATGGTCAAACCCCGCCAGGCGGCATGCTCGACATGGTCAGCCGTCGCCCCGAGGCCGAGAGCAGCCACGAAATCCGTGCCGAAGTAGGCAGCAACAACCGCAAACAGATCAGTTTCGACAGCACCGGCAAAATCGACGAAGACGGCCGCTTCCTCTATCGCATCGACGGTGTCATCCGTGACGGCAACACGCCCATCGACGATGTCAGCGACAAGCGCTACAACATCGCACCCAGCCTGACCTGGAATGTCGACGACGATACGCACCTGACCTTCCTGTCCGCATTCACCCGCGACGATACCGGTATCAGCGGCCAGTTCCTGCCCCTGCAAGGCACCAAGCTGCCTTCGGCGGCCGGGCCGATTTCACACAGCAAAAACCTCGGCGATCCGGATTCGGACTACTACGACCGCACTTACTACGCCCTGGGTTACGCCTTCGATCACCGTTTCAACGATGTCTGGCAGTTCAAACAGAACCTGCGCTACACCAAGAGCGAGCTGAATTTCCGTCAGGCCTACGCCTCCTTCGGCGATGTCGTCGCGCCGGACGGCACCCTGACCCGTCTGGTCGACAAGGTCGATGAAAACATCAGCCAGATCGCCGTGGACAACCACTTCCAGGCCGACTTCCAGACCGGCGCCCTTAGCCACACCGTCCTGCTGGGCCTGGACCATCAGCGCACCGATACCCGCTACAAATGGCAAGAAGGCAACGCGCCTGACAGCAACGTGAACAACCCGATCTACGGGCAGAACTTCTCCAATATCGCTTACAACACCTTCTACAACTACAACCAGAAGACCAACCAGACCGGCCTGTATGCACAGGACCAGATCGCGTTGGACAAGTGGCGCCTGACCCTCGGTGGCCGTGAGGACTGGATTCACACCGGCAACACCTTCTTCAACAATAACAACGCCACCCACACCCAGCGCGACAGCGCCTTCAGCGGCAACGCCGGCCTGAGCTATGTGTTCGACTCCGGGATCACCCCTTACATTTCCTACACCGAGTCGTTCCAGCCATCCGCGGGCGCCAACGCCAGCGCAACCCAGTCCTTCAAACCGACTCAAGGCCATCAGTACGAAGCCGGTGTAAAGTACCAACCGCCAGGCAGCAAGACCCTGCTCACGGCGGCCGTCTTCGACCTTCGCCAGAAAAACGTCTCGGTCAGCGACCGTGGCATCACCAGCCAGATCGGCGAAACCAAGGTCCGTGGCCTGGAGCTGGAAGCCACGTCCGACGTGACCAAGAACCTCAAGCTGATCGCGGCCTACACCTACACCGACTCGGAAATCCTCAAGGGCGACGACCAGGGCAACCGCCTGCAACTGGTACCGCGTAACCAGGCGTCCCTCTGGAGCGACTACACCTGGCGCACCGGCTTCCTCGATGGCTTCGGTGTCGGCGGTGGCGTGCGTTATGTCGGCGATACCTTCGGCAACACGGCCAACACTCCCAATGGTCACGTCAGCGCCTACACCGTCTATGACGCTGCGGTGCATTACGACCTGGGTCGCCTGAGCAGTTCCCTGGCCGGTGCGTCGGTGGAAGTCAACGCGAAGAACCTGTTCAACAAGGACTACCTCTCCACCTGCGACGGCACCTGGTGCTACTACGGAGACCAGCGCAGCGTGGTCGCCGCCGTGAACTACAAGTGGTAACCCGCTAGCCGCATCGCGTCGAAACAAGGGTCACGGTCCGCCGTGGCCCTTTTGCATTTGGGAAATGCCATGAAAAGCCAAACCATCCGCCGCTGGTCCTTTGTCCACACCTGGGCCAGCCTGATCTGCACGCTGTTCCTGCTGTTGCTGGCGCTGACCGGCCTGCCGTTGATCTTCCACCACGAGATCGACCACCTGCTGGGCGACGCCGCCGCGCTGCCGGCGCTGCCCGCCGACACCCCGCACCTGGACCTGCAGCAACTGGTCCGCGCCGCCGAGGCCCATCGTCCGGGCGAGGTCATGCAGTATTTCGGCTGGGACGAGGACGAGCCCGACGGCGTGACCACCATCATGGCGAAAACCGCCGGCACCGAACCCAACGCCTCCCACACCTTCATGCTCGACGCCCGCAACGGCCAGGCCGTGGAACTGCCCTCGGCCAATGGCGGCCTGATGATGGTCATGCTGCGCCTGCACGTGGATATGTTCGCCGGGCTCCCCGGCAAACTGCTGCTGGCCTTTATGGGCGTGCTGTTCGTGCTGGCGATCATCTCCGGCGTGGCGCTCTACCTGCCGTTCATGCGCCGGCAGACGTTCGCCAGCGTGCGCCGCGATAAATCCACCCGCCTGCGCTGGCTCGACCTGCACAACCTGATCGGCATCGTCACCCTGACCTGGTGCCTGGTGGTAGGCATCACCGGGGTGATCAGCGCCTGCGCCGACCTGCTGATCGCCGCCTGGCGCACCGACACCCTCGGCGCCATGGTCGCGCCGTACCGCGACGCCCCGCCGCTGACCGAGCTCGCCCCGGCCACGCACTTGCTGGAAATCGCCGCCGAGGCCGCCCCCGGCATGCGCCCGGACTTTATCGCCTTCCCCGGCACGCGCTTTTCCAGCGAACACCACTACGCCGTCTTTATGAAAGGCAACACCCACCTCACCTCGCACCTGCTGACCCCGGTGCTGATCGATGCCGCCACCCTGCAAGTCACCGCCGTCGGCCAACGCCCTTGGTACATGGACGCCATGGGCATGTCGCAACCGCTGCATTTCGGTGACTACGGCGGCCTGCCGATGAAGGTGCTCTGGGCGGTGCTGGATGGCTTGACCATCATCGTGCTCGGCAGCGGCGTGTACCTGTGGTGGGTACGCCGACGGACTAGCCTGAAAACCGAGGGTGCACGATGAAACCGCGCGCTTCGATTTTCTGGAAGGTCTTCGGCATTCCCGTGTTGATTGCCCTCCTCAGCGCGGCCGGCCTGTTCGCCGCGCTGTTGGGCGACGGCGCCTGGGATGCGCTGAGCTGGGTGGGGCTGGGGATTCCGGCGGCTATTTCCCTGCGCGGGCTGTTCGGCCGTCGCCATGGATAACCGCCGGAGAGGCTTTCAAGACAGAGCGCCACGTGACCTGCCTGTAAAGCTTTCAGTGGTCTCACGGGCCCTATCGCGAGCAAGCTCGGCTCCTACAGGGACCGTGCTCGGTCTTGTCTGACTAGCCAACAGGCGGGCCAACTCCGCGCCCCATTGCTGATCCTCGCGTAACCCCAGCGACCTACTCATGGGCAGCTCCCCTATCAAAGTTCAGCGCCTCGGCAGGCTTGCCCTGGCCAATCCCGTACCAGTCGAGTTTGCGGGTCAGCACCATAAACACTCCGAGCAGACAGAACAGCAGCAGCGAGCCCATCAGCAACGCATAGTCCTCGGCGCTCAGCAGCCCATAGAGCAAACCATACAACGCGGCCAGGCCGATGCCGAAACCCAGGCCATGGGTCAGGCTGCGCAAGACATGGCAGACATAGAAGCCGATCAACGCCACACAGGCCCCAGCCGACAACAGATAAGCCAGGCCAAACCCAAGGTGCTCCGACAACGACAGCAACAGCAGATAGAAGAAAGCCAACGCCACGCCGACCAGGGCGTACTGGACCGGATGCACCGCCAGGCGCTTGAGCACTTCGAAGAGGAAGAAGCCGGCAAAGGTCAGGGCGATAAACAGCAGCGCATATTTGATCGCCCGGTCGGACTTGAGGTACTGGTCCACCGGTTCGATAAAACTCACGCCGAAGCTGCGGGCCTTGAAGCCATCGCAGTCGCTGGTCGCCAGGCAGTTGTTCAAGGCTTCACGCAGATTGGTGGAGAAGAACGAGGTCTGCCACTGGGCGCTGAACCCCTGGTCGGTGACTTCCCGTTTGACCGGCAGGTAGTTGCCGATAAAGCTCGGGTGCGGCCAATCGGCACTCAGATGGATGCTGCTGGTCTTGCCCACCGGCAGCACCTGCAACTGACCGGTGCCTTGTAGCACCAGGTCGAAGGAAAAATCGAGGCGCTGCTCTTCGCGGCCATCGACCCGCGGCAAGTTCACATGCACACCGTCACCCAGCCAACTGACCTGGGTCCCGGGCCGAAACTCCAGGTTCTGGCTGCCCACCTGCAAGGTCAGGGCGTTTTCGATGCCACGGATATCGCTGATGCCCACCGCCAGGTACGGCTCGTCGAAGCGGTAATCGGCAAAGTCCTCGGTGATACCCAATTGCAACGGCAGCACGAAGTTACCGCTGATCTGGTTATTGGCATGAAACAGCCGCGCCTCGTAAATGCCCCGCGAGCGCAGTTCGGTCTGAACCTTGCCATCGAGCTCAAAACGCTCCGGCAAGAAGTGCAGGCGCCCGCTGACTTCGCTGCTTTGCTGGTAGCGCTCGCCCTTGGCATCGGTCTTCCATTCGCGAACGGTCTGGCGATACGGCACCACCAACAGCGGACCATTCAATTGCTGGCTGTAGCTGGAACTGCGGGCGATATCTTCCAGGACACCGTCGCGCAAGCGCTGACGTTCGCTGATCACCCCGTCGATCATCATCAACGGGACCAGCAACAACAGCATCAGTAGGGCAATCGCCCCGAGTTTTATAGCCAGACCGCGGTTCATGGGTTCTCTCCCTGTTGGTATGGGGGAGAGTCTGCGCAGCCTGTGTGGGGGCTTGATGGGACGAATGTGGAGACTGTGTGGAGATGCGGTGTTTATCCGGGAAAGCTCAGGCCGACCTCGACCCCGCCGGGCACATTGCCGATGTGCAGTTCGCCGCCGTGCAGCTTCATCACTTCCTCGACAAAGTTCAGCCCCAGCCCGGTGCTTTTGCGGCCGCTACCTGGCCGTGGAAGGGAGTAGAAGCGTTCGCTCAGTCTCGGCAGCGCATACTCGGGAATCGCCTCGGCCTGGTTGAACAGCGTCAAACACAGCTGCCGGCCCTGGCGTTCGGCCTTGAAGTGCACAAGCCCCTCCGGCGGCGTAAAGTCCAGGGCATTGTCCAACAGATTGCCGATGGCCTGACGCAGCAGGAAGGGTTCGCCGAATACCTTCAGGTCCGGTGCAATCGACTGCTGCACCTGCAAGCGTCCGCGTTCGATCCGCGCGGCCTGGGCCTGCAAGACTTCATCCACCAGGCTCCCCAAGGGGATCTCGACCTGCTCCTCCAATACCTGACGCTGCTCCACCAGTGCCAGGTTCAGCAACCGCTCGATCAACCGCTGCATCCGCGCGCTTTCGCTGTCGATATTGCCGACAAAACGCTCGCGCTGGGCTTCCGGCATCTCGCCCTGCAACAGCTCCGCCGCCCCACGAATCGCCGCCAACGGGCTTTTCAGTTCGTGGGTCAGGGTGTGCACGTAACGCTCGACATAGGCCTTGCCCTCCAACTGCGTGCGCATATGCTCCACGGCATTGGCCAACTGCGCCATCTCGCCGCCGCGATAGCGTGGCAGCTCGGCCTTTTGACCTTCACTGACCGCCTGGGCGTAAGCGGTCAGGCGCCGCAACGCCGCGCTCAGCCACCAGGACAACAGCGCGCCGAACAACAGGCCCAGGCCGATCAGCCCGGCGCCGTACATCAGCAGGCGGTGCTCGGTGCGATCCACATAAGGCTGCAACGAACTATTGGGCTTGGCCACCGTGACCACGCCAATGATCTGGCCATTGTCGGTGATCGGCGCGCCGACGTGCATCACCGAGGAGTTCGGGTCACCGTCCACCGTGCGGGTCGAGCGGGCGCCGTACTCGCCGCGCAGGGTCAGGTAGACATCGTTCCAGTTCGAATAGTCCTGCCCCACCGCCTGCTCGGCGGAATCGAGCAAGACGATGCCACGGGCGTCGGTCACGTAGATCCGGTGATTGACCTGATTCTTCTCCAGCCCCCAGATGGTCGCCGCCGGCTTGCGCTGGCCGTAGGCCTTGAGTGCCTGCGGCAGGCGACTCTGGCTGAGGGTGCCGTTCTTCACATCGTCGTGGAGGATTTCCGCCAGCAGGTTGGCGGTGTCCACCAGGGTTTCTTCGGTGGACTGACGCACGCCGGGGCGGATTTCCTTCATCACCGTGTTCAGCACGAAATAGCCGGTCAGGCCGACGAAAAGGAAATACACCAGGAAAATCCGGATCCCCAACGGCATCAGCTGTTCCCCGGACTGTAGCTGTAGCCCAGGCCGCGATGGGTCTGGATCGGTTCGGCATCGCCAGCCACCGCACGCAGCTTGGCTCGCAGGCTCTTGATATGGCTGTCGATGTTGCGCTCGTAGCCGGCGTCCGCCGCCACGCCCAGCGCATCGAGCAACTGCTCGCGGCTGAAGACCCGTTCGGGTTGCTCCAGCAGGCTGGCGAGCAGGCGGAATTCGTGACGGGTCAGGTTCAAGGGCTGGCCGCGATAGCTGATCTGTACCCGTTCGTGATCGACCAGGAAGCGTTCACTGGAAACCGCCGACAGCGCCGGGGGCACCACACGCTTGAGGATCGCCCGCACCCGCGCCGCGACTTCCCGTGGGCTGAAGGGCTTGACCACATAATCGTCGGCGCCGATTTCCAGGCCCACCACGCGGTCGATCTCGCCATCACGGGCGCTGAGAAACATCACCGGCACTTCGGTAAAGCGCCGCAGCTGCTTGCACACCTCGAAACCGCTGATATCCGGCAGGCCGATATCGAGGATCAGCAGGTCGGCCGGCGTCGTGCGCTGGTGCTCGACCGCCGCGCCCCCCAGGTTCAGCCAGGTGGTGGTGAACCCTTCACCCTGCAGGGCATAGATCAGGGTATCGGCAATCGCCGCTTCGTCTTCGACAATCAGGATATGGGGCATGGCGTCCGAGCACTGGTGTTGATCGCGCAACGGTGCCGGACCCGTGCCGCCCCGTCAATCAGCAGTGGGGTTGGTCGGCGGTATAACGCCGCGCCGGGTTCACCGCCGCGCCGAATTCGCGCAGGGCCTTGGCGCCGATCAGCAGCGGGTAGTTGAAGCCGCTGCGGTTGGTCAGGTTGACCTCCACGCTACGCTTGACGTTACCCAGGCACATTTCCAGTTCCACCACCGGGCGCTTGCTCGCGTCGCTGGCTTCGCCGTCTTCGTCTTCCTCGGTACGGGTCTTGATCTTGCTGATGCGCGCGACCTTGTGCTCATAGACCTTGCCGTCGGCACCGGCCATGCCCAGGCGGAAACGTACCCAGTCCTCGCCGTCACGCTTGAACAGTTCGATATCCTTGGCCGACAGCGAGGCGGTCAACGCACCGGTGTCCATCTTGGCCTTGAAGGTCTGGCCGATTTCCGGCAGCTGGATATATTCGTAGCGCCCGTAGAGGGTCGGTTCGGCCGCCATGACCGGCAGGGCCAGGAGGGACAACAGGGCAAGAATGGATTTCACTTCGGCTGTACCTTTGGGTGGACGCACAAGGGGCGCCATTTTAGACCGCTGTTCGCGCGTTGGTTCATGAACAAATCTGACAGACCACTATCAACCTATCCGACATCCCGTGAAACATTTGTCCCCCGGGCAATTTGGCGTCTGCCCGCGCCCGCCTTTATCATGGCGCGCCCTCACGTTTTGAAAGAGTCCCTGTATGCGCCGCCTGCTCACCGGCAGTTTCGTCACGTTCCTGCTTTTGCTCAACACGCTGGTACTGTTCGGCCCGCTGATGCTCTTCGCCCTGCTCAAGCTGCTGCTGCCCGGTCGTTTTCGCGACTACGCCAGCACGGCGGTGATGTGGATCGCCGAAACCTGGGCCGAGATCGACAAGCTGATCTTCGCCCTGTGCATCCCCACCCGCTGGGATATTCGCGGTGCCGAAGGCCTGCGCCGCGACACCTCGTACCTGGTGGTCTGCAACCATCAGTCCTGGGTCGATATCCCGGCGCTGATCCAGACCCTCAACCGGCACACGCCGTTCTTCAAGTTCTTCCTCAAGAAAGAGCTGATCTGGGTGCCGTTCCTGGGCCTGGCCTGGTGGGCGCTGGACTATCCGTTCATGAAGCGCTACTCCAAGGCCTTTCTCGACAAGCACCCGGAACTCAAGGGCCATGACCTGGAAATCACCCAGGCCGCCTGCGAGCTGTTCAAGCGCCAGCCGGTGACCGTGGTCAACTACCTCGAAGGCACCCGCTTCAGCCCGGCCAAACGCCAGGAGCAGGACTCGCCCTTTACCCATCTGCTCAAGCCCAAGGCCGGCGGCGTGGCCTTCGTGCTGGCGGCCATGGGCGAACAACTGGACGCGATCCTCGATGTCACCGTGGTTTATCCACAAGAGCGGATTCCGGGGTTCTGGGATTTGATCAGCGGCAACCTGCCCAAGGTCATCATCGACTTCCAGACCCGCGAATTGACCGCCGATCTGTGGCAAGGCGACTACGAGAACGACCCGCTGTTTCGCCAGCAGATCCAGGACTGGGTCAACCAGCTCTGGAGTGAGAAGGACCAGCGTATCGCGGCGCTGCGCAGCGAGAGCGCGTCAACAGAACGCTCCGTTTGATCAGCCCATAAAAAAACGCATCGCGCGGCTTGAACCGTGCGATGCGTTTTTATGCGAGCCCGATGCCTGATCAGCTACCGGCGCCCCAGATACCACCCAGGCTCTTGAGCAGCGGACCACCGACGCCCTGCTGTCCCAGGTATTGCAGGATCACCGGAGCAAACTGGCCGACCATGCCGCTGTCCATGCCCAGGGCACCGAAGGCCTTGTTCAGGTCACCGGTGTTCTGCACATTGCCCAGCGCGCTGCCCACCGCCGACGAGTTACCCGACTGGCCGAGCAAACCGCCCAGGCCGGACAAAGCACCCGCGCCCGAGAGCTGGTCGAGGCCCGGTACACTTTTGCTCAACTGCGAATAATCGTTGCCACTGAGTTTGTTCTTCGCCAAGCCCAGCATCGCACCGGTACCACCCACCGCCTGTTCCGGGGTGACATGCAATTGCGAACCCAGGGCGCTGAGCAGACCGCCAGCCGGGGCCGCCGCATTGCCATTTTGCCCGCCTTGCATGGACGAGACCGCATTGGCCGCATCGTTCAGGCTGAACGCCGCAAACACCGGGGTAGCGGCGAATGCCAGGAGCGAAGCCAGTACAACACCGCGTGGAATCTTCATTGCAATACCTCGAAAGTCATCAATACCACCCGCCAGCAGGGACAGGCGCCGAACACTTGCCGTTGGAGTCAAAAAAAACCGACTTGTTCCGCGCTCGCTGAATCCTCCTACCGTCCCCATAAAAAATTCAGCGGTCCCTGCATCCGATCCCCGCCCCCTTGCGTATATCAAGCACGGACAGAACTTCCTGGCCGACTTCATACCGACAAGGATTCCCCATCATGAAATGCACTTCGATCAAAGCGCCCCTGATTGCCAGCTTGTTGACCCTCGCGTTGTCCGCTGGCCTGGCCCAGGCGGCGAGCATGAGCATGGACCACGACAGTGTGATGGTCGGCGGACAAAGCATGCTGCCGAGCAAGGACATCGTCGACAACGCGGTCAATTCCGCCGACCACACCACCCTCGTCGCCGCCGTGAAGGCCGCCGGACTGGTGCCGACCCTCAAGGGCCAGGGCCCGTTCACCGTCTTCGCCCCGGTCAACTCCGCCTTCGCCGCCCTGCCCGCCGGCACCGTCGAAACCCTGCTCAAGCCGGAAAACAAAGGCACCCTGACCCATATCCTCACCTACCACGTGGTGGCCGGGAAACTCGACATGGCCGAACTGGCCAAGCGCATCAAGGCCGGCGGCGGCAAGACCGAGCTGACCACCGTCGCCGGCGGCAAGTTGTGGGCAATGATGAACGGCCCGCACAACATCGTGATCAAGGATGAGAAAGGCACCACCGCCGACATCACCACCTACGACGTGATGCAATCCAACGGCGTGATCCAGGTGATCGACAAGGTGCTGCTGCCCAAAAGCTGAGACTCGCCACACCGCCACTCTACCTGTAGGAGCCCGCTTGCGGGCAATGGACTCAAGAACGCCGGGGTGTTTCAGGCACCCCGCGTCATCGTTGACCTCCATCGCCAGCAAGCTGGCTCCTACAGGGGCGCGTTGACTGTAATAACTGGTCTATGGCCGAGGCCGTGTGACCTGTGAGGCCCCCCAATGAATGGAACAACCGCGTGCCGTGAACTACCCTCAGGCGGCAACGAGCGCACAGCGCGGCCCATACATCGTCTTTTGATTGTCTGGAGAACACCCATTTCCACCGCCGACGCCGATCAACTCAGGCAGCTGTTGGCCCAGTGCTCACTGGGCAACCGCCGCGCATTCGAGACGCTGTATCGTAGCGTCGCCCCACGCCTGCACGGTGTAGCCCTGCGTTGCCTGGGCCGCGCCGACCTGGCCGAAGAAATCCTCCAGGAGAGCTTCGTGCGCATCTGGAACAACGCTTCGCGTTACGAGGCCCACCTCTCGGCGCCCATGACCTGGATGACCAACATCACCCGTAACCTGGCCATCGATCAGTTGCGCAGGTTCCGCGAGGTGCCCCTGGTCGAGGGCCAGGAAGACAGCCTGGCCGACGACAGCCCCTCGGCCCACGAACTGCTCGACAGCGCCCGGGAGGCCAGTGCCCTGAACCGTTGCCTGGAGACCCTGGAGGGCCCGCAACGCCAGTCGATCACCCTCGCCTACTTCCACGGCCTGTCCTACGCGGAACTGGCCGAACAACTGCCCGCGCCGCTGGGCTCGGTCAAATCCTGGATACGTCGCGGCATGGAACGCCTGCGCAGGTGCCTTGAATCATGAACTACCAGAACCCCCGCCTGCGCCGCGCCCTCGCCGCCGACTACGCCATCGGCGTGATGTCCAAGGCTGCGCGTCGGCGTTTCGAAGCACTGATGCGCGACGACGCCAAACTGCGGGCCCAGGTCGCCGAGTGGCAGGAAAACCTGATGGCCCTGACCGAATCGGTGGCTGAACAGCCGGTGCCGGATCGGGTGTGGCAAGGTGTTGTCGCAAGGATCGATCCGCAACGGCTGCACCTGCCTGAGAAACGGCCGTTCTGGAGTCGGTTGCGTATCCTCGCGGCGGCCTGTTCGCTGGTGCTGGTGGTGGCCCTGGGCGTGTTCTATAACCATGACCCGGTGAGCGCCAGCGCAACCCTGCTCAGCGGCACGCAAACCCCGGCATTGCGGGTCAAGGCCCATGCCGACTACCTGCAAGTGGAACCGCTGAGCCTGGCGGCGGTGACCGCCGACCGCAGCCTGGAATTGTGGGCGATTCCGGTGGGTGGCAAGCCGGTGTCCCTGGGTCTGGTGCCCAAGGAAGGCAAGGGGCGAGTGGAATTGAGCGAAGCACATAAGGCCTTGCTCGGCACCTCGGTGGTGCTGGCGGTCAGCCTCGAGCCGGCGGGCGGGTCACCAACCGGGCAACCGACCGGACCGGTGTTGTACCAGGGGCCGTTGGCGGCCCTCTGAACCCAAAAGCCGCGAGGTCCTTGCAGGATCGGCGGCGTTTCAGACCGACTACTCCGGAAGATATTCAATAGCCGCCTGTACCAGCGGCCGCGCCCATTGTGGTGTGTCCTGCAAGGCAACGGCATCTTCCGGATCCGGGAAAGTGATATGTCCAGCCACCATCTCCAGAATCAGCACAGGGTCTGGAATATCTTCACCCGGTAAGACGTCGGCGCTGTTATCGAACACCTGCAAGTGCGCCAACAGCGGCATCAGACTGACCAGATTCGCTCGAGAGGATACCCAACGCTCGCGAATTTTCTTTTCCGCAATATCGTGACCACCGACGGACACGCGAAAACGTACCCGTTGTAGGTGCTGCTCCGCGGACGACAATCCGCAAAACAGCATCACCACGTCATGAGTGCGAGCGGCCTGAGCCAGCAAGCGCGCAATCGTGTTACCACCCAGCGTGGTTTCGAACGCGTAGTTACGCCCCTGGAGCAGTGCGGTTTCCAACAGGGAGCGGCCGTGCTCCCAAGCCAGGGCATTGGCCTGAGCAGGATCAATGCCCTGCGAGCCGACCAACTCACGTGCAAAACTATCCGGGTTGAACCAATCCAGCCCGTGTTCAGCCAGGAGCGCACCACCCACGGAGCTTTTACCTGCACCGTTGACACCTGCCAAGACGAAAATGTAAGGACGTCCGCTGGGTAATACTTCACTCATCAGTAGGAGGATCCTGCCTTGGGTCGCTTGCCCAGCTTGCCTTTGGCCGCCAGCAGTGAACGCACGCCAGTGACAGATTCAGGCTGTTGCAGAACCTCCAGGCGGGCATCGAAACGTTGGGTCAACTCCTCCAGGGCCGATTGCTCCCGGGCCTTGTAGGCTTGTACTTCGGCGATCAGTTGCTGATAGGTCTCGGCGGCCAGCAGCACCATTTCCACAGTCGAGTGGTTGGTCACCGCCACAGTGCCGGACTGATGGACCAGACGGACAACGTCGGCCCACTTGTTCTTCACCTGGGAGGCATTCTGGCGGGGCAGATCAAGGAGGTCAGGCAAGGCAATCATGGCATGTGCTCGCAAGCTGAGATGGCCAGCTCACTATAGCAACGCCGAAGCAATCTGGCTATTTTTGCCATATTCAGCTTTTTCAAGGTTTGTTTCGGCTAGAAGATAGCCGATCCTCAGATCCACCCATCAGAATGACCCGTAACAATTCCCCGCCTTGCGTCCTCAGAAGCCTGCGGCTTATAGTCCGCCGGTCGCCCTGATTGGCGATACGGGTTTGGCGACTCGTTAAACTCCCATGCGAAAGCTCTGTGCTTGTTTGCAGGTGCCTTCGCACCCGCAAAGCCGCTTTATGGCGGCTGTGCGCGGGAGACCTTCGGGTCTGCCGGCTTGGGATGTTTCCGGTTCGCCAACCTGCGTACAGCTGCCACCTTTCGTTTGGCGACGGATGTGTGGTGGCCTCGTCCTAAACTCCCGAGGTTTTACCCATGACTAAATACATACCCCTCACCGCCATCGACTGCCTGATCCCCAGCCTGTTGATCGACGCCGAAAGCCCGACCGACGTGCTCCACGCCAATGCCGCCGCCCGCTTCCTCGCGGCGACACAGATGCTCGAAGCCCTGTCTCACATTGAATTGCACAACGCCAATGACATCGACTTCCAACATATCCTCCAGGTCCCCGCGATGGTCATGCGCGATGGCTGCGACCTGATGGATGTACTGGGCTGGCGGCTACAGGCCTGATCGCAGAATACGCAACGAAACAAAACTGTAGGAGCAGGGCTTGTCGGATCGCCGCACCGCCGCGAAGAGGCCCTTGAGATCGCTAAAAGCTTCGCGGGCAAGCCCTGCTCCTACAGAAACGATGTGCTGCCAACGACCGTGTACCACCGGGATATCGGCCAGAAAGCCCGTCTGTTCCAACTGAATTTCACCCACTAAAAAGGGCGACCGAAGTCGCCCTTTTTCCGTCTTGCCCTTTACTGCTTACGCCGCGCTGAACAGCTTGTGCGGGTCAATCACGAACTTCTTCGGCACGCCCGCATCGAACTCGCCGTAACCCTTCGGTGCGTCATCCAGACTGATGACCTGGACACCGACGATCTCGGCGATATTGATCCGATCCCACATGATCGCCTGCATCAGCTGGCGGTTGTACTTCATCACCGGGGTCTGGCCGGTGTGGAAGCTGTGGGACTTGGCCCAACCGAGGCCAAAGCGGATGCTCAGGCTGCCCATTTTCGCGGCAGCATCCACCGCACCCGGGTCCTCGGTCACGTACAGGCCCGGAATACCGATCTTGCCCGCCACGCGGACTACGCCCATCAGCGAGTTGAGCACGGTGGCCGGAGCCTCGTGTTTCACGCCTTCATGGCCGTGACCACGGGCTTCGAAGCCCACGGCATCAACGGCGCAATCCACTTCAGGTTCGCCCAACAGCGCGGCGATCTGTTCGTGCAGCGGGGTGTCCTTGGACAGGTCGGCGATTTCGAAACCCTGGGCCTTGGCGTGGGCCAGACGGATCGGGTTGACGTCACCGATGATCACCACCGCCGCGCCCAGCAGGCGCGCCGAAGCCGCCGCCGCGAGGCCGACCGGACCGGCACCGGCGATGTATACGGTGCTGCCTGGACCAACACCCGCGGTGACCGCGCCGTGGTAGCCGGTAGGCAGGATGTCGGAGAGGCAGGTCAGGTCGCGGATCTTCTCCATGGCCTTGTCGCGATCCGGCAGCTTGAGCAGGTTGAAGTCGGCGTACGGCACCAGCACGTATTCAGCCTGGCCGCCGGTCCAGTCGCCCATGTCGACATAACCGTAGGCACCGCCGGCACGGGCCGGGTTGACGGTCAGGCAGACGCCGGTGTGTTGCTCCTTGCAGGAACGGCAGCGCCCGCAAGCCACGTTGAAAGGGACCGAGACCAGGTCGCCGAGTTTCAGGTTCTCGACGTCGCTGCCCTTCTCGATCACTTCACCGGTGATTTCATGACCCAGGACCAGGCCGGTCTGGGCAGTGGTACGGCCACGGACCATATGCTGGTCCGAACCACAGATGTTGGTGGAGACGACGCGCAGGATGACACCGTGCTCAATCTTCCTGCCGCGTGGGTCCTGCATTTTCGGATAGTCGATTTTCTGCACCTCGACCTTGCCATTGCCGAGATACACCACACCACGATTGCCAGACATGCTTTCACCTCGCTGTTGTTTTTATGTAGCAACACGTTGCCAGGGGGCAGCGCGTAGATTGCTCGGGTTATTGCCTGTGGTTGTTGCGTTGTTCTTGCGGACCTCATCGCCGGCAAGCCGGCTCCTACAGGGGTATTGCGTCACGGCAGGCACCGCGTCCTCTGTGGGAGATTGCCCGGGTTATTGCTTGTGGTTGTTGCGTTGTTCTTACGGGCCTCTTCGCGGCGGTGCGGCGAAGGTCGTAAAACGACCGTTCTTCAGAGCACCACCGTCCTGTTGGCGTTCAGAAAGACCCGCCGCTCAATGTGATACCCCACCGCCCGGGCCAGAGTCAGCCCTTCGATATCGCGGCCCTTGGCGATCAGGTCCTCGGGGTAATGACTGTGGTCCACCGCTTCCACGCCCTGGGCGATGATCGGGCCTTCGTCCAGGTCGTTGTTGATGTAGTGCGCGGTGGCCCCCACCAGTTTCACGCCCTTGTTATAGGCCTGGTGATAGGGCTTGGCGCCCTTGAAGCCGGGCAGCAACGAGTGGTGGATATTGATGGCCTTGCCGTCGAGCTTGCGACACAGCTCGGGCGAGAGCACCTGCATATAGCGGGCGAGAATCACCAGCTCCGCACCGGACTCCTCGATCACCTGCCAGACCTGGCGTTCCTGGCTCGGCTTGTCGTTCGGGTCCAGCGGGAAATGGTAGTAGGGAATCTGGTGCCAGTCGGCCAGGGGCTTGAGGTCCGGGTGGTTGGAAACCACGGCGGCCACGTCCATGGACAATTGGCCGATGCGCTGGCGGTAGAGCAGGTCGTTAAGGCAGTGATCAGCCTTGGAGACCATGATCACCACTTTCGGCCGGTAGTTCGGCGCGGTCAGTTCGAACAGCATGCCGAAGGACTCGCCGCGCAGGGCGAGGCCGGCGCGGAAGGCCAGTTCGTCGAAACCGTCGGGCTGGCGAAACTCCACGCGAATGAAGAAACGCCCCGAGAGGCGGTCATCGAACGAGTGGTGCTCGGTGACGTAGCAGCCCTGCTCGAACAGATAGCGGGTCACCGCATCCACCGTGCCGAGCACGCTGGGGCAGTCGGCGGTCAAAATCCATGTATCGGGGGCGCGGCTCATTGCTTGACTCCTGTTCGTGAGGGGCAACCGCCAAGCGGTTGATCGCGAGCCTCTTGGTAGAGAGCTCCAGGCAATCCTTACCCTTGTATACGACACCAAACCCTGTAGGAGCCAGCTTGCTGGCGATGGAGGCCAACGATAACGCTGGGCGCCTGAAACACTGCGGCGCCCGTGAATCCATCGCCAGCAAGCTGGCTCCTACAGATCACACAAAACCTCAGGCCTGGACGCTGAGACCGTACTCGGCCGCCGCATCCTGCAACCACAACCACCAGTAATCCGAAAAGCTGCGACGGATCACCAGCTCCCAGGTGTCTTCGGCGGTGTGGCGGATCATCAGTTGCGACTTGGCGAACACCGTCCCGACGGCCTTACCCACAGGGAAGCTGTTCGGGTGCACGTCATAGCTGGTGGACTTCATCAGCACCTGGCGCACGTTCGGACCGCTCAGCTCCAGCAGTTGCTGGCCGCCGCTGACATTGACGATAGCGATATGCAGGTCGCCCAGGGCTTCGCGCAGCGCCTTCTCGGCAGCGAACTCTTCGCCGCTCGGGACGATCAGCAGCCACTCGTCAGGGCCAAGCCATTGCAGGCTGGTATCGCCCTTGGCAACCACGGTCAGTGCCACGGGCAGTTCCAGGCCCAGGGCCTTGTGCACGCCGGCGGCGAAGGCCGCGTCATGGCCATCGCCACGAATGGTCAGGTGACCGAGCAATTTCTTTTCCCGCACGGTGACACCGGCGTTCTTGCGGCCTTTACCCACCAGGCTGGCGAGGTCGGCATGGTGCAACGACGACTCGGCCTTGGCCCCGGAAGTCGGGCGTTGTTGGTAAACGTTGGCTGTGGTCATGTGAAACACCTGTGTTGAATTCTGTCTTTGCGGTTGTCCGTGGACCCTGTGGTGACTGTGCTGCCGTCATCGCCAGCAAGCCGGCTCCTACAAAAGTCCGCGTCCGACCTCAATTCTGTGCCTTACCGAAACCTGTAGGAGCCGGCTTGCTGGCGATCCGTACAACGCGGTGCCCGGATCGCCGGCAAACCCTCTCCCACAAGGAGCACCTCAGATGTTCTGGCGATCACCCTTCGGATCGAAGAACACCGAAGAAACGATTTCCGCCTCGATCACGCTGCCATCGGCCAGCGGTGCGAACACCCGCTCGCCCATGCGCTTCAGCCCGCCCTTGACCACCGCCATGGCAAACGAATAGCCAAGGGAGTTGTGGGCATAGCTGGAGGTCACGTGACCGACCATTTTCATCGGGATCGTCTGCTTGGTGTCGAACACCAGCTGGGCGCCTTCCGGCAGCCACTTGGTCGGATCGATCGGCTTGAGCCCGACCAACTGCTTGCGCTCTTCACGCACGCAGTCTTCACGGTTCATCCCGCGCCAGCCGATCCAGGAGAACGGCTTGGTCCGGCCGACACACCAGCCCATGTTCAGGTCGTCCGGGGTCATCGAGCCGTCCGTGTCCTGGCCGACGATGATGAAACCCTTCTCGGCCCGCAGCACGTGCATGGTCTCGGTACCGTACGGGGTCAGGTTGTACTGCTTGCCCGCCTCGACGATTTTCTCCAGCACACCCATGGCGTAGTCGGCCTGGACGTTGACCTCATAGGACAGCTCGCCGGTAAAGGAGATGCGGAACACCCGCGCCGGCACACCGCCGACCAGGCCTTCTTTCCAGGTCATGAACGGGAACGCGTCCTTGTCCAGGTCGATGTCGGTCACTTCGCTGAGCAGCTTGCGGCTGTTCGGCCCGGACAGGGTCATGGTCGCCCAGTGGTCGGTCACGGAGGTGAAGTACACCTTCATGTTCGGCCACTCGGTCTGGTGGTAGAGCTCCAGCCACTGCAGGACGCGAGCCGCGCCGCCGGTGGTGGTGGTCATCAGGAAGTGGTTGTCGGCCAGACAGGCGGTGACGCCGTCGTCGAACACCATGCCATCTTCCTTGCACATCAAGCCGTAGCGCGCCTTGCCCACATCGAGCTTGGTCCAGGCGTTGGTGTAGATACGGTTGAGGAATTCACGGGCGTCCGGGCCCTGGATATCGATCTTGCCCAGGGTCGAAGCATCGAGCAGGCCAACGCTGTCACGCACGGCCTTGCACTCACGCTTGACCGCCGCATGCAGGTCTTCGCCGTTACGCGGGAAGTACCACGGACGTTTCCATTGACCCACGTCCTCGAACTCGGCGCGCTGCTTCACATGCCAGGCCTGCAAGGCGGTGTAGCGCACCGGCTCGAAGATATGCCCGCAGTGACGGCCGGCGACCGCGCCGAAAGTCACCGGCGTGTAGTTCGGGCGGAACATGGTGGTGCCCATCTGCGGGATGGTCACGTTCAACGAACGGGCGGCGATGGCCAGGCCGTTGACGTTGCCCAGCTTGCCCTGGTCGGTGCCGAAGCCCAGCGCGGTGTAGCGCTTGACGTGTTCGACCGACTCGAAGCCCTCGCGGGTCGCCAGTTCGATGGCGGCGGCGGTGACGTCGTTCTGCAGGTCGACGAATTGCTTCGGCGCCCGTGCGGTAGCTTTTTCATGGGGCACCTGGAACAGCGCCAGGGTCGGCTCTTCCAGACGCGACAGGGCTTTGGGCAGCACGCCTTCGACCGCCTTGAAACCGGCTTCGCTGGCCGCGCGAACGCCACCTTCAAAACCGTCGGCCAAGGCATCGGCCAAGCCGTAGACGCCGTTGATACCGCCGACGCACACGCGTTTCTGCGGTGCTTCGCCCGGTACGAAACCGAGGATATCTTCACGCCAGGTCGGTTTGCCGCCCAGGTGCGAGGCCAGGTGGACCACCGGGCTGTAGCCGCCGGAGCTTGCTACCAGATCGCAGTCCAGCCATTCGCCAGGACTGGTGACTTTATGCGCTTTGACGTCGATGGCGGCAATGCGCGCCGCAGTGACGTGCTTGCTACCACGAGCTTCGATCACGGCGCTGCCGGTGAGGATACGAATCCCCTTGGCCCGTGCTTCTTCCACCAGTGCGCCGCGCGGGTTGCTGCGGGCATCGGCGATAGCCACCACTTGCAGGCTGGCATCAAGCCAGTCCAAAGCCACGCGATAGGCGTGATCGTTGTTGGTGCTCAGCACCAGCTTCTTGCCCGGGGCCACGCCGTAACGGCGGACGTAGGTCGAAACGGCACCGGCGAGCATGTTGCCCGGTACGTCGTTGTTGCCGTAGACCAGCGGACGCTCATGGGTACCGGTGGCCAGGACCACGCGCTTGGCGCGGACCCGGTGGATACGCTGGCGCACCTGGCCGATCGGCGCACGGTCACCGAGGTGATCGGTGAGGCGCTCGTGAATGGTCAGGAAGTTGTGGTCGTGGTAGCCGTTGACGGTGGCGCGCGGCAACAGCAGCACGTCCGGCAGGCCTTTCAATTCGGCGATAACGCTGGCGACCCACTCGGCCGCCGGCTTGCCATCGAGGCTTTCGCGCGAATCGAGCAGGCTGCCGCCGAACTCTTCCTGTTCATCGGCCAGGATCACCCGCGCACCGCTGCGCGCGGCGGCCAGTGCAGCGGCCAGACCGGCAGGGCCGGCACCGACGATCAGCACGTCGCAGTGCTGGTTCATGTAGTCGTAGGTGTCCGGATCGTTCTCGGTCGGCGAGCGACCGAGGCCCGCGGCCTTGCGGATGTACTTCTCGTAGGTCATCCAGAACGACTGCGGGTACATGAAGGTCTTGTAGTAGAAGCCCGGTGGCATCAGCTTGCCGCCGACCTTGCCGAGAATCCCCATCATGTCGTTGTTGACGCTCGGCCAGCCGTTGGTGCTGGTGGCCACCAGGCCCTGATACAGCGCTTGCTGGGTGGCACGCACGTTAGGAATCTGGGTCGCTTCGGTGGCGCCGAGTTGCAGGACCGCGTTCGGCTCTTCGGCGCCGGCGGCAAAGATGCCCCGTGGCCGGGAATACTTGAAGCTGCGACCGACGATATCCACACCGTTGGCGAGCAACGCGGCGGCCAGGGTGTCGCCTTCAAAGCCTTTGTAGACCTGGCCGTTGAAGGTGAAGCTCAAGACTTTGTTGCGGTCGATCCGACCACCGTTGGACAGGCGATTGACCTGGCTCATACCTTCTCTCCCACAGCCGCGCCGGGCACTTTCGAACTGTCTGCTTTAGCGGTGAATTGCGGCTTCTCGCCAATCTTGTAGCTTTCGAGAATCTCGTAGGTGACGGTGTCGCGGGTCACGTTGAAATACTGGCGGCAACCGGCAACGTGGTCCCACAACTCGTGGTGCAGGCCGCGGGGGTTGTCGCGGAAGAACATGTAGTCGCCCCACTGCTCGTCGGTGCAGGTGCCCGGGTCCAGTGGACGCGGGATATGCGCCTGGCCGGAAGCGTGGAATTCCTCTTCGGAGCGCAGCTCGCCGCAATGAGGACAGAAGATATGCAACATAGGGATTTCTCCTGTTAGTGGGCGACCGCAGCAGCACCGTGTTCGTCGATCAACGCACCGTTGTGGAAACGGTCGATGGAGAAGGGAGCGGCCAACGGGTGCATTTCACCCTTGGCCAGGCTCGCGGCAAACACGTTGCCCGAGCCAGGGGTAGCCTTGAAGCCGCCGGTGCCCCAACCGCAGTTGAAGAACATGTTCGGGACCGGGGTTTTCGAAATGATCGGGCAGGCATCCGGGGTGGTGTCGACGATGCCGCCCCACTGGCGGTTCATGCGCACACGGGACAACACCGGGAACATCTCGACGATGGCCTGGATGGTGTGCTCGATCACCGGGTACGAACCGCGCTGGCCGTAGCCGTTGTAGCCGTCGATACCAGCACCGATCACCAGGTCGCCCTTGTCGGACTGGCTGATGTAGCCGTGCACGGCGTTGGACATGATCACGCTGTCGATGATCGGCTTGATCGGCTCGGACACCAGCGCTTGCAGCGGGTGCGATTCGATCGGCAGGCGGAAACCGGCCAGCTTGGCCATATGCCCGGAGTTACCGGCGGTGACCACGCCGACGCGCTTGGCGCCGATAAAGCCCTTGTTGGTTTCGACACCGATGCACACGCCGTTTTCCTTGCGGAAACCGATCACTTCGGTCTGCTGGATCAGGTCCACGCCGAGGGCGTCGGCCGCACGGGCGAAGCCCCAGGCCACGGCATCGTGACGGGCCACGCCGCCGCGACGCTGGACGGTGGCGCCCATCACCGGGTAACGGGCGTTCTTCGAGCAATCCAGGTACGGAATCTCGTCCGCCACCTGCTGGGTGTTGAGCAGTTCGCCGTCGACGCCATTGAGGCGGTTGGCGCTGACCCGACGCTCCGAATCACGGATGTCCTGCAGGGTGTGGCACAGGTTGTAGACGCCGCGCTGGGAGAACATCACGTTGTAGTTCAGGTCCTGGGACAGGCCTTCCCACAGTTTCATCGCGTGTTCGTACAGGTGCGCCGACTCGTCCCACAGATAGTTGGAACGCACGATGGTGGTGTTACGGGCGGTGTTGCCGCCGCCCAACCAGCCCTTCTCGACCACGGCCACGTTGGTGATGCCGTGTTCCTTGGCCAGGTAGTAGGCGGTCGCCAGACCATGCCCGCCGCCACCGACGATGACCACGTCGTAGACCTTTTTCGGGGTAGGCGTGCGCCACATTTTCTGCCAATTTTCGTGATGGCTGAGAGAGTGCTTGAAGAGGCCGAAGCCCGAATAGCGTTGCATAGTCATTTACTCCAAAACCGCTCTCAGCGATAAACCGGGAAATCCGCGCACAGGGCTGTCACGTGCTTGGCGACGTTCGCTTCGACATCGGCGTCGCCGAGGTTGTCGAGGATGTCGCAGATCCAGCCGGCCAGCTCGACGCACTGGGTCACTTTGAACCCACGCGTGGTGACGGCCGGGGTGCCGATGCGCAGACCGGAAGTGACAAACGGCGACTGTGGATCGTTCGGCACGGCGTTCTTGTTCACGGTGATATGGGCACGGCCCAGGGCGGCATCGGCCTCTTTGCCGGTCAGGCCCTGACGGATCAGGCTGACCAGGAACAGATGGTTGTCGGTACCGCCGGACACTACATCGTAGCCGCGTTTGATAAATACGCCCGCCATGGCCTGGGCGTTATCGATCACTTGCTGCTGATAGGCCTTGAAGCTTGGCTCCAGGGCTTCCTTGAAGCTCACGGCCTTGGCGGCGATCACGTGCATCAGCGGGCCGCCCTGGCCGCCGGGGAAGACTGCGGCGTTGAATTTCTTTTCCAGCTCTTCGTTGGCCTTGGCCAGGATCAGGCCGCCACGGGGACCGCGCAGGGTCTTGTGGGTGGTGGTGGTGACCACGTCAGCGTAGGGCAGCGGGTTCGGGTACAGGCCGGCGGCGACCAGACCGGCAACGTGGGCCATGTCGACGAAGAAGTACGCACCGACCTTGTCGGCAATTTCACGGAAGCGTGGGAAATCTAGGGTTTTCGAGTAGGCCGAGAAACCGGCGATAATCATTTTCGGCTTGTGCTCGACGGCCAGGCGCTCGACTTCGTCGTAGTCGATCAAGCCGGTGGTGGTGTCGATGCCGTACTGCACGGCGTTGTAGAGCTTGCCGGAGAAGCTGACCTTGGCGCCGTGGGTCAGGTGACCGCCGTGGGCCAGGCTCATGCCCAGCACGGTGTCGCCGGCATTGAGCAGGGCCAGGTAGACCGCGGCGTTGGCCTGGGAGCCGGAGTGCGGCTGGACGTTGACGTAGTCGGCGCCGAACAGTTGCTTGGCGCGTTCGATGGCCAGGGCCTCGACCTTGTCCACGTGTTCGCAGCCACCGTAGTAGCGCTTGCCTGGATAACCTTCGGCGTATTTGTTGGTCAGGCCGCTGCCCTGGGCCTGCATGACGCGCTTGCTGGTGTAGTTTTCCGACGCGATCAGCTCGATATGATCTTCCTGGCGTTGCTCCTCGGCATTCATGGCCGCCATCAGTGCATCGTCATAACCCTGGATCTGGTCTTGCTTGCTGAACATCGCGTCTCTCCCAGCGGCGGCGGTGCGCCATTTTTATCAGTGGGGCCGTTGCCTGACGGCAGTGCCCTTTGAATGCGATGGTAGGGCCGACGCAGACCGATCAAATGCCTATGGACGCCACGCAAAGGTGCGTTTACGACATGGCTTGGCGCGCTGAGATAGTCGAGGGCCGAACAGCGTCTGGAACAGGGATATTGAAAACGCCACAACCCCTGTAGGAGCAGGGCTTGCCCGCGAAGGCGTCCGTATTATCAACCCGATCTTTTGGGTAGCCCGCACTGACCTCTTCGCGGGCAAGCCGGAACGCCGGACCGCCTGCTCCTACAACGACAGCGTCAACCTTTCGATCTATAGAGGCTTTTCCTACGGAAACTGTGCCTGTGCGATAAGGTCAATTCTGGTTACAGTGCGCACCATAATCGTTCACAAGGACCGGGCCATGACCGACAAGAGCCAACAATTCGCCAGCGACAACTATTCCGGTATCTGCCCCGAGGCCTGGGCCGCCATGGAACAGGCCAACCACGGCCACCAGCGCGCCTACGGCGACGACGAATGGACCCAGCGCGCCGCCGACGGCTTCCGCCAGTTGTTCGAAACCGACAGTGAAGTGTTCTTCGCCTTCAACGGCACCGCGGCCAACTCCCTGGCCCTGTCGTCGTTGTGCCAGAGCTACCACAGCGTGATCTGCTCGGAGACCGCCCACGTCGAGACCGACGAGTGCGGCGCGCCGGAGTTTTTCTCCAACGGTTCCAAACTGCTCACCGCACGCACCGAAAACGGCAAGCTGACCCCGGACTCGATCCGCGAAATCGCCCTCAAGCGCCAGGACATCCACTACCCCAAGCCGCGCGTGGTGACCCTGACCCAGGCCACCGAAGTCGGCAGCGTCTACACCCCGGATGAAATCCGCGCCATCAGCGCCACTTGCAAGGAACTCGGCCTGCACCTGCACATGGACGGCGCGCGGTTCTCCAATGCCTGCGCCTACCTCGGCTGCACCCCGGCCGAACTGACCTGGAAGGTCGGCGTCGACGTGCTGTGCTTCGGCGGCACGAAAAACGGCATGGCGGTGGGTGAAGCGATCCTGTTCTTCAATCACGACCTGGCGGTGGATTTCGACTATCGCTGCAAGCAGGCCGGGCAGTTGGCCTCGAAAATGCGCTTTCTCTCGGCGCCCTGGGTCGGTCTGCTGGAAAACGACGCCTGGCTCAAGCACGCCCGCCACGCCAACCACTGCGCGCAGCTACTCAGCAGCCTGGTCAAGGACATTCCCGGCGTCGAACTGATGTTCCCGGTGGAGGCCAACGGCGTGTTCCTGCACCTCTCGGAACCGGCCATCGCCGCGCTGACCGCCAAGGGCTGGCGCTTCTACACCTTCATCGGCAAGGGCGGCGCGCGCTTCATGTGCTCGTGGGACACCGAGGAAGCACGGGTACGGGAACTGGCGGCGGATATTCGGGAAGTCATGTCGATCTGACCCGACCGCTTTTAATCGCGCTTTATCTTAAGATAAAGCGCGATATATCAGGTCGGCCTCTTCAACCCACCAGACACACCAGATTTTTTATAATTTTTAATAATAAAACCCTCGCCTCTGATCGGCGATGGAAATACCCCATCTCCAAATACTCGGCCGTAAAAAATAAAACCTATAAAAAACAATCTCTACTCTCCGTCATATCGCCTCAAGTTCGAGAACATAAAAGCCCTGCCACGTCTACTGTCAGTTCTGACAGTAGACGCTGCCTCACGTGCCAAAATAATATCGGCGCGACCTTGAGCGATGAGACCGGCAGTGAGCATTCAGAGTATCGATCGAGGCCCAGGACAGAGCTTCACTTAAATTATCGATATCAAGAAGAGGTGACTTGCCATGCCTACCCCACTAAAAATTCGTCTGGTTTTTTCGGCGCAATCGGGGAATCCCGTACACGGGCCTTTTGAAGTTCCTGCCACTGATGAGTACCGGGATATTCTTATCGGTGCGGAAGTCGGTCAATCCATTCGCTTACTCGTTGAAGATATGAACTACATCGGAGTTATAGACTCTAAGACTTACGTAAGAGGTAATCCAGTGGACGGGCCAAATAACCCAGACACGTCATGGAGGCTTGAATTGTTCCTAAAAGCAGGCCCCCGCTAGGCCGACCTCTGTCTGAATGCCATGTCCCCGGTGATGGGCATGGCGGGTTCATTTATCCTGGGAAAGCTATTAAAACAGCTCACCTGTTCAAGACGGATAAATGAACCCACCCCCCAACCACGGATATATGCGGGCGGTGATCACCGTCAACGCTCCACGCTTCGACCCAGGACAGCCGACACGGCGCCAACGAAACTATCCCGGCTGCCCAACCGACCGCGCAATCACATCGACCGTGGCGTTGACTTGCTCTTGATAACGGTCGAGTTCCTCGCGATGACGCTGCTGTGCTTCGATCTGCTGCGAACACAGGTTCAACGCCGCCAACACCAGCAGTTTGTCGCCGATCAGCGTGGGGAACTTCTTCTTGGTGTCGGCCAACGCCGCCCGGAGCATCACCGTCGCGTCCTGCAGGGTGCGCTCCTGGCCGGCGGGGGCCTTGATCGAGTATTCCTCGCCGAGGATCGAGATGACGGTTACCCCATCGCTGCTGGTTCTCATGCGCTCACGGGACCTGCGCTGACACGCTCGACCAGCGCCTGGATACGGGCGGCGGTGGCGCCGTGCTTTTCTTCCTGTTCCATCAGGCTCAGTTGCAGGCTTTCGTTTTCGTCCTTGGCCTGGGCCAGCTCGGTGCTCAGCGCGGTATTGGCGGCCAACAGTTCCTGTTTTTGCTGAACCAGCTCGCTGACCAGCTGTTCCAATTGACTCAGGGAAGCTTCCAACATTTTCTTGATCTCTCGGGCAGTTTCAAAGGGCGCGTACGATAAAGAAAAGCCCCCCTGTTTGCCAGGGGAAAACTGTCGCAAAGCCTTGATTTTCCTGGCGGGACACTTTTCTTCGAACCTTAGGGACTGCGATTGCCAGGACATGTTCCCCACCCTCTGTCGGAAACCTTCACCTGCGACAAATACGCGCAGGGGCTTAAGACTTTAGTCGAATGACCGATAGGTCATTCAGACACGCTTTAAAAGTCGCACGGAATGCGCCCTCCTCTCAGGTAGCCACCATGTCCCTACGCAACATGAACATCGCCCCGCGCGCATTCCTCAGCTTCGCCCTGATTGGTGCGCTGATGCTGATCCTGGGGATCTTTGCCCTGAACCAGATGAGCAAGATCCGCGGCGCCGCCGAAGAGCTCAGCACCAACAGCGTGCCGAGCATCAAGAGCCTCGACGACCTTACCCAACTGACCCTGCGCCTGCGGGTCCTGTCCTATCGCCTGGTGACCAACCGCGCGCCCGACGAGCAACAGAAAATCCTCGACCTGTTCACCCTGCGCAACCAGCAGATCGGCAAGGCCCAGGCCATCTACGAAAAACTGATCAGCAGCCCTGAAGAGCGCGTGGCCTACGACCGCTATGTGCAGGTGCTCGGCCAGTACCGCCAGCTTGAAGATCGGATGAAAAGCCTGTCGCGCAACAATCAGGTCACTGAACTGGCAGCCCTGATCAACAGCGACTTGCTGGCCAACTCCGAACAGGTCAACACCGTGCTCACCAAGCTGGTGGAGATCAATACCCAGCAGACCGACGACACCCATCAACAAGCCGCCGACCAATACGCCTCGGCGTTCAATATGGTGGTGGGCTTGCTGCTGGCCGCCACCGGCCTGACCCTCCTGCTCGCCTGGTTGCTGACCAACAGCATCACCCACCCTATCGCCGACGCCCTGACCGCCGCCGAGCAGATCGCCGAAGGCGACCTGACCCGACCGATCCAGGTCGAGGGCAACGACGAAGCCGGGCGCCTGTTGCAGGCCATGGTCAAGATGCAGCAGAAACTGCGCGACACCCTGCAGCGTATTTCCGGTTCGGCGACCCAGCTGGCTTCGGCGGCGGAAGAGCTGAACGCCGTCACCGACGAAAGCGCCAAGGGCCTGGTACGGCAGAACAACGAGATCGAACAGGCCGCCACGGCGGTCAATGAAATGACCAGCGCCGTGGAAGAAGTCGCGCGCAATGCCGTGAGCACTTCCGAAGCGTCGAAGAACGCCACCGCCTCGGCCGGCGACGGTCGTGACCTGGTGCAGGAAACCGTCGGCGCCATCGAACGCATGAGCAGCGATGTGCAAAGCACCGCAACGCTGATCGGTAACCTGGCCAAGGAATCCCAGGATATCGGCAAGGTACTGGATGTGATCCGCGGGCTGGCCGACCAGACCAACCTGCTGGCCTTGAACGCGGCGATTGAAGCGGCACGGGCCGGGGAAGCCGGGCGTGGTTTTGCCGTGGTGGCGGATGAGGTTCGTGCCTTGGCGCACCGGACCCAGCAGTCCACCAGCGAAATCGAACGGATGATCGGCAGTATTCAGGGTGGGACCGAGCAAGCAGTGGATTCGATGCGCAACAGCACCGATCGGGCTGAGTCGACCTTGAATATCGCCAAGGGCGCGGGGATGGCGCTGGACACCATCAACACGGCGATTGTCGAGATCAACGAACGCAACCTGGTGATCGCCAGTGCGGCGGAAGAACAGGCTCAGGTGGCCCGCGAGGTGGATCGCAACCTGGTGAATATCCGCGATCTTTCGGTGCAATCGGCGACCGGGGCAAACCAGACCAGCGCGGCGAGCAATGAGCTGTCGCGCCTGGCGGTGGATTTGAACAGCATGGTCGCGCGGTTCAGTCTGTAAACCTCAAGACCCAAGCGATTAAAGTCCGGTTCACGCGAACTGTAGGAGCAGGGCTTGCCCGCGAAGCTTTTGGCGATCTTGAGGGCCTCTTCGCTGCGATGCGGCGTCCCGACAAGCCATGCTCCTACAGGGACCGTGTTCGGCCTTAACTGAACGGAATTAGGGCAAGCCCCTGCCACAAGGGGACCGTGGTGTTTCGGTCAGTACTCGATCCGCACATCCCCCTTCGGCACACTGCAGCACGACAGGATATAACCCTCGGCCACATCGTCGTCGGTGATCCCGCCGTTGTGCTCCATCTCCACTTCGCCGCCCAGCTTCAGCACCTTGCAGGTCCCGCAGATCCCCATGCCGCAGGCCTTGGGAATCATCAGGCCAAGCTTGGCCGCCGCCGCGTGCACGGTTTCCCCCGGTGCCACACGAATGCTCTTGCCAGTCGCGGTGAACTCCACCTGATGCAGATCCGCCGCATCCACTTCCGGTGCCTCTGCAGCCTGTTCGGCCTGTTCCACCGCGTCGGCACGGGCTTCCGGCGGCGTCGCACCGAACGACTCTTCGTGGTAGCGGCTCATATCGAACCCGGCCGCTTCCAGCAAACGCTTCACCGCGTTCATATACGGCGTCGGCCCGCAGCAGAACACCTCACGCTCCAGGAAGTCCGGTGCCATCAACTCCAGCATCTTGTGGTTCAGATAACCGCGATAACCGGCCCACGGCTCGCCCAAACCATGCTTCTCACAAATCAGGTGCAGGCTGAAGTTATCGATCCGCGAGGCCATATGCTCCAGCTCGCGGTGATAGATGATGTCCTTGGGCGAACGGGCGCTGTGGATAAACACCATGTCGACATTGCCGTTGGTATCGTAGAACCAGCGGGCCATGGACATCACCGGGGTGATACCGACGCCGCCACTCAGGTACAGCACCTTGGGGCTCGGGAAGTCGATGGCGTTGAACAACCCCACCGGACCGTGCACCGCCAGCTCCTGGCCTTCGTGCAGGGTGTCGTGCAACCAGTTGGAAACCTTGCCGCCGGGCACGCGCTTGATGGTCACCGAAAAGCTGTAGGGCACCGACGGCGAGCTGGAAATCGTATAGGAGCGCATGATCGGCTCACCTTCGATTTCCAGCTCCAGGGTGACAAACTGCCCCGGCTTGAAAAAGAACATGATCGGCTGGTCAGCCATGAAGCAGAAGGTGCGCACATCCCAGGTTTCCTGGATGACCTTCACGCAGCGCACGATATGCCGACCATTGGCCCAGGTCTGGGTTGTTACCGGATTGAGGAAGTTGTTCGACATATTGTTCTCCACCGCCGACTGTCGGCTCTATGTTGGCGATTCTGCGCAAGGGTCGAAGCGACCATTTACCTATCCGCGACATTGGCATGCTTATCGCGACCAGCCCACAACGACCGGGGGTTGCGCGTCGGGAACGGATTCGGCCATGTCGCCCATGGATAAGGTTCATGTCGCTGCCAGCCGCACACTCCATCGCAAATGATCCAATGTATTTCCGTACTTGCGTGCTAACCGTATCAGCCACTATTCGCCGGCCACACCGCATGGCCATGAGGACTAAATCGATGGACGTCACCGCAACCCTGAGCCTGGGCGATCCGCTGGAACCCGCACGCAAGGCCACCGCGCAAATGCTGCAAGAGCGCGAACGCACCTTCTCCCTGCCGCAACCGTTCTACTCCGATGAGCGGCTGTTCGAAATCGATATGCAGGAAATCTTTCAGAAAGAGTGGTTGATCGCCGGCATGACCTGCGAAATCCCGACCAAGGGCAACTACATGACCCTGCAGATCGGCAAGAACCCGATCATCGTGATTCGCGGCGCCGACGGCGTGGTCCACGCCTTCCATAACGTCTGCCGCCACCGCGGTTCACGGTTGTGCACCAGCGACAAGGGCAAGGTCGCCAAGCTGGTCTGCCACTACCACCAGTGGACCTACGA
Source organism: Pseudomonas sp. MWU13-2862 (assembly GCF_023242495.1). Lineage (NCBI taxonomy): Bacteria > Pseudomonadati > Pseudomonadota > Gammaproteobacteria > Pseudomonadales > Pseudomonadaceae > Pseudomonas > Pseudomonas sp. MWU13-2862. The sequence goes on along the minus strand of NZ_JALMEZ010000016.1, from coordinate 50,556 downwards.
ACTGGACGGGCGCCTGCTGTTCGCCGGCACCGAGATGGGCGCCGACTTCGACATGAAGCAGTACGGCCTCAAGCCGGTGCACGTGAAAACCTCCGGCGGCTACATCTTCATCAGCCTGGCGGAAAACCCGCCCGCCATCGATGAGTTCCTGACGACCCTGAACCACTACATGGAACCCTACGACATGGAAAACACCAAGGTGGCGGTGCAAACCACCTTGATGGAGAAGGCCAACTGGAAGCTGGTGCTGGAAAACAACCGCGAGTGCTACCACTGCGGCGGCTCCCACCCGGAACTGCTGAAGACCCTGCTGGAATGGGACGACGTCACCGACCCGCGGGCCGACCAGAAATTCAAGGACCACGTGGCCGAATGCACCGTGGCCTGGGAAGCCGAGAAGATCCCTTACGCCCACGCCAGCTTCGGCCTGCGTAACCGGATCGTGCGCATGCCGCTGCTCAAGGGCACCGTGTCCATGACCATGGACGGCCAGCAGGGCTGCAAGAAGCTGATGGGCCGGATCAAGAACCCGGATTTGGGGTCGATGCGCATCCTGCACCTGCCGCACTCGTGGAACCACTGCATGGGCGATCACATCATCGTGTTCACCGTGTGGCCGATCAGCGCCCAGGAAACCATGGTGACCACCAAGTGGCTGGTACACAAGGATGCGGTCGAAGGCGTGGACTATGACGTGGCGCGCATGCGTGAAGTCTGGGATGCGACCAACGACCAGGACCGTCGCCTGGCCGAGGAAAACCAGCGCGGTATCAACTCCACGGCCTACCAGCCAGGGCCGTACTCGAAGACCTATGAGTTTGGCGTGGTCAACTTTGTGGATTGGTACAGCGAGCGGCTGTTGAGCAACCTGGGGGCCGAGCCTGCGCCGTACCTCAAGGGTGTGCCGGTGCACGGCTAAGAGCAAAAGCTTCGCGGGCAAGCCCTGCTCCTACAAATTGACGTCGTTCACTGCATTTGTGCACGACACCGACCTGTAGGAGCTGGGCTTGTCGGATCGCCGCACCGCCGCGAAGACGCCAGTACAGTCACCACAGATCTACCCGTGAGACGCCCACCTCACCGACCCATCCTCGCCAATAAACTCCTCGATAATATTCTCCCCGCTCAACCGCACCTTCACATACCCATTGAGCACCCGCTCCGGGTATTCGTCGTCCATGGCATTCTGCACTTCGGAAAACAGCACCCGCTCATTGCCATCCAGCTCGCTGGTCACGCCATAGGGAATCGCCCCGTGCCCGGCACAACGCGCCCGTAACCCGCCCTGCTCGGCATACACAATCCCATTGTGCAGGTGCCCCCAGTACCAATAATCCGGTACCCGGCCCAAGGCATCACACACCGGCTGATACAGCGTGGTCTTGTTTGCCCCACTGATATCGAAACCCTGGTGATGACTCAGCACCAGCAACTTCTTGCCCTTGGGCAGGCTCTTCATCCAGTCGATCTGCTGCTGGTTCAGGGTGCCGTCCATATAAAGACCGAGCGGCGCGGAGGCATAGGCCGAATCCAGTCCGACAATCAGCCAGTCATCGTTGTACAACGCAAAATAACTGGTGCCCTGCTGCATCGGGAACCGTGAGTTGAGCTCCGCGAAATAACCATGGGCGCCGCTGTACATCTCATGGTTGGAGTTGAGGGTGAAGGCGCCGTGCTTGCCCATCGGCCAGCCGGCCATGTCGACATCTTCCTCGGAGCCGGTGCCAGCGTAGTAGACGTCGCCCAGGTGAATGGTGAAATCGGCCTGGGCCAACTGCATCTGGTTGGCGACATTGACCGCCGGGGCATGGCTTTCAAAGGGCCCGGTGCCCCAGTCGCCGGCAATCGCCAGGGTCACGTCGTTGTCGATCATCATCACCATCGGCGTGGTGGCAAACGGCGCATGGCGCCGCAGGTTCTCGATCCACTTGATCAACGCCTCGCTCCACAGCAGGTCGAGCAACTCCCATTTGCGACAGCCCAGCAACGTGCCGTCCTTGAGGACCCGGGTTTGCAGCTGCGACTCCGAGGTCGGCAAGGCCTTGGCGTTGCCCATATGCAGGATCGACAACCCATGGGACAACTCCCAGGGCACCACCGGCTCGTCCGTCGGCAGGTCGCCATGGTCCAGTACGTATTGGGCCTGGTCATGCCCGCGTTGCAACAACGCCTGGATAGCCTGGAATTCCTCGGGCTCGATGTCACTGGTGAGTTTTTTCCAGGACAACTCCAACCGAGCTTTCAGGCCACTGAGACGGACGCGGATTTTCGCAAGTTCATGTTCCAAGTGAGGCAAGTTCATGGCTGTCTCCCTACAACGTCTTCATGAATTCGATCAGCGCCCATTTCTCGGCGTCGGTCAGTTGGGTCCCGTACAGGTGGCCACTGTTGTGGTTGCCCTCCAGGCGTGTGTCATACCTGAAGTAGGTCGGCGCCTGGACCTGGGCACCGCTGGTGATGAAACCGACCTTGACCGGGTCGTAGACATCCGAGCCGGTGTTGAACACCACCGGCCGTTTGTCCGGTGTCTGCAACAGGTCCCACAGGCTCGGCACCGAACCGTTGTGCAGGTACGGCGCGCGCATCCAGATGCCGTCGGTGGGGGTGTTGCTGTAGCTCTGGGTCTTGCGATAAGCGTTGAAATCGAATGGCGGTTTCTTGAAGCCATGGAACGCCTGCACGAGGCCGACGGTGAAGGAATCCAGGCGATGGGGGTCGGTGCCCAGTTGGTCGATTTGGGTGGTGACCTGGCCGGTGTCGGCCTTGCCGAACTCATGGCAGCCCGCACAGTTGTTATCCCAGATCGGCTTGCCCTGGGCTACCCGCGCCTGGTCCAAAGCGAACGGCCAGGCCGGCGGCTTGGTGCCGAGCAACCACTGGGTGACCCGATTGAAACTCTCCGGCAACACCGACTGCGGCGTCGCGCCCACGGCCATGGCCGCGGCGTAGTTACGCTCGTGGATATCGTTGTTGTTGCCGTCCCAGTGCAGGTACAGCGATTCGCGCGGCTTCTGGTTCCAGATCTGCGGCAGGTCGACGGTGCCGATGGTCGAGTCATCCGGGAAACCGAAGACCACCATTTTGGTCGGGTTGAAGGTGTCGGTACGCCCGGGCCCTTGTGCCGGCCGCAGTTTCTGCCAGGCGTAGGCCTGCTTCTGCTTGAGCAGCGCGGTCTTGGCCATGGGGATAATCAGGTAGCGGTTGTACAGGCGCTCGAAGACGCCCAGCTGGAACTTGGCGTTGATCGCCGTCATCAGCGCATCGGTGGTGAATTTCGGGTCGCTGGCGCAATCGTAGGCGAACCACTGGAAGGCTTGCAGTTGCAGGGTATTGGCCGGCGCGGTGGCGATCGGCTTGGCCACATCGCTGGCCGAGGCGCGGTAGGAGCCGGTGTGGCACAGGGCGCAGTTGGGTTCCACGGTCGGGTAGCCGATCTGCCGCTTGGCCATGCCGATGGGCAGGTCGCGACCGTTTTCATAGAGGAAGCCGAACGCCTCCCAGCCACCGGGCTTGGGCATTTTTTCCGGGCACATCTGCGGCAGCACGGCAAACAGGTAATAAGGGATTCGCGCTTCGATGCCCAGGCCGATGGCGGCGTACTTGAAGTGGTCTTCGTCGGAGGCGAATTTCTCTTCGGGCACCACCCGCAGCATGTTGTACCAGGTTTCGTAGCCGATAAAACCCAGCACCAGCAGGGTGATCAGCAGGCCGACCCGAAAGCCGTGGCGATGCCAGCGGGCTTCCCAACCCTGGCACCAGGCATGCCAGCCATCGACCAGCAAGGCCCAGGGCCGGTGGGCCGGCGTGCTGCCCATGAAGAGCGTGACGCCCAGGATCAGGAACATGCTCAGGTCGCCGTAGAGCATGGGCACGAACACCGTGGGGGTGTTGCTGGTGTCGATCAGGTAGATCCAGAACGCCACGGCGACCAGCCGGCTCAAGACGCATAACCAGGAGTGGATCACGAAGCGCGGGGCGTTGAAGCCCGACGGCATGTAGAACAGGCTGATCCCCACCAGCAACATGCCGGCGTTTTCCAGCCAGGGGTCCGAGAGCACCGGCGGCAGGCCGACCACCGAGGTCAGCAGCGCCGGGGCGAACAGGGCAGGCAGTGCGAACACCATGTTCATCACGATGCCTATCCAGATAAAGCGTTGGAACCAACGGATGTAATTGTCCATATCACCCTTCCTTGCCAATCCATTTCTTCCGGCCGATCACCGGGGGTGCGGCTTTACACAGATCTGTAGGAGCAGGCGGTCCGGCGTCCCGGCTTGCCCGCGAAGAGGCCAGTATTATCAACCTGATCTCCTGGATAACCCGCACCGGCCCTTTCGCGGGCAAGCCCTGCTCCTACAAGGTGTGGCGGCGTTTTCGAGACTGATGCGCATCAGCCCAGCGCGGTTTTCTCCAGATGTTCAAGGATCAGCGGATACACATCGACCACCGCGTTCTTGCCGAACATGCAGTCGATATGGCCATAACCCGGCACCACATGGCGGCTGAACAACTCGGGGCCATGCAGATCCACCAGCCGGTCGTAGGTCTTCTCCGTGCTCTCCGGCAAATAGCACTGGTTATCGGCGCCACTGATAAAACAGATCGGCAATTGCAGCCGGCTGAAATGCGGCATGTAGACGTCGTTGCCCTTGAAGTCCACCAGGTGCCCCTTGCGGCAGATCAGCGCCAGGTGCTCGAAGGTCTGGATATTCGACTCGCCGAACAATTCATGCAGGTTGTCGTGCAGGGTTTCGTTGAGGGTGTCGTGACGGTACAGCGAGGCATACATGAAGGTGATCCGGTGACAGACCGGATTGGTGCAGTAACCCTGGGCCTCGATCCGCGCATAGACGTTGAGGGCCTTGTCATAGAGTTTGTTGAACCAGCTCTCCTTGCTGTCGGCATAGGCGGTCAGCGACTTGATGCCCACCGCCTCCAGCGCCCCCGGCAGGTGCAGGCCGGCCTTGATCCCGGTCGCCGTGGCCACCACCGTGTCCGCGGCAATCTGCGAGCAGACCACCGAGCGCACATCCTGCAGTCCCGCCAGCATCGACATGAAGAAGGTCGTGGCGCCATAGCAATGCACCACGCACTGCACATCCCGGGCCCCGGTGGCCTGGCGAATCTGCGCGATGGCCGCCTTGTAGTCGTACTGGGCGATCTGGTCGCCGTTCCACTCGTGCTTGCTCGCCGGCAACAGGATGCTGACCCGGAAATCCAGCAGCCAGACGTCGTAGTCGTGCTTGCACAGGTACTCCAGCAGGTTGGTCTGGATGGTATCGGTGGAGAAGATATTCGAGCCCACGCCCAACCCATGCACCAACATCACCGGGCCTTTGCTGCCGGCCTGGTAACGGGTCAGGCGCAGTTGCACCTGGTCCTCGGTCTCGAAGAAATGCACGGTCGGCACCGGCGCATCCAGCGGCCGCTTGTGCCGGGGCGGCGCGTCCGGGTTGAAGTAGATATCGCCGGCAAACACCCCGCCGTAGCTTTCCCAGAGAATCCCGGCGAAGAACTTGCCGAAACGCGCCAGGGCCTCGATGCGCTCGCGCTCGTTACGGGCATTGAGCACCTTCATGGTGGTCATCTGCTTGGCGAAGTCGGCGGGCTTGATATGCATGACCCCGGAGCCGATCACCGCGCCGGTCTTGTCCGGGCCTTGGTAGAGCGTGACGTAAAGGGTGCTGGTGTCCGGCCAGATATTCAGCACACCGTTGTCTTCGGGCACGGTCTTGAAGGCACTGAAGAAATAGTCGCGACCGTCCTCGGCGGTCAGCTTCATGTCGTAGTTCATATGGCGCACGCCGACCTGTTCCTGGTACTGCTCGAACAGATTGAACACGCCGTTGCTGGCAGTCAGCGGATAAGGCGACAGCGCAGGGGCATTGAGGGTGCCGACCAGGGTCGCGGCATGCTCCGGCTCCTTGATCAGGCGATTGAGGTCGTTGCCGGTGATGGTCAGGGTGAACTCGATGGGTGAGTTCTGCGCCTCGCCGCTCTTGGCGGCCGCCTGGTAGACCGCCAGGTCGGTGCCCTGGGGCTGGGTGAAGTCCTTGGAGAAATAACCCTTCATGGTTTCGGTGAACTGCACCCCCAGGGTCGGCGGCGGCACCGGCTTGCGCGGTGCCGAGGGCAGGCGGTAGTCGATGACCCAGCCGCGATCGGCGGCCAGCAGGCCCATGTTGCGCTCGCTGACCGCCGAGATGGTCAGCAGCGGGTTGACCGCCAGCGAGGTCGGAATCACCGCCCCGTCGGTCACATACAGCCCCGGATAAACCGCATCGCCGTGGCTCCCGCTGAACACCTGGCCCTTGTGATTGACCACGCCTTGCGCGGCATCCTCGCCCATCACGCAGCCACCCAACGGGTGTACCGAGACGATGCTGTGCTTGAGCAACTTGGTCCAGATCGGGTTCGGCACCCAGACCCCGCCCAGGGCCTTGGTCGACTGATGCAGGCGCTCGTTGCCGAGCTTGAAGTTCTCCTGCTCGCCCACCCCGGGCCAGTCGATACGCAGCTGGTCCTTGTCGTCCAGCAGCATTCGGCCCTTGCCGTCGTCATGACTCATGATCAGGTAGGTCTGCATATTGTGCAGCGCGCCGTAATACGGGCCGCGCAGAAAGCTCTCGGCCTCGCGGGCCTTGTAGTGGAGCTGGGCGCTGACGCCCTTGTCGGTGGCCTCGCCGATCATCCCGGCAAACCCGGCCATGGCCGGCACCATCGGCCGCCCCAGCGCGCCCGGGATCGAGCCTTCCTCGATCACCATCCGACTGCGCCAGTCACCTTCGGTGCGCATATCGATGATCGAGGTGATGCACGGCCCGACCGGCTCCATCTCCTTGGCCGAGTGGGCGCCGAAACCGATGCCGTTGATGGTCTGCTCGCAATTGTGGCCGAAGCCGAGGATATCGCCGTTGCCGCTCATGTTTTCGCCGAGCTGGTCGGACATCGGCACGCCCTTGCTGCGCGAACGCAGGAGGATTTCCGTGGAACCCAGGGTGCCGGCGGAAACCACCACCACGTTGGCTCTGACAAACAGGGTCGGTGCCGAGAACTTTTCCCGGCCGCTGTCCAGGTACTGGAAGTGCACGATCCAGCCGTCACCGTCACGCTCCAGATGGCGCACCTCGGCCTGGCAGAAAATCTCCGCGCCGTGATTCCAGGCATCCGGCAGATAGTTCATCAAGGTGGTGTTCTTGGCTTTGTTGTTACAGCCCGAGACGCAGTCACCACACTGGTTGCACGGCAGCTGTTCGACGCCAACATGGTTGAGGTTGTTGGGCAGCTTGTCGAAGGTCACGTTGATCGGTGGCGTATAGAAATGCGCTTTTTCCTCGAGAAAGTCCGCCGACTTGCGGTTGGCGTCCAGCTTCGCCAGTTTCGGTCCGGAGGCCGGATACGGATTGGGCTTGAGCATTTCCCGGGCCCGCGCATAACCTTCGGCGAGCAGCGTGTCACGGTGATCGCGTACCGCCTGGGGCCAGCGCGGGTCCTCGAAGACCCCCGGCTCCGGCTCCAGGGACACGTTGGCATTGATCAGCGAAGTCCCGCCCAGGCCGCAACCGACCACCACGTTCTGCTGGGCATTGACGTGCAGGTCGAACAGACCAGTGCGCGAACCGATATGGCCGTCCGGGTCATGCACCTGCAACTCCTCCGTCGCCGCGATCATGGTGTTGGGGTATTCCCCCGGCTGGATCTCGCGCCCGCGCTCCAGCAGGCAGACAGTCTTCCCGGCCCGCGCCAGCCGCGAAGCAGCGATACCGCCGCCGTAACCGGAACCGATCACGATGACGTCGTAGCGTTCCTTGATTTCACTGATGGATGTCGAAATCCGTGTCATGACTATCTCCCTGAGCGTGGGCATGGCTGGCAGAAACGTTGTGTACCTGAGCCTTGAGTCAAGGTGGCGCCCAAGAGGGTGTCAATAAACACCCTTAGAACTGTATGAAATTTGATCTATAGCGCTATGGGCTATAAGAACCAGGGCTTTGCGGCCTTAGCGAACAACTTATCCACAGAGCCACCCACAGTAAATGTGCGCAAGTAGCGCTTTATGCACCGTCGACACTGAAGGAATCTGAATAAAATCCGTGACTTATTCAGAAAGGTCTATTCAGGCAGTCTTTGATCGTTTTTTAATCAAAACCTTGCAGGCCACGTTTTTAAAGGCCTGTAGAGGACCGCGAACACCTTATCCACAGAAGCGCCAACAGACTTTGTGTGCAAGTCGGGCATTTTTCCACTCATCTGTGGAAAACCGCTGAAAGCCGCGAGATATGAAGGTTTCAGGCCGGTCGAGTGCCGTAAAAGGCCTGTTTGGGCGTTTTTTGAGCAATCCTCTACAGGCCATATAAAACAAGGCCTACAGAGGACAGCAAACATCTTATCCACATATACGCCAACAGACTTTGTTAACAAGTCGGCGCCCAAGCGAAACCCGACAACGCCCTTATCCACATAAAAATTCGAATAAAAACCGTCGGTTAGGTTGATCATTTTTCGTACGAAGGGCTACAGGCGTTGATTGGCATGGGCTGTAGCCATGCACAAACACCTTATCCACAGGCCGACCCACAGTCTCTGTGGAAACTTGGCTGTCAGGCAGGGGTTTATCTTTCATCCGGAGGGAAATGACGTCATCGAACACGCGGCTACACTCTGTCCATAGCGCGCCATGTTCTTGTAGTGGAGGTGTCTTGGCCTCACGCTTTGCGAGGGAGCCCAATGCGCCACCCATACACCCTGCTCGTCGTCTTCTACCTGATCCTGGCCGTCAGCGCCGAGGCCAACTGCTTTCAGGAGGCCGGAGAGCGTTATCACATCGACCCGTTGCTGCTCTATGCCATCGCCCAGGTCGAGTCGGGCATGAACCCGGCGGCGCTCAATACCAACCGCGACGGCAGCCGGGACATCGGCCTGATGCAGATCAACAGCCGGCATCTGCCGCGCCTGGCGGCCTTTGGTATAGACGAGAAGAAGCTGCAGAGCGAGCCCTGTACCAGTGTCATGGTCGGGGCCTGGCTTCTGGCGCAGTTCATTCAGCAGTTGGGTTACGGCTGGCCGGCCGTGGGCGCCTACAACGCCGACGCCCTGCCGGAGCAGGGCGACGGACGCGAGCACTATGCGTTGCAGGTGTGGCACTACTACCGTGAGTTGTTGGTGCTGTACCGATCTACACGGCGCTGAACGGGCTTCAGCGCAGCACGCCTTCCTCGATCAGCAGCTTGAGAATGGCATCGGCCCCGGCCTCGGCACTGACACCCTTGAGCACCTGCCCACCGCCGCCGCTGGCCTTGGCCGTGGCCGCTTTCATCCGGTCGGCGCCGCTCTTGGCCTTGATCACCTTCAAGCGCTTGGGCCGTGGCTTGGCCGGTTGCAGCAAGGCGCCTGTGAATAACTCATCCTCCAGCACCTCCACTTCCTCGGCCTGCAACACACCCCGTTGCGCCGGTCCGTAGGCGCTCTGCCGTGGCTTGGGCGCGGCGTTATCCACCGTCGCGAGAAACGGCAGACGGACTTTCAAACGGCGCCGCTGCCCCCGTGGCAAAGCTTGCAGCACATGGGCCACGCCGTGTTCGATGGACTCGACCTGGGCCAAGCCCACCACCAGCGGCCAACCGAGGTTTTCCGCCAGCAGGAACGGCAGCATGCCCGAGCCTTCACCGGTTTCCGCCTGGCTGCCGGTGAGCACCAACTGGGCGCCGGCGTCGCGCAGATAATCGGTCAGGACTGGCAGCGCATCGGCGCCGGCCGGTTGTTCCAGCACCCGCAATTCGTCCAGGCCCATGCCCAGGTAAGCCCGCAGCGCCGGCTCCGAGACATCGCCGGCATGCACCACCTGCAAGTTATCCCCAGCCAGTTGCAAACCCAGTTCCACCGCGCGGGCATCCTGTTCGGCGCGACGGGCGCGGCCGGAGGTGGGGTGGGCGCCGATGGAGACCAGGCTGATTACATTCGTACTCATGACGTCATCCCTACCTTAAGCCGCATCGCGCTTGGCGCCGTTGCGGTATGCCGTCACCGCCGCGATCAGGGCGCGGAAGATCTCGCTGCTTTCGCCGATCACCGACAGGTCGGCGCGCTTGATCATGTCGCAACCCGGATCGAGGTTGATCGCCACCACCTTGTCGCAGGCACCGATGCCTTGCAGGTGCTGGATCGCCCCGGAAATCCCCACGGCCACGTAGACCCGTGCGGTGACCCAGGTGCCGCTGGCGCCGACCTGGCGCTCACGGGCCATAAAGCCGTCGTCCACCGCCACCCGTGATGCGCCTTCGGTGGCGCCCAGGGCCGCCGCTGTTTCGTGGAACAGCGCCCAGTCCTTGACCCCGTTGCCGCCGGAGAAAATAAATTCGGCTTCGGCCATGGGAATCGCCCCTGGGTCCACCGCCACCGCGCCGAGATCTTCGATCCTCGGCAAGCTGCGCACCACGCTTGTGGATAACTCCACGGGCAAGGCTTCATGACGGGTTTCGCTGACCGGCTCGGCGCATTCGGCGGCGGCCAGGATCAACCGGGCCAAGGGTCGCGCCAGATCCTGCAGGCCTGCACCGGCACGGCCGATGCACTCCTCGCCCTTGACCTGCCAGACCCGCGTGGCCGGGCGCTCACCCAGGCTCGCGGCCAGGCGGCGGCCCAGTTCGCCACCACCGCTGCGGCTGTCCGGCAGCAACCAGTGACGGGGATTGAACTGGTTATCCACAGCCCGCAGGCCCTGGACCCGTTGTTCCGGTGAATAACCGCTGAACTCATTGCCATCGAGCACCAGCAGACGGTCGACGCCGGCGGTTTCGAAGGCGGATTCCTTGTGCTCGCCAAAGACCACCGCCAGCACCGCGCCGTCCTTGCCCGCCATCTGATGGGCCAGGCCCAGCAGGTCGCGGTCGTGGCTGCTCAGGCGACCGCCGACCATGTCTGGCACCACGCTGATATAGAACGCCGGTTGCGGCACCTGATGCAGTGGCAGCAGCACTTCGACGCTGGCCGAACGCTTGGTCGCGCCGCCCTGCTGGGCGCCGCTGCGGTCGATGCGCTTGATGCCGTTGGGGCCGATAAAACCGACGCCATGGACATTCTTGCGGACCAGGCCGTTAGGCCCCATCCAGCTCTGTTGCTGCGGTTGCATGGCCGCGTGCAACGGGTGCAGGCGGTTACGGGCGATCCACTCGGCGCGAGGGTCGCGGCGGATAATATCGCTCATCAGTGCACCTCCGCGGGTTCACGCTTGGGGGCCGGTTTGCTCGGCGCCGCTTCTTCAAGCAGGGCGTCGGCCACCAACTCGGCCAGATCCTTGATCAGCGGACGCGGTTCGACCACGCCTTCGAGCATCGCCGTGCATTGCGGGCAACCGACCGCCACCAGTTCGGCACCGGTTTCGCGGATGTCGTCCATGCGCATATCGGGAATCCGCTGCTTGCCGGGAATATCGGTGATCGGCGCGCCGCCACCGCCGCCGCAGCAACGGGAACGGAAGCCGGAGCGCTGCATTTCCTTGACCTCGATCCCCAGGGCCCGCAGTACATCGCGCGGCGCTTCATACTCGCCGTTGTAGCGGCCGAGGTAGCACGGATCGTGATAGGTCACGCTGTTGCCTTTGTGCTGCCCGAGGTTCAGGGCACCGGCGCCGATCAGTTCGGCCATATAGGTGCTGTGATGCTGCACCAGGTATTCGCCGCCGAAAGCACCGTATTCGTTTTTCAGCACATGGAAACTGTGGGGGTCGCAGGTGACGATGCGCTTGAAGCTGTATTTGGCCAGGGTCTGGATATTGCGTTTGGCCAACAGCTGGAAGGTTGCCTCATCACCCAGGCGCCGGGCCACGTCACCGCTGTCGCGCTCTTCCAGGCCGAGTACCGCGAAGTCGACCTTGGCCGCCTTCAGCACTTTGACGAAAGCACGCAGGGTGCGCTGGTTGCGCATGTCGAAGGCACCGTCGCCGACCCAGAACAGCACGTCGGTGGTTTTCTTCTCGCCGAGCAGGTTGAGGTTCAGGTCCGCCGCCCAGTTCATCCGACCGCCCGGGGCGAAACCGCCGGGGTTGTCGGTGGCGATCAGGTTTTCCAGGACTTCGGCCCCCTTGTTCGGGGTCGCGCCTTTTTCCAGGGTCAGGTGACGGCGCATGTCGACGATGGCATCGACGTGCTCGATCATCATCGGGCATTCCTCGACGCAGGCGCGGCAGGTGGTGCAGGACCACAGGGTCTCGGCGTCCACCAGGCCGTTGACGATCGGCTGATGCGGGTTACCTGAATGCTCGCCGATGGCTTTGCCCGGATACGGGCTGCCGGCGAAGTTCGCGTCGGTGCCGCCGGCCAGGCCGACCACCATGTCCTGAATCAGCTTTTTCGGGTTCAACGGCTGGCCGGCGGCGAATGCCGGGCAGGCGGCTTCACATTTACCGCACTGCACGCAGGCGTCGAAGCCCAGCAGTTGGTTCCAGGTGAAGTCCTTGGGTTTCTCCACGCCCAGCGGCGCTTTCGGGTCGCTCAGGTCCAGCGGCTTGAGGCCGGTGGAACGGCCGCCGCCGAAGCGTTCGGCGCGACGGTGCCAGGCCAGGTGCAGGGCACCGGCGAAGGCATGCTTCATCGGACCGCCCCAGGTCATGCCGAAAAACAGCTCCGACACGCCCCACAGCACACCGATGCCGAGGATCACGGCCAATACCCAGCCGCCGAAATCTTCCGGAAGGATACCGGCCACCGGCAGGGTCACCAGGAAAAACGACGCCGAGAACGCCAGCAGGCTTTTCGGCAGGCGCATCCACGGGCCTTTCGACAGACGGGAAGGCGGGTTGCGGCGGCGCAGATAAACAAAGATCGCACCGACAAACATCACCGCCGACATCAGCAGCAGGGCATAGCCGAGGATGCGGTTATGCAGGCCGAAACCGTGCACCAGGATTGCCAGCACAATGGACGCCACCGCACCGCCGGCCGTGGCGACGTGGGTATTGGCAATGTATTTGTCCCGCGCCACCACGTGGTGCAGGTCGACCATATAGCGCTTGGGCATGGCGAAAAGGCCGCCGAGCAGATCGACTTTCGACGGTCGACCGCGACGCCACATGGCTACCCGCCGCAGCGCGCCGAGGACGGCAAGGCCCAGGGCGGCAAACAACAGGATGGGAAGAAGGGTGTTCAACATGGTGCAGCTCCCAAAGACCTCGGGGCTCGGTAACAGCCGGCTGGCTGGCGATTCAGGCGACGCGGTGCATCAGGCAGTCCGCGTTATCGTTCATCGCCAGCAAGCCGGCTCCTACAGGAGGTTGGCTTAGAAATCCTTGCACAGACGCAACGCGTCATAGATCGCCGCGTGCGTGTTGCGCTGGGCCACACAGTCGCCGATGCGGAACAGCAAGTAACCGTCGCCCGACTCGCTCAGCGAAGGCTGCGGCTTGATCGCGAACAGGGCTTCGACATCGATCTGGCCCTTGTTGCGCGAACCTTCCTTGAGCCCGTAGTAGATTTCCTCATCCGGACGCACACCGTTCTCCACCACCACCTGGTCGACCACCCGCTCTTCCTTGGCGCCGGTGTATTCGTTCTCCAGCACCGCCACCAGCTTGTCGCCCTCGCGATAGACCTTTTCCAGCATCATGTCGCCGGTCATGATCACTTCTTTCGGGTACATGCTGCGGTAGTAGGTCGGGAACGACGTACCGCCAATCGCCACACCCGGCTTGATGTCGTCGGTGACGATCTCAACCTGGCTGCCCTTGTCAGCGAGGAAGTCGGCGACCGACATGCCGGTGAACTCGCAGATGGTGTCGTAGACCAGCACGTTCTTGCCCGGTGCGACCTTGCCATCGAGCACGTCCCAGCTGCTGACCACCAGCCCTTCGGCGGCGCCCCAGTGTTCGTTCTGTTCCAGGTTCGGATGCCCGCCGACAGCCAGCACCACGATATCCGGACGCAGGTCGAGGATAGTCGCCGCATCGGCGGCGACACCCAGGCGCAGGTCTACTTTCAGACGCGCCAGCTCCAGCTGGAACCAACGGGTGATACCGGCGATCTGGTCACGCTGCGGCGCTTTCGAAGCCGTGGTGATCTGCCCGCCAATGGCGTCCTTCTTCTCGAACAGGGTCACATCGTGCCCACGTTCGGCGGCCACGCGAGCGGCCTCCATCCCGGCAGGGCCGGCACCGACGATCACCACCTTGCGCTTGACCCCGGTGGATTTCTCGATGATATGCGGCACGCCCATGTATTCACGGGAGGTCGCGGCGTTCTGGATACAGAGTACGTCCAGGCCCTGGTACTGGCGGTCGATGCAGTAGTTGGCACCGACGCACTGTTTGATCTGGTCGATCTGGCCCATCTTGATCTTGGCGATCAGGTGCGGGTCGGCGATATGCGCGCGGGTCATGCCGACCATATCGACATAACCGCCTTCGAGAATGCGGGTCGCCTGGTTCGGGTCCTTGATGTTCTGCGCGTGCAGCACCGGGACCTTGACCACTTCCTTGATCCCGGCCGCCAGGTGCAGGAACGGCTCCGGCGGGAAGCTCATGTTCGGGATCACGTTGGCCAGGGTGTTGTGGGTGTCGCACCCCGAGCCGACCACACCGAGGAAATCGAGCATGCCGGTGTCATCGTAATACTTGGCGATCTGCTTCATGTCCTCGTGGGACAGGCCATCCGGGTGGAACTCGTCACCACAGATACGCATGCCGACGCAGAAATCGTCACCGACTTCCTTGCGCACGGCCTTGAGCACTTCCAGGCCGAACTTCATCCGGCCTTCGAAGGTACCGCCCCATTCGTCGGTGCGCTTGTTGACCCGCGGGCTCCAGAACTGGTCGATCATGTGCTGGTGCACGGCGGACAGTTCGACGCCGTCGAGACCGCCTTCCTTGGCCCGGCGCGCAGCCTGGGCGTAGTTGCCGATCACCCGCCAGATCTCTTCCGGCTCGATGGTCTTGCAGGTGGCACGGTGCACCGGCTCACGCACGCCCGAGGGCGACATCAGGGTCGGCCAGTTGAAGCCATCCCAACGCGAGCGACGACCCATGTGGGTAATCTGGATCATGATCTTGGCGCCATGCTTGTGCATGGCGTCGGCCAGGTTCTGGAAGTGCGGGATGATGCGGTCGGTGGACAGGTTCACCGAGCTCCACCATTCCTGCGGGCTGTCGATGGCCACTACGGACGAACCGCCGCAGATCGCCAGGCCGATGCCGCCCTTGGCCTTCTCTTCGTAATAACGGATATAACGCTCGGTGGTCATGCCGCCGTCGGTGGCATACACCTCGGCGTGGGCGGTACTGAGCACGCGGTTGCGGATGGTCAGTTTGCCGATCTGGATCGGCTGGAACATTGCTTCGAAAGCCATGGTGCGATCCTCGACTTACAACGGCTTGACGGTGAACAAGCCGTCGTCGTGACCTTCTTCGGAGCCACCGTAGACCTGCTCGGCCACGGTACGAATCGCGCTGCCGCGTGCGGCCAGGATCTGGTCCATGGCGCCGGCGAACCAGCCGGTGAACATATAGTCGACCTTGCGCCCGACCTTGCCGTAGACATAGACGAACGCCGAATGCTCGAGCTTGACGCTGGCGGTGCCTTTGTCCAGGTCAATGTCCTGGATCTTGAACAGGCCCCAGCCGCGTTGCGACAGGCGCTTCATGTAGTGCTCGAACACCGCGACACCTTCCAGGCCATGGCATTCGGCCTCTTTTTCACACCAGTGCCAGGCGGATTTGTAGCCGGCCTTGTAGAGGATCTCGGCGTAGGCATCGGCACCCAGGACTTCTTCGATGCCCATGTGGTTGTTGACGAAGAAGTGCCGTGGCACGTAGAGCATCGGCAGGGCGTCGGACGTCCAGACACCGGTTTCGCTGTCGACTTCGATAGGCAGTTGCGGGGCGATTTTAGCCATGGGTAACACTCCAGAATTCGTTGATCGCGGCTGGCCGCTTACGCCCTGCGCGACCGGCGCGCAGGGTGTGTGTCAGTTGGGAAAAGACCGCGGCGTTATTCGCCCCAGACGTCCTTGAGGACGGTGACCCAGTTTTCGCCCATGATTTTTCGCACCACGCGCTCAGGGTGACCGCGCTTGAGCAGGGTCTCGGTGAGGTTGGGGAACTCGCCCACGGTGCGGATGCCCAGCGGGTTGATGATCTTGCCGAAGCTGGTCAGACGACGGGCGTAGCCCTTGTCGTGGGTCAGGTATTCGAAGAAGTCCTGGCCGTGGCCCTGGGTGAAGTCGGTGCCGATACCGATGGCGTCTTCGCCGACGATATTCATCACGTACTCGATGGCCTCGGCGTAGTCGTCGATGGTCGAATCGATGCCCTTGGCGAGGAACGGCGCGAACATGGTCACACCGACAAAACCACCATGGTCGGCAATGAACTTCAGTTCGGCGTCGGACTTGTTGCGCGGATGTTCTTTCAGACCCGAAGGCAGGCAGTGGGAATAGGTCACCGGCTTCTTCGATTCGAGGATGACTTCTTCGCTGGTCTTGGAACCGACGTGGGACAGGTCGCACATGATGCCGACGCGGTTCATTTCAGCAACGATCTCGCGACCGAAGCCCGACAGGCCGCCGTCACGCTCATAGCAGCCGGTGCCCACCAGGTTCTGGGTGTTGTAGCACATCTGCACAATGCCGACGCCCAGCTGCTTGAAGATCTCGACATAGCCGATCTGGTCTTCGAAAGCGTGGGCATTCTGGAAGCCGAAGAGGATGCCGGTCTTGCCCAGCTCCTTGGCCTTGCGAATATCGGCGGTGGTGCGCACCGGCATCACCAGGTCGCTGTTCTCGCGGATCAGTTTCTGGCTCGAGGCGATGCTGTTGACGGTGGCCTGGAAGCCCTCCCACACCGACACGGTGCAGTTGGCGGCGGTCAGCCCGCCTTTGCGCATGTCCTCGAACAGTTCGCGGTTCCACTTGGCAATGATCAGCCCGTCGATAACGATGCTGTCGGCGTGCAGTTCGGCTGGGCTCATCAGGCTGTCCCCTATTAGCGATTCACGCGCCGAATCGTCTGCCGGCGCTTTGGGGTCAGCATATGCCCAGGGGACCGGAGAGCCGGGTGCAAAAACGACAGGGGAATTGCCGAAAGCGTCAATCCGCGACAAAGGGACGTTGCCATGGGCATTTCCGGCCCGTAGGTTTAAGTACTTGTCCATGTACGACT
The DNA here is from genome assembly GCF_023242495.1 of Pseudomonas sp. MWU13-2862. Classification (NCBI taxonomy): domain Bacteria; kingdom Pseudomonadati; phylum Pseudomonadota; class Gammaproteobacteria; order Pseudomonadales; family Pseudomonadaceae; genus Pseudomonas; species Pseudomonas sp. MWU13-2862. The sequence continues at coordinate 33,413 of NZ_JALMEZ010000016.1, read as the reverse complement.
ATTCTTTGGCCCGGGCTTGAGACAGAATTGCCCTCCATCGCTCTGCCACCTCTTTTGATCAAGGATCGGGACGCCGCAATGAAATCGATTTTCCTGGCTTTGGCGCTTGTCAGCCTGGGTGCCCACGCGGCCGAAGACGCGGACAACTCGCCCTGCGACGCGGTCGAAAACGACCAGCAGACCCTGGAGTGCGCCACCTACAGCAAGAACACCGCCGAGCAATTGCTCAAGGAAAACTTCGAAGCGCTGCTGGAGCGGGTCAAGACGCAATACGCCAATGACAAGGCGCAAGCAGCCGATATCACCGGCAAGCTGCAGGCGGCCCAACAGCTCTGGATCAAGTCGCGGGATGCCGATTGCGCCATTGCGCCGCTGCCGGCCAAACCCGGGAGCAAGCCGTTCACCATCGACCAGTACGACTGCCTGGCGAGCAAGAGCGACGAACGGTCGGAGTTTCTTGAGTCGATTGCCCAGGAATAATCCCGGGCGGCTGTCTACACTGGAGCGCATCCCGTCCTGAATTGGCTGTACAGGCGAGTCGTTGACGATCATCACAGGATCTTCATATGCGCTCACTTTCAGCCATTCCGCTGTATGCCTTGGCGATTTTTCTCGCCATTGTGCTGTTTATTGAAATCGGTCGCCGCATCGGCAACCACCATCTGGCCCTTGACCCCGAGGGTGCGCGGACCGGCACCAGCGCCATCGAAGGCGCGGTTTTTGGCCTGTTGGCGCTGTTGATCGCCTTCACCTTTTCCGGCGCGGCCACCCGGCTGGATGCCCGGCGCAATCTGATCGTCGAAGAAACCAACGCCATGGGCACCGCCTGGTTACGCCTGGACCTGTTGCCGCCGGCCAATCAACCGGCCTTGCGCCAGGCGTTTCGCGACTATGTGGACGCACGCATCGCCTACTACCGCGACCTCAACGAACTCGACCGTTCCAGCCTGGACAACGCGCGGGGCAATGCCTTGCAGCTGGAGATCTGGAAACAGTCGGTCGCCGCGCTGCCGCAGATGCCCACGCCGGCGCTGGGCTCCAATCTGCTGCAAGCCCTCAACCAGATGATCGACATCACCACCACCCGGGGAGTGGCCCAGGACACCCACCCGCCACTGGTGATCTACCTGATGCTGGTCGCCCTGACCCTGGTCAGCGCCCTGTTCATCGGCTACGACATGGCCGGCACGGCCAGGCGCAACTGGCTGTACAGCCTGGGTTATGCGCTGGTGATGGTCTGTGTGCTGTATGTGATCCTGGATTTCGAGTACCCGCGGATCGGCCTTATCCGCGTCGACTACTTCGACCAGATCATGCTCGACCTGCGCAAAACCATGGATTAACGCGCCCTGCACGGGCCACGGACAGCGACTAGACTGGGCAGTGAACCCACTCATTCAAAAGGAACTTGAATGTACGCGCCCCGAGAAACCGAACACGACTACCTCTTTACCCGAGGTGTCCTGCTGCTTTTCCTGATTTTCCTGGCCTTTGGCATGGCGGCGTTATCCAAGAGCGGCGGGCTGCTGTATGCCGCCATCAAGGCGGCGCCACGGGAAGTGACCGGCACCATCACGCAAATCATCGACACCCGCAGACAGGCGTCCCCAGCGGATATCTACTACGCCTTCGACTACGAGTTGGGCAACCGCGGCCAGGGCGTTCACTCCCTGAACGCGATGGTGGCAAACCCGACGTACCAGATTGGCGATCACGTGCAGATCGTCTATTCCGACTGGTTTCCGAGCTTTCACAGCCTGAAGAGCGAATTCAGCTTCAAACGCGCGGACTTCTACATCTTCAGCGCCAGTGTGAGCCTGATCGCGTTGTGCCTTTGCCTGCTGTGCTGGAATTACCGGCAGATGGCCAGGTTTCGTGAGGAGGGGGTCTACTACTGAGCGCCTCCGGCTAATCGCCGCTGCCCCACTGTAGGAGCGAGCTTGCTCGCGATGGATGGCCAGACACCACGGGGTATCAGACTTCCCGCGTTATCGTTGACCACCATCGCGAGCAAGCTCGCTCCTACAAGGGGTAACATGGCGCCTCCCCCAACGCTCCAAGGACTCCAATGACCCTCTGCGGCATCGAAATCAAAGGCAGCGAAGCCATCTTCGCCATCGCCACCTTGCAGGGCAGCGCCCTCGCGCATGTGGCCGTCGCCATCAAGAAAATCGCCCTGGACGAGGATGACGAGGCCGCCAACGTCAAAGCCTTCGCCGCCCAGGTCAAAGCCTTTATCCAGGATGCGGGCATCGAGCGGATTGCTATCAAGAAGCGCAGCAAGAAAGGCGAATTTGCCGGTGGGCCGACCACCTTCAAGATCGAAGGGATTTTCCAGTTGCTGGAAAACTGCGAGGTGACGCTGCTGTCGCCGCAGACCATCAACGCGCAGAACAAGAAGTTCGACTTCGCCTTGCAGGCCACGCTGAACAAGTATCAGCATGAAGCCTATAAGACGGCCTGTGCAGCGCTGATGAAAAAGTAAGCCGGGTCTTTCAACACCGCCACCCTGTAGGAGCCGGCTTGCTGGCGATGAGGCCAGGGAGTCTTGCATCGCCTTATCGGCCGCCATCGCCAGCAAGCCGGCTCCCACAAAGGGTGGTGTTCGGCCTTCATGCCCGGTGCTGCGCGCAACACCACCTACACCTTGATCCCGCGCCGATCCTCCCGCGGGCACTGGGCAAATCGCGCCCGGTAGCTGCGGGTGAAATACGACGGCGATTCAAACCCACTGGCGATGCTCACCTCCAGCACGCTCATGTCCGTCTGGCGCAACAACTGCCGCGCCTTCTCCAGCCGCAAGCCCAGGTAGAAATTGCTCGGTGTGTCCTTCAGATACAGCCGAAACAAACGCTCCAACTGGCGCCGCGTGACCTTGATCGACTCCGCCAGCTCCAGCGTGCTCAACGGCGGCTCCATGTGCTGTTCCATCTCCCCGACCACATGCACCAGCTTCTTGTTACTGATGCCGTAGCGCGTGGCGATCTGCATGCGCTGGTGATCCTTGCGCGGGCGGATACGCCCCAGCACGAACTGCTCGGACACCTGGATCGCCAGTTCCGGGCCGTGGGCCTGGCCGATCAGGTCGAGCATCATATCGATGGACGCGGTGCCGCCGGCACAGGTGATCCTCCGGCGGTCGATCTCGAACAGCTCCTGGGTCACTTCCAGCTGTGGATAAGATTCCTTGAAGGCCTCCAGCGCCTCCCAGTGCAGGGTCACCCGGTGCCCTTCCAGCAGACCGGCTTCGGCCAGCACCACGCTGCCGGTGTCGATACCGCCCAACGTCACGCCTTCATGGTCCAGACGCCGCAACCAGTGCGCCAACGTCGGGGTAGCGAACTTCAGCGGCTCGAAACCCGCCACCACCAATAACGTCGCCCCCTTCTTCAACGGCTCCAGCGCCGCATCGGCGTTGACCGACATGCCATTGCTCGCCAGCACCGCCCCACCATCGGCACTCAATACATGCCAACGATACAGCTCGCCGCGAAAGCGATTGGCCACCCGCAGGGGCTCGATCGCCGAGATAAAACCCATCGCCGAAAAACCCGGCATCAACAAGAAATAGAAATCCTGGGACATGGAACGCGCTCGCAAGACGGGTAGCGTTCCCGACGTGATACGCCAGTTGCACGACGGCCACAAGAGCACAGGTCGCTGCTGTGCAAGAGTCGGTCGCCGCTGTGCGTTTTCAGCAAGGCCGGGCTGCGTAACGTGGCATCACCGGCGCACGAAGACGCCGGGCCCCACAATAACGTCCTGCCGAGGAAACCATCATGAAACGACTGATCAGCCGCTGTGCGCTTGCACTCACCGGTACCGCGCTCCTGAGCACAGGGGTCATGGCCGCGGACCAAGCCTCCTGCCAGAACGTTCGCCTCGGCGTGGTCAACTGGACCGATGTCATGGCCACCAGTGCCATGACCCAGGTGCTGCTCGATGGCCTGGGCTACCAGGTCAAGCAGACCAGCGCCTCCCAGCAAATCATCTTCGCCGGCATCCGCGACCAGCGCCTGGACATGTTCCTGGGCTACTGGAACCCGCTGATGACCCAGACCATCACCCCGTTCGTCGACGCCAAGCAGGTCAAGGTCCTGGCCGAACCGAGCCTCAAGGATGCCCGCGCCACCCTGGCCGTGCCCACTTACCTGGCCGACAAGGGCCTGAAGACCTTCGCCGACATCGCCAAGTTCGAGAAAGAGCTGGGCGGCAAGATCTACGGCATCGAGCCCGGCTCGGGCGCCAACACCCAGATCAAGGAAATGATCGCCAAGAACCAGTTCGGCCTGGGCAAGTTCCAACTGGTGGAATCCAGTGAAGCGGCCATGCTCTCGGCGGTGGATCGCGCCGTGCGGCGCAAGGAAGCCGTGGTGTTCTTCGGCTGGGCGCCGCACCCGATGAACGTCAACGTGCAGATGACCTACCTCACCGGCAGCGAAAACGCCCTGGGCCCGAACGAAGGCATGGCCACCGTCTGGACCGTCACCGCGCCGACCTACGCCGAACAATGCCCGAACGTGAACAAGCTGCTGAGCAACCTGACCTTCAGCGCAGCCGACGAGAGCCGCATGATGCAACCGCTGCTCGACCACAAGGACGCGCTGGAGTCAGCCAAGCAGTGGCTCAAGGATCACCCGCAGGACAAGGCCCGCTGGCTGGAAGGAGTGACCACCTTTGATGGCAAGCCGGCCGCTGAAAACCTGCAATTGACCAGCAAGTAAATCACCGAAAATCGCACCCGCAGCCGTTGATGGCTGCGGTGTGAACCACCACGCCTGTAAGGAACCCGCACCATGAACCACGACGTCATCATCACCTGCGCACTCACCGGTGCTGGCGACACGACCGGCAGAAGCCCTCACGTTCCGGTCACGCCCAAACAGATCGCGGCGGCTGCCGTGGAAGCGGCCAAGGCCGGCGCCACCGTGGTGCATTGCCACGTGCGCAACCCCGAGACCGGCAAATTCAGCCGCAACGTGGCCCTGTATCGCGAAGTGATGGAGCGTATCCGCGAGGCGGACGTGGACATCATCGTCAACCTCACCGCCGGCATGGGCGGCGACCTGGAAATCGGTGCCGGCGAGAACCCGATGGAGTTCGGTCCGAACACCGACCTGGTCGGTCCGCTGACCCGCCTGGCCCACGTCGAGGCGCTGCTGCCGGAAATCTGCACCCTGGACTGCGGCACCCTGAATTTCGGCGACGGCGACACCATCTACGTCTCCACCCCGGCGCAACTGCGCGCTGGCGCCAAACGTATTCAAGAGCTGGGCGTGAAAGCCGAGCTGGAAATCTTCGACACCGGTCACCTGTGGTTTGCCAAGCAACTGATCAAGGAAGGCCTGCTGGACGACCCATTGTTCCAACTGTGCCTGGGCATTCCGTGGGGCGCTCCGGCGGACACCACCACCATGAAGGCCATGGTCGACAACCTGCCGGCGGGCGCGGTGTGGGCCGGTTTCGGCATTGGCCGCATGCAAATGCCGATGGCGGCGCAAGCGGTGCTGCTGGGCGGCAACGTGCGGGTCGGCCTGGAAGACAACCTGTGGCTGGACAAAGGTGTGCTGGCGACCAACGGCCAGTTGGTCGAGCGCGCCTCGGAAATCCTCAGCCGCCTGGGCGCCCGCGTCCTGACCCCGGCCGAAGGGCGGGTGAAGATGGGGCTGACCAAGCGCGGTTGATCCACTGACACCCCTCTGCTCCCAAAGAACACCGCAAAACTGTAGGAGCAGGGCTTGCCCGCGAAGCTTTTGGCGGCTTCGAGGGCCCCTTCGCGGGCAAGCCCTGCTCCTACAAGTGATCGTATTGCCAAAACCCTATTGCGCAGGAAGTTGCCATGAGCTTTATCACCGAAATCAAAACCTTCGCCGCCCTGGGCAGCGGTGTCATCGGCAGCGGCTGGGTCTCCCGCGCCCTCGCCCACGGCCTCGATGTGATCGCCTGGGACCCGGCGCCCGGCGCCGAAGCGGCCCTGCGCAAGCGCGTCGCCAATGCCTGGGGTGCCTTGGAGAAACAAGGCCTGGCTCCAGGCGCTTCGCAAGACCGCCTGCGTTTTGTCGCCACTATCGAAGAGTGCGTGAAAGACGCCGACTTCATTCAGGAAAGTGCCCCGGAACGTCTTGAGCTGAAACTCGAACTGCACGGCAAGATCAGCGCCGCGGCCAAGCCCAACGCCTTGATCGGCTCCAGCACCTCGGGCCTGTTGCCCAGCGAATTCTACGAAGGCGCCACCCATCCGGAGCGCTGCGTGGTCGGTCACCCGTTCAACCCGGTGTATCTGCTGCCGCTGGTGGAAGTGGTCGGCGGCAAGAACACCGCCCCTGAAGCCGTGCAAGCCGCGATGAAAGTTTATGAATCCCTCGGCATGCGCCCGCTGCATGTGCGCAAGGAAGTCCCAGGTTTTATCGCCGACCGTCTGCTCGAAGCGCTGTGGCGCGAGGCTCTGCACCTGGTCAACGACGGCGTCGCCACCACCGGCGAAATCGACGATGCGATCCGCTTTGGCGCGGGTCTGCGCTGGTCGTTCATGGGCACCTTCCTGACCTACACCCTGGCCGGTGGCGATGCCGGTATGCGGCACTTCATGGCCCAGTTCGGCCCGGCGTTGCAGTTGCCGTGGACCTACCTGCCTGCACCGGAACTGACCGAGAAGCTGATTGACGATGTGGTCGACGGCACCAGCGATCAGTTGGGCAAACACAGCATCTCGGCCCTGGAACGCTATCGTGACGACTGCCTGCTGGCGGTGCTGGAGGCGGTGAAGACCACCAAGGCCAAACATGGCATGAGTTTCAGCGAGTAAGTTTTTCGGTGTCTGGGCGGGCCCTTTCGCGGGCAAGCCCTGCTCCTACAGTTTTGTGTCGTACGCAAAAAATCATTCGACGCTGGACTGTAGGAGCAGGGCTTGCCCGCGAAGACGGCCTGACAGACACCCCTCATTCGTGATCTGTTCACCTCTTCGGACACCCACCATGCCCACCCTCACCACCTACACCACCGAAGTCATCCCCGACTGGGTCGACTACAACGGCCATCTGCGCGATGCCTTCTACCTGCTGATCTTCAGCTACGCCACCGACGCCCTGATGCTGCGCCTGGGCATGGACAGCGATAACCGCGAAGCCACCGGCAGCTCGTTGTTCACCCTCGAACTGCACCTCAACTACCTGCACGAAGTCAAACTCGGCGCCCAGGTCGAAGTACGCACCCAGATCATCGGCCACGACGCCAAGCGCCTGCACCTCTACCACAGCCTGCACTTGGTGGGCGGCGACAAGGAACTGGCCGGCAACGAACAGATGCTGCTGCACGTCGATCTGGCCGGCCCGCGCTCGGCCCCCTTCACCGACGCCGTGCTGGAAAAACTGCAAGCCATCATCGAAGGCCAGAGCGACCTGCCGCCCCCGGAATACATTGGCCGCGTGATTGGATTGCCTGCGAAAAAATAAGAATCCCTCGAAAAGGAGCTCACCGTGAATACCGCCGCCGCGTTTGCCGATTTCCGCAGTTACCCGCTGATCAGTACCCTGACCGCCGCGCATCCGCTGCCGGATCGCATCGAGGTGTATTGGGCGGACGGGCGTATCAGTCCGTACCATCACCTGTGGCTGCGGGACAACTGCCCGTGTCCACAGTGCGTGTACACGGTGACCCGCGAACAGGTCCTGGAAATCGTCGATATCCCCGAAGGCCTGGCCCCGGCCGCCATCCGCATCGACAACACTGGCTGCCTGTGCATCGACTGGCAGGACGGTCACGCCAGCCGCTTCGACCCGGGCTGGCTGCGGGCGCACGCCTATGACGACGAGTCGCGGGTCGAGCGCCAGGCCGGCAAGCCGAAAAGCCGGCTGTGGAGCAGCAGCCTGGAGTTGCCGGTATTCGAGTTCGCCGCCCTCAAGGAGGACCCGAAAACCCTGCTGCACTGGCTATTGGCCTTGCGCGACACCGGCCTGACCCAGGTGCGTGGCGTACCGACCGAGCCTGGTTCACTGACCGAGGTGGCCAAGCTGATCTCGTTTATCCGCCAGACCAATTTCGGCGTGCTGTTCAACGTGCAATCCAAGGCCGACGCCGACAGCAACGCCTACACCGCCTTCAACTTGCCGTTGCACAGCGACCTGCCGACCCGCGAGCTGCAACCGGGCCTGCAATTCCTGCATTGCCTGGTGAATGATGCCGAGGGTGGCGAGAGCATTTTCGTCGATGGCTTTGCCATTGCCGACGCGCTGCGCCGGGAAGACCCGGCGGCGTTCCGCGCCCTGAGCGAAATCCCGGTGGAGTTTCGCAACAAGGACCGGCACAGCGACTACCGCTGCCTGGCGCCGGTCATTGCGCTGGACAGCAGGGGGCAGGTCAGCGAGATCCGCATGGCCAACTTCCTGCGGGGCCCGTTCGAGGCCTCGGTAGAACAGATGCCGGTGCTGTACGCAGCCTATCGGCGCTTTATTGCCATGACCCGTGAAGCGCGCTTCCGGATCATGCGGCGGCTCAACCCGGGTGAACTGTGGTGCTTCGACAACCGCCGCACCCTGCACGCCCGCAATGCCTTCGACCCGGGCACCGGGGCCCGGCATTTCCAAGGCTGCTATATCGATAGGGATGAATTGTTGTCGCGGATATTGGTGTTGCAGCGCTGAGTCCAGGATGAACTGAAAAATCGCGTTCCCAGGCCTGTTGCGATCTGTAGGAGCCTGGCTTGCCAGCGAAGCTTTTGGCGATCTCAAGGGCCCTTTCGCGGGCAAGCCCTGCTCCTACAGTTTCGCGGCGTGCGCAGCATTGGCGCACGACACCGGACTGTAGGAGCAGGGCTTGCCCGCGAAGAACGATAACGCGGTCTACCTATTGAACCCGATCTGCCTGTTTCATCACCCGCTGCTCCACCACTTCCAGCACCTCGCAACCATCATCGAGCAACGCGTACATCACCTCCAGCACGTGCCGGAAATCCTGCTCATCCAGATTGTTGATCGTGGCACAGGTCAAGGTTCGCTAAAGATCGCGGGCGCCACGCAGCCGGCGACTGGCGAATGCGCAAAGGTCGCGCAGGGGTGCATCAGGATTGAAGAATAAGACGGGAATATCGGTGGTGTTGAATTGAAATGCAAGGAAGTTCGTCATTAAGGGCTCCATTTCAAGGGTAACAAACCACCTTCAATGCGAGGGTGATTGGATGGCTCCGTGAATGGACCGCGACGTCCAGTCATTTAATTGGCAATGACTGGAGGGACTATAGAGACGTTACACGGCCATGTACAAGCAAGTACGAGCCGGGATGTTTGAGAAAATGTTTCAATGTTTGTAGACGTCACGTCGATTACAGATCCTCACGACCAGGATACAAACCACTTGGTCCTGGATCTCCGAGATGATGCGGTAGTCGCCGACACGGTACTTCCAGAAATCTCCCAACTTGGAACCCTTCAAGGCCTCGCCAATACTGCGAGGATCCTCAAGATCCGCCACGCGCCCTCTGAGAAATTTCAGAATTCGCTGTGCCGTCTGTGGGTCGAGTTTGCTCAGCTCTTTGGCCGCAGAAGATTCAAACTCAATCTTCCACGCCATACTGCCGCTCCAACTCTTCCAGAGTTACGGTTTGACTTCGGCCAGACCGAACATCCGCCAAGCGTTGCTCGGCCAGGTAGATATCCTCAAGATGATCAAGGTGTTCGAGGATCGCTTCTCGGGCATAAAATGTCTTGGTGCGACCGGTCGCGGTCGCCAAAGCTTGCAGACGGCTCTCGATCTCCACGGGCAGACGGATGGCGAGCATGTTGTGTACTCCCTCATAAGAATTGCTATACACGTATAGCTTAACAGTTCACCAGCCAACAGCGGCTGCCTTTCATCGGAAGCAGACTGACCTTTCAAGGCAAAAAAAACCCCGATCAAGCCGTGACAGGATCGGGGTGAGAGAGTGTGTCCGCAGAGACCCGCGCCGAGGGTGACCAAACCGTCGACAGGTCTACTGGTACCCAGTGTGCTCGCTTGCCCTGGCCGCGAGTTAGCCGAAAACGACCTGTTCATAGGTATCAGAGCCACTCGGGCAATCGGCTCTTGCCGACACCGCGCAGGGCTACCAGAATCGAAGCACGATCACATCGGAACAAGGACCAGCGCCATGATGTACGCGGATTTGATTGACCAGGAAGACCTGTTGGGCCAGCTCAAATCCCTCGGCCTGCAAGTGCCGAGCGGTGCCACCGCCGAGCAGGCCTGCGAATGTGCGGTACGCGGCCTGGACGACGCCCGGGCCTATGAGCTGCGCAAGATGGTCAAGGATATGTACACCAGCAGCGCGACGATTCTGCCGGCCGTGCGCCAGGCGATAGACAAGCAGTTGTTGCCGGCGTTGGCGCGGTATCAGCAGACGCGGCCCTGACAGACCCGCCCTGTAAGCTTTCTGCCGCAAGCTGATTTTCTGCATCGTTCGCAAAACTTTCAGCGATCTTGAAGGCCTCTTCGCGGGCAAGCCCTGCTCCTACAATCCTGCGTCGTGCGCCAATGCTGCGCACGCCGCGAAACTGTAGGAGCAGGGCTTGCCCGCGAATGAAGGCGACCCGGGCTTAGAGCCTCACGCTGGCAAACGTCGACTCATTACGCGCCTGGCTCAACGCCGACATCGGCCCGGACAACGGCGCCAATACCAACGCCTGAGGAATCGGCATCATCGCCACCTGCTGCGTAGTATTGGAACCCACACGCTCGTCACGCGGCGGAATACCGAAGTACTCGCGGTAGCACTTGGAGAAGTGCGGCGTCGACACAAACCCGCACACCGACGCCACTTCGATAATCGACATCGGCGTCTGCTTGAGCAATTGCCGCGCCCGGATCAGCCGCAGCTTCAGGTAGTAGCGCGACGGCGAACAATGCAGGTACTTCTGGAACAACCGCTCCAGCTGTCGACGGGACACGGCGACATACACCGCCAGTTCGTCCAGGTCGATCGGCTCTTCCAGGTTGGCTTCCATCAGCGCGACGATTTCCTGCAGCTTCGGCTGATTGGTGCCGAGCATGTGCTTGAGCGGCACACGCTGGTGATCCTGTTCATTACGGATGCGCTCGTAGACAAACATCTCCGAAATCGCCGCCGACAGCTCACGGCCATGGTCACGGCTGATCAGGTGCAACATCATGTCCAGCGGCGCGGTGCCGCCGGAGCTGGTGAAGCGGTTACGGTCGAGGGTGAACAGACGAGTGCTCATGGCCACCCGCGGGAAGGCTTCCTGCATCGAAGCCAGACATTCCCAGTGCACGCTGCAATCGAAACCGTCGAGCAACCCGGCGCAGGCCAGGGCCCAACTGCCGGTGCACACGGCGCCGAGGCGACGCGACTGACGCGCCTGGCTCTGCAACCAGGACACATGCTCACGGGTGACAGTACGTTGAATGCCAATGCCGCCGCAGACAATCACGGTGTCCATGGCGGGCGCTTTGTGCATGGAGGCATCAGGGGTGATCTGCAGGCCGTCGCTGGCCCAGACCTGTCCGCCGTCGACGCTCAGGGTCGTCCAGCGATACAGCTCGCGGCCGGACAATTGGTTGGCCATCCGTAGGGGTTCTACGGCGGAAGCCAGGGAAATGAGCGTGAAATTGTCCAGCAGCAGGAAGCCGATGGATTGAGGCGCACGGTTCTGGGGTTGAGCCCCGGGCTGGAACGACGTCATCGCGATATCTCCTCACACAAAGCGGGTGATGGCCTCAGGCGGAGGCTCTTGTTATGGCCCTCGATCTCTCGCGGAGAGGGGCTTTGCAATGACAGAGCAATTGCCATGCCGAAAGTTGAATGGGTATTCAATAACTCCTGAAAACGACGTCGCGGTGTGTCTATATAGCCCTTGCCACGAGTGCGGGTTATAAGGCGTGGGAAAGGTCTGTAAGCGCCAGGCTCAAGGGGCTTGAGCACTTCGGTAGCACTTGTGTTCCGGGCGCTGAGCGGCGCCGGGAAGGAGTGTCACCACAAGCACGGTCGACCGGCGGTAACAGGGTGAAAAGCGGGTGTTGCGAAGGCCTATCAGTTACCTGTTTGCGACGCGCCAAAAGGTGGCGTGGCCTGGAGTGAATGAGCGATTTTTGCACAGGTTTTATTCTGTGTTGCCTGGTCTGATGCTTTCGCGGGCAAGCCCTGCTCCTACAGTTTTTCATCGTTCACAGAACTTGTGTACGCCACCACCTTGTAGGAGCAGGGCTTGTCGGATCGCCGCACCGCCGCGAAAGGGCCGGCACAATCACTACATCCTCTGGATCAGCACTCCACGGCACTAACCGCCAACCCGCCCCGCGAAGTCTCTTTATATTTGTCATGCATATCGGCCCCGGTATCGCGCATGGTGCGGATCACCCGGTCCAGGGAAATAAAGTGCTGACCATCACCACGCAAGGCCATCTGCGCCGCATTGATCGCTTTTACCGCCGCAATCGCATTACGCTCGATGCACGGCACCTGCACCAACCCGCCGACAGGATCGCAAGTCAGCCCCAGATTGTGTTCCAGACCGATTTCCGCCGCGTTGCACAACTGCTCCGGCGTCGCCCCGAGCACCTGCGCCAAGCCCGCCGCCGCCATGGCGCAAGCCGAACCCACTTCGCCCTGGCAGCCGACCTCGGCCCCCGAGATCGAGGCGTTCTTCTTGCACAGGATGCCCACCGCCGCCGCCGCGAGGAAATAGTCGACGACATTGGCGTCGGTCACCACCTCGCTGAACTTCATGAAGTAATGCAGTACCGCCGGGATAATACCCGCCGCGCCATTGGTCGGCGCCGTGACCATGCGCCCGCCCGCCGCGTTCTCTTCGTTGACCGCCAGGGCGAACAGGTTCACCCACTCCATCGCACTCAAGGTCGAGCCGATCACATTGGGCTTGTTCAGTTCCTGCAGGCTGCGGTGCAACTTGGCCGCGCGCCGGCGCACATTCAAACCGCCAGGCAGGATGCCTTCGTGCTTGAGGCCCTGCTCGACGCAATCCTGCATCGCCCGCCAGAGTTTCATCAGGCCGCTGCGAATCTCGTCCTCACCCCGCCAGACCTTTTCATTGGCCAGCATCAGCTCGGCAACGCTCAGGCCATGTCGCTGACACAACTCGAGCAATTCCACCGCGCTGGAAAAATCATACGGCAGCACCGTGCGGTCCATGTCCGCCACGCCGCTTTCCGCCTGGGCCTGGTCGACGACAAAACCGCCGCCCACCGAGTAGTAGGTATCGCGATGCAGTTCTTTACCTTCTTCGCCGAAAGCGACCAGGGTCATGGCATTGGGGTGGAAGGCCAGGTTCTCGTCGATCAGGCGCATGTCCCGCGCCCAGACAAACGGAATCGCCAGGCGGTTATCCAGCAGCAAGGTGTCGGTTTCACGCAAGGTGGCGATGCGCAGGCCGATCTGCGACGGATCGATCGCATCCGGCCATTCGCCCATCAGGCCCATGATCACCGCGTTGTCGCTGCCATGACCGATGCCGGTGGCCGACAGCGAACCGTAAAGCTGCACTTCAACCCGCGTCACCTGCGCAAGCTCCCCCCGCTCACGCAGCCCCTGGACGAACAACGCCGCAGCGCGCATAGGCCCCACGGTATGGGAGCTGGAAGGGCCGATGCCGATCTTGAACAGGTCAAACACGCTGATTGCCATTGTTGCGAAGTCCTCTGAGTGCCTGTTCCAGACGCCTGAGCGTCCGGTGGCGAAGCTGCTACGCTCAAGCATCGCAATCCGCCGGGATAAAGCATCATCAGCCTTTTGAAAGCCCACACGACGTCTCACACCGACGCACCCATGCCCAGCAACGCCAGCGTCCGCGCACAGGTAATTTTCGGCGTTTTTTTGCGGCGCAGAGGGGAAAAAAGGCCGGAAAAAAGCTGTAAACGACCTCACCGACACTGGAAGCGACCCTCCCTGTACTGGATACGACGCACCCTGTAGGCGACAGATTTAGGCTGGTACATGATCAGTCTCGACTCGATTGCAAGGCACCGGGGTAGAGCCGTCCTCAGCGCCTACAACCGCAACACAAAATAACTAAGCGCGATCGTCCAGTCGGACCACTGCCAAAAATAAACATCCAGGAGTCCACCCCATGAAAGGTTCCCCGTCGTTGTTGTTGGCCGCCATGCTGAGTCTGCCGATGCTGGCCCAAGCCGCAGAGCCAGCACAGTGCAGTACCGTTAACTTCTCGGATGTCGGTTGGACGGACATCACCGCCACCACCGCCACCACCAGCGTGGTACTCGACGCCCTGGGCTACAAAACCAAGACCACGATGATTTCCGTGCCGGTGACCTACAAGTCCCTGGCCGACGGCAAGAACATGGACGTGTTCCTCGGCAACTGGATGCCGACCATGGAAAACGACATCAAGGCCTACCGTGATGCCGGCACCGTGGAAACCGTGCGCACCAACCTCAAGGGCGCCAAGTACACCCTCGCCGTCCCTCAAGCGCTGTACGACAAGGGCCTGCATGACTTCGCCGATATCGCCAAGTTCAAGAAGGAACTGGACGGCAAGATCTACGGCATCGAGCCGGGCAACGACGGCAACCGCCTGATCCAGAGCATGATCGACAAGAACGCCTTCGGCCTGAAAGACGCCGGCTTCAAAGTCGTCGAGTCCAGCGAAGCCGGCATGCTCTCGCAGGTCGACCGTGCGCAGAAACGCGACACCGCCGTGGTCTTCCTGGGCTGGGCGCCGCACCCGATGAACAAGCGCTTCAAGATCGAATACCTCACCGGTGGTGATGAGTACTTCGGCCCTGACTTCGGCGCCGCGACCGTCCTGACCAACACCCGCAAGGGCTACACCCAGGAATGCAGCAACGTCGGCCAACTGCTGAAGAACCTCGAGTTCACCGTCGACATGGAAAGCTCGCTGATGGGCAACATCCTCGACGACAAGATGAAGCCTGAAGCCGCTGCCAAGGCGTGGCTGAAGAAGAACCCACAGGTGTTGACCACCTGGCTGGCGGGCGTGACCACCATTGACGGTAAACCAGGCCTGGAAGCCGTGAAAGCCAAGCTCGCGCAATAACCGCCACGTCCGGGCGGGTTCGCCCGCCTGGACTGGCATTTATTTCCCCGCATGTGGACGTTCAATACCATGCTGACTGAACATAAAATCCCCCTGGGCCAGTACATCGCGGCGTTCGTCGAATGGTTGACGAAGCACGGTGCCAACTACTTCGATTTCATCGCCTCGACGCTGGAAGCGATGATCCACGGCGTGACCTTCGCGCTGGCCTGGTTCAATCCGCTGGCATTGATCGCGCTGATCGCGGCGATCGCCCACCTGATCCAGCGCAAATGGGGGCTGACCGCCTTCGTGATCGCCTCCTTCCTGCTGATCCTCAACCTGGGATACTGGCAGGAAACCATGGAAACCCTGGCCCAGGTGATGTTCGCCACCCTGGTCTGCGTGGTGATCGGCGTGCCGCTGGGCATCGTTGCCGCGCACAAGCCGATGTTCTACACCCTGATGCGTCCGGTCCTCGACCTGATGCAGACCGTACCGACCTTCGTGTACCTCATTCCAACCCTGACCCTGTTCGGTCTGGGTGTCGTCCCCGGTCTGATTTCCACGGTGGTGTTCGCGATTGCCGCGCCCATCCGCCTGACCTACCTGGGTATCCAGGATGTACCGCAAGAACTGATGGACGCCGGCAAGGCCTTCGGCTGCTCGCGTCGTCAACTGCTCTCACGGATTGAACTGCCCCACGCCATGCCGAGCATCGCCGCCGGTGTCACCCAGTGCATCATGCTGTCATTGTCGATGGTGGTGATCGCCGCGCTGGTGGGTGCCGATGGCTTGGGCAAACCCGTGGTCAACGCACTGAACACCGCTGATATCGCCCTCGGCTTCGAAGCCGGCCTGGCGATCGTATTGCTGGCAATCATGCTCGACCGTATCTGCAAACAACCCGACGCACAGGTAAGGGGTGACGCATGAGCATCATTCGCTTCGACAAGGTAGACGTCATCTTCTCCAAGAATCCGCGAGAGGCCCTCGCGTTGCTGGACAAAGGCCTCAAGCGTGAAGAGATCCTGAAAAAGACCGGCCAGATCGTCGGTGTGGAAAACGCCAGCCTGGAAATCGAGAAAGGCGAGATCTGCGTGCTGATGGGGCTGTCCGGTTCCGGCAAGTCCAGCCTGCTGCGCTGCATCAACGGCTTGAACACGGTCAGCCGTGGCCACTTGTTCGTCGAACATGAAGGTCGACAGATCGACATCGCCAACTGCACCGACGCGGAACTGAAGATGATGCGCACCAAGCGCATCGCCATGGTGTTCCAGAAGTTCGCCCTGATGCCCTGGCTGACGGTGCGCGAGAACATCAGCTTCGGCCTCGAGATGCAGGGTCGTCCTGAAAAGGAACGCCGCCAACTGGTGGACGAGAAGCTGCAACTGGTCGGTCTGGAACAATGGCGCAACAAGAAGCCCGACGAACTGTCCGGCGGTATGCAACAACGCGTGGGCCTGGCCCGCGCCCTGGCGATGGACGCCGACATTCTGTTGATGGACGAACCCTTTTCGGCCCTCGACCCGCTGATCCGCCAAGGCTTGCAGGACGAACTGCTCGACCTGCAACGCAAGCTGCACAAGACCATCGTGTTCGTCAGCCACGACCTGGATGAAGCCCTGAAGCTGGGCAGCCGTATCGCCATCATGAAAGACGGCCGGATCATCCAGTACAGCAAGCCGGAAGACATCGTGCTCAACCCGGCGGACGAATATGTGCGCACCTTCGTCGCCCACACCAATCCGCTCAATGTGCTGTGCGGGCGCAGCCTGATGCGCACCCTGGACAACTGCAAGCGGGTCAACGGTTCGGTGTGCCTCGACCCGGGCGGCGATTCGTGGATCGACCTGGCCGAAGGCAACACCGTCAAGGGTGCCCGCCAGAACGGCGCCGTCCTGAACCTGCAAAGCTGGGTGCAGGGGCAAGCGGTGGAAGGCCTGGGGCGTACGCCGACCCTGGTGGATTCGAACATCGGTATGCGCGATGCCTTGCAGATCCGCTACCAGACCGGCCACAAGCTGGTGCTGCACGACAACAACAAGGTGGTGGGGATTCTCGGCGACAGCGAGCTGTATCACGCACTGTTGGGCAAGAACCTCGGTTGAGACCGATGCAAAAACGCCGCGAGCGCATCGCGGCGTCTTTGTTTTCGGAATGTCGTTTTACCGCTGACCGCAGGGGAAGAGCCACCGGATAACGGTGATTTGTCGTAACCTCGGTTTTTTGTTAATTGAACGTTCAATCAAAACAAAATAGACTGGTCCCCATGCCGGTAGCCGCTTCCTGGCTACCAACAGGTCTGAGGAGAGGTGCACGATGCCCAAGGTCGGTATGCAACCCATACGCCGTCAGCAATTGATCGCCGCGACGTTGACGGCGGTCGACCAGGTCGGGATGGCGGATGCCAGCATTGCGCTGATCGCCCGCTTGGCCGGGGTTTCGAATGGCATCATCAGCCACTATTTTCAGGACAAGAATGGCCTGATCGCCGCCACGATGCGCTACCTGATGAATGTCCTGATCGAGAACGTCGCCGCGCGTCGCCTGGCACTGACAGACGACAGCCCGCAGGCCCATCTGCAGGTGATTATCGAAGGCAACTTCGATGCCAGCCAGGTCAATGGCCCGGCCATGAAAACCTGGTTGGCCTTCTGGGCCACCAGCATGCACCACCCGTCTTTGCACAGGTTGCAGCGGATCAACGATCACCGTCTGTATTCGAACCTGTGTTGCCAGTTCCGCCGCGTCCTGCCGCTGCCCGCAGCCCGCAGCGCCGCACGCGGGCTGGCCGCGCTGATCGACGGTTTGTGGTTGCGCGGCGCGTTGTCGGGAGACGCTTTCGACACCGCACAGGCGCAACGGATCGCTTACGAATACATGGATTTCCAACTGGCTAAGCAGGAGCGCTAGAGCACCGGGAAACGCTCGGCCCCTGAACGACTGCCGACCGGTGTTGCCAGAACCTTACTGGCGTACCTGGCGGTTAACGCCAACCACTTATGCACTTGCGAGGACACTATGGCCCGTTTCGAACTGCAAAAACTCTACATCGACGGCGGTTACTCCGACGCCAGCGGCGATGCCACTTTCGATGCCATCAACCCGGCTAACGGTGAAGTTCTCGCCAAAGTGCAACGCGCGACCCAGTCAGACGTCGAGCGGGCCGTGGTCAGTGCCGAGAAGGGCCAGAAAATCTGGGCCGCGATGACCGCCATGGAACGTTCGCGCATCCTGCGTCGCGCCGTCGACATCCTCCGTGAGCGCAACGACGAACTGGCCGCCCTGGAAACCCTCGACACCGGCAAGGCTTACTCGGAAACCCGTTACGTCGACATCGTCACCGGTGCCGATGTGCTGGAGTACTACGCAGGCCTGGTGCCCGCCATCGAAGGCGAGCAGATTCCGCTGCGCACCACCTCGTTCGTCTACACCCGTCGCGAGCCGCTGGGCGTGGTGGCAGGTATCGGTGCATGGAACTACCCGATCCAGATCGCCCTGTGGAAATCCGCCCCGGCCCTGGCCGCCGGTAACGCGATGATCTTCAAGCCAAGTGAAGTCACTTCGCTGACCACCCTGAAACTGGCCGAGATCTACACCGCGGCCGGCGTACCGGACGGCGTGTTCAACGTACTGACCGGCAGCGGCCGTGAAGTCGGCACCTGGCTGACCGAGCACCCGCGCATCGAAAAAGTCTCCTTCACCGGCGGCACCGACACCGGCAAGAAAGTCATGGCCAGCGCTTCCAGCTCGTCGCTCAAGGACGTGACCATGGAACTGGGCGGCAAGTCGCCGCTGATCATTTTCGACGACGCTGACCTCGATCGCGCCGCCGACACCGCGATGATGGCCAACTTCTACAGCTCCGGCCAGGTCTGCACCAACGGCACCCGCGTGTTTGTGCCGAGCCATCTGAAAGCTGCGTTCGAAGCCAAGATCGTCGAGCGTGTGGCGCGGATTCGCGTCGGTAACCCGGAAGACGAGAACACCAACTTCGGCCCGCTGGTCAGCTTCGCCCATATGGAAAGCGTGCTGGGCTACATCGCCAAGGGCAAGGAAGAAGGCGCGCGCCTGCTGTGCGGCGGCGAACGCCTGAGCGCCGGTGAGTTCGCCAAGGGCGCCTTTGTCGCGCCGACCGTGTTCACCGATTGCAGCGATGACATGACCATCGTCCGCGAAGAAATCTTTGGCCCGGTGATGAGCATCCTCAGCTACGAAACCGAAGAAGAAGTGATCCGCCGCGCCAACGACACCGACTTCGGCCTGGCCGCCGGTGTGGTGACCCGCGACCTGAACCGCGCCCACCGCGTGATTCATCAACTGGAAGCCGGTATCTGCTGGATCAACGCCTGGGGCGAGTCCGACGCCAAGATGCCGGTCGGCGGCTACAAGCAGTCGGGTGTCGGCCGTGAAAACGGCATCAGCTCGCTGAACAACTTCACCCGGATCAAATCGGTACAGGTCGAGTTGGGTGACTACGCCTCGGTGTTCTAAGACCCGAGTCTTGTATTGCCCGTGAGGCCGTCTTGAGACGCCCCGCCCCGACCCACTTCAACGAGGGCTGCATTTCATGTCCCAAGAATTCGATTACATCATCATCGGTGCCGGCTCCGCCGGTAACACCCTGGCCGCCCGCCTGACCGAAGACGCTGGCGTCACGGTCCTGCTGCTCGAAGCGGGCGGTCCCGACTACCGCTTCGACTTTCGCACCCAGATGCCCGCCGCCCTGGCCTTCCCGCTGCAAGGCCGGCGCTACAACTGGGCCTACGAAACCGATCCGGAACCGCATATGGACGGTCGCCGGATGGAATGCGGTCGCGGCAAGGGCCTCGGCGGCTCCTCGCTGATCAACGGCATGTGCTACATCCGTGGCAACGCCCTGGACTACGACGGTTGGGCCAAGCTGCCCGGCCTGGAAGACTGGGCCTACCTCGACTGCCTGCCGTATTTCCGCAAGGCCGAAACCCGTGACATCGGTCCAAACGACTATCACGGCGGCGAAGGCCCGGTCAGCGTGACCACGCCCAAGGCCGGCAACAACCCGCTGTTCCACGCCATGGTCGAAGCCGGCGTGCAGGCCGGTTACCCGCGTACCGTCGACCTCAACGGCTACCAGCAGGAAGGTTTCGGTCCGATGGACCGCACCGTCACGCCCAAGGGCCGTCGCGCCAGCACCGCCCGTGGTTACCTGGACACGGCCAAGCAGCGCTCGACCCTGACCATCGTCACCCACGCCCTGACCGACAAGATTCTGTTCGAAGACAAGCGTGCGGTCGGCGTGCGTTACCTGCTGGGTTCGGCCGAAGAACCGGTCGAAGTCCGCGCCCGCAAGGAAGTTCTGCTGTGCAGCGGCGCCATCGCCTCGCCGCAGATCCTCCAGCGCTCCGGCGTCGGCCCGGCCAAGCTCCTGCAAAGCCTGGATATCCCGCTGGTCCACGACCTGCCGGGCGTCGGTGAAAACCTCCAGGACCACCTGGAGCTGTACCTGCAATACGCCTGCACCCAGCCGGTCTCGCTGTACCCATCGCTGCTGTGGTGGAACCAGCTGGCCATCGGTGCCGAATGGCTGTTCAACGGCACCGGCATCGGCGCCAGCAACCAGTTCGAAGCCGGCGGTTTCATTCGCACCCGCCCGGAATTCGAGTGGCCGAATATCCAGTACCACTTCCTGCCGGTGGCGATTAACTACAACGGCAGCAACGGCGTGAAAGAACACGGCTTCCAGGCGCACATGGGTTCCATGCGTTCGCCGAGCCGCGGTCGGGTGCAGGCCAAGTCCAAGGACCCGCGCCAGCACCCGAGCATCCTGTTCAACTACATGGCCACCGAGCAGGACTGGCAGGAATTCCGCGACGGCATCCGCCTGACCCGGGAAATCATGCAACAGCCGGCTTTGGATATTTACCGTGGGCGTGAAATCAGCCCGGGGATCGAGGTGCAGACCGACGAGCAACTGGACCAGTTTGTCCGCGAGCACGCCGAGACCGCCTTCCACCCGTCCTGCTCGTGCAAGATGGGCACCGACGAGATGGCAGTGGTCGACAGCCAGGGTCGCGTGCATGGCATGCAGGGCCTGCGGGTGGTCGACGCGTCGATCATGCCGATCATCACCACCGGCAACCTGAACGCGCCGACGATCATGATCGCCGAGAAAATCGCCGACAAGATCCGTGGCCGCCAGCCACTGCCGCGCAGCAAGGCCGACTACTATGTGGCGGGTGAGGCGCCGGTGCGTGGCAAGCCGCTGCGTGAAGTGAGCCGCACTGCGCAGTAATCCCTGAAAAGCTTCGCGGGCAAGCCCTGCTCCTACAGTTTTTTGTCGTTCACAGAATTTGTGTACGCCACCACCTTGTAGGAGCAGGGCTTGCCCGCGAATGCGTCAGTTCAGGTAACATCAATCTCCCACCACACAACGTAAACAATCCCCACACCGCCCTACCCTTGCTCCTACCCACCGCGCAGGCCTAATCTAATGGCGCGCAAACGTTTCACCCCCGCCCCAATTCGACACGCCGCCACATTGCTGGCCACGAGGCTTTCCCATGTTTGATGTCGTATCTTCGAGCAAATGGCCCACCGGCTACCTGATCAATCCCAACCCCGAGCCCATGGACCCCAAGTGGCTGACGGAATTCAGCAAGATCCCGGCCGCCGCGGTCAGCGACTGCCTCGGTCGTAACGTCGGTGGACTGGGCCTGCGACCGTTCCACGGCAACACCCCGATGCTCGGCAATGCCCTGACCGTACGCGTGCGTCCGGGCGACAACCTGATGATCCTCAAGGCCATGCAGATGGCCCGTCCGGGCGATGTGCTGGTGATCGACGGCAGCGCCGACCTGACCCGCGCCGTGTTCGGCGGCATCATGCGCGCCATGGCCCTCAAGGCCGGTATCGTCGGCGTGGTGATCAACGGCGCCCTGCGCGACCTCGACGAATGGCAGACCGGCGAACTGCCGGCCTACGCCATCGGCGGCGTGCACCGTGGCCCGAGCACCGACGGCGGTGGCGAGATCAACGTACCGATTTCCTGTGCCGGCATGCTGGTGACCCCGGGCGACCTGATGATCGGCGACGGTGACGGCGTTGTCGCCGCGGCCCGCTCCGAACTGCCGGAACTGCTGATCCGCTGCCACGACCTGCTGGCGCGGGAAAAAGCTACACTGGCGGCGATTGAAGCCGGCACCCTGGACCCGGACCGCTTCGACGCGATCCTGCGCGCCAAGGGCTGCCCGCTCTAAGGTCAACAGCCTCAAGAGCTTCGCGGGCAAGCCCTGCTCCTACAGTTTTTCGTCGTTCACGGCACTTGTGTACGACACTACCCTGTAGGAGCAGGGCTTGCCCGCGAAGAGGCCCTCCCGAACACCCCGCACAAGGAGGTTCCCCATGTTCGACTTCCACCCCCAGCTCAAGCAACGGTTCGCCGGCTTGCGCACGGGCGCTGAATTCTTCTCGCTGCGTTACGTGCGCGAATCCGGCCAATACCTGTCGGTGCGCAAGAACGTCGCGGAACCCCCAAGCCTGCGCCTCGACGAAGGCGCGATGCTGACCGTCCGCGTCAACGGCGTCGAAGCCTATGCCGCGACCAACGACCTGTCCCAGGCCGGCCTGCAAAGCGCCCTCGAACGTGCCGAAAACTACGCCCGCTTGATGGCCCCCCACGCCCTGCTCGACCTGCGCCAACAGGCCGTGTCCAGCGACCGCGCCGATTACCGCTCGCCCCAGCTCGACCAGCCCTTCCCGTCACTGAGCGACTGCTACGCCCTGCTCGGCGCCGAATCCGCCGCCGTGCCCAAGGATGAGCGGCTGGTCAACTGGGAAGTCAGCCTCGGCCTGACCCAGGTCGAACAGATCTACCTCAACAACGCCGGCGCCGAACTGCGCCAGGCCCTGCGCTTCGTCTACCCGGGCCTGAGCGTCACCGCCTACGACGGCGCGGACAGCCAGACCCGTACCCTGGGCCGGGAAAACTTCGGCCAGCAAGGCAGCGCCGATGTCATCGGCCGCTCCGGACTGATCGGCGCCGGCACCCGGGTCGCCGACCAGGCCCTGCAATTGCTGCTGGCGCCCAACACCCCGCAAGGCCCGCGCGACCTGCTGCTGACCCCGGACCAGATGATCCTGCAGATCCACGAATCCATCGGCCACCCGCTGGAACTGGACCGTATCCTCGGCGACGAGCGCAATTACGCCGGCACCAGTTTCGTCAAGGCCAGCGACTTCGGCAGCCTGCAATATGGCTCGGCGCTGCTCAACGTGACCTTCGATCCGACCATCGCGCAGCAACTGGCCAGCTACGGCCATGACGACGACGGCACCCCGGCCCACAAGGAGTTCCTGATTCGCGAAGGCCGCCTGCTGCGCCCATTGGGCGGCGCGCTGTCACAGTTCCGCTCCGGCCTCGACGGCGTCGCCAACAGCCGCGCCTGCAGCTGGAACCGCGCGCCCATCGACCGCATGGCCAACCTCAATATCGAACCGGGCGACCAGTCCTTCGCCCAACTGGTCGGCGGTATCGAGAAAGGCATCCTGATGTCCACCAACCGTTCCTGGTCCATCGACGATGCCCGCAACAAATTCCAGTTCGGCTGCGAATGGGGCCAACTGATAGAAAATGGCGAGCTCAAGGGCGTGGTGAAAAATCCCAACTACCGGGCAATTTCCGCACAGTTCTGGCGCAATCTCAGCGCCGTCGGCAACGCCGAGACCTTCCAGGTCTTGGGCACGCCGAATTGCGGCAAGGGCGAGCCCAACCAGGTGATCCGCGTCGGGCATGCCTCGCCCGCCTGTGTCTTCAGCAATGTCGATGTGTTTGGAGGAGATGCCTGATGAGTACTTCACTGAGTCAGGTCGAACACTTCCGCGCGCTGGTCGAGGGTTTGCAGAAACAACTGCACGCCACGGAACGTTTCACCCTGGGTTATGCCGCCGAGTCGTCGGACTTTATCCGTTTCAATCAGGGCCGGGTGCGCCAGGCCGGGCAGGTGCAACAGGCCAGCTTGAGCTTCAAGCTGATCGACGACGGTCGCCACGCCGACTTGCAGATCACCCTCTCCGGCGAACCTGAGCCGGACCGTCAGCGCCTGGCGGACGGCCTGCAACAACTGCGCGAAATCCTCCCGCTGTTGCCGGCGGACCCGTACCTGCTGCTCAACCACAACGCCTGGCAAAGCCAGAACGTGCAAAGCCATCCGTTGCCGGAGACGGCGCGAGTACTGGAGGAAATCAGCCGCGCCTCGGTCGGCCTGGACCTGGTCGGGTTCTACGCCGCCGGTCCCATCAGCCGGGGCTTTGCCAGTTCCGACGGGGCCTTTGGCTGGCACCAGGCCAATAGTTTCAACTTCGACTGGAGCCTGTTCCACGAAAACGGCCAGGCGGTGAAAGCCAGCTACGCCGGCCATGACTGGAACAGCGACGGCTTTGCCCGGCGCTTCCAGCAGGCCCGTGAGCAACTCGAGTTTCTCGGCCGACCGTTGCGCACCCTGGCGCCGGGCGAGTATCGCGCCTACCTGGCACCGGCGGCGCTGGAAGAAGTCATGGGCATGCTTAGTTGGGGCGGCTTCTCGGCCCAGGCCATCGGCAGCAAGCACAGCCCGCTGCAGAAGCTTTACGCGGGCGAGGCCAGCTTCAGTCCCAGCGTCTGGCTCAGCGAGCAGATCAGCGGTTCGTTGAGCCCGGCGTTTTCCAACGAAGGCTATCCGCGTGGCGACGTGTCGTTGGTGGCCGCGGGCGCGGCGGACCAGCAGTTGATCAACTCCCGCAGTGCCGCCGAGTACGGGCTGACCACCAACGGTGCCAGCGGCGGCGAGTATCCCGGTGCCTTGCAGATGCGCGCCGGGCAACTGGCCCAGGCCGATATTCTCAAGCGACTGGGCACCGGCTTGTATATCAGTAACCTGTGGTACCTGAACTACTCGGACCAACCGGCGGCGCGGATGACCGGCATGACCCGCTTCGCCACCTTCTGGGTGGAGAACGGCGAGATCCAGGCGCCGGTCAGCACCATGCGCTTCGATGACAGTGTCTACAGCCTGTTGGGCAGCCAGTTGGAAGCCCTGACCCAGGAACGCGAGCTGCTGCTGTCGGCGAGCACCTACGACCAGCGACAGACCGCGTCGAACCTGCTGCCGGGGGCGTTGATCAGCAAGTTGACCCTGACCCTGTAAACCTGGAGTCCGCTCTCACGGACACCGCAAAACCTGTAGGAGCAGGGCTTGCCCGCGAAGCTTTTAGCGCTCTCAAGGGCCTATTCGCGGGCAAGCCCTGCTCCTACAGGTCCGCGGCGGTCACAAGATCTCTGACCGAAACACCCGCATACCTATCCGTTCAGTCAGTTGCCCTGACGCCGCCCGGCGCGCTATATATCCCTCTGTTTTTTTCACACTATCAAAACGCCACCCTCATACGGCAACACCCAGAGAAACCAGACTCGACCCGCGATTTCCTTACTCAACGCCGCACCTCTTTCATCCCCCGAAAGTGCTTTGCTGGAGCTTGATATGAATCATGGAAGCTTTGTCATCAACAACCTGTACCGGCACTTCAACATCCATGTCGAACGTATCGGCGACGATCCCCGGCGCAAGACGGTCCTGCTGGTCAACGGTGCCCTGGCCACCACCAGCTCTTTCACCCGTACCGGCAAGTGCCTGGCCGAACACTTCAACGTGGTGCTGTTCGACCTGCCCTTTGCCGGGCGCTCACAACCCTACAATCCCGATCCGGGGTTGGTGACCAAGGACGACGAGGTGGAGATCCTCCTGGCCCTGGTGCAGCGCTTCGAGGTCAATCACCTGGTGTCCGCCTCGTGGGGCGGCATTTCCACCCTGCTGGCCCTCACCCGGCACCCGCCGACCATCGAAAGCTCGGTGGTGATGGCCCTGGCGCCCGACCTGAATCCACCGATGCGGGCGTATGTGCAGCGCGTCCACGAACTGATCGCGGTGGACGACAAATCCGCCATCGGCCACCTGCTCAACGACACCGTCGGCCACTTCCTGCCACCACGCCTCAAGGCCACCAACCACCAGCACCTGTCCTCGATGCCCAGCACCGAATACCACCAGGCGCGCTTTCATATCGACCAGGTGCTGCAGCTTGGCGACGGTAATTACCTGCGGGCCTTGTCCGCGATCCAGAGCCCGGTGCATTTCATCAATGGCGCCAAGGACATCTACACCCCGGCCGCAGGTGCGCGGGTGTTCCAGGAATATATCCCCCGCAGCAGTTTCTCCGTCGCCGAAGACACCGGCCACCTGCTCGACCTGGAATCGCGCCAGGCCGCCAACGCGGTGCATCAGGCTTTGCTGGGATTTCTGCTGTCGCACGGATAGCATCGCGTCCTGTAGGAGCCAGCTTGCTGGCGATCCAGGCGACGCGGTCCATCAGGCACACCGCGTCATCGTTCATCGCCAGCAAGCCGGCTCCTGCAGGTGGCGGGTGTGTTCAAGATCTCCGGCAACGAGCACACGCCTACACCGTTCCTGACCGATCAGGCATACTGCAACTACGTAGCCAGCTAACAAACAGAGCCGCCCATGCCTGATCGTGCCCCACTCGACGTAACGACCGCTCGCTGGCTACCGTGGGTGGTAGCCATTGCCTTCTTCATGCAGTCCCTCGACGGGACCATCCTCAACACCGCACTGCCCGCCATGGCCCTCGACCTGGCGGAAAACCCCCTGCGCATGCAGGGCGTGGTGATCGCCTACATGCTCACCGTGGCCCTGCTGATCCCAGCCTCGGGATGGGTTTCCGACCGCTTCGGCACCAAACGCATCTTCTTCGGCGCAATCCTGCTGTTCAGTATCGGCTCCCTGCTCTGCGCCCTGTCGAGCTCGCTGAACATGCTGGTGGGCGCCCGGATCATCCAGGGCCTCGGCGGTTCGCTGATGCTACCGGTCGGCCGGCTGGTGGTGCTGCGGGCCTACCCGCGTTCGGAGCTGGTGCGGATCATGGGCTTCATCACCATCCCCGGCCTGCTCGGCCCGTTGATCGGCCCGACCATGGGCGGCTGGATGGTGCAGTACCTGACCTGGCACTGGATTTTTTTGATCAACCTGCCGGTGGGCCTGCTCGGCTGCTACGCGGTGTGGAAGTTCATCCCGGACCTGCGCGGCAGCGAGCGCACGCGCTTCGACGGCATCGGCTTCCTGTTGTTCGGCGCGGCGATGCTGCTGATCACCATCGCCATGGAGGGCCTGGGCGAGCTGCAACTGCCGCACCTGCGGGTGATGTTGCTGCTGTTCGCCGGCCTCGCCTGCCTGGCGGCGTATTGGCTGCGGGCCGGGCATATCGATAATCCCTTGTTCGCGCCGTCCTTGTTCAAGACCCGGACCTTTGCCGTGGGCATCCTCGGCAATCTGTTCGCCCGCCTGGGCAGCGGCGCCCTGCCGTTCCTGGTGCCGTTGCTGCTGCAAGTGGCCCTGGGTTACTCGCCGTCCCAGGCCGGGATGAGCATGCTACCCCTGGCGGCGGCGGCGATGTTCGCCAAGTCGATCGCCCGGCCGCTGATCGAGCGCCTGGGTTATCGCATCGTGCTCACCGGCAACACCCTGGCCCTGGGCATCATGCTCGCGGTCATGGGCCTGGTCACCGAGCAGACGCCTTACCCCTTGTTGCTGGCCATGCTGGCGATTGCCGGGGCGATCAACTCGCTGCAGTTCACGGCGATGAACACCGTGACCCTGATCGATCTTGACGACAAGTCCGCCAGCAGCGGCAACAGCCTGCTGTCGGTGGTGGCGCAATTGTCCCTGAGCCTCGGGGTGGCGTGCGCCGGTGCCCTGCTCGGTGGCTTTACCGCCGCGGTCGGCAACGATGGCGTGGAGACGGTGCTCGGCGCCTTCCAACTGACCTTCCTCACCGTGGGCATCATGGCGATGCTGGCGGCGACGATTTTCCTGCAGCTTTCACCCCAGGACGGGCGGCGGGCCAGGGTGGTTCAGGAGCAGCATATCGAGCACTAGGTGCCTGGGATTTATTGGGTGCGCTCAGGGGCCTCTTCGCGGCGGTGCGGCGATCCGACAAGCTCCGTTCCCACAAGTTGCGCGGTGCCTGCAACACTTGCGCCTGGCTCCGATCTCAGTGTGGGAGCGGAGCTTGCCCGCGAAGAGGCCAGCAGCCACACAACAGGTTCAAGCCATTGCCCCAAAGCAGCGCCTCCCACAACAATCAGCCTGCACTACCAGTATTTGGCTACTTTTCGTCCAGAATTTGCAGCGCCGCCAGTCGGGACTGATACACTGCGCGACATTTTGTTTTGCAGGCCAGTCCCGTGACCACCATCGCCACCGCGTTTAACTCTTTGCCACTGTCCGCCGCCATGCTGGCTAACCTCGACTCCCTCGGTTATGCCCAGATGACGCCGATCCAGGCGCAAAGCTTGCCGGTGATCCTCAAGGGCATGGACCTGATCGCCCAGGCCAAGACCGGCAGCGGCAAGACCGCGGCCTTCGGCATCGGCCTGCTGAACCCGATCAACCCGCGCTTCTTCGGTTGCCAGGCGCTGGTGATCTGCCCCACCCGCGAGCTGGCCGACCAGGTCGCCAAGGAAATCCGTCGCCTGGCCCGCGCCGAAGACAATATCAAGGTGCTGACCCTCTGCGGCGGCGTGTCCCTCGGACCGCAGATCGCCTCCCTGGAACACGGCACCCACATCATCGTCGGCACCCCGGGGCGTATCCAGCAGCACCTGCGCAAGGGCTCGCTGGTCCTGCACGGCCTCAACACCCTGGTCCTCGACGAAGCCGATCGCATGCTCGACATGGGTTTCTACGACGCCATCGAGGAAATCATTGCGCAGCTCCCGGAACGTCGGCAGACCCTGCTGTTCTCCGCCACCTATCCGGTGAGCATCAAGCAGCTGGCCTCCAAGTTCATGCGCAACCCGCAGCAGGTCAAGGCCGAGGCGATGCATGCCGACAGCCAGATCGAGCAGCGCTTCTACGAGATTTCCCCGGAAGAGCGCATGGAAGCCGTGGTCAAGGTGCTCAACCATTTCCGGCCTGAGTCCTGCGTGGCGTTCTGCTTCACCAAGCAGCAGGTCCAGGAAACCGTCGACCACCTGACCGCCAAGGGCGTGTCCGCCGTGGCCCTGCACGGTGACCTGGAACAGCGTGACCGCGACCAGGTCCTGGCGATGTTCGCCAACCGCAGTATCTCGGTGCTGGTGGCCACCGATGTGGCGGCCCGTGGCCTGGATATCGATGCCCTGGACATGGTGATCAACGTCGAGCTGGCCCGTGATTCGGAGATGCATATCCACCGCGTCGGCCGTACCGGTCGGGCGGGCGAGACCGGCCTGGCGATCAGCCTGGTGGCGCCGTCCGAAAGCCTGCGCGCGCGGGCCATCGAGGAAGTGCAGAAGTCGCCGTTGAACTGGGACCAGCTCGACAACCTCAAATCCCAGGGCGGCAGCCCGCTGCTGCCGGCCATGAGCACCCTGTGCATCGCTGCCGGGCGCAAGGACAAGGTCCGTCCGGGCGACATCCTCGGTGCCCTGACCGGCGACGCCGGGATTCCCGGTGCCCAGGTCGGCAAGATCGCGATTTTCGACTTCCAGGCCTATGTGGCGGTGGAGCGCGGTGTCGCCAAGCAGGCCTTGCAGCGCCTGAACGACGGCAAGATCAAGGGCCGCTCGTTGCGCGTGCGGATTCTCTGAATATCAAGGGCCAGCTCGGTCCCCACCATGGATCGGCTGGCCTTGCTCGTGCAAACAGCGGAAACCTGTAGGAGCAGGGCTTGCCCGCGAAGACGTCAGTATTATCAACCTGATCTTTCGGATAGCCCACACCGGCCCCTTCGCGGGCAAGCCCTGCTCCTACAAGGTTTCGTGGTGTTTTCAAGATCACGTTACCCTATCCGCAGTGTTTTCAAGACCGCATTATCCTAATCGCCTTCCGAGGACATCGTTGTGCCCGTTACTGAAGTTGTGATCATCGGCGCCGGTGCCGCCGGCTTGATGTGCGCCTTTACCGCCGCCGCCCGCGGGCGCCAGGTGATGCTGATCGACCACGCCAACAAGGCCGGCAAGAAAATCCTGATGTCCGGCGGTGGTCGCTGCAATTTCACCAATATGTACAGCGAACCCGGCAATTTCCTCTCGCAGAACCCGCACTTCTGCAAGTCGGCCCTGGCCCGCTACACCCAGTGGGATTTCATCGCGATGGTGGCCAAGCACGGCGTGCCCTATCACGAGAAAAAACTCGGCCAGCTGTTCTGCGACAACAAGTCCAGCGACATCCTCGGCATGCTCCTCGACGAGTGCGACCAAGCCGGCGTCAGCCTGCACCTGGACACCGCCATCCAGCACATCGAAAAGCTGGAAAGCGGCTACCTGCTGCAAACCACCCTTGGCCAGATCACCTGCCAATCCCTGGTGATCGCCACCGGCGGCCTGTCGATCCCGACCCTGGGCGCCACCGGCTTCGGTTATCAGGTGGCCAAACAGTTCGGCCACCAGGTGTTACCGACCCGCGCCGGGCTGGTGCCGTTCACCATTACCGATCAACTCAAGGCCCTCTGCACCGAGCTGTCCGGGACCTCGGTGGATTGCCTGGTGAGCTGCAACGAGCAGAGCTTCCGGGAAAATATCCTGTTTACCCACCGCGGCCTCAGCGGCCCGGCGATCCTGCAGATTTCCTCGTTCTGGAATCCTGGCGATACGTTGCATATCAACCTGCTGCCGGACCACGACGCGCTGGACTGGCTGCAACAGCAACAGGCCGAACGGCCCAACAGCGAGCTGAAAACCCTGCTGGGCGAGTTGTTCACCAAGAAAATGGCCAACCTGCTGGCCGAACACTGGTTCGTCTCCAAGCCGATGAAGCAGTACACCCCGGCGGAGTTGGCCGAGGTCGCGCAGAAGCTCGGCGACTGGCGACTGGTCCCGGCCGGCACCGAAGGTTATCGCACCGCCGAAGTGACCCTGGGCGGTGTCGACACCCGGGAAGTGTCGTCGAAAACCATGGAATCGCTGAAAAGCCCGGGGTTGTATTTTATCGGTGAAGTGCTGGACGTCAGCGGCCACCTGGGCGGCTTCAATTTCCAGTGGGCCTGGGCCTCGGGCTATGCGGCGGCGCAATTCGCCTGATCCTTGGGACAATCGCTGATCACGGAACAAATTTTGCTGTAGACGATGTGGCGCCATTGTAATGCCGCCCGTCTACCCATCATTCAGATCAATCGCTTGGCAGGCTCTCTCACCTTCATGGCATCCACCTCGTTCAACCAGTCCCTGCGCCGTCTCTGGGCGCTGGACAAATTCAGCTATAGCGTTCGGGTGTTTATCGCCCTGACCGGCATCATGACCCTGTGCTGGTTCCAGAACGAGATGAAGCTCCTGATCCCGTTGTTCCTCGGGGTCATCGCCAGCGCCCTGGCCGAGACCGACGACAGTTGGCAAGGCCGCCTCAACGCCCTGGCGGTGACGCTGGTGTGCTTCAGTGTCGCGGCGTTCTCGGTCGAGTTGCTGTTTCCCTATCCCCTGGTCTTCGTCTGTGCCATGGCCCTGGCGGCCTTTGCCCTGACCATGCTCGGCGCCCTGGGCGAACGTTATGGCGCGATAGCCTCGGCAACCCTGATCCTCTCGGTCTACACCATGATCGGCGTCGACCAGCGCGGCGGCGAAGTCGCCAACCTCTGGCACGAGCCGATGCTGCTGGTGACCGGCGCGGCCTGGTACGGCGTGCTCTCGGTGCTCTGGCAGGCGATGTTCTCCAACCAGCCGGTGCAACAGAGCCTGGCCAGACTGTTCCGCGAACTGGGTTACTACCTCAAGCTCAAGTCCTCGCTGTTCGAACCGATCCGCCAACTGGACGTCGAGGCCCGGCGCCTGGAGCTGGCCCAGCAGAACGGCAAGGTGGTGGCGGCGCTGAACAGCGCCAAGGAAATCATCCTGCACCGGGTCGGCAATGGTCGGCCGGGGTCGAAGGTCAGCCGCTACCTGAAGCTGTACTTCCTCGCCCAGGATATCCACGAGCGCGCCAGTTCCTCGCACTACCCGTACAACGCCCTGGCCGAGGCGTTCTTTCACAGCGACGTGCTGTTCCGCTGCCAACGCCTGCTACGCGAGCAAGGCAAGGCCTGCCAGGCCCTGGCGGTGTCGATCCAACTGCGCCAGCCGTTCGTCTACGACGCCAGCTTCGCCGAAGCCCTGGGCGACCTGCACGCCTCCCTGGAACACCTGCGCATCCAGAGCAACCCGGCCTGGCGCGGCCTGCTGCGTTCGCTGCGGGCCCTGGCGGCCAACCTCGGCACCCTCGACCGTCTGTTGAGCGACGCCAGCAACCCCGATAGCCTGGCCGACGCCACCGACAGCAGCCTGCTGGACCGTTCACCGCGTAATTTCAAGGATGTCTGGACGCGCCTGCGCACCCAACTGACCCCGACTTCGCTGCTGTTCCGCCACGCCCTGCGCCTGCCGCTGGCGCTGAGCATCGGCTACGGCATGGTGCACCTGGTGCACCCGTCCCAGGGCTACTGGATCATCCTCACCACCCTGTTCGTCTGCCAGCCGAGCTATGGCGCCACCCGGCGCAAACTGGGCCAGCGGATCCTCGGCACGGCCATCGGCCTGACCGCCGCCTGGGCCTTGTTCGACCTGTTCCCGAGCCCGTTGATCCAGGCCTTGTTCACCATCGCCGCCGGGGTGGTGTTCTTTATCAACCGCACCACCCGCTACACCCTGGCGACCGCCGCCATGACCCTGACGGTGCTGTTCTGTTTCAACCAGGTGGGCGACGGCTACGGCCTGTTCCTGCCGCGCCTGCTCGATACCCTGCTGGGTGCGCTGATCGCCGGCCTGGCGGTGTTCCTGTTCCTGCCGGACTGGCAAGGTCGGCGCCTGAACAAGGTGCTGGCCAATACCCTGAGCTGCAACAGCCTGTACCTGCGCCAGATCATGCGCCAGTACGCCCAGGGCAAGAGCGACGACCTCGCCTACCGCCTGGCCCGACGCAACGCCCACAACGCCGATGCGGCGCTGTCGACCACCCTGGCGAACATGTTGATGGAGCCGGGGCACTTCCGTAAGGAAGCCGACGTGGGGTTCCGCTTCCTGGTGCTCTCGCATACCTTGCTCAGCTACCTGTCGGGACTCGGCGCGCACCGCGACAACCAGTTACCGGAAGCGGTGCGTGATCATCTGCTCGAGGGTGTCGGCGCGACGCTGGCGGCAAGCATCGAAGAAGTCGCCACGGGCCTGGCGAACAAGACCCCCATCGCCATTCAAAGCGATGCCGAGGAAGCCCTGGCCAATGAGTTGGAGCAGATGCCGGACGAGATCGACGAGATCCAACGGCTGGTGCAGACCCAGTTGGCGTTGATCTGCCGCCAGCTAGGACCGTTGCGTACCTTGGCGGCGCACCTGATCAAGGATCCGGAAGAAAACGCAGAATCCTGAAACACCACGCCCCC